>CAYSGH010000005.1:74080-104471 GCA_964430505.1 uncultured Akkermansia sp. | reverse complement strand
CTGTAGGCCGCGTGCCCTCACGCGGCGATGGCGATGCCGCATGCCCGGTGCGCCGAGTCAGGGGACCCGGCCTACAGCCGCGTCGAGCCCACCACGACCTCACTCGCAGGGTGAGCCCTTGGGTTCCTGCCCGTGTGCCCATCCTCCCGGATGGGAGGGCCCTTTCCTCGTTTTGAAATCCTCTTCGACTGCCGTTTCTAGGGTCAGCCGAGGAGTCGACGCTGGCGATCGCGGAGTTGCCAACCTCGCGCCGTCATGCCGCGACACCCATGCCACGCCACTTCAGGAGATCCCGCTACCCGTCCTCCGAGTCCACCACGAACCCACCCGCAGGGAGAGACCTCGGAACCGTGCCCACAGGCCATCCGCCCCGTTGGGAAAGGCCCTTTCCTCGCGCTGAAGCCCATTTCGACCGCCGTCTCTCGGGTGCACCCAACGCTTGAGAACTCGGCATCGCCACCGGGGGGCGGGTTGGGGTAGAATGGCACGCGTGAGTCCGACGTTGTTGATCGTGGATGACGAGAAGACGACGCGCGAAGGGTTGCGCGCGGCGTTGGAGGACCGCTTCGACGTGTACTTGGCGGAATCAGCGGAGGCCGCGCGGGGGTTGCTGGAAAAGGAAACGTTCGACGTGCTGCTGACGGACCTGCGGATGACGGGCGAGGACGGGTTCCAGTTGATCGACCGCGCCAAGGCGCTTCCGAAGCCGCCCGTCTGCATCCTGATGACGGCCTACGGTTCGGAGGACGTGGCGGTGGAGGCCATGAAGCGGGGCGCGGACGACTACATCGCGAAGGGGCGCCTGAAGATCGACGAGCTGGAGCTGCGCATCCAGCGGGCGCTCAAGCGGCGCGGGCTGGAGTCAGAGAACCGGCAGCTGCACGAGCGGCTGGACCAGAAGTACGGGATGCCGGGGTTGGTGGGATCGTCTCCGGCGTTGGGTGAGGTGATGGAGGTGATCCGGCAGGTGGCCCCGACTCGGACGACGGTCTTGATCACGGGGGAGAGCGGGACGGGCAAGGAGGTGGTGGCGAAGACGATCCACCAGTTGAGCACGCGGTCGCGAGGACCATGGGTGGCGGTGCATTGCGCGGGGCTTCCAGCAGCGTTGCTAGAGAGCGAGTTGTTCGGGCACGAGAAGGGCGCGTTCACGGGGGCGCATGAGCGTCGGCCGGGCCGCGTGGAGCTGGCGCAGGGCGGGACGTTGTTCCTAGACGAGATCGGGGAGGTTGACGCGACGACGCAGGTGAAGCTCCTGCGCTTCCTGGGCGAGCGGACGTTTGAGCGGCTGGGGTCGGGGAAGACCTTGACGGCGGACGTGCGGCTGGTGGCGGCGACGAACAGGGACCTCGCGGCGATGGTGAAGGCGGGGACGTTCCGAGAGGACCTTTACTTCCGGCTGGCGGTGGTGCCGATCCACCTGCCGCCCCTGCGCGAGCGGGTGTCGGACATCCCGGCGTTGGCGATGGCGTTCGTGCAGGAGTATGCGCGGGAGAACGGGAAGAAGGTGAAGGGGTTGGAGACGGCGGCCATGGAGGCGCTGCTGCGCCATCGGTGGCCGGGGAACGTGCGGGAGCTGCGGACGGCCATGGAACACGCGGTGGTGCTGTGCCGGGGCGAGACGGTTGGGGTGAAGGACCTTCCAACGGCCCTGCGTGCGGCCCCGGGGGAGGCCGTGGTCCACGAGGCGCGGGAGAAGATCGCGGCGGGCGGGCTGTCGTGGAAGGAGGCGGAGCGGCAGTTGGTGATCCATGCGCTGGAGGCGTGCGATGGCAACCGGACGGAGGCCGCGAAGAAGCTCGGGATCAGCCGTCGAACGTTGCACCGGAAGATTCATCAGTTCGGGTTGGAGGACATGAAATGAACCAAGGGCCGAGGGGCGCGCAGGACTTGGTCCACGCGATGGAGATGGGGGCGGGGCGTCGTTGGGTCCAGCGTTGGCTGGTCATCATGGCGGTCTTGGCGGTGGGGAGCATCTACCTGATGCGGGAGGCGAAGAACTTCTCGAACCCGGAGGCGATGGACCTTGGGCAATTGGGGCGCAACCTGGCGGCGGGGCGGGGCTACACGACGCGCCTGGTGCGGCCGCTGAGCTTTCACTTGCTTCAGGAACGGGCCAAGGAAACGGGCAAGCCGCAGGCGGGAATCTTGCAGAAGCCGCACCCGGACCTTCACAACCCGCCGGTGTACCCGGTGATGGTGGCAGGGTTGTTCAAGGTGCTGCCGGATCGGCTGTGGACGAGCCTGACGCAGGATCCGTTTCGCCAGCGACCATGGCCGGAGACGTTCATCACGTTGTTCAACCTGGGCTGGCTGGCCCTGGGGACGTGGCTGGTGTGGCGGCTGGGCAGCCGATGGTTCGACTGGGAGGTGGGACTCATGTCGGCGGCCGTGTACGCGGGGACGGAGCTGTTGTGGCGGATGTCCAGCAACGGCTTGCCCGCGCCGTTCCTGATGGTCCTGGTGCTGGTCTTGGCGGACGTGTTGGTGCGGCTGGACGAAACGGGGGCTGAGCTGGCCCCGGGGCTGCTGCCGCCGCTGGGACGCCCGTTGCGGTTGGCCGCCACGGCGGGCGTGGTCATCGGGGTGGGGTTCCTGACGCGTTACGCCTTTGGCTTCGTGCTCATCCCCGCCGTTGCGTGGATGCTGATGACGCATGTGCGTCGTTGGGCGGTGGTGCCGGCGTGCCTGCTGGCGTTTGCGGTGGTGGCGGCGCCGTGGCTTGGACGGAACTACCACCTCAGCGGGCGGCTCCTGGGGACTGCGGGGAGCGCGATGTTGGCCGGGACCGAGAGCTTCCCCGAGTCGTGGCTGGAGAGGCACCTGCGCAAGCCGCCGGAGCCGCCCAACCTCTTGACGGAGGTGCGGGTGAAGTTCTCGGTGAACGCGGCGGACCTGCTGCGCAACGCGGTGCCGAAGCTGACGGGCAACTGGGCGTTCTTCCTGTTCGTCGCCGGGTTGCTGTTGCCGTTCCGGACGGACCGGCTGCGGCGGCTTCGATGGTTCGCGTTGGCGGCGCTGGGGGTCTTCTTTGCCGTCGAGGCCTTGACTCGGACGCACTGGAGCACGTTGGCGCCGGAGGCGAACGAGTCCTGCCAGATGGTGTTGATGACGCCGTTGGTGTTCCTGTTCGCCGTGAGCTTCTTCTTCAGCGTGCTGGGATCCACGGAGTTCGGGCACCCGTTGCTTCGGGGGTTGTTCGTGGGTGGCGCATGGGTGGTGTTCAGCCTGCCGCTGCTCACGTCGCTGATGCCGCCACGCAGCTTCCCCATGGTCCTACCCGCGTATCGCCCGGACATCGTCCAGGAGGTGTCGGGATACGTTCGGCCGGGCGAGCTGATGGCCAGCGACATCCCGTGGGCGGTTGCATGGTATGGCGACCGAGATTGCCTCTGGCTGCCGCACGCAGTCCGAAGCGCCGACGGGGAGGACTTCCTTTCCGTGACCGACTTCGAGCGCCACGTGGCGGCCTTGTACCTGTCGCCGTTCACGAGCGAGGAGCCCTTGCGGCGGGTCGGCACCGGCGAGTTTGTGTGGGGCCGGTTTTACCTCGATGCCGTGGTGAACAGGAACCTGCCGAAGGGTTTCCCCTTGCTGGACGCGTACCAGGGCTCGGCCGAGCGCGGCCACCTGTTCCTGGCCGACCGCAGGCGCTGGTAACGAGCGGGGGATGAAGGTGCCGGCACCGATGTTTGAGAGGTTTCCAAGGCGTCAGGGTCCGATGATCCAGTTCAAATGGATTCAAGGACCGCATCCGTGGAAGTCTTGGCGACGGGAGGGAATCGCAAGCGACCCTCGTCGTGGCGTTTGTTCCTGACGACGCTGCCGCCCGTGGCGAGGGGGGTTGCGTGGCTGCTTTGGCTGGTGCGGACCGACTTCTTCGCCGAGGACCTCAGGGTGTTTCATCGACTGGTGGATGGCCCTGATCCGGACCAAGTCGCGTGGGTGCGGGGCTACCTGAGCCATCCGAGATACCGGCGGGCGTCGCTGCTGCGTCGGTTGGGGTTGCGTGGGCGCGTGAGCTTGCTGGATGCGTGGGCGCGTCGGAGCGGCAAGCGCCTGGCCTCGACGAACGGCCGGGAGAAAACCTGACGCCTGGGCTGGGGCGTCCCCGCGGCAAAGGTGGGGCGCGTTCCATGCTGGGAATGCGTTCGCGGGTGAAGCAGCATCCCGACCGATGCGCGAGTTCGAGCTGATCTCCCGCCTGGTGCCACTGCTGCCCCGGAACGACTTCGTCGTCGCGGGTGCCGGGGACGATTGCGCCGTGTTGGACCTGGGCGACCCGGCGTGCCACACGCTGTTCAAGACGGATGCCATCGTCGAGGGGGTTCACTTTGGGTCCGAGGCCGACCCGGAGAAGGTGGGGCACAAGGCGATTGCGCGGGCGTTGAGCGACGTGGCGGCCATGGCTGGGATGCCCGTGGCGGCGGTGGTGACGTTGGCGTTGCCCATGGGCCGGGATGCAGCCTGGGCCGAGGCGGTTTACCGGGGCTTGTGCCGGACGGCGGCGCGATGGCAGGTCGCCGTCGTGGGCGGCGAGACCGTGACGAACCCGGGCCATGCGTGGTTGTCGGTGGCGCTATTGGGAAGGGTGGCACGGGGCAAGGCCGTGATGCGCTCCGGGGTGCGGGTTGGGGATGCGTTGATGGTGAGCGGCGAACTGGGTGGCTCGATTGCGGGGCATCACCTGAATTTCGACCCACGGCTGCGCGAGGCAGCCTGGCTTGCCGCCCACCATGACGTCCATGCGATGATCGACCTGAGCGACGGGTTGGCGGGTGACTTGCGGCACGTGTTGGCCGCCTCGGGCGGGTTGGGGGCGGAGATCCTGGCGAAGGCCCTGCCGATCCGGGCGGCGGCCCGGGCACGGGCGCGGGAAGGGGATCTCGCCCGGCCAGCCGTGCTGGCTGCGCTGACGGACGGGGAGGACTTTGAGCTGCTCTTCGCGGTCGCACCGGGAGATGCGGTCCGCGTCATGGACGGTTGGCGGCAGGCGTTTCCCGGCACGCCCATCCATTGCGTTGGCAAGGTGACGTCGGGGCCGGGGGCGTGGCTTCGGGATAGCCGCGGGCTTCGCCCGCTGCCGTCAGGCGGATACGAGCATCTGGGATGAGCCGGCACGTCGTGCATTCGGTGGCGGAGATGGAGGCGCTGGGTGCGTCCATGGGGCGCACGATGGCGCCTGGGACGGTGTTGGGCCTGAGCGGGGACTTGGGCACCGGCAAGACAGCCTTCGTGCGAGGATTGGTGCGGGGGGTGGGTTCCGAAGCGCGCGTCCATTCGCCGACGTTTGCCCTGCTCAACGAATACCGGGGAGGGCGATGCGTGGTGCATCACCTGGACCTGTACCGGTTGTCAGGGGCGGCCGACGTGCGGGCAGCCGGGCTTGAGGAGTATCTGTTGCATCCACAGGGCATCGTGGCGGTGGAATGGATTGAACGTTGGGACGAGCCGTTGCCTGGATTGGGGAGGTTGCGTTTCGAATGGGTCAACGACGGGACACGGGAGGTGGCGTGTGACATGCCTGGCGCTTGAGTTTTCAAGCCAACGTCGCTCGGCGGCGATTGCGCGGGACGGGGTCTTGCTGGGCGAGGCCTGGGTGATCGGTGGATCCGCGACGTCCGCTCCGGGGCTGATCACGGAGGCGTTGGAAAGGTCGGGCATGCGTCCCGTGGATGTTGGGAGGCTGGTGGTGGGCATCGGTCCGGGCAGCTACACGGGGATCCGACGGGCGATCTCGACGTTGCAGGGCTGGAACCTGGCGTTGGGGACGCCGTTGGCGGCCATCGGCAGCATGGAATTGCTGGCCCGTGTCGCACACGAACGGCTTGGCCGGGCCTGTTACTTGGCGGCGGATGCGCAGCGCGGGGAATGGGCGTGCGCGGGGATGGAAGGAGGACGCGTGACGACGGGGCTGATGCTGCGGGGCTTGGAGGAGCTTCGGGCGGACATTGCGGCGGGACGTTGCGTGGTGACACCGGACGAGGGCCTGCCCGGGGCCATCGTGCTGCATCCGACGGCGGCGCTTGCGGCGGTCCTTGGAGCTGGCTTGGCGGAGCAACGGCCGGAAGCGCTGGCCCCCGTGTACCTGCGCGAGGCGGCTTTTGTGAAGGCGCCGCCCACACGTCCGATCCCGGATCGATGAAGACCGGCTTGGCCAGGTGACCGGAACGGGACCAAACTGGATCATGACACGAAGAACCCGGCCGCCAGCACGGGCCCCTGACCGCCTCAAATGGGAGAGGGCACTGTGGGAATCCGGATGCCGCGTGGTGGCGGGCGTGGACGAGGCGGGAAGGGGTCCCTTGGCGGGGCCGGTCGTGGCGGCCGCCGTGGTACTTCCATGGGAATGGGGGCGTGATGGGATCCCGGAGGAATATGCGGGCCTGGACGACTCGAAAAAGCTGTCCGCCCGCGCGCGGGACGTGTTCTTCGGCTTGTTGACATCGGACCCACGGCTGTGTTTTGCGATCGTGGAGGCCTCGGCGCAGGTGATTGACAGGATCAACATCCTGGCGGCGACGCACCGGGCGATGAACGAGGCCGTTGGGATGCTGGATCCGGGCCCGGCGCATGTCCTCGTGGATGGGTTGAGGGTTCCGTCGCTCCGTGGGCCGCAGACGGCCCTCGTGGGCGGCGACGGGCGGAGCTACTCGATCGCGGCGGCCAGCGTGCTGGCCAAGGTGACGCGGGACCGAATCATGGCGGAGGCGGAGGAGCGGCATCCAGGGTATGGGTTTGCGCGACACAAGGGGTATCCGACAGCCGAGCATCTGGAGGCGCTCTCGAGGCTGGGCCCATGCGAGCTGCACCGACGATCCTTCGCGCCGGTCAGCGCACGGCAGCTTGGGTTGTTCGGGGCATGATCGCGTGGCTCCGAAGGTGGTGGGAAAAACGGACGATGCCGAAGCCCGCAAACCTCAGGCGCGGGCGGGCGGGCGAGGACGCGGCGGCACGCTACTTGGCCGGGGCCGGCTGGAGGATCCTCGCAAGGAACTACACGGCTCCCCGCGGCGAGCTGGACTTGGTGGCGTGGAACGGGGAATGCATGGCATTCGTCGAGGTCAAGGCACGGGCCTCCGGCTCATGGGGACGCCCGGCCGACGCCGTGGACCGGGAAAAGAGGCGTCGTGTGACGGCGGCGGCGATGCACTACCTGCGGGCGGGCGGGACACCGATGGTCCGGATTCGTTTCGACATCGTGGAGGTTATCCTGAGCGGGGAGGACGTGGTGGACGTGCGTCACCTGGAGGATGCATTCCGCATGGAAGGGGGCCGGACCTACCCGTGAAAAGACCGCGCCCCTGGGAGAGCGCGGTCGGGTGACATGGAGGCTTGCGGCACGGTTCCTGCCGCATCGCGGGTCCGGGGTCAGGCGGCAAACTGGAGGGCGTCGCGTGCCCGGATGCGTGCCCGGAGCTTCCTGAGGGCGGCGGCCTCGAGCTGGCGGATGCGTTCGCGCGTGAGCCCGAACTCGGTGCCGATTTCCTCGAGGGTGCGGGGCTCGCCGCCATCAAGGGCGAAGCGGTCCCGGAGGATGCGTTGCTCGCGGGCGTTGAGGGTGGCGATGAGCTGGCGGACGAGGGCCGCGTTGGTGCCATTTTCGATGGCCTCGTAGGGCATGGCCGCGTTCTCGTCGGGGATGATGTCGGCAATGCGGCCGGCCTCGGGGTCGTTGCTGAGGGGGGCTTCAAGGGAGGTGGCACCCACTGCGGCAGCCTCTCTCCAACGTTGGATATCCTCGACATCGACCAGCATGAAGGCGGCCAGCTCTGCCTCGGTGGGCGGGCGACCGATGTCGGCCTCGAGGCGGGCCTCGGCCTTCCGCATGCGAGCGAGCTCTTGGACGATGTGGATGGGGAGACGGATGGCCTTGGACTGGCTCGAGAGGGCTCGCTTGATGGCCTGCTTGATCCACCATGCGGCGTACGTGCTGAGCTTGGCCCCCTTGGCGGGGTCAAAGCGTTCGACGGCGCGCATGAGCCCGATGTTGCCCTCGTTGATCAGGTCGAGGAGGGGCAGCCCGTAGTCCTCGTATTCCCGGGCGATCTTCACGACGAGGCGAAGGTTGGCCTTGATCATGTGCTCGCGTGCGGATTCGTCGCCGGCATGGATGCGGCCGGCGAGGACGATTTCCTCGGCGGGGGTGAGGAGAGGTGTTTCGACGGCCTCGCGGATGTAGAGACGAAACGAGGAGTTCTCGTCCCATGGGCCGCGGACGGGGCGTTCCTCGGAGGGGACGACCCGGGCCTCGGGATCCCTGTGCACCTGGACGGGCCTTGGCCTGGGAGCGCCCGGGTGGCGCTGGGTCATGGGACGACTCAGCAGCAAGGGACGGGAGGTGTTGGGGGGTTCGTTGTCGCGCTCGGGACGCGTGTCGTCGGACGTCCGTCCCACCCGCGTGGGCGGTGCATGCACAGCCTTGGGGGACGGGGATTTGGGACGGAGTGAGGTACGGCTTGATTCCTTCATGTGTATCCTTCCTTTGATCCTCCTGCGGACGTCCTTGGCTGGCGTGGTTGCAAGCGGGACGCGAGGAGGTCAACGGGGCGCTACATCCGAGGCGTCATGCGGTTACCGACCTGATTGCGGGGTTTTCGACCGGGACGAGACCCGGGCGTTCAGCGCGGGTTGCGGGGACGTTGCGGGACAAGAGGCTCGCGCGAGGACGGAGGGGCATGCAGCATCCGCGCATGGAGACGCAGGACCAATTGCGCGAGTTGTTCCGGATGCAGGCCGCGCTCAATCGCAGGATCGGCGTGGACACGTCGTCGATGGACGACGCCGAGAAGACCCGTTGGATCCTCAACTATTGCCGGGCGATGTCCCAGGAGCTGGCCGAGCTGACGGACTCGGTCCCTTGGAAGTGGTGGGCGAAGTACCAGAAGTTCGACGAGCAGAACGCGCGGGTGGAGGTCGTGGACTTGCTGCACTTCCTGGTCAGCATGGCGCAGGTGCTGGGAATGTCGGCCGACGACGTGTTCCAAGCCTACGTGAAGAAGAACGAGGTCAACCTGCGGCGGCAGGACACCGGATATGCCACCAAGGACCACGGCGATTCCGCCCACATCTAGTCGCGTGCGCGTCGGCTTCCGTGCCACGCGCGACGCGCGCCCCGAACCCATGCGAGTCCGCATCCATTTTTGGTCGTACTTCCGAGACCTTGCCGGCGCCACCGAGGCCGAGGTGGACGTTGGGGAGGGCGCGACGGTGGCGGAGGTGCTGGAAGCAACATGGCGGCGCTGGCCGGAGCTCGGGCGCCTGCGGGGCTCCACACTGGTGGCCGTGGACGTGGATTACGCGGATCCCGGCCGGGTGCTCGCGCCGGGCGAGGAGGTCTCGTTGTTTCCGCCGGTGCAGGGAGGCTGAGGCATGGAAGGCGAGCCGAGGGTTGTGTTGGAGGTGGTGTTGGGCGAGGCGGCGCTGGATGTCCCGGCGCTCGCATCCGGACGCGCGGGGGACGCATGCCATGGCGCCTTGGTCCATTTCATGGGCGTCGTGCGCGGCACGGAGGAGGGATCCCCCATCTGGGGACTCGATTACTCGTCGTTTGAGCGGATGGCGCGTCGGCAGCTTGAATTGCTGGTGGATGCGGCGGGCAGGCGTTGGCCGCTTGCGTCGGTTCGGATTCACCACCGGCTGGGCAGGGTGCGCGCCGGGGAGCCTTCGCTGTGGGTCGAAGTGGTGGCACCCCACCGGTCGGAGGCCTTCGCCGCCTGCCAATGGATCATCGACGAGATGAAGCGCGTGGTGCCGATATGGAAGCGCGTGGTGCCTCTCGGGGAAACGACATGAAGCGGCCTACAAGGTGGCCACACGGAGCCATCCGGCCGCTCCGAACCGGGACTCAAACGGGGCGATGGCCGCACGCGCGGCCTCGGCGTCAGGAAACAGTGCAAACGTCGTGGATCCACTCCCGGACATGAGCGTGCCGACCGCGCCGCGCGCCCGGAGGAACTCTTGGTAGAGGGCGAGCACGGGATACTTGTCGAGGGCGGGAGCCTCCAGGGAATTGTACAGGGAGGCCATGCCGGCCTGCATGTCGCCGACGGCGAGTTGTTGGGCGAGGGCGCGCGCCCGGCCCGGGGTGCCGTTCAGCGCGGATGGAAAGCGTCCCAGTTCCCGGTAGGCCCATGGAGTGGAGATCCCAAAGCCGGGGTGGTAAAGGAACATGGCCATGCCCGAGAGGACACGAAACGGGGCGAGTGGCTCGATGCATTCGCCGCGGCCGGTGGCCAGGGCGGGTTGGCCTTGCAGGAAGAAGTTGACGTCGGATCCGAGGGTGGCGGCGATGCGGTGGAGGGCTTCGACGCCGAGGGGTTGTCCGAAGAGATCGTTGAGGCCCAGGAGCGTATGGGCTGCGTTGCTGCTGCCGCCGCCGAGGCCGGCCGCCAACGGCAGGTGCTTCCCCAGGTGGATGGAAATGCCCGACGCAATGCCCGACGCCGCAAGGAACTGGGTCGCGGCCCGATGCACGAGATTGGACTCGTCCACGGGCAGGTCGGCCCGGTTGCATGTGAGCCGGATGCCTTGGGGGGCATGCTCGAAGGACAACGTGTCGTGCAGGGGAACATGCAGGAACACGGTTTCCAGGTCGTGGTAGCCATCGGGCCGTCTGCCCAAAATGTTCAGGATCAGGTTGACCTTGCAGGGCGAATGACGCTCGAGGGCCATGGGAAAATAAAAAAGCGCCAACGGGGGGGCGTTGGCGCGTCGTCAGGAATCCGAGTCTCAAACGTTCACTCGAAGATCTTGAAACGGCTGCCCGGGAGGAACGGGGCAACGTCCCCAGAGTCAAATCCAACGGCGGTGTCCGCCTGAATGGAGCCCGAGTCGAGCACCCCCGGCTTGTACACGTCCGGATAGACGGGATGGGTGGGCTTGAAGTAGGGATCCGTTGGGATGGGGAACGTGGCGACCTCAACGGCTCCCACGAGGGTCCGGCCGATGGTACGATTCAGGCCCTTGAACACGCCGACGCTGGTGGCTCCGTCCGCGCCGTCCCAGAGGTATGCCTGCTCGTAGGCCCGGCCGAATTCACCCAAACGCAAGGGCTCGGTGAGGTTGTTGAGGCCGCGGCCGAGCTTGCGCTCGGCGCTGGCACAACCTGATGCAAGGGCTGCGAGGCCAACCAGAAGGGAGATCTGCTTCAATCCGATGCGCATAATGCTCGTGAAAGTTAGGGGGAGGTTATGGAGGCGGGGTTGGCCTGCAAGCGTCGATTTCGGGGAATGCGCTCAGCCCGGCTGAACCTCGTGAGCCCGGGCCACCGCACCCCGGGCCGACGGGGCCGCGAGTGCCTTGCGCAAGGCGGCCCGCGTGCGCCGTGCGCGCGGGGTGGGACGACGTCCCCCGTCACCCGTCTGGCGCCGCAGGACTGCGTGCTTCCCTACCGGCCGGGGGCGGGTTCAACGTTGGGCCGTGCGTGCGCCATCGTTGGGAACGCTTTTTTTGACCGTGTTCGTGGACCTGGTGGGGTTCGGGTTGGTGCTGCCTTTGCTGCCGAACTACTCGCGTGCCCTGGGTGCCAGCGGACTGGAGGTGGGGCTGATCATGGCGTCGTACTCGCTCATGCAGTTTATCTTCGCGCCGGCATGGGGCGCGTTGTCGGACCGCGTGGGACGTCGGCCGGTGCTGCTGGCGAGCACGTTCGTGGCGATGCTGTCGTATGCGACGTTCGCGGTGGGTTCGACGATGACAGGCCGGGCGGCGCTGGGCGTGCTGCTGGCGTCGCGGGTGGTTGCCGGGATCTGCGGCGCCAACATCACGGTGGCCCAGGCGTACATCGCGGACATCACGCCGCCGGAGGATCGCTCGCGGCGGATGGGCCTGATTGGAATGGCGTTTGGCCTGGGCTTCATCGTGGGCCCGGCGCTGGCGGTGGGCGCACAGCAGGCGGCCCAGTGGATGTCGGCCTCGGATCCGTGGGTGGCGGCCGCCCCCGGCGCGATGGCGGCGTTGCTTTGCCTGGGCAACTTTGTGGCGGCGCTGGTCCGACTCCCGGAAAGCTGGAGGCCCGGGACGTCCGCAGCGGCACGGCGCACGCGCTGGGAGCACCTGAGCCGGACATTGTCCCAGCCGGCGATTGCGTTTTTGATCCTGACGTTCTTCCTCGCGACGTTTGGCTTCACGTGCTTTGAAAGCACGCTGGGGTTGCTCATCCAGAAGAACTTCGGGTTGGCGGACAAGGCGGCGGCGCGCACGAACGCGGTGTTGTTTTGCTACGCGGGCCTCATCGGTGCGCTCGTGCAGGCGGGGCCCGTGGGACGGCTGCTGAAGAGGCTCGGGGAAGCCCACCTCGTTGCCGGGAGCCTGGTGGTGTTTGGGCTGTCGATGCTGCCGTTGCCCTTCCTGCAGGGGGACGCGCCCTTGTCGTGGGGCGTATTCCTGGAGCCGGCCGGATGGCGTTGGACGTTGCTTTTGGTGGTCGTGGGCGGCTTGGCGGTCGGCAGCGGGCTTACGCGGCCGCCATTGTTTGGCTTGTTGTCGCGCCTCACGCCTGCGGACGAGCAAGGGGCCACCCTTGGGGTCGCGCAAAGCGCCGGGGCCTTGGCGCGGGTCTTCGGGCCCCCGTTTGCGGGGTTGTTGTTCGACCGGAATCCCGCGTGGCCGTACTGCCTTTGCGGGATGCTTGCGGTGGCCACCGGGTTGGTGGCGTGGAGTCGTTTGGTCCGGATGGCGCGGGTAACGCGCACGACGGAGGCTCGGTAGCGGCGCGGCCGTGGTTTCGTTTCGGGTGGCCAAGCCCAAAGGCGCGCGCCGGGAAAGTCCGGGCGTCACCGAAAAGCCTCCGAAAGTTTCATCACGGGAAACGGTTCCCGGGTTGCAGAAAGCGGGTTTCGGGCGTTCGATGCCTCCGTCATGAGCAAAGCTCTCCACCTCCTCGTGGTCGCTGCCAGCGCGGCCGCCCTTTCTTCCGAATCGTTCGCCCAAGACACGACCGTGTTGGACGACTCGTTTTCCTACGCTGCGGGCAGCCTGACATCCGTGAGCGGCGGCACGTGGGTCGCCCACAGCGGAACCAACTCCAATCCTGTCCTGGTCAACGGCGCGGGGGCGGCTGTCGTCCGCGGTGGCAGCGCCGAGGACGTGAACCGCCTCCTTGGCCCGGCCCCCATCACGGCCGGCACCTTGTACGCTTCGTTCACCGTGGACTTCAGTTCGGGCACGTTGGCCTCCACGGGCGTGGGAGCGTACTTCCTCCATTTCAAGGACGCCGGCACGGGCTTCCGTGGGCGTGTATTCGTCGGGTCCGCCACCGTGGCGGACTCGGACCTGTTCCGCCTGGGGATCGAAAACGACGGCGGCGACGGGGCGGCGACGGTTTCCTACTCGGGCAACCTAGACCGGACGGCACCGCACCAGGTGACGGTGGCCTACGACATTGGGTTGGGGACCTCGCGTCTTTGGGTGAACACCCCCGTGACGGGTCCGGCCACGGCGGAAGACACGGTGGCAGGCGCCGCCATCGCGGGCGTCACCAGCATCGCGCTCCGACAGGGCGGCAATGCCAGCACGACGGGCAATTACTCGGGCCTGCAAGTGGACAACCTCACCGTCGTGCACCAGACCACGGTGATTCCGGAGCCCAGCACCTGGGCGCTGGCCGTCGCGGGCGTCGTGGTTCTGGGATGGGCGTCTCGGCGTCGGTGAGGGCCACCCGCCCTGCCCCGTTCGATGGGCTGCCTTGTCCAGCATGCATCACCAAGAGGATGGCGGGGGCGGCCTCCGTGCCTTGGCATCCACTGCCCATCGCGCTGAAGTCGCATGGAGACAAACCCCGTGACATGGCCTGCCGGGTGGCCTCATCGACGACGTGACCGCCTTGCCATGCCCGGGCCGCGGCGGCTGCGGCGGCCGCATGCCTTCACGTTGATCGAGCTCCTCGTTGTCATCGCCATCATCGCGATCCTGGCCGGGATGCTGCTGCCGGCGTTGTCGCGCGCCAAGGCAAGGGCGCAATCCATCCAATGCCTGAGCAACCTCCGGCAATGGGGCGTGGCGCTGCTGGTGTATGCGTCGGACAACAACGACGGCATCCCTCGCGACGGGACCGACGACGGCGGGCAATACGGGGCGTTCACGGGCAGGACGGCGGGGCCGGGAAGCCCCAACGACCCGTTTGCCTGGTTCAACCTCCTGCCCAATGGAGCAGGGGAGCGGCCGCTGTCCAACTACTGGGCCGAGGCGCAGGGCAAGGTGGCGAGGGATTTCCTGCCCTTCCCCGGGGCGAAGGGCCGGATGTGGCACTGCAACAGCGCCCGGATCAAGGACTCCGAGATCCCCGCGATGCCGGCCCGCGGCAGCTTCGGCTTTTTTAGCTACGCCATGAACCTCGACCTCAAGCTCCGCACGTCCGTGCGCAACGGCGTGGCGGGCAACGACCATCCCTACCCGGGCATGCCGCGCCTCGCAGACCTGCGGGCGCCTTCGGCGACGGTCATGCTCTTGGACGCCGTCCTGAACCCGGTGACGGAAGCCTTTGGCGACACCTCCACGGCCGCCATCGGGGTCATGCCGGCCGCCCGGCACAATCGCTTCGCCGCGCGCCATGGCGGGCCCGGGGCATCCGGGGGCGGCAACCTCATGTTCATCGACGGCCATGCCGCGTTCTTCAAGCGGTCGTCCGTCACCAACGGCGGCACCGGACGCGAGGAGCGGTTCTCGCCGGACCTCGTCTGGAACCCGAATCGCGACGTGCCCTGAAGCCCCGGTTTCCTTGGCTCCTGCTCGTCCTTTACGCACCCCCTGTCCACGCATGAAACCCTTCCCTGCCCTCCTCCTCGCATTGCTGGCCGCGCTAGGTCTCCGGGCCGACACCATCGCCCTTTGGAACTTCAACAATACCAACAACCCTGCGTTGCCCTCGTCCGGGGCGGGGACGTTGTCTCCCATCGGCGGCATCACGGTCCCGGCCCCCACGACGGGAACGGGTTCCTCCGACACGGCCACGCCCAACTTCGCGTTCCAAACCACGGGCTACCCGGCGACGGCCGAAGGCGACCGCAAGGCGGGCATCGAGGTGGCCGTCAGCACGGCCGGGTATGGCAACATTCGGGTCCTGTTCGACTACCGTGGTTCCAGCACGTCCAGCCGCCGCATTGCCGTCCTCTACAGCCTCGATGGGATCACCTTTTCCGAGGGCGCCGTCCTGACGATCGCCACGGCCGGGGTGTTCACGAACCGCCTGTCGCTCGACCTGTCCGCCGTCCCGGCCGCCAGCAACAACCCGCAGTTTCGGTTCCGGATCGTGGCCGCGACCGACGGCGGCGCGTTCGCGCCGATCTCCGGGACCTACAGCCCGAATGGCACGGCGCGGTTTGACATGGTGACCGTCGAGGGCGACGGCGAGACGCCCCGTCCGCCGTTCTTTTCCGCGCAACCCGTGGGGCAAACGGCCTTCCTCGGCACGACGGCGACGCTGGCGACCTCTGCGGGCGGCAGCGAGCCGTTGGCCTTCGAGTGGCAACGTGAGTCCGCCGATGGCTCATGGGCCGCGATGCCCGGCGCCGCAGGCCCCGTGCTCAGCCTGGCGAACGTCCAACCTGCCGACGGTGGCCGCTACCGCGTGGTCGTCCGAAACGCACATGGGACCGCCACCAGCGACCCGGTGACGCTGGCCGTGGTGGAGGATCCCTCGAACCGAATCGTGACGCTGGCCTCATTGCGTGCGGCGCAGGATCCCGCGCAGGGGACGCCCCTGGACACCACGAGCCTCTTCACGATCGAGGGCGTGGTCACCACCCACGCCAACCTGACCTCGGGCACGGCGAACTACTTGTTCTACCTGCAGGATGACACGGCGGGCATGGCCGTGTTCTGGGCGGGGGGGCAATCCGGCGGGCGCTCCCTGCCTCCGGCCGGCGCGCGTGTCCGGGTCAAGGCTCCCGTCACCCACTTTCGCGGCTTGCTGGAGATGGCCCCCGTCGAGTCGAACCCGGCGCACGCGGTGACGGTCGTCGGCACGAACCAGCCGTTGCCGACGCCGTTGCCGTTGCCGTTCACCACGGACGCCGCGGCGCTGGAGGCGCTGGAGGGCAGCCTTGTGGTGGCTCGCGACGTCGTGATCGATCCCGTCGCCACGGGGGGCGTCTTCACGTCGGTCTCGGCTGGCATCGCCATGACGGACTCGGCGGGCCAAACGTTCCCGCTGTATGCGAACGCCGGCACGGACTTGGTCGGGAAGGTCATCCCGGTGGGCACCTCCACGGTGGTGGGCGTCCTGGGGCAGTTTGATTCCTCGGCGCCATTCACCTCCGGGTACCAGTTCATCCCGAGCCGCTTTGCAGACATCGCCAGCGCGTTCAAGGCCCCGTCCATCCGCTTCACCAACGTGCTCTCGCGCCTCGTGCGACCCGGGGACGCCCTGACGAACACCTTCCCCGACCACGGCCTGCGTCCCGGCGAGGCCATCGCGGTTCGCTTCGACGTTGAGGATCCGGAGGGGCGTCCGGTAACCGTGACCCTGGGTGCAAACGTCCCGGCCTCGGGCCGCTGGGACTTCCCGATCCGGCAAGGAACAAACGTCGTGGGCTTCTACCACTTCGAGGCGACGTCGGCGGATGCCGGCAAGGCGCACGACGTCGAGGTGCGCGCCGACAATGGGTCGGCCTCATTCACGCAGCGCGTGCGCATCTACGTGCCCACCGCGGCCGAGCAACGGGTGGTCATCACCGAGTACATGGCCAATCCGGCCTCCACCAACGCGCTGCCATGGTTCAACCTGCTCAACCGTGCGGACCCCTTGCCCGGCGGCACCGACACCAGCCCGTCCAATCGTGACGAGTACATCGAGGTCGTGAACCTCTCGCCGGAGCCCATCGACATGACGGGCTGGATGGTCTCGGACTCGTTGCTGCGCCGCGCGTACATCTACCCGGGCTCGGCCGCCAACGTGGTGGCGCCATCGAACGCGATCGTCGTGTACGGCGGGCCGGCGTTTGGGTACGCGCCACAGCTTTCGGTGCCCGCGCTGGCCGCCGAGGTGGGGCCCGGGGATCCCTTCAGCACCGCCGGCCTCGCGCTGAACGACGGCGGGGACGCGATCGTCCTGCGCAACGCCCAGTCGAACGTGGTCGCGCGCATCGTGTATTCCCAGGCCCAGACGAGCACCAACGGGTCCATGGCGCGGTTTCCCACGGACGCCGACGGCTTCGCGCCCTCGCGCTCGGTCTCCGAGTCCCACGGGACGCCCGGGACCCAGCCCTCGGGGCTTGCTTGGTTGGAGCCGCAACCGTCCAACGACCAGGCGCCGGCGATCGTTGCCGGGCCCGTGCCCGCCACGGTTCCGGCCGGCGCTCCCGCCACGTTCACCGTCACGGCCACGGGGCAACCGGCGCCCACGTACCAATGGCAACGCAACGGGACGAGCCTGCCGGGCGCCATCAACGCCGCGTTGGTCGTCGCCACCACGACGCTTGCCGACGACGGGGCCTCGTTCCGCGTCGTCGTCTCCAACCGCGCGGGGGCCGTCACCAGCGCCCCGGTGTCGCTTCGCGTGACCGTTCCGCCGCCCGAGATCCTCCGCACCAACCTCGCGCACGTCCGGTCCACGGTGGACCCCGTGAACCTGCGCCCGGTGGACCCCACGCAACTCTTCGAGGTGGAGGCCGTGGTCACCACGCACGTGAACCTCACGACGTCCGCCAGCGTGTTGTTCTACGCGCAGGACGCCACGGCCGGCATTGCCGTCTTCGTGGCGGGCCGCCCGTCCGCCGAGGCACCGCCGGCCGGGGCACGCGTGCGGGTCGTGGGGCCGGTGTCGCACTTCAACGGCCTGCTCCAGTTCAACCTTTCCGCCAGCAACCCCAAGCACGTCGTCGAGGTCCTCGAAACCGGCGTCCCGTTGCCCGAGCCCATCGACCTCGACTTCGCATGGCCTGCGGGCACGAGCGGCGTGACGGCGACGTCGCCCGGGGTGGGCACGGCCGAGGCCGCCGAGGGCCGCCGCGTCCGCGCGCGCAACGTGCTCGTGGACGGGTCAGCTGGAGCGGCGTTTGCGGGGGGATCCAACGTGACGATCACGGACGCGACGGATGCCACGCGCGCGTTCGTGCTGCGCATCGACGCCCGCGTGCTCGACGTGGTGGGGCAACCCAAGCCCACGGGGCCGGTCACGATCGAGGGCGTGCTGGGCCAGTTCGACAACGCGGATCCGCGCGCGGGCGGCTACCAACTCCTCGTCACGCGATGGGCCGACATCCGGCCCCTGGACGCCACGCCCGTGCCGGTGGCGGCGCGGGCAACCCTGGACGCTGGTGGCCTGCTGGAGGTCACATGGCCGACGACTCCCGGGGCGACGTACTCGGTGTGGTCTGCCCCCTCGCTGACCATGGCGTTTGACAGGCTGACCTCGGGGCTGACGACGGGAAGGTTGGCGATCGAGATTCCGGCAGGCTCCGCCGCGCGGTTCTTCCAAGTCACGTCGCCCTGAAGGCGAGGCCCCGGCAAGGGGGGGGTGCGGGACGCAAAGCCCGCAGGGTGGCCATCCCAACCACGCGAATCCTTGGCTCAGGTTGGGCGATGGATACGCTGGGGCCACGTGGACTCGTTGAGGGCACTGGCCCGATTCTATCGCGGGGACGGCCCGCGCGTTGCGCTGGCGTTGCTGTTGTCGGCCTTGGCCACGGCGGCCGGGCTGGCAAAGCCGTGGCCCCTGGCGGCGTTGGTGGACGGGTGGGCGAAGGGCGGCGGCGGCCGCGGCATGGAGGTGGCGCGGGCGGCCGCGGCCTTGTTTGCGGTCTATGCGGCGCACGCGTTGCTGGGGGCCCTCCTGAGCATGGTGCTGGTACGAACCGGGCTGGGCGGGCTCCAGCGTGTTCGCCTCGCCCTGCACGAGTGGATGCTGGGCTTGTCCCTTCGCCGCCTGTTGGAGTCCAAGCCGGGCGACCTCCTCTACCGGGCCACGTGGGACGCCTTCGCCTTCCAAACGTTGTTCCACCAAGGGTTGTTCACGCTGCTGACGTCGGCGGGGGCGTTGGTGGCCATGACGGCGGTGATGTGGCGCGTGCACCCCGGGATGACCGGGGTGGCGCTTGCCACGGTGCCGCCGTTGCTGGTGGTGATGCGCGGCTTTGCCAAGGGCGTGGGCCGGCGAGCCACGGCGGCCCAGGCGGCCGACGCGCGCCTGGCCGAGCGTACCCAGCAGGCGTTGGCCAACCTGCCCGTGTTGCAGGCCTTCCAAGGCGAGGCTCACGAGGGCGAGGCCTTTGCCGCCGACGCGACGTCCGCACGCCGGGCCCGGGGCGGGCAGCATCAGTTTGAAGTGGGTTACCTTGCGTCGGTGGGGACGATCTTCGCGGCGGGCGCGGCCGCCCTGGTGTGGTTCGGGGCGCGAGAGGTGGAAGCGGGGCGATTGTCGGCGGGCACCTTCCTGGTCTTCCTCGCGTACCTCGCTCAATTCTACGAGCCCTTGCAGCAACTCGCCCACGTGGGAACCACGATCAGCAACGCCGGCGCGGGCGCGCGGCGGGTGCTCGAGTTGATCGACTCGCCCCCCGGCCCGCCAGAGGCTGCCCTTCCGGGGTCGCTGCCCCCGCCTGCCGCCGCCGGGCGGCGCGTGGAGTTTGTGGACGTGTCGTTCGCCTATCGACCGGAACACCCCGTCCTGAACCGCGTTCGCTGGAGCGTCGAGCCGGGGGAATTCGTGGCGATTGTCGGCCCGAGCGGGGCGGGCAAGTCCACCTTGCTGGCGATGGTGCCGCGTTTTCTGGACCCCGACGACGGCGAGGTGCGCCTCGACGGCGTTGCGCTGGGGCGGTTGCGCCTGGCGGACCTCCGACGCGAGATCGCGTGGGTGCCGCAGGAACCGGTGCTGATGCCGGGAACCGTCGCCGACAACCTCGCCCTGGGTCGCCCCGGGACCGCCCGGTCCGCGCTCGAGGCGGCCGCCCGGGACGCGGGCGTCCATGACTTCATCCGCTCGTTGCCCATGGGCTATGACACCGTCGTCGGCGACGGCGCCATCCGGATGAGCGTGGGCGAGAAGCAACGGATCAATCTGGCGCGGGCGTTCGCACGCGAGGCCCGCGTCCTGTTGCTGGACGAGCCCACGAGCGCCCTCGATGCCGCCAACGAGCAACGGATCCTGGACGCGCTCCAGACCCAGCGAGGACGTCGCACCATCCTCATGGTCGCCCATCGCCAGAACACCCTGGCCATTGCCGACCGCGTCGTCCGGATGGGGCCGGTCTAGCCCCCAGACTGGAGCTGGTGAAGGCGGGCGTAGAGGCCTCCGCGGGCAACCAAGGCCGGATGGGAGCCGTGCTCGACGATCCGGCCGTCCTCCATGACCACGATGGAATCCGCCTTCTGCACCGTGGAGAGCCGATGGGCGATGCACAGCGTGGTGCGGCCCTGCATGAGTCGCTCGAGGGCGTCCTGCACGGCCTTCTCGGATTCCGAGTCCAGGGCGCTGGTGGCCTCGTCGAGGACGAGGACGGGGGCGTCGCGGAGGATGGCGCGGGCAATGGCGATGCGCTGGCGCTGGCCACCGGACAATGCGGACCCACGGTCGCCCACGGGGGCATCGTAGCCGCCAGGGCGTTCCATGATGAAGGCGTGCGCGTTGGCCATGCGCGCGGCGCGCTCGATGTCCTCGCGCGAGGCGCCCGGGCGTCCCAGGCCAATGTTGGTGGCGATGGACTCAGAGAAGAGGACGGGATCCTGGGTGACGACGGCGAACTGCGCCCGCACGTCGGCCATGCGGGCCTGGCGGAGGTCGGTTCCACCGATGCGCAAGGCTCCCTGCTGCGGGTCGTGGAGGCGGAGGAGCAAGGCGGCAAGGGTGCTCTTGCCGGAGCCACTGGGGCCGACGACGGCGACGAAGCTCCCGGCCGGGATGACGAGCGAGACGTCGCGCAGCACGGGGCGGTCCTCGTAGGCGAAGGTGACGTGGTCGAGGACGATGTCCTGGCCGCGTGCGTCCACGGGGACGGGATGGGGCGGGTCCACGAGGTCGGGCTGGGTGGCGAGGAGGTCGAAGACGCGCTGGCTGGCGGCGCGCGCCTGTTGGAGGAGGGCCTGGAGGCGGCTGAGTTCCTTGATGGGCTTGTAGAGCATGAAGAGGCCCAGGACGAACTGGAGGAAGTCGCCGGCCGTGACGCCCGTGGCCGGGTTCAAGGCGACGTAGGCGAACACGCCCGCCATGCCGATGGAGCCGGCGAACTCGATCATGGGGCCGGGCAACTCGACGCCGCGCACCGACCGCATGGTCTCGGAGACGAAGCGTCGGGAGGCGCGCGCGAACCGCTCGACCATGAAGCCCTCGAGCCCGTAGGCCTTCACCACGCGCTGGCCCGAGAAGCTCTCGTTCATGGTGGAGGCCTGCTCGGCGACGTGGGCCTGGGAGGCCTGGGCGGCCTTGCGCACCTTGCGGCCGTACACGACGACGGGCACGACGCACACCGGAAGGAGGGCGAGGGACAGCGCCATGAGGCGGGGTTGCTGCGTCGCCAGCAACGCCGCCAGCACCACCACCTGGACGGGGTCCCGCACGGCCACGGAGAAGCCGTGCGAGACGGCGTGTCGCAGCACGAGGGGGTCGTTGGAGATGCGGGACATCAGCTCGCCGGTTCGACTTGTTCCAAAGAAGCTCATCGAGAGCCCGTGCAGGTGCCGGAACACGGCCTGTTGCACGGCGGCCATCGTCTGGGTCGCCGCCCAGTTCATGGAGTAGGCACCCACGTACTCGAACACGCCCCGGAGCAACATCACGACGGGAATGAGGGCGATGCCCCAGACCATGGCCCCGGGCCGTTCCATGGCGGAAACGCGCTCCAGCAGCCCCCTGGCCCATCCGGACACGAACCCGGGCAAGGCCTCGACCATCCCAGCGCCCGGGGCCTTGCCCGCCGTCGGGAAGACGAGGTCCACCACCAGTCGCACCACGGTCAGGAGGAGCGCGTTGGTCGCGGCAAACAGGACCCCGCTGGCAATGCCCAGCATCACGCGCCCGCGAAACGGCCGCACATAGGGCAGGAAGCGGCGCAGGAACTCCATCATGGGCGCCCGCCCTCCCGCTCAAGCCGCGCGCCCGCGATCCTCGCACCGACTCGTTGCCCGACCTCGTTCATCTCGAATTGACCCGGCGCACGATGGCCGTTCGCCCGGGACGTTCCCACACCATTCTGCGGGCGAGGGTTCCGGGGGATGCCCGAACGACAAAGCCCCGCCCGGGCCTTCGACGAGGTTGGCCAGCCAGGGCTCGGACGGCGCGGGTCCCCGGGGACGCGGAGCCGAGCGAGTTACGGGGTCGTGATGCTTAGCCGCACGAAAACCTCGGCCCCTTGGGGCAATGGGACGGCGGCAGGCTCGTCCCTCGCGAGCCGACGTGGGCGGTTCTCGGGATGATCGACGGCCGACCATGGGCCGTCGCATCCAGGCGCCGTCTCCAGGCGGTACTCGTGGTGAGCCTTGCGGAGAAATCGCGCCTCCAGCCCGCCACCGGGCGACCGCGCCACGTCCAACCGCAGGCGATCGGTGGGGTCGTTCGGGTTGGTCCCGGCCGAGAACTCGAACTCGTTCGGGTCGCCATCACCGTCGGCGTCAGCGCCCGGCAGGGTGTCGTTGGGCTCGACGTCTGGCATGAGGCGGCGCGCCCAGTCGGCATAGTCCGGCCGGTTGGTGAGGCCGTTGATCCATGCGTTGAGCAACGCAACGGCGTTGGTGTTGAGGACGAAGGTTCCCAGCGGCGGCATGTGCAAGGGGCCAGGCTCGCTCACGCGGCGAAAGAGAACGGAGGCCGCCGACGATCCGGGCTCGATGATGTTGGTGGCGAACACCTCGTAGAGGCTCGCGACGGGATGGATGGCCTGGATGCGAAGGAGACCGGCCCGGGCGAGGGGGACGGGCGCGAGGGCATTCCACGGCGACCGGTTGCCCGAGCCCGGCTGATGGCAGGAGCCACAGTTGACCTCGAAGTAGGACCGGACGCGGTGTTCCAAGGAGGCGGAGTCGTCGTCCAGGGCGGGATGGGCGCGGAGAAGGTTGGGACGGACGTCGGGCTGGCCCTCGAAGCAACCGAGACGGGCGAGTCGCTCGATCTGGTTGGTCCCGCCGAGCCCCGCGCGGTTGAGTTGGGCCGTGTTGAAGGAGAGGGCGGGCCCGCCGACCTCGGAATGGCAGGTCCGGCATTCGGTCCTGGAAGGGTAGCGCCAACGTTGGCGCCGGATGCCCCCGCCCGCAGCCTCCACCTGCACGTCCTCCTCACGTCCCTCCTCGGGAACCAGAAAGGCCTCGTCCTGCGTCTCATTCCATCGGTAGGTGACCCCGTACACGTCTTGCGCGGTACGAACCAGGACCCGGGTCTCCAGGCGACGAACACGACCGGGGTCGCCGTCATGGACGGGAAGGTCGAAGTGCTTGACCCATGCGGTTCCCGGCGGCGCCTTCCATGGGAGTTGCGGGTCGAAGCGCACCCGCCCTTCCCCTGGAGGCAGCACGAACCAACGCCGCTTGATGGCGTCATCGGACCAGAACGGCTGGTTCACATCGTAGGCAACCAACTCTGGCACGGGCTTGAGGTTCTCGACGGACTCGAAGAAACCGGTGGCCGAGAGGGTGGAAGGAACGGGGACGGCACCGGTTTCCCGCACAAGGACGTGCAAGCCGTCGCCCGCCAGCACGACGGCTCCGTCCGACGGGTCCTGCGCCATGGTGGCGATGCCGGGTTGGAACCCGAGAAGTTCCGGTGCCGCATGACGCCCGTCGGGAAGCCGGCGGGTCGCGTAGATGGGGCCGGACCAGTCGGCGAACAGGTAGCAATCCTGGAGGTATGGGTTTCGGGGGTCGTCGTGAAACCAGCTTGCGGTGATGGCCACGCGGCCCTCGTTGTGCTCGTACTCGAGGATGGGCTCGACCAGGCCCGACTTGGGGTAGTCAAAGGGCCACGGTTGCGTGCCCTCCTTCCAAGGCCATCCATGGTGGCCGCCCCGGGCGATCAGGTTCACTTCCTCCCGTTGGCCGACGCCGACATCGTTGGCGTACAAGTCGGCGGTCCCTGGCCGGAACGACATGCGCCATGGATTGCGAAAGCCCACCGCCCAAAACTCGGTTCGCAACGACTCCAAGGGCATGGGCAGGTTGAAGTCCGTGTCCCCAATCACGTAGTTGGTGCGTCCGATGAAGGGGTTGTCAGGGGGGACGAGGTACGTGCCCGGGTGCACGGCCGGATGAACGTTGGGCAGGAGTCCTCCCGGGCGTTGGTCCGGGTCAATGCGCAGGATGGCCGAGAAGAAATTGCGGTCCCAACGCCCGGCGTTGTCCCACTGGTGCTCATAGCCCTCGTCGCCCAGCGACATGTAGAGGTAGCCGTCGGGCCCAAATCGGATGTCACCTGCGAAGTGATAGTCCCCCCGATGTCTCTGGCTGATCAGGGGCCATTCCGAGTCGGGAAGGGCGCGCGTGGGGTCCCCTGGGTCAGACTCGAACCGGGAAAGCCGCATGGACGACCCCGGGGCGCCCGGGATGCGCGCGAGGTAGGAAACGAAGAACTGACGGTTCGTCGCGTATCCCGGATGAAAGGCCAGGGCGCACAGTCCCGACTCGACGCCCACGACGACCTTGGACGTCAGGTCCAGGAAAAGGCCCGAGGCGCCCGATGCCCGGTGGATGTACCGCACCGTCCCTCCACGGTCGGCATACATCAATCGTCCCGAGCCATCCGGCGGTGCCGCCACCGACGTGATGACGTGCTCGCTTGCGATGCCCAGGGGCTGGATCCGCCAGGATCCCAGAGGCAGGTTCGTGGGCATCGCATGCTGGAGTCGTGGGGGAATGCCCCCAACTGCCCCCTGCAACCATGCCAAGGCCAAGGCCATACCCATCCACCGGCCCACCCATGGGCGCGAGGCCCATTTGAAGTCCCCACCGAACGTTGCTGCTTTCATGTCCCGTCCCCACGGCCGTTGCACAGAGGCGTCCCGTCCGCCTGCGGCAACCTGCCTTGGCTTCATCGGAAGCCAACTTCATGCCGAAATAAGACCACGAAGATCGACGCGGTTCCTATCTATGGGACCCATCCTGACAACGTCCGTTCACCACCTTAGCCACCCTTGGGAATTTGCCTGGGCGCAACAATCAGAAACCGCACCCCCCCTTCAGGATGATGATCAAGCCCGTTGCCAAAAATTCCCCCTCGACAACCCACGGACCATGTATTGGCTAACGGAGAGCGGTGACCACGTACACGGCCAGGCTTTCAGAGGAGGAAGGGCGGCGCTTGGAGGCGATTGTCCGGGATGGGACGTTCCAGCTTCGCACGGTGCCCCATGCCCACGTTTGCGCGGTCAAGCCCGACGTCAGCGTCACGTGGTATCAGTCCGGCAAGCTCGTGGTCCAAGGCAAGGGCACGCAGGAGTTCGTCGAGTTCACCCTCGAGCCCCAAGTGCTGTTGTCCGCCCGCCAAGGGTACGAGGACGACCTCGATCCCACCCGGCTCGATCCCCGCCTCGGCGTGGACGAGTCCGGCAAGGGCGACTTCTTCGGCCCCATGTGCATCGCCGGCGTGTATATTAACAAGGACGTCCTGGCGGCCTGGAAGGGCGTCGGCATCCGAGATTCCAAGAACATCACCAGCGACACCCAGGTTGCACGCCTCGCCAAGGTCATCCGCGAGACCAAGGGCTGCGTCTGGAACGTCGTCGCCATCGGCAACGAGGCCTACAACCGGATGCACGCCGCGAATGGCTCCGTGAACCGCATCCTTGCCTGGGGCCATGCCCGCGTCATCGAGAACCTCCTCGGCCAAGGCCCGCGCCTGAATCCCCCGCCCGTCCGGGCCATCAGCGACCAGTTCGCCGCCTCCAAGGACACCCTCCAAAAGGCCTTGATGAAGGCCGGGCGAACCCTCGATCTCGTCCAACGCCACAAGGCCGAGGAAGACGTCGCCGTGGCCGCCGCCTCCATCCTCGCCCGCGATGAATACGTGACCCGCCTGAGGCTCTTGGGCGAGCAACACGGGCTCGAGCTGCCCAAGGGCGCCTCCGACCGCGTCGAGCAGGTCGGCCGCGAGTTCGTGGCCCGCCACGGGGCCGATGCCCTCCCCAAGGTCGCCAAGATGCACTTCAGAACCTCTTATCGAGTCCTCGGCCTCCCGGAGCCGCCCCGCGAGGAATGGCGGCCGACCCAGCGGGAAGACAACGCCTCGTAGGGTCCGCTGGGCCCCCTGGCTGAGGTTCCCACGCGGGCCATCTCCCCTGCCCCGCCCCCTCCCCCAGCCCATCCAAGGAAACTCCCGGCTTCAACCGCACGCCATCATGGATAGGGTCTCCCCATGACGCGCCACTGCCATCGTTGCGGAACCGAATGGCCGCTCCGCGACCAGCCAGGCCGGGGCGAAGCCTGCACCCAGTGCCGGGCCGACCTCCGCGTGTGCCGCAACTGCTCCCACTTCGACCTTCGTGCCGCCCACCAGTGCCGCGAACGCCGGGCCGAGCCGGTGGAGGACAAGGAATCCGGCAACTTCTGCGAATGGTTCGAGCTGGCCCGGCGCACGTGGTCCGGCGGAGCCGCGGACCCCAGGGCGGAGGCCGCCCGCGCCGCGCTCCGGGACCTGCTCGGCTAGTCGTTCAACCCGCACCCCTTCCATGCGCTCCACCCTCCTTGCCGCCTTCCTTTGCGCGACCGCATGGGCCTCCCACGCGAACGCCGCTACGGCGCCCTGGCCCGCGCTGGCTCCGTTGGCCGATGCCCTCCGCGCCCAACCCACCGACCTTGCACGTGCCGTGCGCCTCGCCTCTGCGCTGGCCCATCACGACTGGCTGTTCCCGGGCGTGGCTCCCGACGGGGCACGTTGGTTGCCGGGAACCACGCGCGGAACCCCCGCGCTCCCGCCCCTGCCCTCCCCGGACGGCCGCCGCGAGGCCCGCTGGGAAGGCGGCACGCTCCGATTGGTCTCGATGCCCGAGGGAGCCCCCATGGCGGAAGCCTCGATGAACGGGCCCGTGACGTCGGCCCAATGGCATCCCGCCGGAATGGTTCTCGCAGTGGCGCGGGCCGATGGCATCGAGCTGCGCGATGGAAGGACGCTGAAGGGGGTCGGCCAACGCCTGCCCGGGGCCGTCGGGCCCGCCATGGCGTTTTCGCCGGACGGGCTCGGGCTCGCGACGGGCGCGGCGGACGGCGGGGTCGTGTTGTGGGATTGGGCCTCGGGGCGCGCCTGGGCACGGGGTTGCCCCGGCATGGGCCGCCTGGAGTCCCTCGCGTTCGACGACACGGGCCGGTGGTTGCGGGCTCGAACGACGTCGGGCGAGGCCGTGGTGGAGACCCGGCCGGGCCTTGCCTTGGAGGGTTGGCGGGGCGGCGCAAACCCCGTCGTGGCCTCCTCCTTCCCCGGGACCGACGGTCGTTGGCTCACCGTCGAGGCGTCGGGCGCCGTCGAATGGAAGCCATGGGAAGGCAACGGCGAAGGCTCGCGCCTGCTCTTGGCCGCCGCGCCCAAGGCCCTGGCCATCGATGCGGATGGGGCGTGGGCCGCCGTCGCGTTGGCGCCTTCCAAGGCCCGGCTCTGGAACCTGCGCACCGGCCTGCCCGTCGGCGCTTGGCTTCCCCACCCCGAAGTCGCGCACGTGGCCGTCAGCCAGGGAGGCTCGTTCCTGTGGAGCGCGTCGCCGACGTCGATCCGCGCGCATCAACCCGTTCCCGGAACCTCTTCCCTCGTCGTCTCCAACGAGCCCATCCACGCCTTCCAGGGCACCCCGTCGGGCGCATGGATCGCCGCCCTCGTCGGGCCCGCCCACGCCGCCTCGGCCCGCGTCTGGGACGCCACCCGGCCCGGCGTCGAGGTCGCCCGCATCCCCGCGCCCGCGCCGGGAGCCTTCGACATCGACGACTCGGGCACGTGGCTCCTCGTCCAGGCCGAGAAAGGTGGTTTGCAGCAACGCCTCGTGCGCACGCCCAACGCACCCGTGGACCGGCCCGTGCTGGGCGCGGGCACGTCATGGGACGAGGCGCGCTATCTTGGCGACGACCGCCGCGTGGCCGCGCGCGACCGGCAAGGCGTGCAGGTGTGGAACGCCTTCGATGGCACGGGCATCGGCTCCGCCCGCATCCCGGCCGACGTCCCCTTGTCGCGCGTCCATGTGTCGCCCGATGCCCAATGGCTGCGCTTCGAGAACGCCCAGGGCACGGTGACCCTCGCCTTGCTGGCCTCCGGCGAGGAGGTCGCCTCATGGCCGGGAACGCCGCGCCGCAGCCGATGGCCCGACATTCCAGGCGAGCCCTTCACGCCGGATGGAAGGCGCGTGATGGCGCCCGACGAGCAAGGGGGCGTCCGGCTGATTCCCTTGCCGCCCGTGGCCCCGGCTCCGGCATGGCTCGCGGACGTGGCACGCATCGCATGGGGCACGCCCCAAGGCATCCCGCCAGCGGCGGTCACGGAACTGCGTGCCCGCATCGCCCAGTCCAATCCCAGGGATCCATGGACCGCATGGGGCGCCTGGTGGCTGGCCGGAAGGGAGGCACGCCCGACGTCGCCCATCGCCCCGCTGGCATCCTCCGCCCTCGCCGACCGCATCGGGTCGTTCGCCGGTCCCGTGGCGGCGTTGGAGGCATGGCGCTGGGCCTCCCACGACCCCGCCCGCCGCCTCGCCCTCGCGCGCCAGATGCAAACCAACCAGGCCTGGAATCGCCCCTACCGCGCCGAGCAAGGCCAAGGGCTCGCTCGATAGCCCCGGCGCCGCGTGCCCCGAAGCGGCCGATCCCATGCGGTCCATGGGGGACCCGGTTGCCGTTCAGGCGCGGGCAATCCGAGCCATCATCCGTCGATTTTTTGCTGTCACCGACGCGGTCCTCGGTCCCGCTCATCACCTCATGAAACGTTCCTTATCCACGCCGCTCTGCCGGATGATCGACAGGAGTGTGCCAGTTCGCAGGGTTCGATGGTTGGGCACAGGCACCGTGATTGTTCCCTGGGGTATTCGCCGTTGAAGTACGACGTGGCTTCCCCGCTGCCGGACACATTCAAAACCGAGTGACGCGAGAATCCGACACACTTCCTCACCGGAAAAGGTGCCGAGTTTAGGCATACGCCGCCTCGAATCTTGTCACGAAGACCTCGGACCGATGGCGGCGCGCGACCTCCTCAGGCGGCGCACATTCCAGAAACAACTCCACTGCCTCGCGGAGGTTGTTCAGGGCGTCCTGGACGTCGTCACCTTGGCTGGCGACGTCCAGCTCAGGACAAAGAGCCACAAATCCATCGCCCTCTCGCTCCAGCAGGGCCGTCAATTGCAACCGCTTCATGGCCTGAGGCTGCCGGGAAACCGCACGTCGCGCAACCGACGCGGCCATGGCGGTCGGGGTCGCAGACGAGAGGCTCAGACCGGGGCCTCCCGAAGTTGTCGGTGTTCCCAAGCACGGCGTGGCGGGCTCAACGCTGGAAGCGCGGACGTCCCCGGCCGCCTCTCCACGGCCCCGCCTTGCGGGCCGGATCGCTTCACGCATCCCGCTCCCATGTCGCTGACAACTTCGGGATGCACGGGTCGCGGGCACGCCGTGGAAATCGTGCTTGCCCCGAATTGCCTACATCTGTAATCAAAAGTCATGCGCACAGTTGTAATCCATCCGCGCCCCCCGGCGGGCTTGGCTCTCCCGTCCCCTTCCGCGGCCCCAGCCCCGTCCCTGCCATGAAGAGGAACGTCCCCCGCATCTCCGACACCGAATGGGAGGTCATGCGCGCCGTCTGGGCCGGGCACCCCGCCCCCGCCGGCGTCATCATCGAGCGCCTCGTCGCCTCCGATCCCTCGTGGCATCCCAAGACCGCGCGCACCCTCATCGGGCGCCTCGTCGAGAAGGGTGCCCTCGCCTACGAGGCCGAGGGACGTGCCTTCCTCTACCGCCCGCTGGTCACGGAGCAGGAATGCATCGCCGCCGCCTCCGAGTCCTTCCTGGACCGCGTCTTCGGCGGTGCCCTCCAGCCGATGCTCGCCCATTTCGTCGAGCGCCAGGACCTCTCGCCCGAGGAGCTAAAGGAGCTCGAGCAACTCCTCGCCCGCCGCAAGAAGCGTCGCTGACCCGCTCCCCGATCCCCGCCCCCCGCTCCTCGTTCCTCGTTCCTCGTTACTGGTTCGCAGCTCGCCACTCGCCGCCCATGAACACGCCTCACCTTCTCGCCATCCTGTCGGCCCAGGCCGCGATCCTCGCCCTGCTGGCCTTCGTGGTCACCCACGCCCTCCGCGCATGGCTCACCGCGCGGGCGCGCTGTTGGATCTGGGGGCTGGTCGTCCTCCGCTTGTGCCTGCCCATCTCGCTCGGCGCTCCGTTCTCCCTGTTCAACTTCCTGAACCCTTCCGCCGTCGTCGTTTCGCCCACGCCGCCCGCCGCATCCGCCGGGCGGAGGGTCGAACAGCCCGAACGATTCCCGTCATCCGTCGCTGCCCCCGTGCCTGGACGA
>CAYSGH010000005.1:0-73980 GCA_964430505.1 uncultured Akkermansia sp. | reverse complement strand
GGTCGAACAGCCCGAACGATTCCCGTCATCCGTCGCTGCCCCCGTGCCTGGACGATCGCTTGCCCCGGCCGACGCCGTCGTGGCGCAGGTGTCATCGGTGGAGCCAGCTCGACCCGTTCCTTCGCCCATTCCAACGGATGCGCCCGCCTCGGAAACCGCCACGCCTTGGACGTGGATGATTTGGGCGACGTGGGCGGCGGGTGCCTTGGCATTGATGGGCCGGACCGCATGGCTGGCGTTGCGGATGCATCGAACGGTGGCGCGCGGCGTCCCAGATACCTCCCCGACGCTTGCTGCCGCATTGGACCATGCGCGTCGGCTGACGGGCGTCCGCCAGCCCATCCGGGTGGTGATCCTCCAGGGGATGCATTCGCCGGCGTTGCATGGCGGGTGGCGGCCGACGCTGTTGGTGCCGCCCTCGGTCGAGGGCCTGCTGACGCCCGCCCAGCTCCGTCATGTGCTACTCCATGAGTGCGCGCACGTGCGCCGACGCGACATTGCGTTGAACTGGCTGATGACCGGCCTGCTGGCGTTGCACTGGTTCAACCCGGCGGTGTGGCTGGCGTTCGCCCGGCTTCGTGCGGAACGCGAGCTGGCCTGTGACGAGATCGCCTTGGAGGCCTCCGGCAAGGACGAGGGCGAGGCGTACGGGCGCACGCTGCTGCACCTGCTCACCACGTGGTCGGATGCGTCGCCGATCGTGACGCCGGGCGCGCTCGGGCTATTGGAGCGGCACATGGACCTTCGGCGTCGCCTGCGGCACATCGCCGACTTTCGCCCGGGCCGACGCCTGGGGATTCCAGCGGGCTTGATCCTCGCGCTCGTCGGGGCGGTGACCCTGACAGACGCCCAGTCGCCGAAAGCCGCCACGACGAACGGCCCCGGGGCGATGGCCTTGTCCTCGAACCTGCCGCCCGTCGTCCCACTGCGGTACACCAACGCCCTCGCCAAGCCCGAGGACAAGGACCTCCATTCCGGCGGCAACTGGGCGAAGGCCCCCCGCGGCTCCAACGTCCTGGGCGGCGTCCACTTCGAGATCGACGGCCTCGTCCAGCTCGCCAGCAAGCCGTCCGTGGCGGACCAGCGCGGCTTCCGCGAGTTCGTCACCCTGCCCACGCCGACCAACCGCTACGGGTCCGTCCATCTCCTCGCCGCCGCCGCATGGTCCTCCGAGCCCAACCGCCGCGTCGCCGACGTCCTCTGGCGCTACGCCGACGGCACCTTCAAGCGAAGCCCGATCCTCTACACCGGCCACGTGCGCGACTGGTTGCGAATGCCCTTCGAGCAGCCACGCCATGTGCATTCCAAGTGGGCGAAGTGCGCCGTCACGTGGTCCTCGCCGGACGCGTTGAAGAACCAAGCCGCGCTGCGCATGTACCGCGTCACCCTGGCCAATCCCGAGCCCACGAAGCCCGTGGCCTTCGTGCAGCTCCAGAGCGCGATGGACGCCGCCTCGCTCCTCGTGTTGGGCGTCTCGATGGATCCCCTTGCGGCCGGGCAGCGTCCGGACCCGACGCCGGACGCGGAGCCTGCGGACCCCCAGTGGACGCGGCACCTGGGCGTCACCGTGATCGATGCCGGCACGTCCAACGTCGTGGGCGGGGCCCGGGTCAAGGCCACCGTCGTCACGGCCGGGTTTTCCACGGCGCGCGACCACGTCGCCAATGGAAGCGGCGTCGCCGACGTGCTCCTTCCTGACGAGCCCGTGGCCGAGGTGCGCGTCGAGGCCTCCGCCACGGGCCATAGCGCCACGTTGCATCGGTTTCAGTTCGCCGCCACGAACCCGCCCCCCGCCTTCGTCACCGTCCGGCTTCACGGCGGCCTCACCCTTGGCGGCGTCGTGCTCAACGCGGCCGGCCAACCCGTCGAGGGGGCCGGGGTCTCGGTGTATCGGTTCTGGTCCGGCGACGAGAACCGCACGGCCGCCGAGGACACGGCCTTCCATGGCCAACGCACCCGCACGGGAGCCGACGGCCGTTGGGAGGTGGGCTCCGTTCCGGCCAACCGGTTGAATCGGATTGGGATCAACTTTGCCCACGAGGACTACATCCACGCCTCGATCTCCGGAGTGTCGCAGGATGCCGCCGCCCTGGCCGCGCTGAAGGAAAAGCGTCACGAAATGCGGATGGTTCCCGGGCTCTTTATCTCGGGGATCGTGCTGGATCCCGAGGGGCGGCCCGTGGCCCAGGCCGACGTTCGGGCGGGGCTCCTCCACTCCGAGGACTCGAGGGCGGGCACCACCGACGCCACGGGCCGCTTCCGCATCGGTGGACGGCGGGCGGGCGAGACGGTGGTCACGGCGCAGGCGAAGGGTTTTGGCGCTGCCATGACCAAGGTGCAGGTGGATGCCAAGGACTCCCCCGTCACCCTGAGGCTCCAGAAGGCCCGTGTCTTCAGCGGCGTCGTCACCGATGCCGACGACCGCCCCTTGGCTGACGTTTTCGTCGGCCTGGAGAGCAGCTTCCCGTTCGTGGAGGCCGGCGTGGCCAACCTGGAATTCCGCACGCGGACGGGAACCGACGGGACGTGGACGTGGGAGTCCGGACCTGCAACGGAGGTCAAATTCTCGTTCGGGAAGGAAGGCTTCGCCGACAAGTCGGGCGTTGCCATCCAGCCCGGCGAGCCCGCCACCGTGGTGCTCACCAAGCCCCGCGTGGTCGAGGGCGTCGTTCTGGATGCCGAATCCGGCGAGCCCGTCAGGGAGTTCCGGGTGGAACCGCGCGGGCGCTGGTGGAGCGGCGATGACGCCCGAAGCTTCACCAGCCCGGACGGCCGCTTCGTCCTGTCGCTCCCAAGCGATCACTATGATGAACTCCGGGTGACCTCACCCACGCATGAACCCTTGGTCGAAACCCTTCCGGCTGCGAACCAAGGCGTGATCCAAGTCAACCTCCGCCTCAAGCCGGGGGAGGATGGGTCCGGGACCGTGGTGGATCCCGCCGGACGCCCGGTCGCGGGCGCCACCGTCGCGTACGCCGCCAAACGCGGGGGCGTGAGCCTCGCCTCGGGCCGCCTCGAATCATGGGGCGCCTCATGGGGCCAAGCCCGGGTGATCGAAAGCGCGGCGGATGGCTCGTTTCGCCTCGCTCCCATCCAGAACGCAATGGCCGTGGTCGCGGCGACGCCGGAGGGCTTCGGCCTCGCCTCCTTGGCGGAGTTCCGGGCGACCCGCCGTATCCGCCTCCTGCCCTATGGCGGGGTTCGCGTGACGTACCGGGGCCCCGGGGATGACGATGGCATGGCCCGGCTGGTGCTCGGGCTCTTCACGGACGTCGGCGGCCCCTTGCTTCACGTGGAGTCCCCGGGCGGATCGGACGGGGCCGTGGCCGTCGGAGGCACCGTTCCCTTCACCCAAGTGCCGCCCGGCCATCATCAAGTCATGCGCCGAATCCGGGTGGGGACGAATGCGTGGTCCCAGCGCGCCGTCCGCGACGTGGTGGTGGAGCCCGGCAAGGTCACCACCGTGGACATCGAGCCCTGACGATGACGCGTCACGGACCGCGTGCCCCCACGCGGCGCCTCGATGCGGGCCTTCCGCATGAACTCCCCGCGATGGCCGCCGGAAGTGCGGACGCCCCCGCCGCGACGGCGCGCACCCGTCCTGCGGGACCGGCCATCGCACCGCCCCGATCCCTCTCATGGCTCCGGGTCGCACACGGTGTCCAGCCGGTGCCAACCCGGTGCATGCCGAATTTGTCGGCGTATGGGATGGAGAAGGGCGGAGTGGACCGGTCCCGCAGGGCGGGAACATGGGGTTGCGGACGAGGACTTCCGCGCACCCAGTGGTGGGAACACAGACAACGTGTGAATGCACCGGTGCCAACCCCGCCCATGGACCCGCCCGTTGACCGACCCATGACGTCGGGCATAGTTGTCAGACATGAGCCAAGTCCTGAGCTTTACCCTGCGTGACCTGAACCGTCAGCCAGCCCGCGTCCTCGAAGCCGTCCGCAGGTATGGCATCGCCGAGGTTCGCACCCGACGCGGCGAGGTTTTCACGGTTGTGCCAAAGACGTCCCCGAAGTCCGGCCGTGCTGCGACCGTCGCTCCGGACTTTCAGGTTCTCTGGCGCAAGCAACGGGAGCTGGGCCACGTTCCGCCACCCGCGAAGGACTCCGACTGGATCAACCGCGTCATCGGAGGCGAGGCATGAGCACGTATGTCGATGCCAACGCACTGATACGACTCTACCTCCAGTTGCCCGGACACGAGGATGTCCTGCGTGAACTGACCGGAAAGAACGCACGCCCATCGTGGCCGTTTCCCGTGACCGACCTGCTTCGCTTTGAGGTGGTCAACGGTGTCCAACGCATGCTCTTCGAGTGCCGCTCCGGGGGGCCATGGCGCGTCACCCCTGAATCCGCACAGCTCGCCATGGCACAGTTTGAGCATCACCTGGATGCGGGTGATTTTCTAAGGCGTTCGCCGCTCGCCCTAGTCGCATTGGAGGGGGAGTTCGTGGCCCTTGCCATGCGGCACACGCCCACGCAGGGCTTTCGGACCTACGACCTCCTGCATGTTGCATCCGCCGTGGAACTGGGTGCCCGACGCTTCGTCTCGCTCGACAACAAGGCCAACGCCCTCGCACGAATCGTTGGGATGGACACGGTCTAGCCGGGGTCGTCCCTGCCGACGATTCCACGCCGCATTTTGCCGGCATTCGTCGATGGCCTGATGCATCCGTCGCGGGTCGGCACGGCTGACGCATACCCCGTAGGCCGGGTCGGGGGCTGCAGCCTGCTTGGGTTTGGACCCGGGAGCACCTCCGGCGTTGCCCAAGCCACCCCGGGGCAACACTCCCGCATTGGCCGAGCCGGTTGCATGACGTCTTCGCTGCGGGAACACCCCATCTCCACGGGGCCCGTCTTCGCCGGATTTGGCGGTTGCGACGACGCGGGGCGTTTGGACAGCATCCGACTCGAATCCCACGAGTCTCATGCGCATTCCTCAACGTTTCCGTCCGCTGATCACTGCCGCCGTCGGCATGGTCGCGCTGGCCGCCTCCCTCCACGCCGCCAACCCGGCGGACGAACCCGTCCGCGGGCCGTTCTGGTCCGGCACCATCCTCCTCGGCAAGGACAACGGCGCCGCCATGAAGGGCCTCGCCATTTCCCTCGGCCAGGACCGCCGCAACCACGTCGTCTATGACCTCGACACCCTCCGCGTCGCGTCGGCGTGGTCGGGCGACTTCCTCGAGTTCGGCAACACGCTTACCAAGATCGAGTGGCCCCCGCCCCCCTCCGTGAAGGCCGCCGCCGCCTTCGGCACCCTCAACATCCCCGGCTGGGGCGGGGCCAAGGGCGCATCGGCCGACCCGCGCAAGGGCAGCGTGGGCCCGTTGCCCCGGGACTGGGCGCATCACGAGGGCGTGTACGTCCACGGCGACCAAGTCGTGCTCCAGTACACGGTCGGCCGCGCGGAGGTCCTCGAGTCCCCGGGCGTCGTCGTGACGGGCTCCCAGTCCGTGTTCACGCGCACCTTGCAGTTCACGAGGACGGACGGCCCGCCCGTGCTCGTGCTCGCCGACCGCGCGGAGTCCGGCGGCGGCACCATCCCGGCGGACGGATCGCCCGTGACCATTCGCATGGCGGGCGGCAAGACGCTCGCCGTGGGCGGCACCGGCCTGCGCGGCGCTTCCGTCGCCGTCGGGAAGGACGGCCGCGTCACCCTCGTTTGGGAGCCCAGGAAGAACGAGGCCGTCCGCGTGGCGTTGTCCTCCGACGCCAGCCCGGCGGGGTTCGCGGCGGTGGCCTCCCAGCGGGTGGCCGACCTGCGGCCGTTGACCAAAGGCGGCCCCTCGCGCTGGAACGAGAAGATCGTCACCCAGGGCAAGCGCGGCCCCGATGACGGCGCGTACGCCGTGGACGCCATCACGGAGCCGTTCCCGAACGTGTACAACACGCGGACGTTCTGGGGCGGGTTTGACTTCCTGCCCGATGGCCGTGCGGCGATCTGCGCGTTCCATGGGGACGTTTGGATCGTGTCGGGGCTGGACGGGACGTTGGGCGAGCTGAAGTGGAAGCGCTACGCCACCGGGTTGTTCCAGCCGCTCGGCCTGAAGGTGGTCAAGGGCGACATCTACGTGGCCGGGCGCGACCAGATCACGCGGCTCAAGGACCTCAACGGCGACGGCGAGGCCGACCTCTACCAGAACTTCAACAACGACACCGTCGTCACGGACAACTACCACGAGTTCGTCCTCGACCTGCACACGGACTCCAAGGGCAACTTCTACTATGCCAAGGGCGCGCCGTGGGAGCCCAAGGTCACCTCGCCGCACCAAGGGACCATCCTCAAGGTCTCGCCGGACGGACGGAAGATGGAGGTGTTCGCCACCGGCCTTCGCGCGCCCAACGGCATGACCGTCGGCCCCGACGACACCGTGCTCGTCTCGGACAACCAAGGGCATTGGATGCCGTCGTCCAAGCTCAACCTCGTCCGCAAGGGCTCCTTCCTGGGCATGGTTCCCGCCGCCCAGCGCGAGCTGACGCTCAAGTACGCCGACGGACGCGAGCTGCGCCTCAACCCCTCGGACCCCGAGGCCCGCGCCAAGGCCGGCATCAAGGGCTGGGACGGGTCCATGCCCATCCCCGACCGCTACGACACCCCCATCTGCTGGCTGCCCATGCGATGGGACAACTCCAGCGGTGGCCAGGTCTTCGTCACCAGCGACAAGTGGGGCCCGTGGAAGGGTGCGCCCCTGTTCATGAGCTACGGCAAGTGCCTCCTCTACGGCGTCCTCTGGGACGAGGTCGATGGCGAGGTCCAGGCCGCCATGGTTCCCTTCAACCTCCGCTTCCAAAGCGGCGTCATGCGCGGCCGCTTCAACCCCAAGGACGGCCAGCTCTACGTGTGCGGCCTCAAGGGCTGGCAAAACGCCGCCACCCGCGACGGCGGCTTCTACCGCGTCCGCCACACCGGCAAGCCCGTCCACATGCCCGTCAAGGCCCACGTCGCCGCCAACGCCATCCAGCTCACCTTTAGCTCCCCGCTCGACCCCGCTGCCGCCCAGGACGCCGGCAGCTACTCCGTCGAGACGTGGAACTATCGCTACTCCGGCGGCTACGGCTCCGACGAGCTCTCCGTCGCGAACCCCGGCAAGAAGGGCCACGACGCCCTCGCGGTCGGCACCGTCTCCCTCTCGGCCGATGGCAAGACCGTCACCATCCCCGTCCAGGGCCTGCGCGCGGCCGACCAGTACAGCGTCCGCTACCAGCTCAAGGCCGCCGACGGCACCGACCTCCGCTCGGAGGTCATCGGCACCATCAAGAAGCTCGGGCCTGCCGTCGCCAGCAAGTGACCTGCGGAGGCTTCGCCATCGTCGCCGTCATCGGCTCGCTCGCCTCGGCCTTGGAAGCCGGGGCGGGCGAGCCCGTCGCGTTGTTCAACGGCCGCGACCTGGACGGCTGGGTGCAGCGCGGGGGCAAGGCCCGCTACGCCGTCGAGAACGGCGAGATCGTCGGCCACGCCACGCCGGGCACGCCCAACTCGTTCCTCTGCACCGCCCGTTCCTACACCAACTTCGTCCTGGAGCTGGAGTTCCTGCCCCAGGCCGGCCTCAACTCCGGCATCCAGGTCCGCAGCGAATGCCATGACGCACCCAAGCGCGTCGTCTGGAAGGGCCGCACCAACACCATCCCCGCCGGGCGCGTCCACGGCTACCAGGTCGAGATCGATCCCAGCGCCCGTGCCTGGACCGGCGGTATCTTCGACGAGAGCCGGCGCGGTTGGTTGGTGGACCTCAAGACGAACGAGGCGGCGCGGGCCGCATTCAAGCCGGGTGCATGGAACGCCCTGCGCATCGAATGCCTCGACGACCGCATCCGCACCTGGCTCAACGGCGTGCCTGCCGCCGACCTCCGCGATGGCCTCACCCCATCGGGCTTCATCGCCCTGCAGGTCCACGGCGTGGGCAAGCGGACCAACGAGCTCTCCGTCCGCTGGCGCAACGTCCGCGTCCAGGAACGGTAGTCTCGCGTCGCCCGTTCGTTTGGGGCGCGACACGCCCGGGCCCGGGGATCCATCATGGACGCATCATGATCGCCCCGTCTTGTTGCTGGCCGGAGGGCCGACCCCTTGGCGCGTTGGCCGCATGGATCTCCCTTGCGGCCGCGTTGGTCGTGTCCCGGCCCGTGCTCGCCCAAGGATCCAAGGCCGACTACGACCGAGCCCAATCCCTTGCCCAACGCACCGAGAACAAGGTCTTCCGGGCGCGGGTCCGGCCCGAGTGGTTCAATCCCTCCAACTTCTGGTACCGCGTCGAGACCGGCCCGGGCTTGGTCGAGTTCGTCCGGGTGAACGCGACAACGGGCGGACGGGAACCCTTGATGGACCTTCGCCGCCTTCGCGCGGCCGTGGGCCAGGCGACCGGGACGGCGCCCCCCGACGCCGGCGCCATGCCCGAATCCATCGAGGTGGACGCCGACGGTGCCCACGCGCGGCTGCGACTCGCCGGGAAGCGCTGGCGCCTGCGGCTCGCCGACCACGCCTTGGTCCCAAACGAGCAACCGGAGGCTCCCCTGCCCGCGGTGCAGGGCCGCGTCCCTCGGCGGTCGCGTCGCACGGGCGACGAGACCTCGATCACGTTCGTCAACCAAACCCGCGACGACGCCGAGGTGTTCTGGCTGGATGCCGAGGGCGAACGCCGGTCGTACGGCCGCCTGCGTCCCGGGCAGGAGCGCAGCCAGCACACGTTCGAGGGCCACGCATGGCTGGTGACGGACAAGCTGGGCAACACGCTGGCCGTGTTCGAGGCCGACGCGACGGGCCGGCGGGCCGTCATCGAGGAGGGAAGGCCCGCGCCACCCGCAGTCCCGACGCAAAAGGCCGACGCCCCGACCCCGACCCCGCCCGCACGCATCGCGCCCAAGATCTCGCCGGAACGCGGGCAGTCTCCGGACGGTCAGTGGGTCGCCTTCGTCCAGGACCACAACCTGCACCTGCGTCCGGCAAACGGCGGGCCTGCCGTGGCCCTCAGCCGCGACGGCAACGGGACCAACGCCTACTCCCCGGACGTCTCGTGGGCCCCCGACTCCTCGGCCGTCGTGGCCCGCCGCGTGCGCAAGGGGGGCGAGCGCCTCGTCCACATGGTCGAGGCGGCACCCAAGGGACAAGTCCAGCCTCGCCTCCACGAGCAACGCTACCTCAAGCCCGGGGACGACCTGCCCAAGCCCGTCCTCCGCGTCTTCACCGTCTCGGACCAGCGACAGTGGAACGTCGCCGACACCCTGTATCCCAACCCCTTCACCGAGTCCGGGGACATCGACGTGCGGTGGTCGCCCGACGGGCGGGAGTTCTACTTCGACTACAACCAACGCGGCCACCAAGCCTACCGCATCCTCGGCGTGAAGCTCCCGTCGCCCGGAACGGCGTCGGGCGGCGCGGCGGGCGAGCCCCCGGGTGAGATCGAGCCCCGCGCGGTGGTGGACGAGGCCTCGCGCACGTTCATCGACTGGACCAACAAGACCTGGCGCGAGTGGCTGCCCGGGACGGGCGAGTTGCTGTGGATGTCCGAGCGCGACGGCTGGTGTCACCTGTGGCTCTATGATGTCGCCACCGGCCGCCCCAAGAACCCGGTCACCCGGGGCGAATGGGTGGTTCGCCGGGTTGAGCACGTGGACGCGGCCGCCCGTCAGGTGTGGTTCCTCGCCAGCGGCGTGCGGCCCGGCCAAGACCCGTACTTCCTCCACCTCTGCCGGGTGAATCTTGACGGCACCGGCATGGTCGTCCTGACCGAGGCCGACGGCACCCACTCGGTCCAGTTCTCGCCGGGGCGAACGTGGTTCCTGGACACATGGTCGCGCGTGGACCAAGCGCCTGTAACCGAGCTGCGGCGCGCGTCCGACGGCGGGCGGGTGGCGACGCTGGAGCGTGGGGATGCGTCCGCATTGGTGGCGGCGGGCTGGACGACGCCGGAGCCGTTCGTCGCCCCGGGCCGCGACGGTTCCACCCCCATTCACGGCATCCTCATCAAGCCATCGAACTTCGATCCCTCGCGCCGCTACCCGGTCGTGGAGGAGATCTACGCCGGTCCACAGGGGGCGTTCGTGCCGAAGGAGTTCGGCCGCCTGACGCGCCAACATGCCATCGCCGAGCTGGGTTTCGTCGTGGTCCAGATCGACGGCATGGGGACGAACCATCGCTCCAAGGCGTTCCACGACGTCTGCTGGAAAAACCTCGGGGACTCGGGATTCCCCGACCGCATCGCGTGGCTCCGAGCGGCGGCGCGGACGCGTCCGTGGATGGACCTGTCGCGGGTGGGGATCTACGGCGGGTCCGCCGGGGGGCAGAGCGCGGCCCGGGCGTTGATCGCGCACGGGGACTTCTACCGCGTGGCGGTGAGCGACTGCGGATGCCACGACAACCGCGTGGACAAGATCTGGTGGAACGAGCAGTGGATGGGTTGGCCGGTGGGGCCGCACTACGCGGATTCGTCGAACGCCGAACAGGCGCATCGGCTCCAGGGACGGATCTTGCTGATCGTGGGCGAGGTGGACACCAACGTGGACCCGGCGAGCACGCACCAGGTGGCGGCGGCGTTGGTCCGCGCGGACAAGGACTTCGACCTGCTGGTCATGCCCGGCACCGGGCATGGCGCGGCGGAGACGCCCTACGGGTCGCGGCGGCGCATGGATCACCTCGTTCGCCACCTGCACGGCCGCGAGCCGCGCTGGGAATGACGCTCGGTGGCACGATGCGGCCGGGGCGTGCCCAAAGAATTCCCTTCCAAACCGGCGGCGCGTGGCCAGCCTTGCGGCGTTCCATGATGCGCTTCCTCACCCTTGCCTGCGTCGCGGCGTCCCTGATCGCCGGTCGTGCCCTTGCCATCCAGCTTTCCGACCTCGCCGGGACGTGGTTGCACGCATCCGTCGAGGTGGACGGCAACGCCATCACCGACGGCAACCTGCTCGAGGCGGAGATGGAGATCTCCGGCGACAAGTACACGTTCCGCATGGGGGACAACACGGCGAAGGGAACGGTGAAGCTGGACGCATCGGTGACGCCGGCGCGGATCGACATCACGGAGGTCGAGGGACGCAACCAAGGCCGGACGTTGGTGGGGTTGGCCAACACGACGGCGGACGGGTGGAAGCTCGCGCTCAACATCCAGGGGGGCGACCGGCCGGCGGCGTTGTCGTCGGAGGGCGGCATCGCGTTGATTTCCTACAAGCGCAAGCCGGGCACGACCCGCCCCTTGCGCGGGTTGCTGATCACCGGCGGCTGCTGCCACGACTATCCCGGCCAGGCCAAGATCCTCACCGAGGGCCTCTCGGCCCGGGTCAACATCGGATGGGACGTCGTGATGGACCCGGGCCAGACGGGCACGAAGCACAAGGTGTCGGTGTACAAGGCGGAGGACTGGGCCGCGAAGTACGACGTGGTGCTGCACAACGAGTGCTTTGCGGACGAGAAGGAACTCGACTGGCTGGAGCGCATCGTGCGGCCGCATCGGGAGGGAGTTCCCGCCGTGGTGATTCATTGCGCCATGCACTGCTACCGTGCGCCCACGAACGACTGGTTCCGTTTTGTCGGGGTGACCAGCCATGGCCACGGGTCCCACTTCGCCTATGCCATGACCAACGTCGCGCCGGCGCACCCCGTCATGAAGGGCTTCCCCGCCACGTGGCAGACGCCCAAGGAGGAGCTCTACAACATCGCCGCCGTGGAACGTACCGCCACGCCCCTCGCCACGGGTTGGTCCCATGAAACCAAGAAGGCCGAGGTCAACGTGTGGGTGAACCAGTTCGGCAAGGGCCGCGTGTTTGGCACCACCATCGGCCATTACAACCACACCTTGCAGGACCCCGCCGTCCTCGACCTCCTCGCGCGCGGCCTGCTGTGGTCCACGGGCAAGCTTACGGACGACGGCAAGGCGGCGGCGGGCTTCGGTCGCTGAGCCACCGTGGGTTGGCCCGGCGCTTCGTGCGCGCGTTGACCGAATTCGTGCAATGCCCCCCCGGGGGGCTCGTCGCACCGACAGCGTCGCGGTGCCACCCCCGAACGCTCATCGGGGGCCCCGCAGTTGCCTGCGAAGCCCCCGAACCTATGCGATAACCAATGTCCGTCGCCCACTCAGGCTTCGGACGCCCCCATCGTTAGCCATCGTCGTGCCAAGACGGCGGCTCCACGGTGAAATCGATTCACCGGAAACCGTTCCAAGCGTTACGATTGGGTTGCAGGGCAGGCACTTGCGAGGCGTATGGCCGGGCGCGTCGGCGGTACCCGCCGACCCGTGGCACGACCAGGGCGTCCCTGCCAACCCCGTCGGCCAATATCCTGCCAGCCTCACCCTCCGGGACGCCCCCGGGCGCGGGAGACCACCCCTGGCCATGCCTCCAACGCCACATCCACGTCTGCGTCCGTCGATTCCCGGCCGAGGCTGAATCGTACGAGCGAGGAACATTGGTCGCGCGGCACGCCCATGGCTGCGAGCACGTGGCTGGGCTCCAGGGAGCCCGCCGAGCACGCCGAGCCGCTGGAGGCGCAAATCCCCGCCAGGTCCAGGTTCGCCAGCAACGAGATCGCGTCGGCCCCCTCCACCGAGAAGGCGACGGTGTTGGGCAGGCGCGCATGGACGGCGCCGCGCCGATGCACGCCGGGAACCGCAAGGACCCCTTCCGCCAATCGCTCGGTCAGGGCGCGAAGCCGCCCGGGTGGAAATACCGGCTCGGGCGTGAATCGCTCGAAGGCCTCCACCAAGCCCACGATGCCGGGGAGGTTCTCCGTGCCGGCGCGCCGCTCGTTTTCATGGCCGCCCCCATGCAGGATCGGCTGGGGGAGAAGCGGGGAGCGCACCCGCAAGGCTCCGACGCCCCGCGGCCCATGGACCTTGTGCGCGCAGGCCGAGACAAGGTCCGCGTCGGCCCACCCGAGTGAATCCATGGGCAGCTTCCCGAAGCCTTGGACGGCATCGGTGTGGAACCACACGCCCTTCTCCCGGCAGATCCGGGCGATGTCGCCAACCGGTTGAACCGTGCCCACCTCGTTGTTGGCGGCCATGACGGACACCAGGACGGTGTCGGGTCTCAGGGCCCGGGCAACGTCGGCGGGATCCACGCGGCCGTCGGCATCCACGGGCAGCCAGGTCGCCTCGAAGCCCTCGTGCCGGACGAGGTGCTGCACGGCGTGGAGCACGGCATGATGCTCGACGGACGACGCCACCACGTGCCGTCCGCGATCGCGCCGCAGCCGGGCGGACCCGAGTACGGCGAGGTTGGCGGACTCGGTTCCGCCGCTGGTGAAGACGACCTCGCTGGGTCGGCACGACCAGAGCCGGGCCAGCCGATAGCGGGCGTCATCGAGGACGTCGCGGGCCTCGCGTCCGGCGCGATGGATGCTCGACGGGTTGCCCCAGGCGCGCGCGGCGGCGTCGGCGGCCGCACGGACGACCGTGGCGTCCGGCGGCGTGGTGGCGTTGTAGTCAAAGTAAACCATCGCGATGCACCGAAGCACTCCCCCGGCCCGGCGGGGGAGTCAAGGCCGGGCTCATGGACGAGGGTGGCCCCGTCCTGCTGCGGGCTTGGCCGTTGCGCGCGGTTCGGTACGATGCCTTCCATGCAACGAGCCCTCCTTGCCCTTGTTCGACTTGGCCTTGCGGCGTCCCTCCTGCGCGTCGTCGCCATTGACTCGACGCTGCCCCGCACGCCGCGCTTTTCCGTGGAGCACATGGATCGCTCCGTCCAACCCTCGGCGGACTTCTATAGGTTCGCGGCGGGCAACTGGGTGAAGTCGAACGCGGTCCCGGCCGACAAGGCGAGGTGGAGCGGGTTCGACGAGTTGCAGGACCGGAACTGGAAGCTGATCCGCGGGCTGCTGGAGGAGGCGGCGGCGGGCAAGGCATCGGGCAAGGAGGGCTCGCAGGTGGGGGCGTTCTTCAAGTCGGCCATGGGCACGAACAAGATCGAGTCGCTCAAGTTCAAGCCGTTGGCGGACGACCTGAGGAAGATCGACGCGATCCAGGACGCGACCGGGTTGTTCCAGGTTCTGGCCGGGTTGCACGAGCGGGACGTGCCGGGGCTGTTCGGGTCGGGCGTGTTGCCGGACGCGCGGAACTCGTCGATCTACGAGTTCAAGCTGGTGCAGGGCGGGCTGGGGTTGCCGGACCGGGACTACTACCTGTCGGAGGGCTTTGCCAAGCAACGCGAAGGCTACCGGGCGCACGTGGCCAAGATGCTCGGCTTGCTGGCGGGCAAGCCGGGTCCCGAGGCGGCGACGGCCGCCGACGTGGTGCTGGAGATCGAGACGGCGTTGGCGCGCGCGGCCAAGTCGCGCGTCGAGCTGCGGGATCCCAACGCCAACTACAACAAGTTCCCCATCGCCAACCTGGGCGCCCTGTACCCGCGCCTGCCGCTCAAGGCCTACCTCGACGCCGCCGGCGCGGGCCGCATGACGGAGGTCAACGTGGGGCAGACGAACTTCTTCTCGGCGATGGACGGCCTGCTGGCGTCGCGGCCGCTGGCCGATTGGAAGCCCTACCTCCGCTGGCATCTCCTGAGGTCCTCGGCGGCGTACATGCACCGCGAGGTGGACGACGCGAACTTCGAGTTCTACGGCACCTTGCTTTCGGGCCAGCCACAGATGGAGCCGCGCTGGCAACGGGCCGCCAAGGTCATCGACGGCTCCCTCGGCGAGGCCCTCGGCAAGCTGTACGTCCAACGCCACTTCCCCGAGGCCGCGCGCGCCCGCATGGCCGCCCTCGTCGGGGACCTCAAGGTCGTCTTCCGTGCCCGCCTGGGCCGCCTCGACTGGATGTCCGAGGCCACCCGCGCAAAGGCCCTCGCCAAGTTTGACAAGTTCACCCAGAAAATCGGGCATCCGGAAAAGTTCCGGGAATACCCCTTTGCCGTGAAGGCGGACGACTACCTCGGCAATGTCCGGCGCGCCGCCTCCCATGAATGGCGCCGGCAAGTCGCCCGCATCGGCAAGGCCGTGGACCGATCCGAGTGGCGCATGACGCCCCAGACGGTCAACGCCTACTTCAGCCCCCTCCAGAACGAGATCGTCTTCCCGGCTGGAATCCTCCAGCCCCCCTTCTTCGACCTCGATGCCGACGACGCCGTCAACTACGGGGCCATCGGGGTCGTCATCGGGCACGAGATCACCCACGGGTACGACGACCAAGGCCGGAAGTTCGACGCCGATGGCAACCTCAAGGACTGGTGGACGGAGGAGGACGCCAAGGAGTTCATGGCGCGGGCGCAGAAGCTCGTGGACCAGTACGGCGCCTACGAACCGTTGCCCGGCAAGAAGGTCAACGGCAGCCTGACCCTCGGCGAGAACATCGCGGACCTCGGCGGCACGAGCATCGCCTTCGAGGCCTTGCAACGCGCGCTGGCACGCGACCCCTCCAAGCGCCGCAATATCGACGGCTTCACCCCGGAGCAACGCTTCTTCCTGAGCTTGTCGCAGCTATGGCGCACCAATTTCCGCGAGGCTGAGCTGGTGCGTCGCCTCACCGTCGATCCCCACAGCCCCGGCATGTACCGCGCCGTCGGGCCGCACGTGAACCTCGACGAGTTCTACAAGGCATGGGAAATCGGGGAGGGCTCGCCCATGTACAAGGCACCTGCGGATCGCGCGCGCATCTGGTAGCGCCGCGAGGCCCTGGGAAGGGGGGCTTGGCCGCGTCCTTGAGGGCCGCCCCTACCCTCTATCCCGTCAAACCGCCGCCCGTCGGCCTGCCATCATGAAGTCGAGGTAACCCATCAACCGCGCCTTCATGTCGCGCCGATGGATGATGGCGTCGATCAGCCCGTGCTTCTGGAGGAACTCCGCCGTCTGGAAGCCCTCGGGCAGCTCGGCCTGGGTGGTGTCCCGGATGACACGAGGCCCCGCGAACCCAATCAAGGCCTGCGGCTCCGCAAGGATGAGGTCTCCCACCGACGCGTAGCTCGCCATCACCCCCGCATAGCAGGGGTTCACGAGCACCGAGACATACGGCAACCGCTGGCGCGCATGATACGCCAAGGCCCCGCACGTCTTCGCCATCTGCATCAACGAAAACATCCCCTCGTACATCCGCGCGCCGCCGCTCGTCGAAAACACCACCACCGGCAGGCCCCGGTCCGTCCCCGTCTCGATCAAGCGCGTCAGCTTCTCCCCCACCACCGAGCCCATCGACCCGCCCAGGAACGCAAAGTCCATCACCCCCAACGCCACGCGGTGCGACCCGATCATCCCCACCCCCGTCACCACGGCGTCCTTCATCAACGAGGACTTCTTCTTGTACGCCGCCAGCTTCGACGCATAGGACGCCACCCCCGTGAACTTCAGCGCGTCCACGGACTCCATCCCCGCGTCCATTTCCTCGAAGGAACAGGTCTCAACGAGCGAATGAATGCGCTCCCGGGCCCCGATGGCGCCGTGATGGTCGCACTTCGGGCAGACCTTGAGGTTGTCGTCCAGCTCACGGTCGTAGATGAGCGACTCGCACCTGGGACACTTGGACCAGAGCCCCTCGGGGATATCGCGCTTCTTGCTCTTGCCCGTCAGGCGGGGCTTTTGCGGAAACGCGGGGCTGATGCTGGGCGGGGGGGGCGTCACGCCGGTCGCCACCTGCTCCACGTCCATGCCCTTCTTCTTGATAACCTTGGTTCCCATTCGTGGCATCGCCGGGCCATGCCCCGCAACGTCGGCACCGTTCTGAAGACTCCGGCCCCAAGTTTCAAGGCTCGTTCCGGCCACGGACGGCGCCCCGGAGCAACGCCAGCCTGCGGCCGAAGCGGAAATTCCTAGCCCCGCCTCAGCTTCCTCACGAGATCGTCCAGCCGCGCCGCCTGCAATGGGGCCAACTGAGAGCGATCAATCGCCCCGGCCCGCTCCAGGGCCTCCGCCTTGTTCCCTTCCCGGGCCACCAAAAGCACCCAGGCCAGCCGGCGATTGGCCTCCAACCGGTCCGTCGCCGTTCCTTCGGGGATGCCCGACAGGACCCGCCTCGCCTCCGCGAGGCGGTCGTTGTCAATCAACGCCATGGAGTGGTTGAGCGCATACGTCTTGTTGGCGGGAAAGCGGGCCACGTTTTCGAACGTCAACTGAACCGCCTCCGCCAGCGAACGACGCGCGAAGATGAGGGCCGCCGCGCGGTTGTTTGCCGCGCGCGGGTCTTTCGGGGCCAAGGCCAGCGCCCGGCGGCTGCTCTCCAGCATGTCGTCCACGTCGGACGCCCACGCGGCGGCAAGGAACCGTTGCGACCAGTACGCAATGGAGTCCGACTTGGCGGCCTCGACCCCTCGGAGCAATGCCAAGGCCGCATGGGACAGCCCCGCCTCGTCCAGCAATTCGGCCAGGCGCACCGCAAGCCGAGCATCGTCAACGGACGCGGCCTTGACCCTGCCGGCCGCTACCAAGGCGGCCTCCCTGTGCTTGAGCTTCGCCTCCGCCACCGCCTGCCATGCTTGGGAAATCACGTCCGCACGGGGGGCACCCCCAAACAACCTTGCCATCTCAATGCCCAACTCGCGGAGGTCGCCCCATGCCCGCAAGGCATACAGCGCCTCGCCGTGCAGCATCCACAGGGGCACGTCCCGGTACTGCGCCACCTTTCCACCGCGAAAGAAGGCCACCGCGTCGTCCATCATGCCCAGCGACAGCAACGCCTGCCCCACCATGGCGGCTTGACCCGGATTGCGGATGTCGAGCGCCGGCCACGCCTCCCTCGCCAATCGCACCGCCTCGTTCCTTCGTCCGCGGTTTGCCACCAGCAACCAGTGCTCCGCATGTTCCGGCACGCCCGCCGTCCCATCGTTGATCTCCAGCATCAACAACCGCTCCTGCTCGACCAGGTCTGCACGCGCCGCCGCCACCCGCCTCCCCAGCACCAACGCAAGGTGCCTCCACTTGCGCTCCGTCTGTGCCGCCGCCAGCCGCGACATCCCTTCGGCGGCCCCGGAGGCGGGACCCCAGTGCGCCTTCCATGCCTCGCGTCTCAACGCCAGCTCCTTCTCCCCTGCAAAGGCTTCGGCGTGCCGGGACCACAGCCGGTCAAACAAGCGCATGTTCCCCTCATCGAACGCCGCCTTGGCCATGCAACCCGCGCCCGCAGGACTCAGGCCCTCCTCGTAGGCCCCCCCCAACCTCAACACCTCCGCCGACTGCTCCGCCCGGTCCAGCAGCCGAAGCGTCAGCTCCAAGTCCGCCACGTTGGTCCCCGACAACCGCAGCAGCCAGTACGCCTCCCGGAGGGGAATCCCAACCTCCCCCAACACTCGCTCCTCGGCCTGCCCCGCCGCGGACAACCACGTCCGAAGGACCTCCAGGCTCGCGGGCTGGTTCGCCGCCGCGGCACGCCACGCATGAAAGGCCGCCCGGTAGTTCCCCGCCGCCGACTCCCTCCGCGCCCGTCGCAACAGCATCTTGCTTTGCATCATGTCCAAGATGCTGACCCGGTGGGCAGGCGACACGCCGGGCGGCGTCACCCGCCACACCTTGGCCAGCGAAACCGTAAAGAGCCCGGCCGCCAAGGCCGCCCCGCCGACAACCAGCGCCACGCGAGCCAGCCACGAACGCAGAATCAGTGCCTTCGCCGCAGCCAGACCCCTCATGACCACCCCAGCCTGTCGCCGTCGATCCAGATTCATCATGACTCCACTCCTCGCGCCCCCGTGTTTCCCTGCATGCCCCAAGCCCCACCACCCAAAGCGTCATCCCGCCGCACGGCGCCCAGTAAACCCTCCCCGTGCCACCCTTCAACCCTCCCACAAGCCCGCCCCGGGCGTCACCATTGCCCCGGTCATCGCCCCTCCACGCACCTCATCCCCATCCAAAGCATCCGGGGGAGGTGGAACGGCCCCTTGAACAGGTTGCCCTTGGCCCCTTGGCTCACGCTGCCGTCCCGATGCAGGTACCCAAACCACTCGCCATGCAACGGGTCCCGGAAATGCCGGAAGCTCCACTCGTGCACCAACCGGTGCCGCGTCGCATGGCGCGCCTCGCCCGTCATCCGCCACGCCATCAACGTCGCGACGACCGCCTCGCAGTGCGGCCACCAAAACTTCATGTCATGCCAATACTCCTGCACCGGCCGCCCCATCAAGTCCGTGAAGTACAGCAGCCCGCCATGAACCGGATCCCAGCCCCGCTCCCACATCCCGTCCAGGATCTCCACCCCCAACGCCGCCATCCGCGCGTCCCCCCGCACCCGCGCCTCCTGCAACACGAACCATGCGCACTCGATTGCATGGCCCGGGTTCAACGTCCGCCCGTCGATGTGGTCCAGGACCGATCCGTCCAGGGCCACCGTCTCCATCAACGCCCGATGCTCCCGCTTCAAAAAGTCGCGCTCGATCTCCGCGATGAATCCATCAATCCATTCGGTCGGCGTCCGACCGTTCACGGGCGCGTCCCCGAGGTGTTCCCGCAGCTCCTGCGCCGTCACAATTCCAATCATGAGCGGCCCCAACCCCTTCGACGGCCGCGTGGCCTCGAATTTCGGCGTCATCACGCCAGGCTCGAACGAGTATCGAAGGTACGTCTCGAATGCCCGCCGCGCCTCCTCGGCCGCCCGGCCGTCGCCCGTGGCCCGGGCCCAGGCCGCAAAGGCAATCGCCGCGAACGCCTCGCTGTAAACGTACCGGCGCATCCGCAGCGGCCGACCGTCGCGCGTCACGCTGAACCACATCTTCCCGTCCGGCCCCTGGCCATGCCGCCTCAGGAACTCCACGCACGAACGCGCCGCCTCCAGCCATTCGTCCCGCCGTTCCACCGTCCGCCACAGCGTCGCAAGCATCCATCCCGCCCGGCCCTGGAACCAGATGCTCTTGTCCGTGTCCAGCAACGACCCGTCCCGGTCGAGGCACGTCAGCATCCCGCCATGCTCGCGGTCGAGCCCGTGCCGGAGCCAGAACGGGATCACGTCGTCCAGCAGCGTGCGCCGGTAGAACGCCCCCAGCGCGTCGCGGTCCTCGGGCGTGGCAACGAGGCTCATGCGATCCAATCGAAGAAGCCGAGGCCCTCCAGGTCGCCCCGCAGCGCGCGGGATTCCTCGGCGGACAACGCCGGGTTGGGGAGGCGCGACGGGCCCACCTCGACGCCCAACATGCCCATGAGCGCCTTGGCCGACCCCATGTAGCCGCGCTTGGCCAATACCCGGATGACCTCCGTGCCGCGGAACTGCTCGACGCGCGCGGACTCCAGGTCGCCACGCGCAAACGCCGCGAGGAGCCGTTGGTAGATGGGCGCGGCGAAGTTGAACCCGCTGCCCACCGCGCTGCGCGCCCCCATCGCCAGCGCACCCAGCAGGTGTTCATCCATCCCAAACGGCACGTCCATCCCCGTCCGCAGGCATTGCTGGTACGTCATCAGGTCCGGGTTCGTGTACTTCAGCCCGACCAAGGTCGGGATGCGGCCGGGGGCACGCTGGAGGAACTCCGACGAAGACAGGTGGATGCCCGTGAGCGCGGGGATGTCGTAGTAGTAGAAGGGCGTAGCGGGCGCGGCGGCGGCGATGTGGGCGCAGCATTCCACGAGCACGTCCACCGAGCGGGGCTTGAAGTAGGACGGGGCGAGCGCGGAGATGGCAGCGGCGCCCAGTTGCCCCGCCTGCGCGGCCAGCGCGCGGGCATCCTCCAGGCAGTTGCCGCCCACGTGCACCACGACGCGCAGGGACGTGCCCCGCACCACCTCGAACCAACGCCGCGCCAGGTCCAGCCGTTCCTGCAACGTCAACGACGCACTCTCGCCGGTGCTTCCACCGATGAAGGCAACGCCCACCCCATTGCGAACCAAGTGGGCGGCCTGGGCCTCCACGGCCTGCAACCGCAGCGAGCCGTCGGGATGGAAGGGCGTGTGGACGGCGGCCACCAGCCCATGCAAGGAAGGCGAGGGAGTCATGCGCTGCCGGCATTCTATCGGCGTCCCTCGCCGAAGTCAGCCGGCCGGATGAGCAGGACCAGCACCACCGACACCACGGCGGCGGCGGCAAACACGGAGAAGATCATGGCCAGCGGCAGGTTGCGGTCGCGCATGATGCCAAAGCCCCAGTCGGCCAGCCCGCCGCAACTGATGCTCACCAGGTTCATCAAGCCGTATCCCGTGGCCCGGTGCTCCGGGCGCGCCACCTGGCACAGGATGGGCATGTTGTTCGCGTCGAAGAAGCCCCAGCCCAAACCGAACAAGGCGAGGAACGCGATCGCCACCCAGAGCTGCCCCGTCTGCGGCGAGTAGCCCACGCCGAACATCGCCGGGATGATCAGGACCATCCCCAGGGCGCTGACATGGATTCGCCCCCGGGGCGTGTCCCGCATGCGCCGGTCGGCCAGCCATCCGCCCAACAGCGCGCCCACGATCGCGGCGCATTGCCAGTACAACGTGGCCGACACGCCCGCCTTGCCCTGCCCGATCTGGAACTCCGTCTTCAGAATGGCCGGCATCCAGTCCCGTACCACCCACCCGGCCAACGCCGGCAACGTGAAGTACAGCACCAGCAGCACGAACGACGGCGTGCCCAGCAACGTTCCCATCGCGCCCCACGGCGACGGCCGCGGCGCATCCACCGGGCGCGGCGGGTCGCGCAACAGGAAGAACAACGGGATCGACACCAGCACGCCCGCCAGCCCGCACAGGTCGAACGTCCGGCGCCATCCCACGTCCGGGCTGTCGGCTGCATAGCCCGCGAAGCTCCCGATGATGACGCCCAGATAGATGCCCATCTGGTGCACGCTCACGGCGCGCGAGCGCGTCGGGCCGGGGTGGTAGTCGGCGATCAAGGCCAACGCGGCCGGGATGTAGAACGCCTCGCTGAAGCCCATCAACGACCGCGCCCAGAGCAGGTCCTCGAACCGCGTCACGTGCCCCGTCCACCACGTCACCACCGACCACGCCGCCAGGCTCGCGCAGATCGTCAGGCGCCGGCCCACGCGGTCGGCAATCCATCCGCCCACGGGGCTCAGCAAGGCGTACACCCACTTGAACTGGCCCAGCATCCGGCCCCAGTTGCCATCGGTCCGGATGTCCGGGATGTCGCCCATCACGGACGACTTCATGGCCGCCAGGAGCTGGCGGTCGAGGTAGTTGAGGAGGGCGACCGGTGCGAGGAGCGCGACGGTCAGCCACGCGAGCCGGTGCAGCGTGGGGGCGGATGCGGGGGCGGCGTTCACTTGGCCCCTTGCTCGATCCAGGTGCGGACGAGCTTCACCTGCTTGGGCTGAAGCGTGTGCTTCTCCGGCTGCGGCAGGTCCTCGTCCTTGCCCTCGACAATCGTGAGCAGGGAACTCTTGGCCGGGTTGGAGGCGGTGACGACGGCGCCGTAGTTCGAACCGCCCTTGAGCACGGCGGCGGCGGTCTCGATGGAGAACCCGCCCTTGGCCCCGGTGCCCGCATGGCAGGAACCACACGACGCCTGGAACAAGGGGCCGATGTCGGCCGCGAACGTGACCGGCTTGACGACGTCGCGGATGGGGCCTTCGGGCCACTCGGCCCCTTGGTCGATCCATGCGCGGAGGATGCCCACCTGCGTGGCCGTGAGCTTCTCGGACTGGCCGGGCTTGTCCGAGGGCGGCGGCATGAGCATCTCGTCGATCAGGCCACAAACCATGTGGATGATCGCGCTTTGCTCGCTCTTGCCCGCCCGGATCGCGGGGCCGTGGTCCTCGGTCACCTTGAAGGCCCCCTCCTTGGTATCCATGCGGTACTTGCCCTTCTGCTTCTCCGGGCCATGGCACGAGAGGCAGGACTCCTTGAAGATGGGATAGACGTCGGCCGTGAAGTCCACCTTGCGCGGCACGGGCAACGGGATCTTGGAGAGGTCCAGCTTGGCCTTGTCGGCGGCGTGGGCGGCCAGGGAACAGGCGAGCGCTAGGACGAGGCAACCGAGCGGACGTATGGGGCCTATGGGGCTGATGGGGCTCATGGGATCCTCCTCACGGTTTCCCGCCCTTGGGGGTGTAGGCCGCCTCCGTCCCAAACTGCAACGAAGGCACCGTCGCCGACGCGCTCACCTCCAGGGCGATCCAGTGGCCGTTGGCGGCATGGGACGGGAAGCCGCACGCGAAGGCGTAGTCGCCGGCCTCGGAGGCCTTGAACTTGAAGACCTCGCCCTTGCTCCCGGTGGTGCCCTTCACCGGGTTGGGCGTGGAGGCTCCCTCGAAGGCGGGATCGCCCATTTGCAAGCGCCGCACCATGGGGCGTTCGACGACGATCACCGAGTGGGGCACCGGGCTGCGATTCGTGAACGTGACCTCCACCTCCGCGCCCAGCGGCACCGTGAGCTTCGCGCCGCCCTTGGCGAACCCGTCGAAGTTCATCCCGTAGTTCGCGCCGTTCCACGCAGACACCAACACCAGCTTCACCAACTTGCCGTCGTCGCCCATGCGAAGGAAGTGCTCGGGCTTGGGCGGGCCGCTGTCGGCTGCCGGGGGCGGGGCCGGGTGATCGTGATGCGCGTCCGTGCCTTGGCCGAGGACGGCGAGGGACGCGGAGAGAGCGAGGAGGACGGGGAGGCGGGACATGGGTGAAAAGCGGGAAGCAGGGGGCGGCGAATGGCGAATGGCGAATGGGGGAAGGGCGGGCGGGCCCGGGCAGAGGGGGACGCCCGGGCCCGCCAGCGTTGCGTGCGGGTCAGGGTTGCTCCAGGGGCGCGGTGACGGCGCCTGCGGGGACTTGGTCGGCGGGGACGAGTTGCCAGAGGGCGCCGCGGTCGTTCTTGGCGGGGTCGGCCGGGCCGCCGTAGTTGGCGTGGGCGTTGGTGAGGTAAATGGTGCCGTCGGGCGCCTGGCCGCCGCCGGTGAACATGAGCTTGGTGTCGAGCAACTCCTGCATCTGCCACTTGTTTTGGCCGTCACGGGCGACGCCCCAGAGCTTTCCGGAACCCCAGTCGCCCACGAAGTAGATGCCTTCGAGCGACGGGTAACGGGTGCCGCGATAGATGCCGAACCCGATGATGCAGTTGCCTTGGTCCACGTGGCTGTACTCGGCGATGGGCATCTCGCCGACGCGCGGGGCGTCCTTGACGGCCTCGAGGATGGGCTTGCCGGCCGCATCGATGGGCAGCGGGAACGGATGCGTGCCGCACATGAACTTCCACCCGTAGTTGAGCCCGCCCTTGCCGGCCGGCTGGAAGTCCAGCTCCTCAAAGTGGTTCTGCCCGATGTCGGCGATGTAGAGGTCGCCCGTCTTGGCATCGAACTGGAACGACCACGGGTTGCGCAGGCCGTAGGACCAGATCTCGGGGCGGGCGTTGGGATGGATCTTGTTGAAGGCCTCCTCGGTGACGCCGAAGAGCTTCATCTGCATGAGGGGCGTCAGGAACGGGTTGTCCTTGGGAATCGCGTAGCCGCGGTCGGACGAGGGATGGTCCACGTCGATGCGGAGCATCTTGCCGAGGTAGGAGGAGAGGTCCTGGCCGGCGCCGAGCACGTCGCCCTCCCAGCCGCCGTCGCCGCTGCCGATGTACAGGTAGCCATCCGGCCCGAAGGCGATCTCGCCGCCGTTGTGGTTGGCGTAGGGGCGGTTGATCTGCATCACGACGCGGGCGGACTCCATGTCGGCGCGGTCGGGGTTGGAGGCGGAGGCCTTGTACTCGACGATGAACGAGGCGCCGTTGAACCACATGTCGGAGTAGTGGACGTAGAACTTCCCGTTCTCCTTGAACTTCGGGTGGAACTCCAGGTCGTAGAGCCCTTGCTCCAGGAACGAGCTCACGACGGTGTCGTGGATGTCCATGAACGGCTTCGGCAGGACCTTGCCGTCCTTGACGATGCGCACGACGCCAGGGCGCTCGCACACGAAGAGGCGGCCCGAGCCGTCCGGGGCCACGGCCACGCGGACGGGGTCCACGAAGTCCTTGGCCACCTGGACGAGGGCGACCTTGGGCGCCTTGGGCAGGCGCCCGCCGGGGGTTGCGGTGTTGTGGGTGGGCGCGGCCGAAACGGACGCGGCGGCCACGCACGCGAGGATCGACGAGACGATGGGGGTCTTCATGGCTTCGGTGATGACGTGTGAACGGGGGCAGGGTGTTGGGTTGCTGAAAGGAGTGGAAGCGCCTTTTGGACCGAGCGGGCGACGCCCCAGCCGAGGGGGACGGCGACCAGCAGCCATGCGGCGAGGATGCGCAGCGTCTTCATGGCTTGGCCGAGGGAAAACGGGCGGGGTCCAAAGGCCGGACCAGCAGGTTGCACACGCACCCCACCACCAGCAGGCCCGACATCAGGTACAACGTCGGCCCATACGCCTCGGCGGCCGGAACGCCCGCCTTCTTGCGGGCCTCCGACATGTAGTTGACCAACTGCGGCCCCAGCAGCGCCGCAAGCGACCACGCCGTGATCAAACGGCCATGGATCGCCCCCACCTGGTGCGTGCCAAAGATGTCGCGCAAGTACGCCGGGATCGTCGCGAACCCGCCGCCGTACATGGAGATGATCACCGCCGCCACCCCCACGAACAGCCGTTGCCCGCCCCACTTCGGTGCCCACGGCAGCGCCGCGTACAGCAACGCACCCAGCAGGAAGTACACCGCGTAGATCGCTCGCCGGCCCGTGCGGTCCGACAACGACGACCACGCGAACCGTCCCCCCATGTTGAAGATCGACAGCAACCCCGCGAAGCCCGCCCCCACCGTGGCGTTCACGCCCAGCATGTCCTGGCACATCACCGACGCCTGCCCCAGGATGCCAATGCCCGCCGTCACGTTCAGCGCCAACACCGCCCACAACAGCCAGAACGCCCCCGTCTTCCACGCCCGGTCCACGCCCACCGCCATCCCCTGCCCCGCCCCGCCCGCCGCGAGGGGTCCGCCCGTGGCACCCGCGCGCGGCTCCCATCCTTCCGGCCGCCAACCCGCCGACGGCACCCGCACCGTCACGCCCCCAAACACCATGAAGCACGCATAGATCCCGGCCATCGCCACCAACGCCTCCGTCACCCCCATCGACGTCGGTGACTGGAACCGCGCCATCAGCTCCTGTCCCAACGGCGCGCCCACCAGGGCCCCGCCCCCAAAGCCCATGATCGCCAGCCCCGTCGCCAGCCCCGGCCGGTCCGGGAACCACTTCATCAGCGTGGACACCGGCGCGATATAGCCCAGCCCCAGGCCGATCCCGCCCAGCACGCCGTACCCGAGGAAAATCAACCACAGCAAGTGCAGGTGAACGCCCAGCGCCGACACCATCAACCCGCCGCAGAAGCACGCCGCGCTCGCCAGCATCGCGCACCTCGGGCCGCGACGGTCCACCCACTTCCCAAACGTCGCCGCCGACAACCCCAGCACCGTCAGCGCGATCGAGTAGATCCAGCCCACCTGCGGCAACGTCCAGTCCACCCCGGCCTTCGACTGCGCGATGCCCACCAGCCGCGTCAGCGGTTGGTTGAACACGCTGAACCCATAGACCTGCCCGATGCACAGGTGCACCGCCATCGCGGCAGGCGGCACCAGCCAACGCGAGAACCCCGGCCCCGCCACGATGGCGTCCGGCGACAACCAGCCTGTCCTTGGGGGCGATGCGTCCACGGGAAACGCCGTGATTCATCCCGTCGAACGCCCCGATGCCAAGCCGGAATTGGCGGGCCGCAGCACTCCGGGTGCACGCCGAAGTCGAGGGTGAAGGCGGGGCAGTGGCGGGAGGCGGGAGGCGTTGTCCAGCCGCTCACCCCTCATCCAGTCAACTCGGTTACCCCAGTCAGTTCGGTCCTCGCACCTTTTCCCCGCCCCCCGCTTCCCGCTCCCCGCCCCCCGCTCACTCCCTGTCCCACAACCACCGCGGGTCCCAACGATTGTTGCCCACGCCCACGATGGCGTCGCCGCGCGCCACCTCGCCGGACTCGGTCCTGCCCGGGAAGAACTGAAAGCCCAGCCTCGAAACCCGGGTCGGCTCGGCGTGGCCGTCGGCCCACGTCGTGTTGGCTCGCCGCAGGTGCCGGCCCACCACGCGGTAGGGGTTGTTCGACGCGTAGTCCGGGTGGCTCGGCGTCAGGAAGTACAACAACTGCGCGCCCTTCACCTCCGCCCACTGGTCCGGGTCCTTCTCCAGCGCATTGCGAACCAGGCCCGCGTCGCCGAACACGACCGACTCGGACGGGTTGCGGACGGACGACAGCTTGAGCGAGCCGATGCGTTCGCCGGCCCACGGGGAGTAGCTGAACTCGATGTGGTTCATGCCGATGCCGAAGCGCCCGGCGCCCGTGGACGAAGGCTTTCCCTGCACGATGCCGGACTGGTTCGTCCCCGTGACGGACGGGCAATCGACGCCGTTCTTCGCGGGGAAGTAACGGCGGAGCAGGTCCGGCCACCACGTCGTCGAGCCGCCCGGGACGAACGCCCCGGCAGGCGGCACGCCGAGCACCTCCAGGGGCACCATGCAGTCGCGGTGGTCCTCCGCATACATCAGGAACGCCAGCCCGATCTGGCGACCGTTGCCCAGGCACTTCATCCCGCGCGCCTTTTCCCGCGCCTTGCCCAACGCCGGCAACAGCATCCCGGCCAGGATCGCAATGATCGCAATCACCACCAGCAGCTCGATCAAGGTGAAGCCCCGGATCCCTGATCTCTTGCCCCGCGCGGTCATGGACCCATGAAGCGTCACGAGGCCCACGGGTGGCAAGTCGTCCCAACGGCCGCCCACCCGGGCGCAGGACGAGGCTACCGAGGTGTAAAGCCAACGCATGACGCCGGGGAGGCATCCGACACAACCTGGCGCACCGTTCCGTTGCCCGTGAGCTGACCATGAACGGGTGGTTTCGTCTTGGCCGATGCCTCGTCACGACGGCCGCCATCGCCGCAGTCGGAGCCTCTTCCACCGCGCCTTCCCTCCCATGCAACCGCGACATTCGGTCCATCCGCTCGGACAACCGCCTTCCTGCCACAGCCCCGAAGACAACGCCCGCAAGGCTGGCCTCCGCCTCGACACCAGGGAGGGCCTCCATGACCCACCAAGAACGAGGGGCGCGTCGTCACCCCTGGCAAGCCCGACCCATCCGCCGTGTGGGCTCGCATCACCACCCAGGACCCCGACGACGTCATGCCGCCGCCCGCCTCCCACAAGGAGTTGAAGCCACACCGGCGCGACACCTTGAAGCGTTGGATCGAGCAGGGCGCGCCCTGGCAGCCCCATTGGGCGTTCATCCAGCCCAAGCGCCCACCCCTCCCCAAGGCGTCGCGGCCCGACTGGGTCCATAACCCCATCGCTGGCCTTGTCCTTGCCAAGCCCGACTCCCTCGGGCTTGAAGGCAAAGCGCCCGAGCTTCTCGCCGCCGCCGGAGTCGGTCAGCGCGTAGTGATCGCAGGCCACCTCGGGCAACCGAAGGGTGTAGTGGATGCGCCAGCGGCCGCCCTTGACCCCAGGCTCGACCACCTCGGTGGCGTCGATGACGCGGACGCCCTCCGGCCACCGGACGGCCCATGGGCCGAGCATCGTGCGCTGCTCCTGCAACAGGTGGCCGGTGAGGGAGCGCAGCCAGGACTCGGCGCACCGCAGCCGCTTGAAGAGGGCGACGCTGCTGACGTGGGCGAGGTCGAGTTCGGCGGCGCGCGCGACGGTCTGCTGGAGGGAAAGCCCGCCCGCGACATGCATGAGGAACCAGCGCAGCCACAGGCCCGGGTCCTAGAGCCCCCGTGCCCGCCGGATGAATCGGTGTTCCCAGGCGAGGTGCTCGAGGTTGTCGGGGAGCCAGGAGGCGAGGATGTCCCATTCGTTGGGCAACGCGTCGTGTGCCATGGCCTGAGCCTTCCAAACGGGCTGGGCACAATAAGGACGTCCGGTTAACGCGCATGGGGTACGCGGCCTACCGCATGCCCAAGTGGCGTCCATAGGATGAGCACAACGCTCTCACTCGCCCCACCAGGCAAAGTTAGAGGGTGGCGGTGACCTAGACATAAGGGCCTCCACGCGGCGGGGGCGGCATCAGGCAGGACCGAGACGGTCTTGCTACCTGCTCCGCGGCAACGTCGTGAGGCGGGGATCGAGGAGACAAAAGGCCGATGGCCAGGTGGCCATCGGCCCGTGCACCCGGAGTGGTAGGGGTGTAACAACAAGGCCTCGGTCTAACGCCCGTCCACCACCCGGAAGTAGGACTCGTTGGCGTTCGCGGGCGTCGAAAACGCGCGGTTGACCAGGTTGGTGGCGGCGTCCGTCCATGCGGCGCCGAGGCTGGCTCGACGTTGCACGGTGAACGGCGGGGTTCCTCCCGACCACGTGATCGACAGGCTGCCTTGGCTAAGGCTCGGCGCCTCCAGCGTGATGGGTTGAGGCAAGGCGGACGGCTCCGTGTTGAAGATGCGGAGGGCGGCGATGTTGTTGGGGGTGACGTCGCTGTTGCCGCGCGATTCCCAGACGACGGCAATGAGGCCGTTGCGCCACGCCACGCGGGGATGACGGGAAAGGCCCAAGGCGTTGGGCGGGAACTCACCCTCCTTCTCGCTGACGCGGAAGATCGGTCCGATGGCGCTCCCGGTGGCGCTGAACATCCTGCCGAGGATGACCCGGCCGGAACCGGGGGCCTCGGGATACTGGTTGGCGGCGTCAAACACCACGATCACGCGTCCATCCGGCGCGATGGCCGCGTCCACCCGGTCGGTGGCCGGCGGGTTCTCGTCCGCTTCGTCGGCCACATGGCGGGACCAGCGAAGGGTGCCATTGGCATTGAGGACCGTGACCTGGAGACGGCCGCCGGAGGTGGCGGCATAGACGTAGGCATCGGATCCGTTGCCCTGGAACCCGGCGCCGTCGCCGCGCCCGCCGGCCGCCGCCTCGGCGATGCCGGTGGACTCGGCCAGGTCCACGTTCTGGGAGACGGGGTTTCCGTTGTTGTCGAAGAAGCGCAGGGTGGTGCGTTGGCCGGATCCACCGTTGAAGCCCCAGCGGATGGCGAAGCCGTTGCCGGTCACGGCGACGCCATGCCACATGTCGGAAGGCCCGGGCGCGGAGGAGACGGCCGTCCAGCCCTTGACCTCCTCGCCGGAGGGCTTGAGGACGCGGTAGGTGACGACGTTGCCGGTCTCCTGCCCTGTCAGGGCGCGGTCCGCGGCCTGGCGGGACTCGTTGACGATGACGACGTTGCCGTTGGCGAGGTAATGCCAGTCGGCGATGCGGACGCCACCCTCGGGGGCGTAGTTGGCCTCGGAGCCGCCGGCGAGGGTCAGCGCGGCGGAGGTGCCGTTGTTGTTGATGAGCTGGACGGGGGCGAAGGCGCCGCCGACGCGAAGGCCCTGGCCGTTGAGGCTGGCGTCGAAGTTGATGGGGAACAGGTGGGTGATCTCGTTGCCAGGGCCGTTGAAGCCGGTGGCGCTGACGGGGTCACGGACGGCGTAGGCGGTGGCCCCCATGCCGAAGCCGGGGCCGAAGGGGTTGGACTTGACCTTGGGGCCCCATGCGGTGCGGGCGGGGGTGGGCGAACCGTCGGCGCGGAAGAAGGCGCGGTAGTAGGTGGTAATGGAGGTGGGGGGCTGGGAGGCGAGCTCGGGGTTGGTGCTCGCGACGGGGGCATCGGGAGTCAACCGGGTGCCGTCACGGTTGAAGAGGGTCCAGGCGGCGGCCCAATGCCGGATGACGGTGCCGGGGTTGTGGTCGTCCTCGAAGCCGACGACGACGTCCTGGTCCGACGTGATGGCGACGCCGAGGGAGGACGTGGTGTTGTTGTTGTGGTCCTGGTTGACGTACAGGGTGGGCGTGCGGGCGGAAAGGCCGACGCGAGGCTCCGAGATCGGAGCCTTGGGGGCATTGAAGATGCGGAGGGCGGCGATGTTGTTGGGGGTGACGTCGCTGTTGCCGCGCGATTCCCAGACGACGGCAATGAGGCCGTTGCGCCACGCCACGCGGGGATGACGGGAAAGGCCCAAGGCGTTGGGCGGGAACTCACCCTCCTTCTCGCTGACGCGGAAGATCGGTCCGATGGCGCTCCCGGTGGCGCTGAACATCCTGCCGAGGATGACCCGGCCGGAACCGGGGGCCTCGGGATACTGGTTGGCGGCGTCAAACACCACGATCACGCGTCCATCCGGCGCGATGGCCGCGTCCACCCGGTCGGTGGCCGGCGGGTTCTCGTCCGCTTCGTCGGCCACATGGCGGGACCAGCGAAGGGTGCCATTGGCATTGAGGACCGTGACCTGGAGACGGCCGCCGGAGGTGGCGGCATAGACGTAGGCATCGGATCCGTTGCCCTGGAACCCGGCGCCGTCGCCGCGCCCGCCGGCCGCCGCCTCGGCGATGCCGGTGGACTCGGCCAGGTCCACGTTCTGGGAGACGGGGTTTCCGTTGTTGTCGAAGAAGCGCAGGGTGGTGCGTTGGCCGGATCCACCGTTGAAGCCCCAGCGGATGGCGAAGCCGTTGCCGGTCACGGCGACGCCATGCCACATGTCGGAAGGCCCGGGCGCGGAGGAGACGGCCGTCCAGCCCTTGACCTCCTCGCCGGAGGGCTTGAGGACGCGGTAGGTGACGACGTTGCCGGTCTCCTGCCCTGTCAGGGCGCGGTCCGCGGCCTGGCGGGACTCGTTGACGATGACGACGTTGCCGTTGGCGAGGTAATGCCAGTCGGCGATGCGGACGCCACCCTCGGGGGCGTAGTTGGCCTCGGAGCCGCCGGCGAGGGTCAGCGCGGCGGAGGTGCCGTTGTTGTTGATGAGCTGGACGGGGGCGAAGGCGCCGCCGACGCGAAGGCCCTGGCCGTTGAGGCTGGCGTCGAAGTTGATGGGGAACAGGTGGGTGATCTCGTTGCCAGGGCCGTTGAAGCCGGTGGCGCTGACGGGGTCACGGACGGCGTAGGCGGTGGCCCCCATGCCGAAGCCGGGGCCGAAGGGGTTGGACTTGACCTTGGGGCCCCATGCGGTGCGGGCGGGGGTGGGCGAACCGTCGGCGCGGAAGAAGGCGCGGTAGTAGGTGGTAATGGAGGTGGGGGGCTGGGAGGCGAGCTCGGGGTTGGTGCTCGCGACGGGGGCATCGGGAGTCAACCGGGTGCCGTCACGGTTGAAGAGGGTCCAGGCGGCGGCCCAATGCCGGATGACGGTGCCGGGGTTGTGGTCGTCCTCGAAGCCGACGACGACGTCCTGGTCCGACGTGATGGCGACGCCGAGGGAGGACGTGGTGTTGTTGTTGTGGTCCTGGTTGACGTACAGGGTGGGCGTGCGGGCGGAAAGGCCAGCGACGCTCGCCTCGACGGGTTGGGCCTGGGTCGCCGCAGGAACGAAACCCAAACCTGCAATAAGCAGGGGCAGGATACGTGGTTTTTTCATGATGGAAGGCTGGGTATCTACCCATGATCTTGGGTTAGGCAAGGGGCTTTCATGCGCCGACTTCAACACACCGATGGATGCGTCTGAGGCAGCCCCTGCGTCGTTGTTGCAGGCCGAAGCCGCCCCCATCCAACGCATGACGTGGCACGGGGAATGGATGCCAGGGAATGAAGCACGGGGTGCCGGGTGCTTCCGTCACAGCACCCTCATTCGCCCATGTGCCCGCTGGCCAAGCGACGCCTTCTGCCCTCAGCATCGAGGCCATGGTCCACTCCAAGGCGATTCCCCTGCCGTGGGGCCTCCCGACGGGACTCGTCATGGCCGTGCTGTGCGCCGGCTTGATCCATGCAGGGCAGGCGACCGCAACCGCGGCCGGACTTCCCGTCGCCCCGTCGCCGCATCCGCCCGGCAGCGTGCCTCCCGCGCCCGCCGTCCCGGCTTCCTCCACCGACCTTTGGAGCCTGCGCCCCGTTGTCGCGCCCGCGTTGCCTCCCGTTTCACGAGACGGCTCCGCCCACCTTGTGGACCGCTTCCTCGACGCGGCCATGGCGGCGAAGGGGCTATCCCCCGCCCCGCCCGCCCCGCGCGCAGCCATCCTGCGCCGCCTGAGCTTCGTGCTGCACGGGTTGCCCCCCTCGCCGGGAGACACGGCAGCGTTCGTGGCCGATGACGCGCCGGACGCCTTGGATCGCGTGGTGGACCGGATGCTCGCGTCGCCCCGGTTCGGCGAGCGCTGGGCCCGGCATTGGATGGACGTCGTTCGCTACTGCGAGTCGCATGGCAGCCAGGGCGACCCGGAGCTGCCCATGGCGTGGCGCTACCGCGACTACCTGGTGCGCGCGTTCAACGAGGACGTGCCCTACGACCAGATCGTGCGCGAGCACGTTGCCGGGGACTTGTTGCCCGCCCCGCGCATCGACCCGGTCCAACGCCTGAACGAGTCCGCCCTGGGCACCGCCCACCTGCGCATGGTCGAGCTGGGCTACATTCCGGTCGATGCCTTGGACGACCAAGTGAAGGCCGTGGACAACCAGGTGGATGTCCTGTCGAAGGCGTTCCTCGGGCTCACCGTCTCGTGCGCGCGCTGCCATGACCACAAGTTCGACCCCATCAGCCAGCGCGACTTCCATGCGTGGTACGGCATCCTGGCGAGCGGGCGGCCCGGGCAGGTGGTCGTGGACGAGCCCGGCGCGAACGACGGCGCCCTCGCCGGCATCCGCGAGGCCAAGGAACGGATTCGAACGGGGCTCGGACGCGCCTGGCGGACGGCGGCCGAAGGGCTGGCGACACGTTGGCTCCGGCAAGAGGAAACGGGGCGCGAGATCGCGTCGTTGCAGCAGGAGCATTCCGCCGCGCAGCAGGCCCGCCAGGCGATCGAGGCCACGGCCCGGGCCGCGTGGCGCAAGTCCAAGGAATCCAGCAGCGCGGCCGCGCCTCCGGCGGATGTCCCGCAACCGCTCGCGCGCTGGACGTTCGAGTCCGGCCTCGGGGACGACGTGGGCTCCATGCACGGCAAGGCCGAGGCCGGAGCCATCGTCCGGAACGGGCGCCTGCACCTGAAGGGTGGCGACGCCCATGTCGTGACCGCGCCGCTGCCATCGGACCTCGTGGCCAAGACCCTGGAGGCATGGGTTGCCCTCGACGACCTCACGCAACGTGGCGGCGGCGTCGTGACGGTGCAGACGCCCGACAGCGCCGTCTTCGATTCCATCGTGTTCGGCGAGCGCGACCCCGGGCGATGGATCGCCGGCAGCGACTTCTTTCGTCGCACCCGGGACGTGGGCGGCCCGGCCGAGACCCGCAAGCGGGGCGATCTCGTCCACATGGCCATCACCCATGGCGAGGACGGCACGATCACGGTGTACCGAGACGGCGTCCCGTATGGATCGGCCTACCAGCCAGGCCCGGCGCATCGGTACCGCGCGGGTTCGGACCGCGTGGTGCTGGGCCGTCGGCACCTGTCGCCGGGGGTGGGGGCGATCTCGGGCGAAATCGAGGAAGCAAGGCTACATGGGCGCGCGTTGTCGGCGGCGGAGGTTGCGGCGTCGTTCCAGGCGGGCTTCGACTCCATTCCAGCCGGGGCGTTGATGGCCGCCATGTCCGCCGACGAACGCGCCCGCCACGAGGCTTGGACGGCCACGATGGCCCGCGTCGAGGAACGCATCGCACGCCTGCGCGCCGCCGAACCCGTCCGCGAGGCTTGGGCGAAGGCCCTCGAGGACGCGGGCAAGGACGGGGCACACGCCCTGCATCCGTGGGCGCGGCTGCGGTCGGTGCCGACTGAGCGCCTGAAGTCCGAGTGGCACCGCATGGTGTCCGAACGCACCGCCGACCAGGCATCGCGCGAGGCGTTCAACCGGACGAACTTCACCCCCGCTTGGAACCTGCGCGGTCCCGGGGCCGCATCATGGTCCATGGGCGGTCCCGGCAAGCCCGCCGTCGCGGCCGCACCCGGCGACTTCGTGGTCGAGCCCATCGGGGATCGCGTCGTGTCGGGCTTGCTCCCGGGCGGCGTGCTGTCGTCCACGCTGACGCGCAAGGAGCCCGGCGTGCTGATGTCGCCGAGGTTCCAGATCACGACCGACAGCATCAGCGTGCGCGGGCTGGGAACCCACGCGAACGCGCGGGTCGTCATCGAGGGCTACCCGATTGGGAATGGGGGCATCTACCCGGCGCTGGGGCTGGGGCGTGAGACGCCCGGCTGGATGCGCTGGGACACCGCCTACCGGAAGGGGTCCCATGCCTACATCGAGGTGGTGACGAGCGAGGACTTCGCGAGCCAAGGCTTTCGGGCCGGGCCACGTCCATATGCGGAGGGGCGTGCGGGATTTGGGGTGGCGGAGGTGGTGTTCCATGACCAGCCGGAGGCACCGCGGGAGACGTCGTGGCCGTGGCGGGCGCTGGCGGCGCAACCTGCCCCGGGCTCGGCCGGCGACGTGGCCCGGATGCTGGCAACACATGCCTTGGGTTGCGTCGAGCGCTGGGCGCACGGCAAGGCCGACGACGAAGACGTCGCTTTTCTCGACGCGCTGGTTCGTTCCGAAGCGTTGCCCTCCACGCTCGAAGCGTTGCCTGAAGTCGCCACCGACGTCCGGAGACTTCGCGGCATCGAGGCGGCCATCCCCGTTCCCCGGCGCGCCCCGGGCCTGCACGAGGTGCCGGGCGAGGACTTTCCCCTGTATCAACGGGGCGACCCCCATCGGCCCGGGCCCATCGTGCCGCGCGGCTACCTGTCCGCCCTGGGCGGTCGTCGTTATGCCACCGAGGGCTCGGGCAGGGCCGAGCTGGCCCGGGACCTGACCGACCCGTCCAATCCCCTGCTCGCGCGCGTGATGGTCAACCGCATCTGGCATCACGTCTTCGGGCGCGGGCTGGTGGCAACGCCCGACAACTTTGGGCGGCTGGGTGTTCCGCCCACGCATCCGGAGCTGCTCGACGCGTTGGCGTCACGCTTCGTCCGGGAAGGATGGTCCGTTCACCGGACGGTCCGGCTGCTGGTGACCTCCGAGGCCTTCTCGCGCTCCGCCGCCCAAGGGTCCGCCGCCGCGCGGCTGGATCCTGGCAACGACCTGCTTTCCCACGCGCGCGTCCGGCGCCTCGACGCCGAGTCGGTGCGCGACGCATTGCTGGCCGTGGCGGGCCAGCTCGACCTGCGGATGGGCGGGCCGGGCGTGAACGTGTACTACACGGGCAAGACGGAGGGCGGCGGCCCGGCCGGGCCGTTGGATGGCGAGCGACGCCGCAGCGTGTACCAACGCACCCGGCGCAATGCACATCATCCGCTCCTCGAGGCGTTCGATGCCCCCAAGCCCGCCACCCCGCGCGGTGCTCGCGACGTGACCAACGTGCCGGCGCAGTCCCTCGCGATGCTCAACGACCCGTTCGTGCGCGAGATGGCGCGGCGCTGGGCCGAACGGCTCGTGACGTCGCGAATGCCTCGCGCCGAGCGCGTCCGCACGATGCTTGCATCGGCCCTCGGTCGCGCGTGCGACGACGCCGAGCTGGCGGCGGCCCTCCGGCATTTGGAGGAGCTGGCGAACGATCACGGGCTCGGGTCCGTGGCCGACGCCGACGCGCACGTGGGAACGTGGGCGGACCTGGCCCAATCGCTCTTTTGCCTGAAGGAATTCATCTATGTCCACTGAACCCCATGCATCCACGGTGCGCGGCCGGTTGCTGAGCCGACGCGACATGCTGGCCCGTTGCTCGAACGGGTTTGGCCTCGCGGCCTTCGCGGGGCTGGCCGCGATGGATCGGGCACGGGCGGCTGCGGGGGCGGCTCCCTTGCCCTTCGCGCCGCGGCCCCCGGCGTTCCGGGCGCGGGCGCGCAGCGTCATCTTCTGCTTCATGTCCGGAGGCGTGTCCCACGTGGACACATTTGACCCGAAGCCCCGGCTGGCGCGCGACCACGGCAAGCCGATGCCGGTGCCGGTACGGCCGACGATGTTCAACCAGAACGGCAACATCCTCGCCAGCCCATGGGCGTTCCGGCGCCATGGGCAAAGCGGGCTCGACGTGTCGGAGTTGTTCCCGCACATCGCGACGATGGCCGACGACCTGGCGGTGATCCGCTCACTGACGAGCAAGGGGAACGAGCACGCGCAGGCGAACTATCACCTGCACACGGGCTTCACATTGGCCGGCCATCCCAGCGCGGGCGCATGGACGAGCTACGGGCTGGGGTCCGAGTGCCAGGACCTTCCCGGCTTCGTGGTGCTGGCGAGCGGCGGGATGCCCTTGGGCGGCGTTAGCCTGTATGGCAACGGCTACCTGCCGGCCATCCACCAGGCCTCGTTGATCGATCCCACCGCCACGGAGCCCCTGGCCAACATCCAGCCGCGCGAGCCCGACGCCCGGCAACGCCGTCGGCTGGCGTTCGTCGAGGCGCAGGACCGGCGGCATCTCGACCAGCTCGCGCATCCGGCGCAGGTCGAGTCCGCCCTCCTCAACCAGGAGGTCGCCTACCGGATGCAGTCCGCCGTGCCCGGGCTCATGGACCTGCGGGGCGAGACCGACGCGACGCGGCGGCTGTACGGGCTCGACTCGTCGAACCGGCAGAAGGCCGAGTACGCGCGCCAATGCCTCCTGGCGCGGCGCCTGGTGGAGCGTGGCGTTCGGTTCGTGGAGTTGTCCTGTTTGGCGCGCCCGGCCGAGGTGGGCCAGTCCGGAAACCCGTGGGACCAGCACGGCGGCCTGAAGGTCGGCCACGAGGAAATGGCGTTCCAGGTGGACCAGCCCATCGCCGCGCTGCTTCGGGACCTGAAGGCGCGGGGCTTGCTGGACGAGACGTTGGTCGTGTGGGCCGGGGAGTTTGGCCGGACGCCCTTTGCGCAGGGATCCGACGGGCGCGACCACAACCCCTACGGCTTCACCGTGTGGATGGCGGGCGGCGGCATCCGTGGTGGCGTCGTGCACGGGGCGACGGACGACCTGGGCTACCATGCCGTGCAGGACGTCTGCACCGTGCAGGACCTGTGGGCGACGGTGTTGCACGCCCTGGGGATCGACCACGAGCGCCTGACGTTCCGGTTCGGCGGGCGTGACTTCCGCCTGTCCGACGTCCACGGCGAGGTCATCCGGCCGGTGCTGGCATAGTCGAGGCGACGGCAGCCGGACGCCGTCCGGCGAGGATGGGCAGGTCATCCAGTTCCTCGGGCAGGAGACGTGCCCGTTGGAGTCCGACGGCAGACTGGAGCCATCGGTTCCGGGCGGGCCCGCTTTCGAAGAATGCCGCGAGGCGATCGAGGTCGGACGTGGTCCATGCGTCGTCGAAGGCGCCGGTGGGCGGGGGCAACTCGCGAAGGCAACGCATGATCCACCGGGGCGAGTCCCCGGACCAGAAGGCGAGGAGATCGTCGGCCCATGGTGATGGAGGATCGTGGCGCAGCATCCACGGGCCGACTTGGGAGAGGAGGCGGCCGGGGATGTCGGCCAAGGACGCGCTTGGGTTCGCAAGGCGCCACGCCAGCCGAACCAGCGCGGCGCAGGCGAGGCGGACGCCGGGGCGGAACGCCCCGAAGTCGCCCTCGGCGGGCGTGCGCGTGCATTCGACGTGGAGGAGGCCCGGTGCGTCGAGGGTGAGGCGGACGTACAGCGCGGCGCGGGACCATGTGCCGGCGCGGTTGAAGGGCGGGCGCAAGGTGCGGATCAGGTCGTTTTCCCGGAGGCGAGCGGAGGGTTCGTCCGTGCAAGGTTCAACCTCGATGCGGGCGACCTGGTGGACGAGGCGGACGGTCTTGCGCGGTTGGCCGGAGGTGCGGCGGTAGCTGGAGAGGCGGGCCCGGAGGTCGGTGGCCTTGCCGACGTAAAGCAATCGACCGGAGCCATCGAACATCCGGTACACGCCGGGCGTTCGAGGGACGGCACGGAACCACTCGACGCCGAGCCGATCGACCAACGGTTGGGGCGCTGGGAGCAAGCGCAACTGGAGCCCGGCCGTCATCGAGCCTCACGGTGGGCGGGATGCGCTACGGCGACAGGCGAAGGCCGGGGCCAGCGGGCTGGGACCACAGCGCCCGCACCCGGGCACGGTGCGACTCGACGTCGAGCCCGGACCCGATGATCACGCCGAAGGTCTCGGGGTCGGGCTTGGCGGGGAACTTCTCGATGAAGTGTTGGCCCGGTGTTTTCTGGAAGACGTGGACGACACCGGGGGATTCGCTGAACCGAACGAAGCCCTTGGCGCGGGCGACGCCGTGGCGTTCCAGCGATGCGAGCCACGACTCGAATGGTGCACGCGGCACGGGGACGGGAAATCTCCACGAGGCGCTGCGATACCGGGCGTGGAGATGCTCGGGCGGCTCCGGGGAGGGACTCGCGTCGGCGTCCGGCATCGCGTCATGGGCGGCGCGATGCGCCGACGGGCCAGAGAGGATGGCCGGGAGGTCCGGCAGGCCGAAGGGGAGCCGGACGAAGGCGGCGCGGACGTTCCAGGCGCGCAGGGCGGACTCGGCCGCATCCGCCTCGCCAGGGCCCAGTAGGTCGCAACGGGACAGGGCGATGACGTCGGAATACTCGGCCTGGCGTCGAACGAGGACGCGTTCGCCGACGCCGCCCTCGGGACGAAGGAACCACGCGGCATCGACGACGGTGACGACGGCCTGGAGACGGACGACGTCGAGGAGGTCGGGGTCGGTGAGGACGTCAATGACGTTGTCGGGGTCTGCGAGGCCCGAGGTTTCCAGGACGAGGTAGTCACACTGGCCCTCGCGTGCCATGGCGCGGCAGGCGCGGTCGAGGGAGTCGTCCGGGGCGCAACAGACGCATCCACCGTCCACTTGGGTGATGGCGATGCCGGGCTTGCGGACGAGCTGGCCATCGACGCTTTCGGCTCCGAACTCGTTCATGACGATCCCGATGCGGAGGCCCGTGGCCGGGGCTTCCTCGAGCCAGCGAAGGAGGAGGGTGGTCTTGCCGGCACCGAGGAACCCGGTGAGGACAATGACCGGGAGGGGTGAACCGGACGCGGGCGGCGGGTTCATGCCGTGCGGGCGCGGGCGGCGGCGGCGAGGCGGGGCCACAGGCACACGGCCATGCGCATGCCAGCCGCGTAGGCGGCGAGGTCGAACTTCTCGTTGGGCGAATGCGCGTTGTCGTCGGGCAGGGCCATGCCGAGGAGCAACGTGTCGGCCCCGAGGTGGCGCTGGAAGGCGGAGACGATGGGGATGCTGCCGCCCTCGCGCATGAGGAGGCCGGGGTGACCGAAGCCCTCTTGCAAGGCGGCCAGGGCGGCGGCGGCCATGGGTCCATCCGGCGACATGAGGTAAGGGACGGCGCCGTGACCATGTCGGACGGTGATGCGAACGGTGGCGGGGCAGCACCGTTCGAGGTGGGCCTTGACGGCGGCGATGACGCGGCCGGGGTCCTGGTTGGCAACGAGGCGAAGGGTGAGCTTGGCGGAGGCCCACGACGGGATGATGGTCTTGCTCCCCTCGCCTTGGTAACCGCTGGTCAGGCCGTTGATCTCGAAGGTGGGGCGGGCGGTGCGTTGCTCCTCCGGGGTGAAGCCGGGCTCGCCGAACAAGGCGGGCGAACCGGTCAGGGAGAGGTAGTCGGCGGGCGACGTGGGAAGGCGTGCAAGCTGGGAACGCTCGTAGGCGGACAGCTCGACAACGTCGTCATAGAAACCGGGGATGGTGATGCGGCCGGTCTCGTCGCGCATTTGGGCGAGGAGGCGGCAGAGGGCCATGGCTGGGTTTTCAACGGTGCCGCCGAACAGGCCGGAATGAAGGTCCTTGGACGGGCCATCGATGCGAACCTCAAGGGCGGCGATGCCGCGCAAGGCGTAGGTGAGGGCCGGGTGTTCGAGGTCTGGGATGCCGTTGTCCGAGACGACGACGGCGTCGCAGGCGAGTTCGTCGCGATGAAGTGGTAGGAATTCCTGGAGGGCACCGGAGCCCACCTCCTCCTCGCCCTCGATGAGGAAGACGAGGTTGCACGGCAGGCCGACGCCGGAGGCGAGGCAGGCCTCGACGGCGTGGAGGTGGGCGAGGTGCTGGCCCTTGTTGTCGCTGGAGCCGCGTCCGAAGAGGACGTTGTTGCGGACCTGCGGGTCAAAGGGCGGCGACGTCCAGAGGTCGAAAGGCTCGGGGGGTTGGACGTCGTAGTGGCCGTACACGAGGAAGGTGGGGGCTCCTTCGACGCGGGGCGTTCGGGCGACGACGATGGGGTTGGATCGGGTGGGGTGGACGACCGTGGAGAGGCCGGCGGCGCGGAAGCGACCGGCGATCCAGTCGGCGCAGCGGTGCACGTCCGGGGCATGAGCCGGTTGGGCACTGACCGACGGGATGCGGACGTATTCCTGGAGGTGCGCGACGAGCTCGGCGTGGTGGCTTCCGAGCCAGTCGAGCGCGGGCTGGAGGGGAGACGCGGGATTGGGTTGGGTCATTTCTTGCCTTTGCCGCCGGGGAGGAGGTCGAGGATGCCGGGCTTGGGGGGTGCGTTGGTGTCGGGCTTGGCAGCCGGATTGGCGGGGTTGGCACCGGGCGGGAGGACTCCCTTGATGAAGCCGCCCAAGGCGTTGCCCGGGGACTTGGGATCCCTGCCGACGACGGCCTCGACGGCGGCTCCAGCCTTGTTGAGGGCATTGCCGGTGGCCTGGTTGAGGTTGCCGCTCGCTGCCTTGAGGGCGTCCGTGGCCTTGGTGCCGAGGTTGCCGACCCCGGGCAAGGTGAGGGATCCGGCGACGGCGGTGAGGCCGAGGACGTCGGGCTTGAAGGAGGGCTTCTCGATGGAACCCACGACCGTGCCGACGGTGCGGAGGGATGGAAGGGAGCCGCCTGAAGCGAAGGCCAGGCTGATGGGGAGGTTGAGGGTGGACTGGTCGAGGATGTCGGCGATGCGGATGTCACCGGCGGCCTGGAGTCCCATGGCGGCGCTGAGGAAACGGGCATGGGCGATCTGGATGACGCCGTTGCCCATGTTGGCGCGGGCTTCCATGACACGGAAGGGCTCCGCCATGGCGCCGGACTTTCCGATGAGGGACAGGATGGCAGCGGGGTGAATGGTGGCCGGGAGGATGGGAATGTATCGGGTGAGCAGGGCGGGAAGCTTGATGGGCTCGTCGGGGAGGCGGACCTCGGCGTTGGTGGCTCGGAACTCAACATGGCCGACGAGGGACTTCTTCAGGGATAGCCCGGTGACGCCGGCCCCGCGGATGTCGGCGGAAGCGAGGACGGATCCGCGGGCGAGCTGGCGCATGGCGGGGAAGAATGAGTTGAGGATGGGGGCGATGGGGATGGGGGCGGTGGAGAGGGACGCGGCGTAGTCGTAGCCGGGGCGCCGGAGATCCACCTTGCCCTTGGCCTGGACCGGGGCGTCGTTGATGCGCAGGACGAGTTCGTCGAGGCTGGCGACGTTGTCTTGGACCGCAGCCTTTCCTCGGATCTCGGAAACGTCGATCTCGTGGAGGAAAAGGCGCGGGATGTTGAGCTCGGCGGTGAGCTGGCGGAAGGGCAGCGAGACGGGCGGTGGTTCACCGGAAGAAGGCGCGGGCTGGACCGCGTTGGTCGCCGAGGAGAGGAGGTCGTAAATGGGGGTCAGGTCCAGCGCGGTGGACTTGATGGCGAGACGGGAGGGCTGGGGTGAATTGGTGCCCAGGTCGATGAGGGCGGAAACCTCGATGCGGTTGGTGGCGCGGTCGGTGGGTTCCAAGCCAAGGGTGAATTGACGGAGTTCCGTGACCTTGCCGTCGCTGGACGCGTCAAAGTCCAGGGACAAACCGAGGGGAACCTCTGGGATGCGACCATCGGGATGGGACATGACCACCCTCCCGAGGCTTGCCGTCCCGGAGGCTGCAGCCTTGCCCTCCTTGGACAACGTAGCCTTGGCATCCATGTCCACCTTCAGGCTCACCAGCCGATTGGGAGCGATGGCTTGGGCGACGAACGGCCGAACCATGCTTTCGTTGACCCCGATCAGCTTGACGTTGGCCTGGCCTGAATGGGAGTCGATGTCGTAGGAGCCGACGCACTCGACTGAACCGCCCAGATCCACGCCGGTTTGGCCGGTGACACTGAGCTTGCGGATGGCGATGGAGGAACCGGTGCGCCCAACCGTGGCGGCCACGGTTGCCTGGTAGTTTGCCAGCTTCACGTCGGCGACGCTGCCGGTGACGTCGGCGAGGCCTAGGGTCAGGTCGGCCTCGAATTGTTCGAGACCGCTTCGCAGGCTCACCATCAAGCCTGCCCTGAGCTGGCCGTCGTCCAGGCTCACGCCATCGAGGGGATGCACAGACAGCGCGGCCTTGATGGGAACGTCGAGGTCCAGCTGCAACCCAGCCCGGCTGGAGGAGACTTGGCCATCCGCCACACCATGGACGGTTGCAAGGCGGTCCCCAGAAGCGGTCAACGTCACGTCAAGGGATTCCATCTGGAACCTCTCAAAGTCGGTGAGCCGGGCATTCGCCTTGGCCGTCGCGCCCACGTTTCGGTAGGCGCGTCCGCCCAACGTGGCACCCAGCGACTTGCCGGAGAGATCCAACGTCAGGGTGCAGGACCGACCGGCATCATCGAACCCGAACTTGGCAGTCAGGTCGACCAATCCCTGGGGTGCATCCAAGGGGAGCACCGGGGCCCATTGCTGCAAGGCAAGCCCTGCGACCTTGACCGTGTAGGTGGCCTCCCGAAATCCTGCGGAGGTCTTGTCCCACGAGACATTGAGGCCGTTGTCCAAGGCGGCGGCGAGCAAGGGCGCCCCCGCCTGCACCACGTTCACATCGAGTTGGTCCACCAACAACGAACGGGTGTTCTCGTTGAGCGAGGCACGGTGTTGGACTTCGATGTCCATGGGCGTCGTGCGCCCCCGGGCGGTTCCCAACGAGAGCCCCACCACCTTGAGCCTGCCGTCCGTGGCCAGCAGCTTGCCACGCTCCAGCATGTCCACCCGACCCGCAGCGGTCGCCACGGCGTCGCCGAAGTCCATGCCGGCGGCGGCGCCAGCCACCGCGAGGACGCGGGTATTGAGGCCCTCGACTTCATAGGCGAGGCGCGCCTCCGAGTCGGCGAGCCGCACCTGTCCCTTCACCGTGACCTTGCCGAGCGGCTTGCCGTCCTGGGAGAAGGCCAAGGTTGCGTTGGTGATGGCCGCGGAGCCCATCGACACGTCCAAGCTGGCACCCAGCCCCTTGAGCCCCTGCAACCCACCGGCCGCCTCCGGCAAGGTCCATGCTATCCTGCCGGCCACCCCAGCCAGGCCAAGCTCGCCGTTCAGCAATGTGACCACCTCGCCCTCCATGCGGCCAGACGCCTTGGCATCCCCCATGCCGCCCTTGGATTCGACCTCCAACGATGCCCCCAACTTTGTCCGGATCGGCTCATTCGACACGAGCCGGTCCAGCGAAACGTCCAAGCCCGTCACTGCGGCGCGAAAGCGCATCCCAAGGCCGTCCTCTCGGTCCAAGCGAAGCTCGCCGCCCTTGAGGCTCACGTTCCGGATCGCCAGGGCGGGGGGACGACTCGCCTTCTTGGACGGCGCCGACTTCGGCAGGGCCTTCAACCATGCATCCAAGTTGCTGGCATCGCCCTTCTTGGCCGACACGGTCACCACCGGTCGCTCCACGAGCAGCTCGTCCACCACAACGGTTCCCCTGAGAATGGACCACAAGCTGTAGCGGGCCTGCAAAGCGCCCACCTCCAGCAAGGGCTCCGCGCCCTTCGGAACCACCCGGACGCCCTCCACTCGAAACGATGTCCACGGGCTGAGCGAAACCGACTCGGCCGTAATGGTTGCGCCGAGGGAGTCGCCGGCCCTCGGCAGGATGACGGACCGAACGAACCAACCGCTGGTCGCCACAAAGTACGCAACGACTAGGACCAGCGGGATGCCCGTGACCCATTTAAGCCACCTGCGACGCGGCGCCGACTCGTTGCTGTGTTGCATAGTCACACTTGTTTCCTTCCATTCCCCATGTATCCGCCATGGCAATCTCAGGCCCGTCCAGGCCGTGGCCAGCGCCTCGGGCACCGGTTCCCCCGCACGGGATTACCGCAAGCTCCGTGTTCACAAGCCTATCGTCTCCCTTGGACCCGGCAAGCCTTCGCCCCTTAGCCGGAGCGATTCAGTTGGGTCGGTCGTGCTGGCTCGATCTGCTTCTGCAAATCCTTCGTCGTTCGCTCGTTACGGGCCTCGCATCGGCCCGCGCCTCGCTCACTCCTCGGCTTGCAGAAGCATCTACTTCGCAATCGCTTCCCTCCCAACTGACTCGTTCCGGCTTAGTTCAAGGCAAGCGCGCCGCAGCCTCGGCCCGGTCCGCAGCCATCCGCCACGCCCGGGCCAACTCCTCGCTCCGCTCCACGCCATGCCCCTTTTCGTACCGGTCCGCCAATGCTCGCTGTGCGCCCGGCAGGCCCTTTCTCGCCTCCGCCTGCTGGAATGCCAGCAGCCGTGCGTCGGCCGACGCCTCATCCCGACGCACGACAGCCGCGGCGGGCGGCCCCTGCTTCACCGGACGGGGAGTCCCGGATCCATGGGCTGCCACGTCGGCCCGTCGTTCGCCTGCGGCGGGCGACCCAGGCGCGTTCCTCCCCCAGCTCCCGGGAACCATCGACGACGCACCATTGCCGGGCGCGCCCATGGCACCGCCGACGCCCGGCATCATGCCCCGCCCCATCAGCAACTCCGGAGCGAACATCGCCGCCGCGCCGGTCCAATTGGGGTTCACGACCGGCACGCCCATGCCCGCGCCCACGCCCATGCCCGTGCCCAGCATCCCGGGGCCCGCCATCAACATCGGCCGCGTCACACCGGGGATCCCTCGGCCATGCGCGTCCACGTGAGGGAAGGTGAACAGTCCCATCGTCTGCCCCCGGGCGGTCCAGGCGGCCATGGCACACGCCAACCCTGCGACGGACACCGCCACCCGCCGACGCCACCCCAGACCGCTTCCATCTCCTTTCCGATCCATGAATGGTTTCTTATGCGGGCTTGTGGCGGTTGCCAACCAGTGTTTCGGGCTTTCCGGCAAGCAAGCCGCGCGCCCGGGGCGCGCATAAGTTGGGGAACAAGGTTGACGGCCCCGGGGCATCTGATAGAAACCCCGTCCCTTTTCTGATGGGAACGAGATGAAGACGCATTTGCCGAAGATTGATGTGCAACGCCGTGCCTGGCGCGTGATTGACGCGAAGGGCGCGGTCCTTGGCCGCCTCGCCGTCCAGGTTTCTGACGCCCTTCGTGGCAAGGACAAGCCCACCTTCACCCCTCACCTGGACGCCGGAGACTTCGTCGTGGTCATCAACGCCTCCGAGGTCGTCCTCACCGGCAAGAAGGAGACGGCCAAGACCTTCATGAGCTACTCCGGTTGGAAGGGCGGCGAACGCTACCGCACCGTGGCGGAAGTCCGTGCCAAGCATCCCGAGCGCCTCGTCCTCCATGCCGTCAAGGGAATGCTCCCCAAGAACCGACTGGGCGACCGTCTGCTCACCAAGCTCAAGGTTTATCCCGGTGCCGAGCACCCCCACGCCGCCCAGCAACCTGTCGTGACGGCTTACGCAGGCTAGGCGTCCACCCCTCTTTCCCCTCCTTCCGCACTGCCCCCTTTCCCCGTTCCACTTCATCGATTCTAGCCATGGCCCAGCTCACTGAGTACCTCGGAACCGGTCGTCGCAAGACCTCCACCGCCCGCGTCCGCCTCGCCGTCGGAACCGGCAACGTCACCGTCAACGGCCGCGCCTTCGACAACTACTTCCCGTTGGAGCAGCACCGCGGGGCCGTCTTGGCCCCCTTCGCGGCGACCGCCACCTCCGGCAAGTTCGATGTCCGCATCAATGTCGCCGGTGGCGGGCCCGCCGGCCAAGCAGGGGCTGTCCGACATGGCATCGCCCGTGCCCTTCTTGAGGCGGACGCCGCGCTCCGTCCCCTCCTCAAGGCCGAGGGTCTCTTGACCCGTGACCCGCGTATGCGCGAGCGCAAGAAGTACGGCCAACCGGGCGCCCGCAAGCGCTTCCAATTCTCCAAGCGCTAGGCTGCCCGCAGCCCAGCCTCGGGTGCTCCTTCGACAGGGCCCGCCAGCACGCTGGCGGGCCTTTTCCTTCGTGCCGTCGAAGCGCGCAGGGTGCCTCCACCGGTTGCCAGAACGCTGGAATCTCCCGGGTCCTTCGATAGCCTCGCCCCATGCAGATCCACGTCGGCATCGTCACCATCTCCGACCGCGCGTCCCAAGGCATCTACCAGGACTTGGGTGGCCCCGCGCTCCGGGAAGCCTCCGGCAAGAACGGCTGGAATGTCGTCGCCGAGGAGATCGTTCCCGACGACGCGTCGGCCATCCAACGGGCCATCCGGCAGTGCATCGCCCGGGGTGCTCACCTCGTGCTCACCACGGGCGGCACCGGCGTGTCGCGCCGGGACGTGACCCCGGAAGCCGTGCGGACCATTGCGGACCGTGAGATCCCGGGCTTTGGCGAGGTGATGCGCATGCGCAGCCTCACATTGACGCCCAATGCCATCCTGTCCCGGTGCCTGGCGGCCGCCGTGGGGCCTGCCTTGGTCATCTGCCTGCCCGGCAAGCCGGCCGGGGCGGTGGACTGCCTGGGCTTCGTCCTGGGTGCGATCCCGCACACCGTGAAGGTATTGCAGGAAGTGCCCACGAGTTGCTGAACACGGAGGCGCGCCCGAACCCGGCCGCACTCCTCCGACGAGGCCGATGCCCCGTTGCCTACCGGCCGTGGCGGAGCTTGTCGAGGAGGACGGCCCCGAGGATGACGAGCCCCAGGACGATGCGCTGGGTGTATGACTCGACGTTGGCGAGGTTCATGCCGTTCTGGATGACGGCGATGGTGAAGGCCCCCACCAACGTGCCCGGCATCTTGCCCTCGCCCCCGCTCAGGCTGGTGCCGCCCACGACGACGGCCGCGATCACGTAAAGCTCGTACATGTTGCCATAGGTGGCGGAGCCGCTTCGAAGCTGCGATGCCATGATGACGCCGCCCAACCCGGCCAGAAGGGCGCTCCCAAGGTAGGCGAGCATCAACACCCGCCGCACCGGCACGCCCGACAACCGCGCCGCCTCCGCATTGCCTCCCACGCCGTAGAAGTATCGGCCCAGCCGCATTCGCGACATCAGGACGTGGGCGGCGGCATACAACACGAGCATCAGGACCACCGCGTTGGGCAGCCCGAACAGGTCCGCCCCGCGACCCAGCCACGTGAACGCGTCCGGCACTTGGTACACGGACTGCCCCTCCGCCAGCGTGTACGCCAGCCCGCTGCCCACCAGCATCATGGCCAGCGTCACGATGAAGGGGGGGATCCGAAAACGCGTGATCATGGCACCGGAGAACAAGCCGGCCGCGCCACACAGCACGATCGCCCCCAGGCACGACAGCACCATGCCCGTCGGCGTCGCCTGCACCCCGCCCGCCAGGTCGCGGATGAACCGGGCCGACAACACGGCCGACAACGCCAGCAGGCTTCCCACGGACAGATCGATGCCGCCCGTGATGATCACGACCGTCATGCCAATCGCGAGGATGGCGATCACGGCGATTTGGTTGGCGATGTTCAGGAGGTTCGCGGCCTTGAGGAAGTTGGGCCAGCGATGGCTCCGGGGAGCGATCAACCGCGGCGTCCCCAGCCCGGGAAAGTCGGAGGCCATGTCCGAGAAGACGAGCCAGCCGGCGGCGGACTGCGTGCACGCGACGACGTCGAGGGCCTGGCGCGACGCGGCCAACCCGGCCAGCAGCTCGCGTGCGCTCCGAGGCTCGCCCTTGGCAATACCCACCACCCTGAACTCGCCCCCCAGCTCCTTCTCCAGCCACGTGGCGAACGGCGCATCCGTGGGCTGGTCCCCGGCCGCAATCAAAACCGTCGCCCCCTTGGCCCATCCCAGGGCGCGCACCTGCCCGGCGACCTGCACGGCGGCCTCCTCGCCCACGGGGAACTGCTCGCTAATGGTGGCGACGCTGAAGAAGCCGCACAGCAGCAACAGCACGAACACCATGCCGTAGTCGGAGGCGAATCGTCGGGTCCAGGGCTTCATGGTCAGGCGATGGCGAGGCTCATCACGTCCTCGGGGGTGGCCACGCGGGCATCGGGGATCTCGCCGGTCACGCGGCCGTCATGCAGGACGAGGATGCGGTCGGCGAGGCCCAGCAACTCGGGCAGCTCGGAGCTGATCATGATGATGGACTTGCCCTGCGCGGCGAGGTCGTTGAGGAGGACGTAGATCTCGTACTTGGCCCCGGCATCGATGCCACGCGTCGGCTCGTCGAACACCAGCACGTCGCAGTTGCGCGCCAGCCACTTGGCGAGGACGACCTTCTGTTGGTTGCCTCCGGAGAGCTGCCCGGCGCGCTGTTCGTGGCCCGAGAGGCGGATGGACAGGCGCCGCACGTGGCCCTCGAGCTCGTCGAGCTCCCGGCGTCGTTGCACGAACCCATTCCGCGAGAGCCACCCGAGGTTGGGCAACGCAAAGTTTTCCCGGACCGAATGCCCGAGCACGAGCCCTTGCAGCTTGCGGTCCTCCGTGAGCAAGCCAATCCCCGCCGCAATGGCATCCTGCGGGGACCGTATCTCCAGCGGAACGCCATCCAGCCGGACCTCGCCCGCCTCGCGGGCGTCCGCGCCGAACAAGAGCCGGACGGCCTCGGTGCGCCCGGCCCCCACGAGCCCCGCGAGCCCCAGGATCTCGCCGCGACGGACGTCGAAGCCGACGTCCCGCACGGCGGTGCCCCGGCGCAGGCCGCGCACCTCGAGGCGCACCGCGCCGGGGTTCGTGCGGCGCGGCGGGAACTCGTCCTTCAGCTCGCGTCCCACCATGCGCTCGATCAGCTCGCGGCGCGTGACGTCGCCGATGGCCAGCGTGCCCACGTTGCGGCCATCGCGCAGGATGGCGACGCGGTCGGCAATGGCGAGGACCTCGTCGAGTCGATGGCTGATGTAGAGGATCCCGAGCCCGCGGGAGCGGAGGTCGCGGATCAGGGAGAGGAGGCGGGCGACCTCATGGGCGGTGAGGGCGGCGCTGGGCTCGTCCATGACGAGGATACGGGTGTCGAAGGCGAGGGCCTTCGCGATCTCGACCAACTGCTGCTGGGCCGTCGTCAGGGAACGACACGGCGCATCGAGGTCGATATCCGCCCCCAACAGGGCGAACAGTTCGGCGGCGCGGCGGCGCTCGGCGGCGGCGGCGAGGAAGCCCAACCGCGTGCGTTCTTGCCCCAGGAAAATGTTCTCGGCCGCCGTCAATCCCGGGATCAGGTTGAACTCTTGGTAGATGACCGATACGCCGGCCTGGCGGGATTCCAGCGGCGTGGCCATCGGCACGGGGCGTCCGTCGATCTCGATCGTGCCCGCGTCGGCGGCATGGGCGCCGCCAAGGATGCGCATGAGGGTGCTCTTGCCCGCCCCGTTCTCGCCCATGACGGCAACCACCTCGCCGGAGGCGAGGGACAGGTCCACGCCGTCCAAAGCCCGCACGCCTGGGAAGGACTTGGAGATGCCCCGCATCCTCAGCAACGGCGCACCCGATCTCATAGGCCCAGCGCCGTCTCCAACGCCCGGCGCATGACGCCGGCGTCCGGCTCAACCCCGGTCCAATACTGCACGCCCACGATGCCTTGGTTCACGAGCATCCCGAGGCCATCCAACGCCCGGCAACCCCGTGCCTCCGCGTCGCGCATGAGCCGTGTCCGAGGCGGGTTGCCAATCACGTCGGCCACGACCATCCCGGACCGCAGGGTGGATGGGTCGAGGGCGAGGCGCGCGTCGGCGTCATAGAGCCCGATGGACGTGGCGTTGATCACGATGTCCGTCTCGGCCGGGATGGCGACGTCGCCGTCCCATGGGACGAGCGTGGCGTCCATGTGCAGCTTGCTGCGGAGCAGTTCCACCAACTCGCCGCCGCGCGCCGGGGAACGATTCACGACCGTGATGCGCCGGACGCCCGCAAGCCCCAGCTCAACCGCGATGGCCCGCGCCGCGCCACCCGCTCCGAACAGCACCACGGAACGCCCGGCCGGGTCCGTCACCGAGCGCAGGGACTTGAGGAAGCCCTTGCCATCCGTGTTCTCGCCGATGAACCGGCCATCGCGTCGCACGACGCAGTTGACGGCGCCCATGAGGGCGGCGGACTCGCCGAGCCCGTCCAGGTGCGGGATCACGGAGACCTTGTGCGGTAGGGAGCAGTTGAAGCCCCGGAAGCCCATGGCGTGCGCCCCGTGGACGGCGGCGGCGAGGTCGGCCGGGGCGACCTCCATGTTGATGTAGCGCCAGGGCAGCCCGTGGTGGGCGAAGGCGGCCTCGATCATGGCCACCGTGGGATTGCCGGCCGCGCCCTGGGACATGGAGCCCACCAACTCGTGCAGGAAGGACTGGGGCATGGGTGAGGGAAGGGTTTGTGGAACGAGGATGGACCGGGTGGCAGGCGTGGGAGGGGGCGTTTGGAAGGCGCTACTTCAGCTCCGGATCCTTCATCGCATCGGCGCGCCGATAGAGGCTGGTGGGAATGAGCATCTGCGGGGGGAGCGCCTCGCCCTTGGAGTGGCGGACGATGGCATCGACGATTTGGATGCCCATCTTGGCGGGGAACTGGATGGGGTCCGCGTAGATCTTGCCGTCCTTGATGGCCTGCTTGCCCTCGGGCTGGCCATCGAACCCGACGATGACGACCTGGGCGGCCTTGCCGGACTTCTCGAGGGCGGCGCGCGCGCCGAGTGCGGCGGGGTCGTTGATGGCGAAGATGCCGCGAAGGTCGGGGTGGGCCTGGATGGCGTCCTCGGCGGCCTTGTAGCCCTGGTCCTTGGCCCCGCCGCTTTCGAGCTCGGTCACCACCTGGACCTTGGCCTTTCCGGACGCGTTGTGGGCGTTGATCACCTCGGTGAAGCCCTGGACACGCAGCAGGCAGGACTCGGCCTGCTTGAAGTGCAGGACGGCGACCTTGCCCCCGGCCTCGCCCAGGGCCTCGATCAAGGCGAGGGCGGCCTCCTTGCCGCCGCCGAAGTTGTCCGTGGCAACCTGCGTCACGATCTTCACTCCAGGCTCGTTGCAGGGGATATCGACGGTGAAGACCGGGATGCCGGCCGCGTTGGCCTCCTGGATGACCGGGATGATCGCCTTGCTGTCGCACGGGCTGAGCACGATGGCGCTGACCTTCTTGACGATGAAGTCCTTGATCTGGTTGCCCTGCTTGGCCACGTCCTTGTCGCCGCTCACGACGACGGCGTCGTAGCCCCGCCGCATGCCCTCGGCGGAAATGTTGTCGCCGATGACCTTGAAGAAGGGATTGTCGAGGGTGAGCAAGGAGACGCCGATGGTGCCGCGGCCCTTGCTGGCAGGGGTGGATGCCGGGTTTTCGGAAGGCTTGCTGCAACCCGCGAGGGCCCACACGGCACAGGCCAGCGCAAGGAAAAGGGGACGGCTCATGATGGCGTTCAGGTTGGCCGATGCCCGCGATGTGTTTCCAGAACGAAAGGCCAGCAGGGCGTGACATCGGGGCCGCACGGGACGGCCGTGGACGGCTGCGCTTCCGGCACTCAGCGGCGCGCGCTGGGGCGGTCGCCCATGACGGCGCGCAGGACTTGCACGAGGCGTTCGAGAGCCTCCCATTCGTGGAGGGCGCTTAGGGCGAAGCGAAAGAAACCATGGCTTCCGCCCTTGGGGGCGGAGGGATAGCGGATGAACGGCGGGAAGATGCCCGCCGCCGCAAGGCCACGCCGGAGGCGGGCGCAGTCGCGGGCATCGCGCGGGACACATGCCACCACGGGCGAGGCCGGATGCACTTGGACTCCGGGCACGTCCTGCAACCGGGCGTGCATCCATGCGGCACGCTCCTGCAAGGCACGCACCCGCCATCGTTCCGTGCGCAGCAACCCAAGCGACGTCACCAAGCCCATGGCGATTGCCAACGGCGGCGACGTGGTCCCCACGTGGACGGCGGAATTGCGTGCGGAATCGACGGGCAACCGACCACCCGCCACGAAGCCACCGGCGACACCCAAGGCCTTCGAAAGGCTGCCTGTCACGACCACGCGGGCATCGTCCACGCCGTGATGCTCGAGGATTCCGCGGCCGCGTCGGCCCAGCACGCCGACCCCGTGGGCGTCGTCCACGAGCACCCAACCCGAGCGCGGCAGTTCCGCGAGGATGCCGGGGAGGTCCGCGACGTCCCCGTGCGCCGGCGCCACGCCATCCATGGCCACGACCCATCGCGAACCCGGCCGGGCCCTTGGCAGAAGGCGACGCAGCCCGGGGGCCGTCCCGTCCCACGGGCCAACGACCGGAAGGCCCGACACTCGGGTTGCATCGCGAAGGCAGGCATGGGCGCACGGATGCAACACGACGTCCGTGGCCGTGGCGGCAAGGCCTTGCATGGCCGCGAAGGCCGCCATGTAGCCGGTGGGCAGGAGCAGGGCGGACTCGCTGCCGAGGAAGCGCGCCAGGGAACGCTCGGCCCCAAGGTAGGCGGCGTGTTCGCCGGTGGTGGCGCGGGAGGCACCGGGATGGACGGGGCCTTGAAGCAAGGCGGTCGCCATCGCCTCGCGCAGACGCGGGTGATGGGACAGGCCGAGGTAATTGCAACCCGCCGCGTACCAAAGAAGACGCCCGCCGTCTCGGACGTGCGTGGCATCGACCGGGACCAGCGGGCGCTTGGGCTTCATGCCATGTCCTCCGGGCGCGGCCTGGAGGCACGGGATGGAGTCATGGGATCACTTGTCCACCTTGGCGGGGCCGGTGGTCTTGGGCACCTGGGCCTTTTGGGCTTCCTGCTCCTTCTTGAGGCGCTCCAGGTCGGTGGACTTGATCACCTCGATCTTCGCGCCCTTCTCGAGGTCGGCCTTGGAGGGAACCTTGATGATGTCGCTGGTGACGGCCGGCTGGGGCGACGCGGCAGGGTCGTTGGTGGTCTTGCCCTGGATGCCCAGCAACTCGACGTCAAACGTCAGGGTGGAATTGGGCGGGATGCGCGGCGGGCTGCCGTTGGTGCCGTAGGCGAGGCCAGCCGGGATGAAGAAGGTGTACTTGGACCCGACCGACATGAGCTGCAAGCCCTCGGTCCAGCCCTTGATCACGCGATTGAGCGCGAAGCGCGCGGGCTCGCCACGGTTGTAGGACGAGTCGAATTCCTTGCCATCCAGCAACGTGCCGCGGTAGTGGCAGACAACGGTGTCCTCGGCGACGGGCTTGTTCTTGCCATCGCCCTCCTTCGTGACCTTGTACTGGAGCCCCGACGCGGTCGCCTTGACGCCGTCCTTGGCCTTGTTGGCGGCGAGGAAGGCCTCGCCCTCCTTCTGGTTCTTCTCGGCCTCGGCCTTGCGCTTCTCCTCGTTCTTGCGCTGGACCTCGGCCTGGACGGACATGAACACCTTGCGGACCTCGTCCTTGCTGAGGACGGACTTCTCGTTGACCCACTCGGTGAAGCCGCGGGCGATGGCCTCGTTGGGGGCGTCGTAGCCCATCTTGCGGATCCGCGTGACCATGTCGTCGGCAATCATGGCGCCCAGCGCGTAGCCGGTGCGTTCATCGACGGACTTGAACTTGTTGACGATCTCGGGCGGGAGCGCGGTGTTGTTGGTGGCTGCGCCAGGCGCTTGAGCCAGCGTGGACAGGCTCGCCGCGAGCCCGATGGCAAGGAGGTAAGGCTTCATGATGCGTTCGTGATGCCGGGCTTCTCCTTCACGAACGGAAGCCCAGACGGCGGTGCTTCTACCAACAACCCAACGGCCCGTCCAGCCCGGCCCTCTGACCCTGCCCGAAGGCCCCCGCCTCCGATGGAAGCCCCTCGACCCGCACCGGCCGCCGCCGCGCCGGCGCCAACCGCTCGTGAGGGATTGCCCTCACCGAACGCCCGACAGCACGGCCCGGAACCCAAGGTTGCTGTTGCGCTGCGTGGGGGCGGAGCCATTCCGAAAGGCCGACCGAGCATACGGCGCCCCGCAGCCCCAACATCCTCCCCGAACCACGCGCGTCGGCCCGGACGTGGGCCCAACCGGGTCCACCAGCACCCCAGGCGGGTAGGCCCCATACCCGTCCGCGCACCACTCCCACACGTTTCCAATCATGTCGTGCAGGCCCCACGCATTGGGTGACTTTTGCCGCACCGGTCGGGCTTGGCCGCCCGCGTTCCCGGACCACCATGCGACCGCATCCAGGTCGCCATGACGTGCGGAGGACGTTCCCGCTCGCGCCGCATATTCCCACTCGGCCTCCGTGGGAAGCCGGTAGGCCTGCTGCAACCCCACCCGGCCCGTCGCACGATCCAGCTCGGTTCGCCTCCGACAGTACTCGACGGCCTTCGCCCAGTTCACCCGTTCCACCGGCAAGGAGGCGCCCTTGAAAAACGACGGGTTGACCCCCATGACCGCCTCGTATTCCGCCTGGGTGACCTCGTGGTCGCTCATCCAAAACCCCCGAGTCACCACCACCTCGTGCGGCGTCTCGTCAAAGAACCGCCCTTCCTCCGTCGTCGGGCTTCCCATCTGAAACCGGCCCGGAGCAATCCACACAAACCCCTCCGGCCCCCCCGACGGGACCAGCTTCAGCGCCCGGTAGAAGCGCGACCGCGGCCCGGCGTCCAAATCCACCAAGACGTGGCCCTCGACTCCCATCACGACGTTCGTCCAAGCCTTCCATGGCCCTGATAACGTCTCGCTCCACTCCACGCGTGCCGGCGTCCCGCGTTCCCCCCGCACCGACAGCCTCGGCACCAAGGCAACCTCCATGGGAAGGCTTTCCAGCATGGCATCCGGAGCCTCCACCCCAACCTCCGGAACGCCCACGTAACCGTTGCCCCCCCTGGATCACCTCAATCCTCCCAATGCGGTCGGCTTCCAACACGGCCCGCGCCGCCGCGCCCTGCCCCCCCTCCCCCAACCACGGTCACCCTCGGTTCGGACACGTAGCCAGACCCCGGAGCCGTCACCGTGATCGCCGTCACCTGCCCTCCCCCCACGGTGGCCATGGCGGTCGCACCGTCCTAGCCATGGACCAACCCCAAGGCATCCACGAGCCACCCTGTTGCCACGAGGAAAAACAACGCGGTCCTCATCCCTCCCCTCATGCCATCGCAGTTGCGCGCCCTCGTCAACCCCACCGGCCCGTGGCGTCGCCTCCCCTCCCTGAACCCCAGGGCCTTCACACCGTGGAATCCCCCCATCCCGAGGTGCCTGAATCCCCATCAGGGCCCCCCTGCCCGTCGGTGCCGCGACAAGTTCCCCGGCCTTGCCGCGAGGGACAGGCCGCTGGCCACCCGCGCGTCAGCGGCCCGGGTGCGTCCTTTGGAACACGCGTCGGGCCGCGTCCATGCAGCGGGCGTCGTCATGGACGATCCCGGCGTACGCAAGGGCGAAGATGACCTCGTTGTAGTTCACGCCCTTGGGCTTTCCATCGAACCCAGGCTCCTTGCCGACGCCCGTCCGGGTGTTGCCCGTGACGTCCACGGTGCCGTCGGGTTGGATGCGCCCGAGCTGCCATGCCGTGGCCTTGCGCAAGGCGGCCTCGAACTCGGGCAGGTCCACATGGAGGGCCAACACCTGCCCGAACAAGAGGGACACCACGTTGTAGCTGGAGTCGCGCCCGCCGTGCTCGATGAACACGCCGTCGGCGTCTCGAAGCGTCAGCGCATGACGCACCAGGCGCCGCGCGGCCTCGACGAGGGCGTCGTCGCCCAGCACGCGTCCGCAGGTGCCGAATGCCTTCGCGGCGATGATGATCCGGTTCACCGCCTTGCTGCTCTTCTCGATGATGCCGGCCTCGCCCGACGCGATGAACGCGCAGGCGCGACGCAGGCGCGGAAGCAACGAGGCAACGCGGTCGTCCCAGCGCGCCGCATGGGGGGATTGGCGCAGGACCAGCAGCATGCGTCCCACTTCCTGGAGGAAGAAGTAGGCGGTCTCGACGGCGGCCGCGCCGGACTGCGCGCTCGAGCCATTGGGACGCACGGAGGCCTCGAAGCCGCCGTCCGCGCGCTGCTTGGAAAAGGCCAGCTCGATGCCCTTCCATCCTTGGTCGGCACGGGCGAGGTCGCCTGCCACGATGCCGGCGATGGCGCCCCGGCAACTGCCACGCTGGGGCCCGGCCTCGAGCCACCGGCCCACGTTGCGGTTGGTGCCGGTGAGGCCGTTGGCATCGGGCAGGTCGTTGGCGCAAAGGACGTCGAGCCAGCCCTTGGGAAAGGCGCGAAGGACCTCGAATTCGTTGCGCCGCCATGAGGAGCGGGCGGGCGCGGACGCGGCCTCGGCCCACGCAACGGCAGGAGGAAGGGCCAGCGCGGCCGCGACGGCGCGAGCCAGCCAGCCACGGCGGGTCAGGGGAAGATCCAAGGGGCTGCGCATGGCTAGCGCGGCCTCGCGGCCGGAATCCTGTAGCCCAAATGCCAGTTGTAGAACCACAGCCGTTCCATGGGCACCAGCTCGGCGTGACCGTCGAAAGCGGCCATGTTGACGCCACCGGGCAGCTTGTCGCCGGGAGCCATCCTGCGCGGGGCAGCCTTGCCGATGGGGCCGCTGCCGTGGCGGCTGATCATGAAGCGGCCCAGGCCGCCGCTCACGCCGTCGCCCTCGTACAGGTTCCGCGTGGGGACGTCATTGGCCTCGGGCCAGGCATCGACCCACATCCCATCGCCAAAGACGAAGCTCAGCGACGGGGCCTCGACGGACGCCTCCTTGAGGAACGCCTTCGCCGGCTCGACGGGCGGGGCGGAGTAGAACCACGAGTTAAAGCAGTAGGCTCCCTGGTAGCCGCGGACGCCGTTGGTGCGCCAAATCCAGGTTTCGTCGGCGGTGCCGTAGTCGGGGTTGGCGGGGTTGCGGGAGATGCGCCTCGCGGGCTCGGGTGCCGTGGGGCAATAGCGAAGGAAGTGGGCCTTGCCCTGGTAGTTCATCAACGTGTTCATCCACAGGCTGGCGGACCCGTTGTAGGGGATCATCACGCCGCGGAAGTCGTCGAGGTAGAGGGTGTGGGCCAACCCCATTTGCTTGAGGTTGGACAGGCACTTGATCTGGTTGGCCTTGGCCTTGGCCTTGCCCAGCGCCGGCAACAGCATCCCCGCGAGGATTGCGATGATCGCAATGACCACGAGAAGCTCGATCAACGTGAAGCCGAGTCCCGGCCTCGACCCGGCCCCCAGAACCACCCGCCCGCCTCCTTGCCCGTTCATGGCACCGATGCTTCACCGGTCGGCCGCCCCGCGGGAAGGCGAAAACTCGGGAGGACACGAGAAGGCAACGTCCAGCGGACGGGCACGGACGGCGCTGGGGAGTGAATGACATCGACGGCACGTGGCAGGTGCCGCGCGGACTGCGGGCGATGAAGCTCGACCTGTCCGAGGGCTGGATCCATCGCGGCATCGAGTGCCTGGTCCGCACCCAGAACGAAGACGGCTCCTCGACCGAGTACGAGATCACCGGCACAGGTTTCCCAAAGGCTTTCTACCTGAAGCACGACATGCACCGGACCGCGTGGCCGTTGCGGGCCATGGCCACCCACCGCCACCTGCTGCAAGGCCAGGAAGCGGGCGCGATGTTGTGAACTGGGGCGCGCGGGGAGGTTGACCAACCGGTGTGGCCGACCAAAGCCCCGGGCGGTGGTGGTGGAATCGCCGCTGCGTCACGCGGCCCGCCCTTCGATCCGGGCATCCGCTCCCGTCTTCCATGGCAGCTTCGTCCGCCGACTCACTGCAGGCCGACGCGAAAAAACCGGTGCGCGGCAGTGGCCTCTATCTCGACGCTGCCGACGCTTCCCGAAGCCGGCGTGTCCAGATTACGGACAAACTGATAGGGGCCGTCCACCGTGCCGGCGCCGAGAAGTCGGTAGGCCTTGCCCGGCACCACGGTCCAGGTCAAGGCGATCACGCCTGGGCGGACCATGCTTCCGGTGCTGCGTAGGACGGAATCCCGGGAATTGGGCAAGGTGCCGGCCCGGTATTCCTCGAGGTTGGTCATGCCATCGCCGTCGAGGTCCCCGTCGGCGTTGTGAGCAAGGGGGTTCAATCCGTAAAGCCGTTCGTAGGCGTCGGGCATCCCATCACCATCGGTGTCGAGGGGCAGTTCGCCGCTGCCACCCGAGTTGGAGAGCAGATCCCAAGACGCGAGGATATCCTTCAGCGACTGCCCGCTTGAGTCGATTTCGGTGTAGGTCCACTGGATGGCACCGTACGACAGGGTGACCCGTTCCTGGGGGCGATCACCGTCAGCCATCGCGCTGAGATCGACCGATTTTACCTGAACCCCGCTGCATTTGACCTGCAGAACTCGAATGGGTCCGGTCTCGTTCCTCCGAACGATTTCCAGAACGGCGGACTCGAGCGCCTGGCCCTGGGCGCACGCCAACACCAGCCGGGGCGATGCTTTGTCCAGCAGCTTGAACAGGGTGACATCCTGAAAGCTCGCCTTGACGGTCGAATGCGTCCGGCTGGCCCCGAAATTGAACTCCTGACAATCGATCCACCCCCGGCGTCCGATGCTTACCGACTCACCCGGAATGCCGTCCAATTGCAAAAACAAGTCGGCGGCGGCGTTTAGGGACACGGCCAGCGCCAGCAGAGAGCCGAAGGCTGCGATCCGTTTCATCCGGGACACGCGCCTGATGCGATCAGGGCCTGTTGGCGGTGATGTCCCAAGTGGCCTTGACCGGAGTGGTGTTGAGTGATCCATCCGGTCTGGCCTCGTAGTAGTTGAACTCGATTTTCGCAAACGCCAGCGAGACGGACTCGGCGGGTCGGTCGTCGCCGCTGCTTCCCGAGGTTTGCACGCTCGTGACGATCACGTCCTCAAGGATGATCCTGTAAAATTCGACGGGGGGGCTGGTGCGGCGCGTCGGGCGCACGTAAAAGGTCGCCTTCTTCAGGCGGTTTCCTTTGGCGCAGGCCAGATAGAGCGCGGGTGATGCTTTGTCGAGCGACTTGGTGAACGTGATATCGGTGAAGCTAACCTTGCCGGGACCGGAGCCGCCGCCGATGGCAGGTGAGGTCGGATTGGCCGCTCCGAATTGGAAGCTCGAGGTAGCGATGGTGCCAGGATGCGTCTCGTCGGTGGACTCTCCCTTGATGCCGTCGATTTCCACCAGGATGTCGAGGCTCATGGCCCGCATGGCCACGAGACATCCGAACAGGATTCCGCACCGGAGTTTACGAGCCCAACTCACCCTTACCATGCTTGTGACCCTGCCCGGATTCGCAAGGCCGATGCAACAAGTGTCGGCGCCGACGTCGCCACCGGTTCGGGTCGCGGCGCGGCTGGCTGCTGCGGCGGGCATCAATTCCAGACGCCTCAAAGCGAACCGCCCCGGGCTGCGTCAGAGGTGCGGGGCGGCTGCTTGACGGATTGGGGGCGGGCTTGGTTGGCCGGGCCGTCGATCCAATTGCCCTGAGCGTCCTCAACGCTGGCAGGGGCCGATGGTCGGACGCTGACCGCAGTGCCACCACAGCACCAGCGCGCTGGCAATGTCGATCGAGGAGTAGGTACCGGCGATGATGCCGGCCAGGAAGGAAAACGCGAAGTCGTTCGTCGCGCTGCCGCCGAAGACGTCCAGCGAGACCGTCGCCAAAAACACCGTGCCGGAGATGAAGATCGTACGGCTCAGGGCCTGGTTCATCGCCTGATGGATGAGGTCGCGGCGCGGTGTGCCAGAACTAGCGGTTACCCGCGTTGGTGCTTCACCGAGGCGTGCGATTGCGGCACTGTCCTCGGGAAGGCGTTCCCGGGCCCATAGCTCAACGGTTAGAGCAGGGGACTCATAATCCCTTGGTTGCAGGTTCGAATCCTGCTGGGCCCACCACCTCTCGCCTCGGGCCCCATGCCCGCGCCCGCCGTCCGCTCCTCGTCAGCGGCGTTGTGGCGATGCCACGAGCCACTCGGCCGTGAAGACCTCGGACACGGCCAGTTCGAGATCGTAGGGTTGGGGCTTTTCCCCGGCGGCAAACGAAAACGACACCATGCGCCGATGCACCTGTCCGTCGCTCATCATGGAGTTGTTCCCGCCGCTTGACGTGGCCAAGGAACCGTCCGCGCGCCGCGCGAGGAGCACGAGGTCCTTGCCCGTGTTGTTCGGCATCAGCCGCGCCCCGGAGGAGGGACTGCCCAGGAGCAGGTGCACCATGGGTTCGGCGGAGCCCCACTGGAGGGACCATTGCCGGCTGTTGATGGAAATCGAGCCGAGGAAGAGCGAGTCGCCCGGCGGCCGGGCCATCGTGTTGCGGCCATCGGTGAAGCCAAAGCTGCCGGGCCCGGTGATCACAACGGCGTGCAACCCCGCATTGGTCCAGTCCGGGCCGGGCGACAACACCAGGAACTCGCCCGGGCCGGGGAGTCGGATGCGGCCCAGGGAAAACCGTTGGTCGGTTGAAAACGGGAACTTTGACGTGGGCCGCGCCAAAATGCGGACCTTCCACGTGGGCTCGGACTCGGGCAGGCCGCGATATCCTTGGTTGCCGGTGGGATCCAGGAAGAGCCAGTGGGTGGAGAACCATTCCCCGGCGGGACGTCCCTCCTTCAGGATTTCAAACTGGGGCATCCACAGGGGTTCCTTGGCGGGCCCGTGGTCGCGCAGGCCGTGAAGCACCATCTCGAAGCCCTTCACGAGGTTCGTGCGCGGCAAAGGGCCGGCCTCCCACGTCTCAAATCGTTCGCCGTGTCGCGGGTTCGGCATCGCAAGGTCCGCCTTCCAGTCACCACGGGACAGCCGCATCCGGAGGGTGTCAGCCCGGCCGTCCAGGACGAGGCCGCTCACGAAGCGCCCGGCGCGCTCCCCTTGCCCATACATCGAACTCCCGCCCACGTCGAAGACAAGCCCGCCCTGCGTCACCGTCTGCACCCGAAGATCCGAGTCCAAGGACAGGAACTTCCCGGCCACGGGATCCCATCGTGACAGCCACAGGCCGCCCGCACGGTCGCCGCGGTCATTGGAATCCGTGAGACGCGGGCGAAGGGGCGGGCCCGTGAACCGATGCCATGGGGCGGGCAACGCGGACTTCAGCGCGGTCCACAACTTGGGCTCGAACCGCAGCTCGTGGCGCGGCCCGAAGGTGAGGCCTTCCACCACCAAGAGGGTCCCGTCCGGCAAGGTGGCCTCCGGATGCGTGGCTGCCTCGCGACGCTGCAACGCGGCGATCCCGAACCCGATGGCCAGCACCAAGCCCAGCCCGGCAGCCCAGAGCCCGAGCATGCGGCGCGGACGTTGTGAAGCGTCTTCCATGGGCGCGCCAACGTGCCCGCGACGGGCATCCGGCGTCGATGGGTTTCCTGCGAAGCGCGTTGCGACCCCTGCATCCCGAAGCTGTCGCTGACAACCGAGCGGGAAGCGGTGAGCCAACCGGTCCAGAAGGAACGGAGCATGGGTGGCGTCCATTGACGTCCGCGCTCCATGAGTGTGTGGTGCGGATGCGACGAACCGACGAAGGATCGAGTGCGACGCTGACATGGCGTCGGGTAGCCGAAGTCAACTGCGTTGCCCCGAGGCGCGGTGGGGAGCAGCCGGAGGCGAACCCGCCGTCCCAACCACGCCTTCCAAGGCGAGTGAACCCGATTCGGCCGGAACACGTGGCGAGCCTGCGGAGTCGTGGCGAAGCCCGGTCCTCGGACCTGCCCCCAGGGACATGCAAGCATGTCGAAGTCCCGGGGTGCATTTCAGTTGGTTGGGGTGAGAAGGCAGGGAAAGCCCGTCCGTTCAGCCCAGTGGCCCCCCGCGTGCGATCCGGGAGCGGGGGGAATGAGAGATCCCATCGCAGCGTTGAGGCGGATAACGACCGCGGAGCGAAGGGGGCAGGACGGTGAAGGGCGGTCCGACAACCGGCGCGCCGAGGGGCGACCCATCCGTGGCACAGCCTCGTCCGTGGGTGGCGCAGCGTGCTCGCATGAGCATCCTGTCCGGAGCCGCGTGGAACGACCGGATGCTGGAAGCCCTCGTCAAGGGGGTGAACGGGGGCAAATGGCATGGCTTGATGGACAAGGTCTGCACACCCGAACACCTCAAACTGGCGGCCCAACGCGTCATCGCCCACGGCGGCGCGGCGGGCATCGACCACCGAGGCTGCGGGCAGTTCAAGCAGTCGCTGGACGCCGAGTTGAAGGTCCTGTCACGCGTGCTGCGCGAGCGGTCCTAAAAGCCCAGCACGGCGAAACGGGTGTGGACCGAGAAGCCGGGCCGGCCGGAGAAGCGGCCGCTAGGGATACCCACGGTGCGCGACCGGGTGGTCCAAGCGACGTTGCCGGGCGTGATCGAGCCCATCTTCGAGATAACGTTTGCGGGACATTCCTACGGTCTTCGAACCAGCCGGGGTGCCCGCGTCGCCGTCGCGCGGGTCGAGGGGCTACTCCGACGGGCCCAACATCCGCCAGCACCCCGGCAAGCGCGACTCCGAGGGCGCCCAGATCTCCCAGGACATCACCCGCATCCACGCCTCCAGCCGGGGCACCCATGGCAGGCCTCGCATCGCCGCCTCCCAGCGGTCGGAGGGCCGTCGCCACGGCCGTTCCCGCATCGCCAGGCTCATGCGCGGCAACGGCCTTTGCGGCTGCCAGAAGGGCCGCTGTCGCGTACAAACCACCGACCGCAACCACGACCACCCCATCGCCCCCAACCACCTCGCCGCCCTCCCCGCGCCCCAGCGATCCAACGCGATCTGGGTCGCCGACATCACCGACATCCCCACCGGGCACGACCACGGGATCTACCTCGCCGCCGTCATGGACCTCGGCTCCCGTCGCGTCGTCGGCTGGACCATGAGATCCTCCATCGACACCCAGCTCGTCCTCGATGTCCTCGCCATGGCGCACGACCGGCGCAGGCCTCCCTCGGGCCTCCTCTTCCACGGCGACCGCGGCGTCCACTATGCCTCCGGCGACTTCCGTGCCGCCCGCCAGGACGCCACCCTCTTCCCTTCCATGAGCCGCAAGGCCAACTGCTGCGACAACGCAGCCATGGAATCCTTCTGGGCCACCCCTCCCGCACCCAGTTCGAGCAACAATCCCAACCGAGAAACCATCGACTTTTACTGTCCAGTTTCTCGAGGCATGCCCAGTTCCCGCGACCACACGGAGGCCCACAACGAGAGCTTGAGGGGCAGCCTTGTCCGCACCCGTCGTCAACACGAGGTGGAGCTGCCGGCCTCGCGGATGACTTGTCGAGCGGCGAGGAAGCCAGCCTGAGTCACCTGCCGCTGCACGGTGCGTGGACTCAACCCTTCTGGTTGGCGGCCCGTGCGGCGCGGCGCGCCTTCCACCATTCCAACACCATGGGCAGGACGCTCACGAGGATGATGCCGAGGACGATGACCTCGAAGCGGCGCCGGACAAACTCGCGCCCTCCGAAGTACCAACCGCAGGGCAGGATCAACCCAATCCACAGGGTGGCGCCCACCAGGTTGAACATCGTGAACCGGGCGTAGCTCATGGAGCCAACGCCCGCCACGAATGGCGCGAAGGTCCGCACGATGGGCACGAAGCGCGCGATGATGATGGCCTTGCCGCCATACTTCTCGAAGAACGCGTGGGTGCGGTCGATGTGCTGCTGGCGGACGAGGTTGGGGAACCACCCCTGGACCTTGGCCCCCATCTTGTTGCCCACCCAGTAGTTGACCATGTCCCCCAGCACGGCCGCCACCCACAGCACGGCGGCGGCGATCCAGATGTTCATGCCCGACTCCGGGTTCGCCGCCACGGCGCCGACGGCGAACACCAGCGAGTCCCCCGGCAACACCGGCGTGATCACCAGGCCCGTCTCGGCGAAGACGATGGCGAACAGGATCCCGTACACCCAGGTCCCGTATTCCTTCGTCAGGGCGAACAGGTGGTCCTGGAGGTGCAGCACCACGTCCAGGAGATGCTTCAACGTCTCCATTGGCCGACCAACCTGCTGGAACTTCACCTTGCCCGGCAAGCCGCGACTCCGTGACGTTCTCATCGAATGCGCGCCGCCATCCTCCATGGAAGGGAAGACCTCCGCGTCACCGACGTCGCCCCCCGCCCCCTCCAACCCGGCGAGGTCCGCGTCGCCATCGCCGCCGCCCTCACCTGCGGGACCGACCTCAAGGTCTATCGGCGCGGCTACCACGCGCGCATGGGGCATCCCCCGTTCCCCTTCGGCCATGAATGGTCGGGGACCCTTTCCGAGGTGGCGCCCGACGTCGTGGGCTGGGCCGTGGGCGACCGAGTGGTGGCCGCGAACTCCGCCCCGTGCGGCACATGCCCGTCGTGTCGGCGGCAACAGGAGTCGTTGTGCGACGACCTGCTGTTCCTGAACGGCGCCTATGCGGATTCCATCGTGGTGCCCGCGCGCATTGTTGCGCGGAACCTGCTGCGCGTTCCCGAGGGCATGGGCTGGGCGGACGCGGCCTTGATGGAGCCGTTGGCGTGCGTGGTGCAGGGGATCGAGGACATCGAGGTCACGCCGGGCGACCGTGTGCTGGTCCTTGGGGCAGGACCCATCGGCCTCATGGCCGTGGCCTTGGCACGGCACGCGGGGGCGGAGGTGGCCGTGCTGGGGCGCGGGGAAGCCCGCCTGGCGCAGGCCCGGCGACTGGGCGCAACCCAAGTCCTTGAGAACGTCGCGGCGGAGGGCATCGACGTGCCCGCCGGGACGGAGGCGTCCTTTGACGTGGTGTTCGAGGCCATGGGTCGGCCCTTTGCGTGGGAGGCGGCGGTGCGCTTCGTGCGCAAGGGCGGCCGCGTGAACTGGTTTGGGGGCTGTCCCTCGGGCACGAGCGTGCAGGTGGACACCGTCCGGATGCACTACGACGCGCTGACGCTCAAGGCGAGCTTCCACCACACGCCGCGCACGATCCGCAGGGCGCTGGACCTCATCCATGCCGGCGTGGTGACAGCCGATGGCTTCGTGGATGGACGACGGCCGTTGTCGGAGTTGCCCGACCTGTTCCGCGAGATGGCCCGCGGCAACCGCGCCGTGAAGACCTGGGTGGACGTCGGCGTGTGACCTCACGCGTCGTGCCGGGGTGGCGGGGGACGGCCCCGGTCCCGGCGTGGGTCGGGCTACTTCGCGCGCTTCTTGCCCATCCCGAGCATCTTGAGTTGCTCCCGCACCATCGCGCGCGCCACGGCGACGTCGGCGGAGCCCATGCCCTCGCGTGCCGGGTTCACGTCGAAGGCGGTGAACCATTCCTCGCGTCCCATGCGGTAGCCGAGATCCTCCTGGAGGCGTCGCTCGAGGTCGGGCAAATGGCCGGCCCCGTAGAAGATCGCCACCGAAGGCACCCGCGCCCGCGCGGACTTGCGGCCGCGGTCGATCACGCGCCGGAGGTCGGCCACCACGGCGGCATTGCGCTCCCGGATCAGGACGTCCATCAGCCGCCGCATCTCGGGCGGCAACCCCTTCGCCTGCGACGGATCCGACTCCACCGCGCCCAACGTCTCGATGAGCACGAGCCGGACGGTGGCCCGCAGCTTCGGGCTGGTCTCGATGAAGGCGACGCCGAACCGCATCATCAAGCCCGCCCACGAAGACCCATCCATCACCGCCATGAGGTCGCCCACGCCGATGTCGTCGCCGCCACCCTGGTCCTCCTTGCCCTGGGCTGGCCTGTCGCGGCGGGCGATGGCGGCGAGTTGATCCACGGACAGGTCGCTGTTCACGAAGCGGTCGTGCGAGTAGTCGATGGCCGCGAGCTGGAACCGGAGCCCGAGGGCCTTCGCCAGCGCGGGTTGCAACGAATAGCCCTGGTCGCGGGTGGACATGAACTTCTTGTCGCGCGCGCCCACGCCCTCGAACAACACCAGGGGCTCGCGGTCCAGCAACGATTGCAACCGCTGGTAGTACTCGGCAGACCCCAGGTGCGTGACCCCGACCAGGCGAACCACCGGGTCCGAGCGCCGCCGCGGCACGAGGTCGCGCACGGCCACCTGCAAGGCCACGACGCCGTTGGAGGACTCGAGGACGCGCAATGGCGGCCGCGCCTCGGACATGGGGCGGGCCTTGGGGGCCGCGCATCCGGCCCATGCCCACGCCCACGCCGCCACCACGGCCCATGCCAGCTTCATCCCCGCGCGTCGCGTCATGCGCGCACCCTTGCCAGACCGTTGCCCATGGCAAGCCGCCGCTTCACGAACCTGCCCTGCGTCGATAGCTTGCCCCCATGAGCGTTGCCCCGTCCCCGTGTCGTCCGACCGGCATCCCGCGCCTCGCGTGCCTCGCCCTTGGAGCGGCCGCCCTCGCGTCCATGGCGACCGTTCGGGCCGCCGACGACTGGGCGCTCGGCGTGCGCACGACCGAGCCCGTCGATGCGTCCCAGCAACGTGCCAGCTTCCGCGTCCCCGAGGGCTTCGAGGTCCAGCTCGTCGCCCACGAGCCCGACATTCACAAGCCCATGAACCTCGCCTTCGACGCCCTGGGCAGGCTCTGGGTCACCACCTCCATCGAGTACCCCTTCGCGGCCCCGACGAACCGTCCGGCTCGCGACCGCCTCATGGTCTTCGAGGACTTCGGAGCGGACGGACGCGCCCGGCGCATCACGGAGTTCGCAGGCGGGCTCAACATTCCCATCGGCGTCCATCCCTGGCGCAGCCGCAACCCCGATGGCCGCGAGACGTGGAAGGCGTTGGTGTGGTCGATCCCGCACATCTGGTATCTCGAGGACACGGACGGCGACGGGCGGGCGGACCGGCGCGAGCCTTGGTACGGCCCGTTTGACCACACGCGCGACACGCACGGAAACCAGGCGTCGTTCCGGCGCGGGTTCGACGGGTGGCTGTACGCAACCCATGGCTTCAACAACGACTCGCGCGTGACCAGCCGCGACGGCAACGCCCTGCACCTCAACTCCGGCAACACCTACCGCATGCGCCTCGATGGCACCCGCCTCGAGCACCATACCTGGGGACAAGTCAACCCGTTCGGGCTCACCTGGGACGAGCGTGGCAACCTGTACTCCAGCGACTGTCACTCCGCCCCCATCTACCAGCTCCTCGCCGGCGCCTATTACCCCAGCTTCGGAAAACCCCACGACGGTCTCGGGTTCGCGCCCGTCCTCATGGAGCATGCGCACGGGAGCACCGCCATCGACGGCGCCTGCTACCTCACCGACGACCTCTGGCCGGCCGGGTTCCGGGACCATTTCCTGGTCGGCAACGTGATGACCAGCCGCCTCAACCACGACCACATCGTCTTCACGGGCTCCACCCCGCGCGCCGTCGAGCAGCCCGACTTCCTCACGAGCACCGACCCATGGTTCCGCCCCGTGGACACGTGCCTGGCGCCGGACGGGGCCTTGTACTTGGCCGACTTCTACAACCGCATCATCGGCCACTACGAGGTGCCCTTGCAGCATCCCGGGCGGGACCGCGAGCGCGGCCGCATCTGGCGCGTGGTGCCCAAGGGCCCGGACGGCAAGCCCCGGCTTCGGCCCGCCGCGTTGGCTGCCTCCCTGGAAGGCCTCGTGGGCGAGCTGGCCTCCGGCAGCCTCTCGCGCCGGTTGCTCGCCATGGAGGAAATCCAGTACCGGTTCGGGGCGGGCGCCCTCCCCGCCGTGCGCGCCGCGCTCGCCGCGCCCCGCAACCCGGCGCAGGCCGTCCATGGCCTGTGGATGCTTCGCCGCCTCGGCGGCCTCTCCGAGCCGGACCTGATCGCCGCCGCCGGCGCAGCGGAGCCGCTCCTCCGCATCCATGCCCAACGCGTCGCGCTCGACCTGCTGGAACATCCGCCGACGTCATCGGACGGTTCACGCTGGCCGAAGGCCGCCGCACGCGTGGGCGAGTCCGGGCTCATGGATTCCGACGCGCTCGTGCGTCGTTGTGCCGCCGAGGTGCTGGGACGCGTTCCCTCGGCGGGGCGATTCGAGGCCGTCTTCCGCACGTTGATGGCCGCCGACCCGGCCGACACGCACCTCGTGCATGTGCTGCGCAAGTCGATGCGCGACCAACTCCGCCACCCGGCCGTGGCGGACGCCGTGCTGGCCGTGAAGGGCCGCGACGCCAAGGCGCTGGCCGCGCTCGGACGCGTGGCGCTGGCCGTCGAGGGCCCCGCAGCCAGCGGGTTCCTGCTACGCGAGCTCGATGCCTTGCAAGGACCCGGCGGCGTCCAGCCCGCCGAGGCGCTGAACCATGCGTCGCGACACGTCGAGGCCGAGGGACTGGGCCGGCTCGTGGCGCTGGCGCGCGCACGCCATGCCGGGGATCCGGCCGCGCAGCTCGCGTTGATGCGTTCCGTCGAGCAAGGCCTTCGCCAACGCGGGAAGGAGCCCGGGGCCGAGGTCGCCGAGTGGGGCGCCGCCCTGGCCACCGAGTTGCTGGCCGGGCCGGATCCTTCCGCAGGCTGGTCCAACGTGCCGCACCCGGAACATCCGACGGCGGACCCCTGGGAGTTCCAGGAGCGCGCCTTTGCCGACGGCACGCGCGGCCGCGTGCTTTCGAGCTTTCCCCGGGGCGAGGGACTCACGGGCGTCCTGCGCTCGCCGGCCTTCGAGATTCGAGGCCCGGTGACGTTCTGGTTGTGCGGGCACGACGGCTACCCGGACAAGCCGCAGCAAGGCCGGAACCTCGTGCGGTTGCGCGACGCGCAGACAGGCGAGGTGCTGGCCGAGGCACGCCCGCCCCGAGACGACACGGCGCGCCAGGTCACCTGGCCGTTGCCATCCCACTTGGGCCGGCGCGCGGTCATGGAACTCGTCGATGGCGACACCGCCGGGGCGTTCGCATGGCTGGCCATGGGACGACTCGAGGCCGAGGGGCTTCGGCTTCCGTCCGCAGGCGTGCGCGACGCCCGTTCCCAGTTCATCGCGGCGGCGGAGCTCGCCGGGCGCTGGAACGTGCACGGGGTCGTCCCCGCCCTGAAGGCCCGGGCCGAAACGCCAGGCCCCGACGCCGAGGTGCGCGTCGCCGCCGCCCGCGCATGGATGGCGCTGGAACCGGCGACGGCGGCGACGGGACTCGTCGCGCGGTTCCAGGATGCAACCGAGCCGGCGGCGTTGCGCGAGGGCATCGGCGAGCTTTTGGCGGGTTCACGACAGGCGGGGGCGCGGGATGCCGTGTTGTCGGCCTTCAAGACGGCCTCGCAACGCGTGCAGGCGCGCTGGGCGGTGGCGATGGCTGCGACGACCGAGGGTGCCGGGGCTTTGCTGGACGGGGTGCGCGACGGACGCGTCGCTGCCGTCGTGCTGCGCGTGCCCGAGGCGCGGGCCAAGGTCCTGGCGTCGGGCGTGGCCGACGCCGCCCGGCGCGTCGAGGCCGCCGTGCGTGAGTTGCCCCCGGAGGACGCCGCGCGCGAGGCGTTGGTGGCGTCGCGACGAAAGGCCTGGGACAAGAAGGGCGCGGGCGCGGACGTGGCGTCGGGCCGGCGGCTGTTCGAGCAACAGTGCGCGGCCTGCCATCAAGTGGGAGGCCAGGGCGGGTTGGTGGGGCCGCAGTTGACAGGGATCGGCGGGCGGGGCGCGGAGCGCCTGTGCGAGGACGTCCTCGACCCGAACCGCAACGTGGACCACGCCTTCCGCCAGACGTTGGTCACGTTGAAGTCCGGCGAGACGCTCGCTGGATTGTTCCGCCGCGAGGAAGGGGAGCAATGGGTGCTCGCGAACGCCGCCGGGGCGGAGGTGACGGTTCGCAAGTCGGACGTCGCGTCGCGGAGCGAGAGCGCCTTGTCGTTGATGCCGGACAACTTCGGCGAGGCCTTGGGCGAGGCCGAGTTCGTGCAGTTGCTGGGCTATCTCCTGACCTTGCGGTGACGAAGGCAACGGAGCGGGGGCCGGGTGGCTACGGCGCGGGCGCAACCCGAACCAAGGCGGCATCGCGGTTGTCCGCCCAGTTGGAGCCCCATTCGAGCACCAGCAACGCGCCATCCGGTGCGAACCGGGCCGCGATCGGGCGGAGGAAGCGGTCCTGCGAAGCGATGGCCTCGATACGTTCCAACTGGTCGGCCGCGTCCAGCCACGCGGCCCAAATCCGGCCGCGTTCCCAATCCCACAGCACCACGGCGCCGTCATAGCGGGCCGGCCATCGCCGAGGGGCGGCCGGTTCGGGGCGACACACCGGCCCGGCCATCGCCGACCGCGCGCCCGATCCAAGGACGGGCCAGCGGGTCGAAAAGCCCGGCGGATACCAGAGCATCGCGGGACGCGCCGGGGGCAGGTCGTGCAGGCCCGTGTTGTTCGGGGACGTGTTCCGGGGCCGCGCGGCATCGAAGGCGGCGCCCGACTTCCTCGTGGCGAAGTCGAAGGCCACGTAGGCCCGGTTGTCGGCGGAGAAGTACGGCCAGCCAAAGTTGCCGGCCGAACGGGTGACGTTGAACTCGTCGAATCCAGCCGGGCCTCGCCCCGCGTCGGCCACCAGCGCATCCGGACCCACGTCGCCCCAGAGCAACCGGCCCGTCGTCCGGTCCACGGCGAGGCGGAACGGATTGCGGACGCCCATGACGAAGATTTCGGGGCGGGTCCGGGGCGTGCCGGGCGGGAACAAGTTGCCCGTCGGGATGGACGCGGAGCCGTTGGGCTCGGGGTGGATGCGGAGGATCTTGCCGTGGAGATCGTCGGTGTTGGAGGCGGTCCGTTGGCTGTCGTGCAGGGCGCGCCCCGGCCGCTCGTCGAGCGGCGCGAACCCATCCGAATCGCCCACGACCGTGTAGTCGCCGACGCCGAGGTAGAGGTTGCCTTGGTGGTCGAAGTCGAGGCCGCCGCCGGAATGGTTGGGCTTGGGAATCCGCGTGGGGACGGAAAGCAGGATCTTCTGGGAGGCTGGGTCGAGGGCGTCCCCGACGACGGTGAAGCGTGACAGGCGATTCTCGAGGATGCCCGGCGTGGAGTGGTACAGGTAGAGCCAGTGGTTGGTGCTGAAGCCGGGGTCCAGGACCATGCCGAGGATGCCGTCCTCGGGCCCGGTGAAGACGTGAAGCCTTCCGGATTCGCGGACGACGCCGGAGACGGGATCCCACGTCTTAATGACCCCGCGGCGCTCGGCCATCCACGCGCGGCCATCCGTTGAGACATCGAGGGCGATGGGCTCGGAGAAGCCCGTGGCGAGCGGCGTCCGATGCAGGGCCGTGGCCTCCGGCTCGGCTGCCATGGCGTGGACAGCGACGACGAGGGCGCACGCGACCCTCAGACAAGCGTTCATGTCCATCGGTTGAACGAAGGCGAATGCAGCAGGAGAGGATGGAGCCCGGAAGGGATGCCGTTGCCTCACGGGATGCCTTGGGGAGGGAAGTTGGTGCCCCGGCTAGGACTTGAACCTAGAACCAACTGATTAAGAGTCAGCTGCTCTGCCATTGAGCTACCGAGGCCCCGAACGGCGGCGAGATTGGGAATTCCGATTGGAATGTCAACCCTTGTTCCTGAACGCCGGGTTCCCATAGCCTCAACCCATGTTCCATCGGCATCGCCTCGTCCCGTTCTTGCTCGCCACCCTCGCGGCGACGGCCCTCGTCGCCGACGATCCACGCCTTGCGGTCCTGGAAAAGCTCGCGCGCGACCCCTCACCGACCGTGAGGCTGGAGGCCTTGCGGGCGCTGGCCAAGATCCCGGAGCCGCAGTCGGCCGCGATCGCCCTCTCCGTGCTGGAGTCGCCCATGGACCCCACCCTGGACTACGCGCTGTGGCTCACGGTCAACGACCTCGCCAAGCCTTGGATCGCGGCGTTTGAGTCGGGCGCGTGGAAGCCGGAAGGAAGGGAGAAGCAGTTGGAGTTCGCGCTGCGCGCCCTTCCCCCCGCGCAGGCCAGCGGCGTGTTGTCGCGCGCCCTCGCGTCGCGGCCCATCGATCCGTCGGGCTCCGGCCCATGGATCGAGCTGATCGGGATGTCGGGTGGCCCCGCCGACCTGAAGTCCCTCCTGGGAGCCCTGGCATCGGGGCAACTCAAGCCCGAGGCGACCGCACGGGCGGCGCGGGCGTTGTCGGAGGCGTTGCGCCTTCGCAAGCTGCGTGTGGAGGGCGACGGGGCGGTCCTTGGGACGTTGTTGGAACATGCATCGCCTGAGGTGCGCGAGGCGGCCGCCAAGTGGGTGGGCCTTGCGAAGGACGCCGCGCGAGTGCCGCGACTCGCCGAGTTGCTGGCGTCGGACCCGTCGCCTTCCGTGCGCGAGGCCAGCCTTGCGGCACTCAGGCAAACCGGTGGGGCCACGGCGACGCAGTTCTTGCGGCAGCGGGCGACGCAGGGATCGAGCGAGGGTCGCATCGCCGCAATTGGGGCCCTGGCGGCCCTGGACGCGGGCGCGGCGGTGGGCCCGGCCTTGGAGGTGGCGCAGGGCATCACGGACGAGGCCACGGCGCTGGCGTTGTGGCGGGGATTGCTGGTTCAGAAGGGCTCGGGGAAGACCGTCGCCGAGAACGTCGCGGCCCGACAAACGCAGGGGAAGGCATGGCTCACCCCTGCCGTCGCCCGAGCGGGCATGCGGGTCGCACGCGAGGGGGGACGCAACGACATGGACCTCGTGCTGGCGCTGGCGGGGGCGGCGGGGATCGAGTCGGAGGCGCAGAACGTGACGGCGCAGTTGATTCGCGACCTCGCAGCGAAGGCGTCGTCTTCGGGCGACCCGGCGCGCGGCGAGATGATCTATCGACGGGACTCGCTGGGGTGCATCACGTGCCATGCGATCGGGGGTGTCGGGGGCAAGGTGGGGCCGGACATGACCTCGATCGGAGCCTCGGCGCAGACGGACTACCTCGTGGAGTCGGTCTTGCAACCGAACGTGAAGATCAAGGAGGGGTACCACTCCGTGGTGCTGTCGTTGAAGGACGGGTCCGAGCTGGTGGGCACGCTGGCTCGGGAGACGCCGCAGGAGATCGTGCTGCGCAACGCGGCGGGTGCGGAGCAGGCGATCCCGAAGGCGGACCTGGCGAAGCGGGATCAAGGAACGGCCTCCCTCATGCCGGCCGGCCTCATCGACGCGTTGAACGAGCAGGAGCAGGCGGACCTGTTCGCGTTCCTGTCGCGGCTGGGCAAGCCCGGCGACTTCGATGCCAGCCGGGGTGGGGTCGCGCGACGCTGGCATGTTGCGTTCACGGTTCACACGGATGCCCAGGCCGGGAACGAGGCGTGGCCGTTGACCGCAGCCTACGCGGACAAGCGTTGGATCCACACGACGTCGCTGGTGAGCGGCGCGTTGTCACAGGCGGCCATCGAGGCGGCCACGCGTGCCAACATCTGGGTGGGGCGACTGGCCGTGTTTGCCGCGACGGACATGGACGTGCCCCAGGCGGCATCGGGCAAGCCCTTGGCCCTGCGCCTCGCGGCCAATCCCGCCGCCGAGCTTTGGGTGGGGGGCCGAAAGGTCGGAGGTGTCGGCGCGTCCACCGTTACGTTGACCCCGGGCCGTCATCGGGTTCTGGTGAAGCTGGACCCCAAGGACATCCCCACCAGCCTGCGGCTGGAGTCGGGCGACGTGGCCTTTGTGTTGGAGTAAGCCTAGAAACGGCAGTCGACGGGGATTTCAAAACGAGGAAAGGGCCCTCCCATCCGGGAGGATGGGCTCACGGGCAG
>CAYSGH010000004.1:94625-111884 GCA_964430505.1 uncultured Akkermansia sp. | reverse complement strand
GTGAGCCCTTGGGTTCCTGCCCGCGAGCCCATCCTCCCGGATGGGAGGGCCCTTTCCTCGTTTTGAAATCCTCTTCGACTGCCGTTTCTAGGCTAAAGGATTTGGTGGCCGTGGGCCTTGATCCAGGCCTCGGCGGAGGGGTAGGCGGGGCAGAGGCGGGCGACCTCGTCCCAGAAGGCGCGGGAATGGTTGAGGTGCCGGAGGTGGGCAAGCTCGTGGAGGATGATGTAGTCGCGGACCTCGGGGGGGGCTTGGACGAGGCGCCAGTTGAGGCAGATGCGGCGGCGGGCGGAGCAGGATCCCCATCGGGCGCGTTGGTTGCGGACCTGGACCGTGGGTGGGTGGAAGCCATGAAGGGCGGCGAGCTCCTGGAGGCGGGCGGGAAGCTCGTGCGTGGCCAGGGCATGGAGGGCGCGCTCGACGCGCGGGCGGAGGTCGTGCTCGTCGCGGTGCTGCTGGGGGATGAGGAGGTCGCCAAGCTGGAGGTGAGGGCCTTCCTGGGATCGGACGAGGGGCGTGGGATGGCCGCGGAACCATACGAGGACGCCCAGGCGCCATTCGCGCGGTGGGCCGGGCCGCAGGGCGCGCCGGACCAGTCGGGATTCCATCCAGGGTTGGTGGCGTCGGACGAAGTCGTGGGCCTGGGTCAGGGTGCCGCGGCGCGGGACGGTGCAGCGGAAGGAGCCGTCGGGCTGGAGGGTGAGGCGATAGAAGCGGGCGCGCGGATGGGGCTTGAACCAGACGGTGGCCTGGTGTTCGCCGAGCTGGAGGACGAGGGGTGCGGATCGGTCCATCAGGCGCGGGCGACGTCGGGGGTGGCCTGAGGCTGGGGCGTGGCTCCGAGGGGTTGATGGGCGAAGGCATGGCCGACGACGGGTCGGCCATGGACGAGGTGTTCCTGGATGATCATTTCGAGGACGTCCGGGGTGCAGCGCCGGTACCAGGTGCCCTCGGGATAGACGACGGCGACGGGTCCCTCGGTGCAGACCTGGAGGCAATCGGCCTTGGTGCGTGCGACGAGCGGCGAGGGGCCGACGAGGCCGAGCTCCTTGAGACGGCGCTTGAGGAATTCCCACGATTCAAGCCCGTGCGCGGGGAGGCAGCACTTGGGCTTGGTGGGCGTGGCGCAGAGGAAGATGTGGCGTTGGAGGGTGGCGGGAACCTCAGGGGCCGCCGCGGGCGGGGTCGAGGTAGGGGGTGCCTGCGTAGTACCACTGGGAAGGCCGGAGGGATTCGGTGTGTCCATCGACGAAGAGGATGTTGGAACGTTGGTCGTGGCGGGGGTCGGGTCCGCCCCAGTTGGGGTCATCCGGGGAGGCGACGCAGCCGGTGCAGGGGGCGTCGTTGCCAGGGTCATGGACGATCCAGCAGCCGGGCTTGCGCTTGGAGGCGGGGGTGACGGACCGCTGGGGATCCCGGGTATTGGCGGCGGCGACGCCACCGTCGCACAGGTACACGGTGCCGGAGGGGTTGCGGACGGATTCCTCGGTGATGCCCCGGACCTCCCAGGTGGAGGGCCACCAGCAACCGCCGAGGCGGAAGTTGGCGGCGTAGTTGCCGATGGTGCCATCGGCGGGATAGGCGGTCTCGGCATCCGAGGGGACGAGGAAGGGGGAACCGGTGGCCTTGACCATGACCTTCTTGGGGCGGACGGCGCAGAGGAGGATCTTCTTCGTCTGCTGGTAGGGCACGAGGTAGTTGTACCAAGACTTACGGTCCTGCTGGTTGCCGACGAGGGTGAAGGTCCATGGGAACTTGCCTTGGTGATCCTGGGCGTAGAGGCGGGAGGCGATGCCCATCTGGCGCAGGTTGTTGATGCAGGCGGTGGACAGGGCCTTGGACTTGGCCTTGCTGAGGGCGGGGAGGAGCATGCCCGCGAGGATGGCGATGATGGCGATCACCACGAGCAGCTCGATGAGGGTGAAGCCGGCGGAATGGCGAGGGGCGCGGGTGTTCATGGGCGGGGAGGACGGTTGAAGGATGAAGGCTGAAGGATGAAGGGGGCTAGTTGGCGACGGTGGTGCGTTCGGAGAGCCAGACCATGTCGTTGTTGTTGGGGCTGGGGACGTTGAGCTGGAGGGTGTTGTTGTACTTGGCGGGGGGCTTGGTGCGGGCATCGACCCACTTGCGGATCTCGGAGTGGCCGTCGGCGAAGTTGATGCCCGCCGCGCCGTTGTGATAGCTGGCGGGGAAGTCCACGATGGTGGCGCTGGCGGGTCGCTCGACCATGGTGTTGGCGAAGCCGCCGGCGTTGATGGAGTCGGGGTGCTCGTCGAGCAGGACGTACACGTTGGCGGGGCCGGGGACGCCGAGGTCGGACTCCTTGAGGAAGACCTTGTACTTCCTTTGGTTGTCGTTCATGCCGCCGGGCTGGAGCCATCCGCCGGGGCCGCCGATGGCCTGGGACATGCCCATGGAACGGACGCGGGGGAACCGGGTGCCGCGGATGGTGACGGAGGATCGGTCGGCAGGACACTTGTAGGCGGCGGCACTGGGGAGGTACGGGGCGAACGCGGCCTTCCGGCGGTCCACGAGTTGCGTGACGTTGGTGTTGTCGGGGTTGCTGGGGTTGAAGTCGATCCAGCCCTGGACCCATGAGTACGGCTCGGCGCCGCTGTTGCCGGGCTTGACGAGCCAGTCGCGGTTGTCATCCGGGTACATTTTGAAGGCCACGCCCATTTGCCGGAGGTTGTTCATGCAGGCGATGCCTTGGGCCTTGGACTTGGACTTGCCGAGGGCCGGGAGCAACATGCCGGCGAGGATGGCGATGATGGCGATGACAACGAGAAGCTCGATGAGCGTAAACGCCCTTTGTTGGCGGCACGTGTTCTTCATGGGGCGATGCGCAAGAATTTGAAGCGGCTGGGATGCGGGATTCCAAGAGGAAATCTGGGAGGGGGAATGGGGACTTGGACGGATGGACTCGATGGACTCGATGGACTTAATGGACTTAATGGACTTAATGGACTTAATGGACGCGCGGGGTGAAGGGGGTGGCGGGCGAGCACGGGCGGCCGGGGTGGCTTGTGGGTATTGCGGGGGGGTGGTGCGGGAGGGGGGGGCGTATTGTTGCTATGGGTGCCGGGTATTGGGGGAAGGCGGGGCGGTGGGGCGTGGGGTTGGGAAGGGACTCGAGGGGACGCAGGGTTGGTGGCGGGTGGGGGCCGGTGTGTTGGTGTCGGGGCAGATGATGTTGATCGGCCTGGCGACGAACGTGGACGCGCCGACGGGTCCCGAGAGGGGGTGGGTGCATGGGTGGCTGGCAGCGGGGGCGCTGGTGGCGTTGGGGTTGATGGGGCCGGGGTTGGTGCGGGAGGCGTGTCGTTGCGCGAAGCGGGGACGGGTGGCGGTCGAGGCGTTGTTCGTGGTGGGGGCGCTGGCGGCGCTGGCGGCGTCGTTGATGGCCACGTTCACCGGCCGGGGCTCGGTGTATTACGAGGTGGTGGCCGTCCTGGTGACGGTGCACGCGGCGGGCAAGGCGCTGACGGCGACGGCGCGGGCGCGGGCCTTGGACGAGGCCAACCGGTGGGAGCAAACCTTCGCGCGGGCGCGTCGGGTCGGGCCGGATGGCGCCGTGGAGGACGTGTTGGTCGGTGCGTTGAAGGATGGAGATCGGATTCGGGTGGCCATCGGGGGTGCGGTGGTGATGGGCGGGACGGTGGCTTCGGGGCAGTCGTGGGTTCGGGAGTCGGCATTGACGGGCGAGGCGTTGCCCGTGGTGCGTCGTGCGGGGGACCGGGTGCGGGCCGGGGCGGTGGCGATGGACGGGGAGTTGGAGGTGTGGGTGGAAGTGGGGCGGGAGCTGGGGGAGGGGGGCGGGAGACGGGAGCTGGAGTCGTTGATGCGGGTGCTTCGGGAGGCGCGCGAGACGGTGGAGGAGACGATGGCCTGGGGGAGGGCGAGCCGGTGGGCGGCCTGGTTTCTGCCGGTGGTGTTGGCGGTGGCCGGGGGCACGCTGGCCGTCACATGGGGGCGTTGGGGCGCCGAGACGGCGGTGTACCGGGCGTTGTCGGTGATCTTGGTGGCGTGCCCGTGCGCGTTGGGGTTGTCGGTGCCGTTGGGGCTGTGGAGCGCATTGTCGGTGATGGCGACGCGCGGGGTGCGCCTGCGGCGGGCGTCGGCGGTGGAGGCCTTGGCGTCGGTGGACCATGTGTGCGTGGACAAGACGGGGACGTTGACGGGGATGGAGGCGGTGCTGGTGGACTTTGTGTCGGAGGGCGACGCGGCGGTGCGGCGACGTTGGCTGGGGTGGATGGCGGCCTTGGAGGTGCGCGCTGGGGGCGTTTGGGGGAAGGCCTTTGAAGACGTGGCGCGGGAGGAACGCGCGGGGGTGGAGGTTCGCGGAGTGACGTGGGTGGCAGGGGCCGGGGTGGAGGCGGAGGCCCGGGAGGAGGGCGAGGCCTGGCGTCGGGTGCGGGTGGGGCGGATGGAGTGGGCGGGGGCAGCGGAGCGCGGTGGGGAAGGCTCCGGGGCGTGGGAGCAGACGGGCCGGGGCCACGAGGGGGATGCGCGGCTTGCCCTGGCGGTGGACGGTCGGCGGGTGGGGGTGGCGACGCTGCGGGAGCATCGGTTGCCGGGATGGGAGGAGCGGGTGGGGCGTTGGGAGGCGATGGGGTGCACGGTGGAGGTGTTGAGCGGGGACGCGCCGGGGAGGCTGGAGGGGTTTCGATGCGGGGGGCGTGTTCGATGCCATGGGGGGATGACACCGGAGGCCAAGGCGGGGCGCGTGCGCGAGATCCAGTCGGCCGGCGGGAGGGTGTTGTTCGTGGGAGACGGGTTCAACGACGGGTTGGCCTTGGGGGTGGCGGACGTGGGCCTGGCGATTTCGGAGGGGACGTCGGCGGCGCGGGCGTTGGCGGACGGGGAGGTGGGCGCGGGACGGTTGGATGGGTTGGTGGAGGCGATGCAGGTGGCGCGTCGCTCGATGCGGGCGGTGGAGGGGAGCCTGGTGTTTGCGCTGGGGTACAACTTGCTGGGCATGGGGATGGCGGCGGCGGGTGTGTTGCATCCGGTGTGGGCGGCATTGTTGATGACGGGATCGAGCGTGGTCGTGGCCTGGCGGGCGGTGCGGGGCGCGGGATGCGTTGATGTTGGGGATGGGGAGGGAGGTGGCGCGGGTGCAGGGCCGGGGTTGGGTTGGCGCGGATGGGAGGAGTGGGTTGTGGCGGGGAGCTTCGTGGCGCAGGTGCCGCTGGCGCTTTGGCTGGGGGCGCTGGGGTGGTTGCAGGCTGCGTTGATGGCGACGGCGTGCGTCAGCGGGGCGGCGTGGGTGATGGCGTCGGGGTTGCGCGGGCGCTGGGGACGGATGACGGCGGGGATGTTGGGGACGGGAAACCTGTTCATGTTGGCGGGGTGGTGGTTGGACGCCGGGATGGGGCCGGTGATGGAGAAGGGCGTGTGCCTGTGTTGCCAGGCGCACCATTACTTTGAGGCGGGGTGGCGGTTCCCTTGGATGTGGGCGGGGATGTTGATGGGGGGCTTGCCGTGGATGCAGGACGTGGTGCCTAGGGGCCGGGGCATCCTGGGCTGGGCGGGTTGGGGGGTGGGGATGGCGGGATTGTCGGTGGCGATGGTGGCGGGGATGGCGTTGGGCGGAGGGACGGCGGTGCGTGCGTTGCCGCCGATGAGCCCGTGGCAGTTCGTGGCCGCCTGGGGCGGGATGACGGCGGGGATGCTCCTGGGGATGGGGTTGGGGTGCGCGGCGATGGAGGCGGTGCGGGTGGCGCGTGCGACGCGCTCGAAGTGACTTGGGCGTCGTCGGCCTGCACCGGGAAGGCAGGCCCGGGGGTGCGTGCATCCTGCGGCGCCCATGGAAGCCGGTCCTTCGCTTGACGGCGGGAGGGGGTGGCGGGAGCGTGGCAACGGGCATGGAATCGAGCCTTCCAGGAATTCAGTTCGCGTGCACGGGGTCGGCGGCGCTGTTTCGGATCAACGGCCGGGCGGCGGTGGAACGGGCGCGTGACTTCGACATGGCGGTGCGGCGGATGGCCGAGCACGGGGTGAGGGAGGTGCACCTGGCGTTGGCGGGATGCCCGCTGTTGGACAGCACGTTTTCGGGGACGTTGGCGGGCCTGGCGGAGGAGGTGCGGGACGGGGTGCCGCTGGTCCGGTTCGTCCTGCACGGGGCGCGGCCGCGCATCCTGGACGGGCTTGCGAACCTGGACGTGTTGCCGTTGCTCCAGGTGGCCGACGACGGCGCGCCCATGCCCGTGGATGCGCCGCTCCAGGACCTGCCGCAAGGCCTGGCCAGCAAGGAGGACATCGGCCGGTTCTGCCTGGGCGCCCACGAGAACCTCGGGCGCCTGAGCGACGCGAACGACGCGCGGTTCGCCGAGTTGCGGCGGATGCTGGCCGGGGAGTTGGCGCGCGCCCGTGCCGGGACGACCGAGGCATCCCCGCCCGGCACCGTTGCCGCGGCATCCGACCCCTAGCCCCATGCCTTGCCCGGCTGCATGAAGTCGCCCGACCCCAGCCCCACGCCCGGTCGCCGGCGCCGGATCCCGCGCTCGTTCAAGGAGCTGACGCCGTCGAACCACTTCAACCCGCGGACGTTCTTCCACGAGATGGTCTGGAAGGCCTGGCTGACGAAGCGGACGGGCTCGACGAAGACGCCGGAGTTTCCGCCGTTGAAGGACGACGAGCTGGCGTTGACGTGGATTGGGCATGCGTCGTTCCTCGCGCAATTCAACGGGTTGAACGTCCTGGTGGACCCGAACTTTGCGAACTGGCTGTTCCTGTTGAAGCGGCTGCGGCGGCCGGGCCTGCGGATCGAGGACCTGCCGCCCATCGACCTCGTGTTGCTGACGCACGCCCACTTCGACCACTTCCACAAGCCCACCCTGCGGCGGTTGCCGTCGCCGAAGGTGGCCGTGATGCCGTGGGGCTGCGGTCCGTTGGCCAAGCGCCTCGGCTTCGGACGTGTGATCGAGCTGCACTGGTGGGAGTCGTTTGGGTCGGGCGACTGGAAGGTGACGCTGGTGCCGGCGAAGCATTGGGGCGCGCGGACGTTGCGGGACGAGCATCGGGGCTACGGCGGCTTCCTTCTCGAATGCCGCGGCCGACGCATCTACCACGCCGGCGACTCTGCCTACTTCGACGGGTTTGCGGACATCGGGCAACGCCTCCAGCCCGAGGTGGCCCTGTTGCCCATCGGCGCGTATTACCCGGACACGTTCCGTCGCGTCCACATGGGGCCGGACGAGGCCTTGCGGGCCTTCCTGGACCTGCGTGCGCGCTGGTTCGTGCCGATGCACTTCGGGACCTTCAAGCTCAGCTTTGAGTCGATGGAGGAACCCGCGCGGTGGCTGCGGGAGTTGGGCGGCAACGCGGGCGCGCTCAGTCGCATCCGCTTCCTGGAGGAAGGGGTGCCCGAGACGTTTTGAAGGCTGGAGTGGCCTGCCCGGCACCCTGCGGCCCGCCACGCATGACGACCACGATGCGCAGTCACCCCTCCAGCGTTCGGCCTGGCCATCGAAGGCGCGGCGCCGCCGGCGTGTCCCTGGTGGAGTTGCTGTGCGTGATGGGCATCATCGGGGTCCTTGCGTCATGGATGCTGGGCCCGATGGGCCGGGCCCTGCGCCAGGCGCGTGGCTTGGCCGGCGTCGCCAGCACCGGGGCGGCCACCCCCGAAGTCGCGCTCGCGGAAATCCGGTCCCGCTACACCGCCTACCGCGTCGCCCATCCCGGCCACGGGAAACTGTCGTTGACCGGGTTCATCCACGGGTGCCAACTCAGCGCGAAGACGTCGGAATGGCTGCGGTTGGGGTCGGTGACATTTCATCCCTTCGCAGCGGATGCCCCGGCGGACTTCGTGGTGCTGGACGTGGTCGCGTCGCCCGCGACCGGGCAGCAAAACTTGGGCGTGCGCGTGATCGACCTGCTGGAAAACTAAACCCATCCCAAGGGCTTCGGGCATGGCCCCGTCAGCCCTGGGCCAACCCCACACCGGCTTGATGTCCGAACCTCCCCAAGAAACCCCGGCGCCCCCAGCTGGACCCGTGCCGCCGCCGCTTCCAAACCAAGCCTGGAACCCTCCCGCGATGCCCCCGCCCTGGCTGGTGCCACGTCGTCGTCGATCGCCATGGTCCGTGGGCTTCACGGTGGCGCTGTGGACGTGCCTGTTTGCCTTGGTCGGCTACAACCTGGCGACGGGCGGGATTTGGTTTCGCGAGGAGGGGCATCCGATGGCCCAGTTGCGGGAACGCGGGCAACGGGGAGGGGAACGGGGGGAGCGCCCCCGTCGCATGGCCATGCCCGATGCACCCAAGCCCTCCGCCCTTCCCACGAACCTCGCGCGCGTCCGCATCGAGTTGTCGTCGGAGGCCGAGGACGCCCTGCGCTCCATGCAACGGCGCTTCCGCGGGTTTGGGATGGGGCTGGACCCGGATCGTCCGGAGGTCGAGGCCACGGTGCGATGCGGCGACCAGACGTTCACGAACGTGGCGCTGCACCTGAAGGGCGCGGCGGGCAGCTTCCGCCCCTACGACGACAAGCCGGCGTTCACGCTGAACTTTGCAAAGAAGGCGAAGGGGCAGGCGTTTCGTGGGATGCCCAAGATTTCCCTGAACAACTCGGTCCAGGACCCCACCTACGTCAGCGAGACGTTGTGTCGTGACCTCTATCGGCAGGCGGGCGTGCCGGTGCCCCGCACGGACCACGTGACCGTGGAGGTCAACGGGCGTGACCTCGGCCTTTACGTCCTCGCCGAGGGCTGGGGCAAGGCGTTCGTGAAGCAGCACTTTCAGGACGACGACGGCAACCTGTACGACGGCGGCTTCGTTCAGGACGTCTTCGAGCGCCCCTTGGACGTCGTGTCGGGCAAGCACAAAGACCAGCACCCGGGCCTGGGCCGCCTTGCGAAGGCCTTGGAGGAGGGCAACCCCGACCGCCGCTGGGCCGCCCTGACGAACGCCCTCGACGTCGAGCGCTTCGTCTCGCTCGTCGCCGTGGACGTGATCGTCTGCAACTGGGACGGGTACGCCATCAACCGGAACAACTACCGCATCTACGACGACCCCACGACGGGCCGCCTGGTGTTCATGCCGCACGGGCTCGACCAGACGTTCGGCATCGGGCAACGCATGCCCACGTCCTCGCCGATCCGCTTCCCCATGCGGGCGCAGGTGGCCGCCGCCGTGCTCGAGCATCCGGAGGGTCGCCGTCGGTACATGGCTCGCATCGGGCACCTGTCCACGAACGTTTTCCACGAGGACCGTCTCGTGGCCCATGCCCGCGCCATCGGCGAGCGCCTGCGGCCCACGCTCGCCGCGTATTCCCCCGACCTCGCCGCCGAGCACGGGCAATGGGTCGAGGAATACTGCCGCCTCATCCAGGCGCGGCTTCAATCCGTGACGAACCAAGTCACGGCCGTCGTCCCCAAGCCGGCCCTATCGGGCAAGGAATCCTCGGCCATCGTGCGCAACTGGTCCCCGCAGGCCCGCCGGGGACGCAATGGACGCCCTCCCCAATGCGAGCGGGCGACCACGCCGGACGGCGACGCGTTGGTCCTCCGCATGGCCAACGGCTACGGCGCGGCCTCGTGGCGCGCGCTCGTCCTCCTCGACCCGGGCGTGTATCGCGTGACCGGCCGGTTCAAGGTTCAGGGGGCGGATCCGTCCGCACACGTGGGGTTTCGCGTGGCCGGGCATGAGGTGCCCGACCTGGATGCGACGGCCCAGGGTTGGACGCCGTTGTCGGTGGAGTTCGGCATTGGCGAGCCGGACACGGAGGTGGAGCTGGTGGCGGAGTTTGCGGCGTGGCGAGGCGAGGCGTCGTTTGACGCCGAGGGCTTCGTGATCACGCGCGTGGAGGGGAACGAACGGAAGCCATGAAGGCCAACGCGCACGAGGCAACGCCTGAGCCGCGGTCCGAACGGCCGTTGGATGCCGTGCCCTGGGACAGGCCGCCGGCGGGATGTTGGCTGCGATGGGAACCCGACGGAGGGGTGGCGGGGGCAAGCGAGCGGTCGTGGCTGGCGGCGGCGCTTCTCCTGGTCTTCAGCGTTCTCTGGAACTCCATCCTCTGGCAGTTCGTGCCTGCGTCCGGTTCTTGGGCGTTGCGGTCGGCGGGGATCACGCCGCCCGCATGGATGCCCGATGGGCGACTCGGCGGGGCCGGCGGGTGGCTGCTTGCGCTGTTCCTCGTCCCGTTCGTTGCCGCCAGCGGCCACCTTGCGGTCCGGCTATGCCTGGCACTGGCGGGGAAGACCGAGGTGGGCCGGTCGGGGCCGGACGCATGGATCCGGCGCTCCGTGGGGCCGTTGGGTTGGACGCGACGGTTTGCGGCGGCGGACGTGGAGGGGGTGCGGTTGGCGACGCGGCATTGGCGGGACTCGGAGGGGGATGCCCAGGAGACGACGGTGGTGGAGGTGGCCCTGCGAGGGGGCGTGGTGCGCCGGGTGGGAGGGGCGTTGAAGGCGGAACGGCGGGCGTTCCTGTGCGTGGCGGCGCGGCGGGTGTTGGGGGGCTAAAGGGAGGGTTGGGCACGCTCGAGGCCGCCCAAATGGTTGAAACGGGGCGCAAAAAGCCCGGCCACGAGGGCCGGGCTTGAATCCGCAGGCAACCGGGGAGCGTTACTTCCGGGCGTGCCGACGCCAGATGCCGAGGCCGATCAGCCCTAGTGCAGCCGCCATGCCGTACTGATGAGGTTCGGGGACGGCGGTGATGTTGACGGTCCATGTGTCGGCATTGGCACCGGTGCCGAAGTTCCAGACATAGGTGCCAGGGATCAGGCCCAAGCTGCTCAGGGTTTGGTTGGCCCAAGTGGCGGTGCCGGAGAGGGGTGCTCCCGACTGATATCCGGCGGGGACGAAGATGGAACCGGACTGGCCAACCAGCAGGAAACGGTCTCCAGTTCCACTGCTGGGATCGACCATTCCACCGGGTCCAAAGCTAGCGGGGGCAGGTGTTGCCACATCTTTGTACCAGTCTGCGGAGACCGATTCGTAGGCACCCGCTCCCGCGGCGCCTGACGAAGGGTTCAGCCTGTTGAACACGGATACTGTTGCATGCTTTGTCAGCGAGGTCGTGTTCACCGAACCCGAACCCTGTAGGTAAACGTCGGAACCGACTTCGGTGATGTTGATGACGATGGCGGCCTGGGCAGACAGGGCCAGCGCCACCGAGGCCCCAAGGGCCAGTATCTTGTTAGTCATTTTGTGTTTCCTTGTTCCATGGGCAGCCCAGAGGTCCAGTCCCCCCCCTCGGGGATTGACCATCAGGCATCCATGGTCGCCGGCCTTTTTGGACACGGCAGCGAAAACGTGTCACCGCGTGAGTCCCATTCAATCCTGATTTTCATCCCGTGGCGGGACGACAGCGTGATAGGAACGCCCCGTGAATGTGACCGGACCTTGGGGTGCCATCGCCTCTGCCATGGCATGCGCCCTCCCAACGGGTTGGTCTTCGCTCTGTTCCTTACAGGGGGGGTAGCGATCGTTCCCGCCCGGGAACGCGGGTTTCACCCTGTCGGCACAGGGGTTCCGGACACGGGTTCACGGGTGGCTCTTGCGGATCGGCCGGGGACGCCGCCCTGTCCCCGCGAGGGATCGCGCACGCCCCTTGATGAGCGCAGTCCAGCCCGGAAACCGAGGTCGATGGGAGGATGGCGCCTTCCGGCATCGGCGCCCGTCGGCGATTCCAAAACCATGCCTTGAATCGTGACGCGGGGAGGGGGGGTGTTGCATGGCTTGAGGTTTGCTTCCCACGGGCGTTTCATGGGCGTTTCCATGAAGAACAGGCGTGTGGTGGCATGGGTGGGACTCCTTGCCTGGGTGTTGTGCGGGCGTCTCGCGGGACAGGTGGTGCTCAGCGAGTTCCTCGCCAGCAACGGCAAGGGGTTGGTGGACTCGGACGGCGACCGGCCGGACTGGATCGAGCTGTGGAACGGAGGCACCACGGCGGTCAACTTGCAGGGATGGTCCCTCACGGACGACGCGGCCCAGCCGCGGAAGTGGGTGTTTCCCCCCATGAACCTCCCAGCCAACGCCTATCTCGTGGTGTTGGCCTCGGGCAAGAACCGGACCAACGCGGCGGCGCCGCTGCACGCCAACTTCAGCCTGTCGGCGGATGGCGAGTACCTGGCCCTGTTCCCGCCGGAGGGGGCGGCGGCGACGGAGTTTGCGCCCACGTACCCGGCGCAGCGCGCGGACATCTCCTACGGGACGCGGGCGGGGCAACGGTTCTACTTCAATCCGCCGTCGCCCGGCGCGGCCAACACGGGCGGCGTGGGCGACTTCGTGGCGGACACGAAGTTCAACGTGGACCGCGGCGTCTTCGAGCAACCGTTTGACCTGGAGATCACGTGCGCGACGGCGGGCGCCACGATCCGGTACACGACGAACGGCGCGCCGCCCACGGCGACGACGGGGTTCGTGTATGGGGGGCCGGTGCGGGTGTCGCGGACGACGGTGATGCGCGCGGCGGCCTTCAAGGCGGGGCTGCAACCCTCGGACGTGGACACGCAGACGTATTTGTTCCTGGGGGACGTCATTCGTCAGTCGCCCACGGGCTCGGTGCCGTGGCCGGAGTGGCCCGCGCCCGGCAGCCAGTCGCAGACGCACAACTACGGCATGGACCCGCGGATCGTGGAGTCCACCACCTATGCCGCGCAGATGATCCCGGCATTGAAGGCGCTGCCGAGCTTCAGCCTCGTGACCACGCTCTCGAACCTGTTCGACGGCGCCACGGGCATCTATTCCAACCCGGGCCAGGATGGGCGCGACTGGGAACGGCCTGCCTCGTTGGAGCTGATCTTCCCCGACGGGCGGACGGGCTTCCAGGCCGACTGCGGCGTGCGCATCCGGGGCGGGTTCAGCCGCTCGACGGGCAACCCGAAGCACGCGTTTCGCTTCTTTTTCCGCGAGGCCTACGGGGTGGACACGCTGCGGTTCCCGTTGCACGCCGGCGGCGTGGAGGAGTTCGACGCCCTCGATCTGCGGACCTTCCAGAACTACTCATGGAGCTTCGACCCCGGCAACGGATCGAACGGCGTCTTCATCCGCGACGTGTTCTCCCGGGACACGCAGTTGGCCATGGGGCAGCAAGGCGAGCGTGGCAACTATTACCACCTCTACATCAACGGCGTGTACTGGGGCATCTTCAACTCCTGCGAGCGGCCGGAGGCGAACTTTGGGTCCGTGTACTTCGGCGGGCGACCGGAGGACTATGACGTGATCAAGGTCGAGGCCGGCCCCTACGCGATCAACGCGACGGACGGCACGCTGGACGCATGGACCCGCCTCTACAACCTCTGCAAGGCCATCACCGCCGCCAATGCCGAGACCACCTTCTGGCGCGTCCAGGGCCGCAATGCCGACGGCTCCATCAACCCCGCCTACGAGAACCTCCTCGAGATCGACAACCTCATCGACTACATGCTCGTCATCGTCTTCGGCGGGAACCTCGACGCGCCCATCTCCAACTTCCTCGGCAACACCCGCCCCAACAACTGGTACGGACTCCGCGATCGCACCGGGGTCAACGGCGGCTTCCGATTCATCTCCCACGACGCCGAGCACAGCCTCCTCGACGTGAACCAAAACCGCGTTGGCCCCTTTTCGGCCGGCAGCGACTCCGTCGTGTACTCCAACCCGCAGTACCTTTGGCAGCGACTGTGGCAAAGCCCCACGTTCCGCCTCCGCGTCGCCGACCGCATCCAACGCCACTTCTTCAACGGCGGCGCCCTGACCACCGCCGCCGCCCAGGCCCGCTTCGCCGCGCGCACCAACCAACTCTTCCTCCCCGTCGTCGCCGAGTCCGCCCGTTGGGGCGACAGCAAGGTTTCCACGCCCCTGACCCGCGACGGCAACTGGCTGCCCGCCGCCCAACGCATCCTCAACACCTACCTCCCCGCCCGCGGCAACATCGTCCTGGGGCAACTCCGCGCGGCGAACCTGTTCCCCTCCCTCGCCGCCCCCACCGTCACGCCCTTCGGAGGCATCGTCGCGCCCGGCTCCACCATCGCCCTCGCCAACCCGGGCGCCGGCTTTGTCGTCTTCACCACCGACGGCTCCGACCCCCGCGCCATCAATGGGTCCGAGTCGCCCGCGTCCCGCCGCTACACCGCCCCGCTCGCGCTCCGAAGCGCCCGCGTCCTCAAGGCCCGCGTCCATCGCGTCGAGCCCGGCATCGACGAGTGGAGCCCCCTTGTCGAAGCCACGTTCCATGTGCGCCAGGACGTCGCCGGGCTCCGCTTCTCCGAGGTGCATTACCGGCCCGCCGCCGACCCCTCCGGCGCGTTCACCCGCGACGAGTTCGAGTTCATCGAGCTGCACAACGTCGGATCCTCCGCCATCGAGCTGTCGGGGTTCCGCTTCACCGACGGCATCGGGCTGGAGTTCCCGATGGGCACGTTGCTGGAAGCGGGGGCGTTCGTGGTCCTTGCCGAGAACCGCACGGCGTTCACCCAGCGCTATCCCGCCGTGACGCCCGACTTCGTGTACACGGGCCAGTTGTCCAACACGGGCGAACGCCTCGCCCTCGCGGACCCCGCGGGCGTGGTCACGCTCGAAATGGCCTACGGCGTGGACGCGCCATGGCCGACGGGGGCGGACGGGCTTGGGTTCTCGTTGGTGCCCGCGAACCCGTTGGCCGCGCCCCGGCCCGGTGACGCCGCCGCATGGCGCGCCAGCTCCCGCGTCGGCGGCTCGCCCGGTTCGGAGGACGCCTCGGCCGGGATCCTCCCGGTGCTGGTCCACGAGGTGCTCGCCCACACCGACCCTCCCGCCCTCGACGCCATCGAACTGTTCAACCCCAACGACGTCCCGGCCCCCGTGAGTGGATGGTGGCTCACGGACGATCCCGCCCGACCCGCGAAGTATCGCATCCCCGCCGGGACCACGATCCCGGCCGGAGGATGGCTCGTCCTCGACGAGTCCGCCTTCAACGCCCCGGCCCAGGGAACGAACGCCTTCCGGCTCTCGTCGTTGGGCGACGAGGTGTACCTCCTCAGCGCCGACGCCGAGGGCCGCCTCACCGGGCACGTGGACGGCGTCTCCTTCGGGCCGTCCTTCAATGGCGAGACCTTCGTCCGCTGGACCAACTCCGCCGGACAGGTGTCGATGTCGCGCGCCTCCACGCCCACACTGGGCGGCCCGAATGCAGCGCCGCGGCTCGCGCCGGTTGTCTTGCAGGAAATCCATTACGCACCCGCCCTGGGCGAGCTCCCGTTCGTGGAGCTGTGGAACCGCTCCACCAGCGAGGTCCCGCTGTTCGACCCGGCCAACCCCGCCAACACCTGGGAGGTCTCCGGCATCGACTTCACGTTCCCGCCCGGGTTCGTCATGGCCCCGGGCGCGCATGTCGTGATCGCCGGGACCGATCCCGTCCGCTTCCGCCAAGCCTATGGACTGCCCGGCTCCATCGTGGTGCTGGGGCCTTGGCAAGGCTCGCTCCAGCAAAACGGCGAGCGGCTGCGCCTCCGTCAACCCGATGGCCCCACCCTCGTTACCAATGCCGAGGGCGTCGCCGTGGTCGTCGTGCCCAAGGTCGCCGTGGACGAGGTCCGGTACAACGACGCCCCGCCGTGGCCCGCTGCGGCCGCGCTGGGCGGCGCGTCCCTCGAGCGACGCACGCCCACCCTCGCGGGCGACGATCCCGCTGCCTGGCGTGCGGCGATCGGCGGACCCACGCCCGGTGCCGCGGCCGGATCCAATCGATCCCCGCGCGTCGCGGCCGGGCCCGACCGCGAGTTGGTCGCGCAGGCGTTCCCGTTGACGGCTTCCCTGGAAGGGTCGGTGGCCGACGACGGCCTGCCGGAGCCCGCGCGCCTCGTCGGCCAATGGTCGCAGGTGTCCGGCCCGCGCGGCGTGGTGTTCCGCAACCCCGGGGACAGCCAGGGCGTCGTCGAGCTTCCCGGCCAAGGCACCTACGTCCTCCGTTTCCAGGCCTCCGACGGCGAACGCGAGGCCTTCGACGACGTCCAGCTCACCGTCGCCCGCCCCGGCACGTTGGCCACGCTGGTGCCCTTCGGGTCCACCTGGCGGTACTTTGACCAGCGGCAAGACCTCGGCACCGCCTGGCGCGCGCCTGCCTTCGCCGACGCCGGATGGAAGACGGGCAGGGCGCGCCTCGGCTACGGCGGCGACGGCGAGGCCACGACCATCGGCGGGGGCACCCTCATTGACCGCATCCCCACGGCCTACTTCCGGCTGCGGTTCAACGTGCCCTCGGCGGCGGCGGTGAAGGACCTCAAGGTCCAGTTGGTCCGCGACGACGGCGGCGTGGTGTACCTCAACGGCACCGAGGTCCTGCGCTCCGCCATGCCCGAGGGCGTCATCACGTTCTCCACGTTCGCCAGCCAGACCATCGGCGGCGCGGACGAGACCACGCCTGTCGAGGGCGCGGTGTCACCCTCCTTGCTGGTGGATGGGGACAACGTCCTGGCCGTGGAAATCCACCAGGTCAACCGCACCAGCTCCGACCTGGGCTTCGACCTCGCCCTCCAGGGATCCGTCCTGGGAGCGAACGTGGCCCCCACCGCCAAGGCCCCTGCTGCCACCGAGGTCCGCCTCCCAGCACCCGTCACCCTCGTCGCCACGTTCACCGATGATGGCCTTCCCGCCGTCCCGGGTTCCCCAGCGTTCTCGTGGACGAAGGTGAGCGGGCCGGGGTCCGTCACGTTCACGCCGTCGGATTCACCCGCCACCACGGCGGCCTTCGGCGCACCGGGCACGTACGTGCTGCGCTTCAGTGCCAACGACGGAGCCTTGTCGGCATCGGATACCGTGACCGTCGTGGCGCGGGCCGCCGTGGCGGCCCCGGCCTTGGCCATGGTGCAGGGACCCACGCCCGCCCTCCGCTTCGAGGCCCAGGCCGGCGTCGCCTATGTCGTCCGCGCCCGCGTCGCCCTCGCCGACGGCCCATGGCTGCCCGTCACGACGATCCCCGCCGCCGACGCGCGCCTCATCGAGATCCCCATCCCCGCCACTGACGACGCCCGCTTCCTGCAGGTGATCGCCGGGCCGTGAGGTGTAGGTTCCCCGACATTCTCGGTGTGTGACACGCGGTGGTCGCTGCCCCAAGGGGCTGCCTCCATCCAGCCCAGGCCAACGCCCCGGGGCATGCCGTGGGTTTCAAGGGGCTGCCACCTTGTTGGAACCCATCCATCAACGTCGAAGCACCCCATCTTCGAGCATCCGACGTCGGATCCGGTCCTTGGCCTTGGATCGTTCGCCTCCCGCCTCCCGCCTCCCGCTTCCCGCCTCCCGCCTCCCGCTTCCCGCTTCCCGTCACCCCGGCAACCGCACGCCGGCGTCCCGCG
>CAYSGH010000004.1:0-94525 GCA_964430505.1 uncultured Akkermansia sp. | reverse complement strand
CGCCTCCCGCTTCCCGCTTCCCGTCACCCCGGCAACCGCACGCCGGCGTCCCGCGCCTTCCGTGCGGCCTCCACCACGCCGTGGGCATGGAGCTTCTCGTAGATGCGACGGACGTGGCTTCGGATGGTGTTGTGGCTGACGCCGAGCTTGGCGGCGACCTCCTTGTACCGGCATCCGGTTGCCAAGGCGCCCAGGACCTCGATCTCGCGGAGGCTCAGGAGGTCGTCGGCCTCGCTCAGTTCAACGGATGCGGGGCCTGCCTTCGTCGGGCCCGGCACGGGGGACGCCGGGGCGGTTGGTCCCACCCGATGCAGGCGTTCGATGACCATCCGGGCGATGGAACCCGTCATGGGCGCTCCCCCGGCCGCCACCTCCTCGATGGCCCCAAGGATGGCCTCGGCCGTGGCGCTCTTGAGCAGGTAACCCACCGCGCCGGCGCCCAAGGCATCGAAGACCACGTCGGGTTGATCGTACAGGGTCAGGACCAGGACCATGGTGGACGGGAACCGGGCTCGAACCTCGGCGGTGGCACGGATGCCATCCATCGCGCCCCCGAGTTGCAGGTCCATCAGGACGACGTCCGCCCGTTCCACCTCCAGGGCTTGCAGGAGGTGGGGCAGGGTGGCGACGCAACCGACGAGGCGGAACCGCTCGGAGTGGGAGAGGATCTTGGAGAGGGATTCCCGCATCGGGGCATAGTCCTCCAGGCAAGCAACACGGATGGCCTGGGTAGGCGGGCACGGCGGGGGGACACTCACCGCCCCGTTGTATCCGGACGCCGAAGGAAACCGCAATAGCATCACGATGCGGTTTTCGTGGGTTGGGTTTCTGGCCGTGATGGCTCAGGCCGGAGGTCGTTGCCCGGGGCGGGGCCCATGCCGGGCGCAGGGCGTTGGGTTACGACGGCAAGGGGATGCTCGCGTGGAGTTCCGTTCCCATGCCCGGGGCGGAACGCACCACCAACTGGCCGCCCAGGGAGCGGATGCGTTCGTTCAGGTTGCGGAGCCCATGGCCGCCGCCGGCGGACGCACGGGGTCGGGCGGGGTCAAAGCCGCGGCCGTCATCCGCCAGGATGACCCGCAGCGTCCGGTCCTCGTGTCGGACGGCGAGGCGAACGTTCCGGGCTTGGGCATGGCGGGCGATGTTGGCGAGGCCCTCGTCGAGCCAGGCCACCAGTTCCCGGCGCAGGTTGGCGTCGATGGATTGGGCCGGGATGATGGGCGGCAGGTCGATGTGGACGGCGGGGGGATCGTTGGGGAAGTAACGTTCCATCCGGGCCGCCAACGATCGGACGAGAGAGTCGAGTCGGTCCTCGGCGGGGTCCGTGAGCCAGACGAGGGTCTGGAGGCGTTGGAGGAGGTCGCGGCTCATGGCGCCGGCGTCGATGGGGCCGACGGCGGCGGCGAGGTTCACGCGGGCGAGCTCGCTGCCGAGGCCGTCGTGCATGTCGCGGGCGAGGCGGCTGCGTTCGTCCTCGATGGCCCGTGCTTGGCGCAGGGTGGCCAGCTCGGACTGGATGCGGAGCCGACGCCAGAAGAGGAGGCACAGGCCGGCAACGCCCAAGACGAGGGCCCCCACGCGCACGGCGAGTGGTTCCCACCACCTTGGCACGATGCGAAACGACCAACGCGCGGGTGCATCGCTCCAGGGGCCGCCCTCGGCGGAGGCGAGGACCTCGAAGTTATAGAGCCCGGGCCGGAGCGCCGCGTAGGTCGCCTCGCGGCTGGCCTCGGCCTCGACCCATCCGGGGCTCACGCCGACGAGCCGATACTTGAGGTGGACGCGCTGGCCGTCGGACGGCAGGGGCGCCGTGAACCGGAACCGGAGGTTGCGGCCTTCGCCGCGGGTGAACTCCCCCACCGACGCGTCGTCATGCGGGATGCGCCGGGGCAGGGCGTCGTTGCCGACCTCATGGACGTCGGTGATGAAGGGGCGCGGGCGGGAGGGCGCTGGGATTTCCGAGGGCGTGATGCGGACGAGGCCACCGGTCGTTGCGAACCAGAGGTTGCCGGCCTCGTCGCGCGTCGTGCTGGGCCTTCCCGAGTTGCCCTCGTTGCTGGGCAAGCCGTCCTTCACGTCGAAGGTTTCGGGGTACACCCGCCGGGCTTTGCCACGGGCCACGTCGAGGAGGTTGGAGATGCCGACGCAATGGATGCCCCTATGCCCGAGCAGCCAGAGACGGCCCAGGCCGTCTGGCTGAACTCCGTTCACCATGTCCTCCTTCAAGCCCTCGGCCTCCGTCCAGTGATCCCACTGGAGCCCGTCGCCGTCCCGCAGCCGATACAGGCCGGTCACGGACCCCAGCCAGGGCCGCCAGCCGTCCTCCCACCAGAGGACGGCGGCCGATTTCGGGCTGCCTTCCAGCGGGAGCGGGACCGGATTCCATGTTCCCTCCTTGGACCGATAATGCAGCCCTGCGCCAATGCTCCCCGCGAAGACTTCCCCGTGCGGACCTTCCTGCCAGTTGAACCAGCGGGCGTCCTTGGGGAGATCCGCTTGCTGGACCCATTCGCCCGGCTTGGCTTCGACCCAAGCGCCGCCCGGCCCGCCCGCGATGGGTCTTCCGGCACGGTTGGTCGTCACGAAACTCACGTGGGTGGTGATCGTGGGGATTTTGACCGGATCTTGCCCGGCCGTGACTCGGTTGAATCCCCAGCCCCCTACGAGCGCCGTGTCGCGGTCGAGCGCCATCAAGGACTGGCACCCCCAAGGCAATTCCGCTGCCACGGTCTCAAATCGATCCCCCGCCAGGCGAGCCACGGCATTGCCCGTGGTCGCCCAAACCCCCAGCCCGGGCCCGCCGTGCACCGCCCATGCCTCCCTTCCCGGCAAGCCGCGGCTTTCGTCGAAGACGGTCACCCGCCGCGGCCGCATGCGGACCAACCCCCGTGTGGGCGTCCCAAACCAAAGCGTGCCGTCGGCATCTTGAAGTCGTGCGTTGGTGAACCCTTCCCGAAGTCCAAGGTCGGGCCGAGTCGGGACGAAGGTGCCGGCCATGGGATCCAGCAGCCCAGGCACCCACGCGCTCGCCGCCTCGGGATCCAATCCCGCCAGCCACACGTAGCCCATGGCATCCACCAATCGGGGATCCGCATGGACGCCGGGCCATCGGCGCAGGACCTCGCCCGAGCGCGCGTCCAGTTGGAGCAGGTCCTTGTCCAGGTGCAGCCACAGCCTTCCTTGGTGAACCACCATGGACTGGCCGCACGTCCCCTTGAGGACGGCCTGGGGTGGGGAGGCCGGACCCGAGAGCGGCAGCGGGAAGCGGAGGAGATTCGTCGAGGTCCCCATCCAAAGCGCCTCGCCGGGCAGCACGGCCAACGCTGTGATGTTGAGGTTCGTGTTCGACACGGCCACGGCTCCCGCACGGCCATGGGCGTAGCCCCAGGGACCCGCCACCATCACCTCGTCGCCCAGCGCCACCAGGTGCTGGCTGTACGCGTCCAACACAAGCTCGGGCTGCACCCGCCGCCGGGATGGAATCAACCGATGCAGTCCACGCGACGTTCCCAGCCACACCGACCCGTCCCCGGAGGCCAACATCGAGGCGATGCCGGCGCTCGGGAACCCCTCCGTGTTGCCCGGGTGAAAATTCTCGAACCGCACCCCGTCGTACCGCGCCACGCCGCTAAAAGTCCCCACCCAAAGGAATCCATCCGGCCCCTGCGCCAGCCCAAACACGCCGTCCTGCGGGAGCCCGTCGCGCGTGGTTAATGTCAGGGCGGAGTAGGGAGGATTCGTCGGGGAAACGTCCGCCTTCACTCCTCCCCATGCCCCTTGCATCAAGAGGATGACCAGCCAGATGGAGGAAGACTTGAACGCCCATGGGAGCCGCAGTGTCGGCATGGGTTCATCCAAGCCGGGCAACGAGCCCCGTGGCAATCGCAGGCTCAGGAAAAGCGGGCGGCAGCCCAGGGGCGCTGTGCGCCAGAGGGTTTGTTGCCGGCGGCGGGCTTTTTGGGGTGCCTCTCCGTCGGACGCATGACATCGCGCTCCATGCCCTCCTGGAAACCATGGACGCAGGCAACGGCCGGGTGTCCCCCACCGAAACGTCGGGGGAACCGTCCATCCTCCGTGTGCCGCCCCCCGCTTCCCGCCGGGCCTCGCGTTGGTCCCGACAAAAAACTCCTCGCCCGCGTCCGGCGGCTTGCGTTGACTCGCTGGGCAGTTTTTCGACGAAACAACATGAAGATTGTTCTGGCGTACTCGGGCGGCCTCGACACCTCGGTGCTGCTTTCCTGGATCAAGGAAACCTACAACGCGGAGATGATCGCGTTCTGCGCGAACATCGGGCAGGCGGAGGAGCTCAAGGGCCTCGACAAGAAGGCCTCGCGCACCGGCGCCTCGAAGATCTACATCGACGACCTCCAGGAGGAGTTCGCGCGGGACTTCATCTTCCCCATGATCCGCGCCGGGGCGATCTACGAGGGCCAGTACCTCCTGGGCACGTCCATCGCCCGCCCGCTGATCGCCCAGCGCATGGTCGAGATCGCGAAGCAGGAGAACGCCGACGCCATCGCGCACGGCGCCACCGGCAAGGGCAACGACCAGGTCCGCTTCGAGCTCACCACGGCCGCGTTGGCGCCGTCGCTCGACATCATCGCCCCGTGGCGCGACGCGCGGTTCCGGTCCCAGTTCCCGGGCCGTGCCGAGATGATCGCCTACTGCGAGTCCAAGGGCATCCCGGTGCAGGCGTCGGCCAAGAAGCCGTTCTCGATGGACCGCAACCTCCTGCACATCTCGTACGAGGCGGGCATCCTCGAGGATCCGTGGTTCGACGCCAGCGCGCCCAAGAACCGCGACTACTTCACCACGCTGTCCGTGTTCCCCGAGGACGCGCCGGACAAGCCCGAGATCGTGACGCTCGACTTCGAGCGCGGCGACTGCGTGGCGGTGAACGGCAAGAAGCTCAACCCGCTGGGCGTGATGCAGGCGCTCAACAAGGTGGGCGGCAAGCATGGCGTCGGGCGCGTGGACATGGTGGAGAACCGCTTCGTGGGCATGAAGAGCCGCGGCGTGTACGAGACCCCCGGCGGGGCGATCCTCCAGTTCGCCCATCGACAGGTGGAGTCGCTGACGATGGACCGCGAGGTCATGCACCTGCGCGACTCGCTGATCCCGCGCTACGCCGAGCTCGTGTACTACGGATTCTGGTTCGCGCCCGAGCGCCTCGCGCTCCAGGCGTTGGTGGAGGAAAGCCAGAAGAACGTGTCCGGCACCGTCCGCGTGAAGCTCTACAAGGGCAACATCTCCGTCGCGGGCCGCAAGAGCGCCGTCAGCCTCTACAACCCCCACATCGCCACCATGGAGGCCGACCCCACCAAGGCCTACAACCAGGACGACGCCACGGGCTTCATCCGCCTCAATGGCCTTCGCCTGCGGGTCAACTCCCAGGTCAACGGCCCCGCCAACCTCGGCGGCCAATAGCCACGAAGCCGCCGCGCACGCCCCTCCCAACGCCATGAAAAACCCATGGGCCGCCTGCGCGGCGGCCATCCTCCTCATGAAGCCCGTCGCCGCCGCCGACGCCCCCCGGCAATCCGTCGGGCGGTTCGACTTCACCCAGACGGTTTCCGCCACGTACTCGTACCTGGAGTACCTGCCCAAGGACTACGACGCGGCGGGCGGCAAGAAGTGGCCCTTGATCCTGTTCCTCCATGGCGCGGGCGAGCGGGGGACGGACCCCGCCAAGGTGGCCGTGCACGGCCCGCCCAAGCTCGTGGCCAAGGGCCAGGACCTGCCCTGCGTGGTCATCTCGCCCCAGTGCCCCCCGAACCGTCGATGGAACGACGACGTCCTCCTCGGCCTGCTGGACCACATCGTCGCCACCCACGCCATCGACACCAACCGCGTCATCCTCACCGGATTGAGCATGGGCGGCTATGGCACGTGGAGCCTGGGCGTGCGCAACCCCGAGCGCTTTGCCGCCCTCGCCCCAATCTGCGGCGGCGGCCGGACCATCGACGTGTTGCTGGCCGACGACCGCGCAAGGGAACTCAAGGCCATGCCCGTATGGGCCTTTCATGGGGATGCCGACAACGTCGTGCCATTGTCCGAGTCGCAGGCGATGGCGAACGGCTTCCAGCGCCTGGGCAACAAGGACGCCCGGCTGACCGTCTATCCGGGCGTGGGGCATGACTCGTGGACGCGCACCTACGACAATCCCGAGTTCATGAAGTGGCTCCTCGCCCAGACGCGCGAAGGGCGATTCAAGAAGTAGCCACGATGACCGCGGATGCCGGGACAGCGGCCAGGATGCCTGCCTCGGCCATGGACGCCCGTCGTCCTGCCGCAGATCGCATCGGCTCTTGAATCGGGACGCGAGGATCCGCGGATCGTCCGACCGATTGACACGGGCTTGGGCTTTGTTGGACGCTTTCGCGGCGATTGCTTCCCCTCCGACGAGTGCGCCGACTGTTTCGCGTTGTTTCGGGCGCTGGGGACGGATGCTCGGCAAGTAGCTGGGAACAAGAGACTTGCCCCGATAGCTCAAATGGATAGAGCGGCGGTTTCCTAAACCGTTGATCCAGGTTCAATTCCTGGTCGGGGTACCACCTCAGCAGCAGCCACTTGCGCGGAACCAAGACGTTGGAGTCCTGCCAAGCCTGCCCGCGGCGAAACAGGGGCGAAACACTTGGAAGGCCGAAAACGGCGCGCGGCCCGCGAGACGGCAGGCACGGCGCGGGGTGCCGGCAACCCCAAACGCCGTGCCCGGATTCACTCGTCGTTCGCCTCGTCCCCAGGTTCGGCTGGCCCGGATCGGCGGCCGCCATACCACACGCGGTGCAACGTCAACCCGCAGGCCGGGGCGGTCATTCCGGCCAGGCGGCGGTCGCACCCCGACAGCATCCGAGGGACGTCCTCGGGAGCGAACCGTCCCGATCCCACCTGGACCAGCGTTCCCACGATGCCGCGACACATCTTGTAGAGAAATCCATCCGCCTCGATGACGAACGTCAGCAACGACCCCGTGCGCAGGACCTGGCACCGGGTGAGGTTGCGAACGGTGTTCTCGCGGTGGTAGCCGGGCGTCGCCGAAAAGGCCCGGAAGTCCCGTTGCCCCACGATTTCGGCCGCCGCGCGACGCATGGCGGCAGCGTCCAACGGCTTGGGCACGTGCCAGGCCCGGGTGCGTAGCAAGGGGTTCTGCGCGGAATGGTTCCACACGAGGTACCGATACTGCTTTCGGGTGGCATCGAACCGCGCGTGGAAGCCGGGCCGGACGCGCGCGGCGGCCATGACGCGGACGTCCTCGGGCAGCCACGCATTGACGGCGAGGACGAGCTTGCGGGCCGTCATGCGCCATTGGGCGGCGGGCACGTCGAAGTGCACGACCATGCCGAGCGCATGGACGCCGGTGTCCGTTCGGCTGGACGAACACACGCGCGGCGCCGGGGTGAAGATGCGGCCCAAGGCTTCCTCGACCCGCAACTGGACGGACACGCCCTTGGGCTGGAGCTGCCACCCCACGTAGGCCGTGCCGTCGTAGGCGACGGTCAAGCGCAGGCGCACATGGCCCGGCGGGGCGACGTCGCTGCGCTCGCGGGTTCGCTTCGCCATTAGGACGTTGCCTGGGCGTCGAGGAAGCCCTGGAGCAACACGGCGGCGGCGGCCGAGTCGATGCGTTCGCGCACCGCGCCCTTGCCGCCGCCCTCGCGCAACGCCTTGTGCGCCTGGACCGTCGTCAGGCGCTCGTCCCAGGTCCGGATGGGGACCTGGATGACGTCGCGCAACGCGGCCACGAACGCCCGCGCCCGTTGGGCGGCCTCGCCGTAGGACCCGTCCATGTTGCGGGGCATCCCCACGATCACGAGCGACACCTCGCGGGCGCGGATTAACTCCGAGACGTGACGGGCGCAGTCGGCGAAGGGCTCGGCGGCGACATGGGGCAATGGGCTTGCCAGGATGCCCAGCTCATCGCTGACGGCCACGCCAACGCGGACCGTGCCAGGATCGAGCGCGAGGATGCGCATGGGATGGCTAGAGGAGGCTGGCGGAATCGGTGTCGATCAACAGCGTCGCGTGCGGGGCCGTGCGCAGGATGGAGGCGGGGCACGACGTGGCCACGGGGCCCTGGACCATGTTGCGGACGGGCACGGCCTTGCGCTTCTCCGGGGCGAGGCACAGGACGCGGCGGGCGGACAGCAGGGCCGGGATGGTCAGCGTGAGGGCGTAGGGCGGCACGGCCTCGAGGCTGGGGAAGTGGCCCTCGCGCACCTGCTGCATCTTGCACTCATGATCGAGCTTCACGGGCTTCACCCAGTGCGGGTCGTCGAAGCGGGCGACGGGCGGGTCGTTGAAGGCAATGTGGCCGTTCTCGCCCACGCCCATGCAGCAAAGGTCGATGGGCTGGTCCTTGAGCAGGGCGGTGTAGCGGGCGCATTCGTCGAAGGGCAGCAGGGCGTCGCCGCCGAGGTAGTGAAACGCCTTGGGATGGAGAAGGCTTTCCACGCGTTCCTTCATGTAGCGACGGAAGCAGGCCGGGTGATCGGCCGGGACGCCCAGGTACTCGTCCATGTGGAACAGCGTGACCTTGGACCAGTCCACGCCGCCCAGATCGACGAGGTTGCGGAGGAAGCGGATCTGGGAGTTGCCGGTGGCGAGGATTGCGGCGGCGGAGCCGTTGCGCGCGATGGCATCGGACAAGATGCCGCGGACGGTGAGGGTCATGTACAGGGCCACGTCCTCCTGGCTGGCGAAGACATGGACGGGCAACTGGTCCGCCTGGAAGGACCGGACCGGGCTGGGAAGCGAAGGTGCGCTCATGAATGAGGGGAAGGGTTGGGAAATCCGCGCCGGGTGCAAGGCTAAGCCGGCCCGATGCAGCTGGATCGGCCCGCATAGGTTAACCGGCTCAGCCGGCACGACTCCCCTGCGTCCACGGGAGCGTCGTTGGCGTCCACGGTGGCCAGGGTTCCGGACCTTCCGTCAGCCCTGCGCGTGCCCGGCTGCGGGAGGGGTCGGTCCGCCGCCCTGGAGGCCTGTCCCGGCAAGGAACCTGCTCTCGATTTGGGAACCGTTCCCGTCCCATGATCCGCGAAATGCGTTCCATCTTGCCATGCCTTGCAAAGGCCCTCGCCCGCGCCGTGCCCTTCCTGTGGGCAGCTCCGCTCGTGGCCACGGCCCAGGCCGGCGTGGTAATTCACGAGATCCATCACACGCCCGACGTGAAGCAGGAGCCCGTGGAGTTCGTGGAGCTTCACAACGACGGCGTGGCGGCGGTGTCGTTGGCGGGCTGGGAATTGTCCGGCGCGGTGGAGTTTCGGTTCCCGGCGAACACGGCGGTGGCGGGCGGAGGGTTCGTGGTGGTGGCGGCGAACCCGGCGGCGCTGAGGGCCAAGTTCGGCGTGACCAACGCGCTGGGGCCCTGGGTCGGCCGCTTGTCGGGCGAGGGCGAGACGCTGGTGCTGCGCGATGCCGCCGCGGCGGAGGTGGACCGTGTGGACTACGGGCTGGGGTTTCCCTGGCCCACCGTGGGCGACGCTCCGGGGAACTCGATCGAGCTGCTGCATCCGTCGCTCGACAACGAGCTGGGCGGCAACTGGCGGGCGTCCGTGGAGGCGGTCACGACCGTGCCCGAGGTCATCGTGACGGCTGCGGGCGCGACGTGGTCGATCTGGAAGGGGCGTTCCGAGCCCTCGACCACGACGGGTGCCTGGCGGCTGCCCGGTTTCAACGACTCGGCCTGGCTCTCCGGCCCCGCGCCCGTGGGGTATGACCCGGACGTCCTCGGCCCCGCCATCACCGGCGGGACGCGCCTCGACGACATGCGGGGGAGCTACACCACGTTCTACCTGCGCCGGGCGTTCGACGTGCCGGCCCCGGAGCGGTTCGGCGCGATGCAGGCCGAGTTGCTCTGGGACGACGGGCTGAAGGTGTGGCTCAACGGCGAGTTGCTGCACCAGGACGGGATGGACGTGAACGAGGTGCCGTTCAACGGCGTGGCCAGCGTGACGCGCGAGAACAACAACCTCATCCCGGTGCCCCTGACACTGCGGCCCGGGCTGTTGCGCGCCACGGGCAATGTCCTCGCCGTGCAGGTGGCCAACGCAAACCTCGGCAACAGCTCGGATGCCTTCTTCGATGGCCGCTTTGTCCTGCGCGGCGCGCAAACGGGCGTGGGCCCGACGCCCGGGCGCGCCAACCGCTCGCGCATGACCAACGCCCCGCCCGCCATCCGGCAGGTCGCCCATGCGCCGGATCAACCGCGACAAGGCAACCCCGTCGTCGTGTCCGCCCGCGTCACGGACCCCGAGGGCGTTGCGTCCGTCACCCTGGAGTACCAGGTCGTGTCGCCCGGCCAATACATCCGGTTCGACTCCCCGGCCTACGCCACCAACTGGGTGTCCACCGCCATGAACGACGCCGGCGTCGGGGCCGACACCGTCGCCAACGACGGCAACTGGTCCGGCATCATCCCGGCCGCCGTGCAGCAACACCGCACCCTGGTCCGGTATCGCGTGGCGGCCCGCGACCGGCTCGGGGCCGAGGTCCGCGTTCCCTACGCGGACGACGCCGGCCGCAACTTCGCGTACTTCGCCTACAATGGGGTCCCCGCATGGAACGGGGCCGTCCGCCCGGGTGCGGCGGGAACGCCCGGGGCAACCTTCCAGGTCGGCACCAACGAGATGAACCGCCTCCCCGTCTATCACCTCGTGGCCCTGCGCCAGGACGTGGAGGCGGCGACGTGGACGGACCGCAGCCGCGGGGACCAATACTTCTGGACTGGCACGCTCGTGCATGACGGCGTGGTGTACGACCACGTCCGGTTCCGCCCCCGCGGCGGCGTGTGGCGGTACGCAATGGGGAAGAACATGTGGAAGTTCGACTTCAACCGCGGCCGCGACCTTGTGGCGCGGGACAACTGGGGCCGGAAGATGCCCTCCGCGTGGACGAAGCTGAACCTGGGGGCCTCCATCCAGCAGGGCGACTACCTGCACCGGGGCGAGCACGGGATGTTCGAGAGCGTCGGGTTCCGCCTGTTCGGGCTGATGGGCGTCCCCACCTCGGAAACGGCCTACGTCCAGTTCCGGGTGATCGACGACGCCGCGGAGGCGCCCCCCACGAACCAGTACGCCGGCGACTTCTGGGGCGTGTACCTCGCCGTGGAGCAACTCGACTCGCGCTACCTCGACGCCAAGGGCCTCCCGGATGGCAACCTTTACAAGATGGAGGGCGGCTTCGGCGACCCCAACAACCTCGGCCCGGCCGGTCCCGTGGACTCGTCGGACCTGTCGTCGTTCCTCACGGTGCAGGCGGCCACCCCTCGGCCCACCGAGGCCTGGTGGCGCACCAACCTGAGCCTCGCCCCCTACTTCGGCTACCAGTGCGTCGTCCAGGCCATCCACCACTACGACATCGCCGACGGGAAGAACTACTTCTACTACCGGAACCCCGACGACCGACGATGGGCCGTGCTGCCATGGGACCTGGACCTCACGTGGTCCGACAACATGTACCGGGCCGGCCAGACCGGCGGCGACGAGCCCTTCAAGAACCGCGTCCTCTCCAACTTCTCCACCACCGCGCCCGCCCACCCGGGCATCTCACGCGAGTTCCGCAACCGCGTCCGCGAGTTCCGCACCCTCCTTTGGAACACGGACGAAACCCATCGACTGATCGACGAGCACGCGCGCCTCCTGCGCGGCACCAATGCCTTCAGCCTCATCGACGCCGACCGCGCCCAATGGGACTACAACCCCGTCATGGTCAACGGCTCCATCGTGAATCTCGGCAAGGCAGGGCAGGGTCGCTTCTACCAGTCGGGCGTCGGCACCAAGGACTTCGCGGGCATGGTTTTGAAGATGAAGCAGTACGTCACGTACCGCGCCTCCGACCCGGCGTTCTCGCTCGACCAGATGGCGGCGGAGCCCACCAAGCCCGCCACGCCCGCGCTCGCCTACGAGGGCGCGCCGACCTACCCCGCCAACAAGCTGACTTTCCGGGTGGGTGCCTACTCCGGCGCGCGGCCGCAGGCCGCCGTCCGTTGGCGCGTCGGCGAGATCACGCGCCCCTCGCATCCTGCCCACGACCCGTCGCGGCCCTGGCCCTACGAGATCAACGCCGTCGTCGAGTCCGGCCCGCTCCCCGCCGGGACCCTTCGCTGGTCGCCGCCGCCCGGGGCCCTGCGTGTCGGACGCCTGTACCGAGCACGCGTCCAGTTCATCGACGACCTCGGCAGCGCCAGCACGTGGTCCGCGCCCGTCGAGTTCACGGCGGGCGAGCCCGACCTCGGCGGAGCCGCGTGGTCGGACCTCGCCGTGTCGGAGCTCATGTACGACCCGGCCCCGGAAGGCTTCGAGTTCCTGGAATTGGCGAACCGCAATGCGACGCAGTCGCTGGACTTGTCGGGCGCGCGGTTCGTCACGGGCGTGGGGTTCAACTTCGCGTCGGGGACGGTGTTGGGTCCGGGCGAGCACGTGCTCATCACGCGGACGACCAACACGGCGGCGTTCCGCGCCTTTCACGGACTGGGTGCCGAGGCGCGCATCCTGGGCTCGTACTCGGGCGGGCTGGCCAACGAGGGCGAGACGCTCGCCCTTCGCGCGGCCGCAGGGTCGTCGCAGGAGCTCCGCTTCACCTATGGCGCCGGCGGCGCATGGCCCGCCGACGTCAACGGCACCGGGCGATCCCTCGTCCCCGCCAAGGGCGGCCCCGCCGACCCGTCCCTGCCCGCCCATTGGCGGGCCAGCACCTTGCCCAACGGGTCGCCCGGCCGTGCCGACCCCGAGTCCTTCCGCATCGTCTCGGTGGAGGCGACCGCCGAGGGATTGCGCCTGCGGCACGACGGGCCCGACGCGGGCTTCCGCCTCCTGGCCTCCATCAACCTCAAGGATTGGGTCGCCGTGCCCGCGACGTCCTCGGGGGGCGTGGTGGTGGTGCCGTGGGCCAGCAGCGGGGATGAACGCTTCGTCCGCGCCGCTTGGTGACGGAACGCGCCGAACCCCAAGCTTGTCTTGTGCGTCAACGGATGTTCGCCTCCGCACCATGAGCACGGCGGCATGGTACTACGCGAAGGACGGCACGCGCCTTGGCCCCATCACGGATACCGCCCTCGGGGACCTCGTGAGGCAGGGCACCATCGGCCCGACCACGCTGGTCTGGCGGGCCGGCATGGCGGATTGGCAGCCGTGGGCGCAGGTCGCGGTGGCTTCCGTCATGGTGTCCCCGGGCGCGAACGCGTGCATCGAGTGTGGCCGGGCGTTTGCGCCGGATGATTTGGTGGAGCTGATGGGCGCGCGCGTGTGCGCCGCCTGCAAGCCGGTGCGCATCCAGCGCATCCGGGAGGGCTTGGCGTTGGAGGGCGCGCAGACCGCCTACGCGGACGGCAAGGACGTGGTGGTCACGAGGAACGGCGTGCTACCCGGCCGCTGCGTTTGCTGCAACGCCCCGGCGACGACGCGGTTGCGGCGGCTGTTCCAGTGGTATCCGCCGTGGGTCAACCTGCTCATCATTTTCCCGGGGCTGTTGATCGCGGTGATCTTGATGCTCGTGCTCCGCAGGAAAATGCCCATGGAGGTGCCCCTCTGCGACGAGCACCGGCGGCGCCGGACGCGGCGACTGATCGAGTGCGGCGTGTGGGGCGTGGGAAGCCTCGCCCTACTGGCCGTCAGCATTCCGGGGACCTCGGGCACGACGACGGTGGTCTTCGTGCTGGGCTCGATCATCTCGGCGTTGGGGGCGCTGGTGGCAGGCAGTTACGCGGCCGCCGTCCTCAGGCCCAGGCGGATCACCGACGATGCCGGGCGCTTCCGGGGTGCCGCGCCGGACTTCCTCGCGTCCCTGCCGACATGGCCGGGACAGCTCAAGGTTTGATCTGGCAAACGTGGGTTGCGCCTCGTGCAGGCCGCGTGCCCTCGCACGGCGGCGGCGATGCCCCTTACCCCAGGTCCTCTGCCGGGTAGGTCCAGATCTCCGACAAGGTGGGGTGGTAATGCGGCACCCGCGCGAGCTGGGCGGCCGTCATGCGCGCCGCGAGGGCCACGACCACCTCGTGGATCAACTCGCACGCCTGGGGGCCCACGCAGGCGCCCCCGAGGAGTTCCCCGGAGCCCGCGTCCGCCACCAGCTTCACGAAGCCTTCCTGGCACCCCAGGATCATTGACTTGCCATGGTCGTTGAACGGGTACCGGGCCACCTTCACCTGCCTTCCCTGGCGCTGCGCCTCGCGCTCGCCCATGCCCGCCACGGCAACGCCCGGGTCCGTGAACACGCCCACCAGGCGGCATCGGTCGTCCATCTCCTCGCGACCGTCCCCCGACAACAGGTTTCGCGCGGCGACCTCGGCCTGTTGGATGGCCACGTGCACCACCTCCAACGGCCCGCAGCAATCGCCCGCCGCGTAGATGTGCGGGGCCGACGTCCGCTGCGTGGCGTCGCACTCTACATGGCCCGACGCCCGGAGCCGGACACCCGCCCGTTCCAAGCCCAGGCCTGACGTCGCCGGGCGTCGCCCAAGGCCGTTGAACACGGCCTCGGCCTCGACCGCCTCCGCAATGCCGGCGCGCTCGAACCGGACGCGTCGGAGCCCGGGGCCGCCGTCGGCTCCTGTGAGCCGTGTCCCCGTGAGGACGCGGATGCCCTCGCGTTCCAGGGCCCGGGCAAGCTCCTCCCCGAGGTCGGCGTCCATGGCGCTCAGCAGGTGTGGCCCCCGTTGGATGACCGTCACGCGGCTGCCCAGGCGCGCGAAGTACTGAGCAAACTCCAGCGCCACCGGCCCTCCCCCCAGCACCACAAGCGACGCGGGCACCCGGTCCAACCGCAGCGCCGCGTCCGAGTCCAGGCAGCCCAACGCCGCCAAATCCGGCATCGGCGGCGGAGCCATGACCGAGCCCGTCGCCACCACGAAGCGCCCGGCCGTCACCGGCCCATGACCCTCCACGTGCAACGTGTGCGCGTTCTCGAAGCGCGCGGCCCCGCGCAACAACTGGAACCGCCCGTCCTCCAGTTGACGGCGTCGGTACCCCGCGAAGTCTGCGATGAGAGCATCCTTGCGCGCCAGCAGCGCCTGCATGTCCACGCGCGCGGGCCCCGCCTCGATCCCCCATGCCCGCGCGGCGTCGATGCCATGGCGCAGCTCGGCGGCGTGCAGCAGGGCCTTGGTGGGCATGCAACCACGCAGGATGCACAACCCGCCCAGCTCGCGCGCCCCCTCCACCACCGCCACCCGCATCCCGCCGCCCGCCAACGTCCGTGCCGCCGCATACCCGGCCGAACCCGCCCCAACGACCACCGCATCAAAGTCCATGGGCCCACGTTACCCCACGACGCCACGAAAGGCTTCATCCAAGGATGGGGATGGGCACCGCGACGTGGCCTTCCGTGCCGTTCCACGACGCGCCCCCCGCTTCCCGCGCGCCTGCTTCCCGCGCGCGAAAGTGGCGATTGAAAGGGGTGGGGCTCGGCCGTAGCCTGCGACGCGCGAGGCGGTTTTCCCCGGTTTCACAAGACGAGCCATGAAAATTCCTGACTGGATCCCCTGGGCGCTGGGCGTGTTTCGACGTCCTTCCCGAGCCGGATGCGCGGCGTTGGTGGCGGCGGCGGCGCTGGTGGGCTGCAAGCCCGAGGGCGGGGCCACGGGCGCGGCGACGGGCGACACCATCCCGGTGGGCGAGTTCGCGTCGCTGACGGGGAGCGAGGCGACGTTCGGGCAGTCGTCGCACAACGGCACGGTGCTGGCGATCGACGAGATCAACGCGGCCGGCGGCGTGCTGGGAAAGAAGCTCGCGCTCGTCACGGAGGACAACCAGTCCAAGGAGGGCGAGTCGCAGACCGCGGTGAAGAAGCTGATCTCGCGCGACAAGGTCGTGGCCGTGCTCGGCGAGGTGGCGTCCGGCCGTTCCATCGAGGCCGCGCAGACGTGCCAGAAGTACCGCATCCCGCAGGTGTCGCCCTCGTCCACGAACCCCAAGGTGACCGAGCAAGGGGACCACATCTTCCGGGTGTGCTTCATCGACCCGTTCCAGGGGACGGTGATGGCGAAGTTTGCGTCGGGGACGTTGAAGGCGCGCAAGGTGGGGTTGCTGGTGGACGTGGGCGCTCCGTACTCGGTGGGCTTGGCGACGTTCTTCAAGGAAGGGTTCGTCGCGGACGGCGGGACGGTGGTGGCGGAGCAGAAGTTCACGAAGGACGACAAGGACTTCAAGGCGCAGCTCACGGCGATCAAGGCGGCGGGGCCGGACGCGGTGTTCGTGCCGGCGTACTACGGGCAGGTGACGTTGATCGTGATGCAGGCGCGGGAGCTGGGCATCACGGTCCCCTTCATCGGGGGCGACGGATGGGAGTCGCCGGAGCTGGTCAAGGGACCCGGGGCGAAGGAGGCGCTGGAGGGGTGCTACTTCTCGACGCACTTCTCGCCCGACCAGGCGACGCCCCAGGCGAAGGAGTTCGTGGCCAAGTACGTGGCCAAGCACCGGGAGAAGCCGGACGCGATGGCGGCGCTGGGGTATGACTCGGCGCAGTTGCTGGCGGACGCGATGCGCCGGGCGGGCTCGGCGGAGCCGGCCAAGGTGCGGGATGCGCTGGCGGCGACGAAGGACTTCGATGGCGTGACGGGCCGGATGACGTTGGACGCGTCGCGCAACGCGCGGAAGTCGGCCGTGATCCTGGCCATCCAGGGCGGGCAGTTCGTGTTCAAGGAGACGGTGAACCCCTGACACGCGGCGCATGGCGGAGCTTGTCCAGCAACTGATCAACGGCGTGTCCGTGGGCGCGATGTACGCGCTCATCGCGATTGGCTACACGCTGGTTTATGGAGTGCTTCGCTTCATCAACTTCGCGCACTCGGACGTGTTCATGGTGGGGGCCTACGCGGGCCTCCACGTTGGCCAACGCCTCGGCGGCGCGTCGTGGGTCGGAGGGTTGGCGTCGATGCTGGCCGCGATGGCGGCCTGTGCCGCGTTGGGGGTGGTGATTGAGCGCCTCGCGTACAAGCCCCTGCGGGATCGTTCCAAGCTCACCGTGCTCATCACGGCGATCGGCGTGTCGATGCTGTTGCAGAACCTGGGGCAGCTCGTGTTCGGCGCGACGCCGGCGGCGTTCCCCGAGACGTTGCCGGCCACGACGTTCACGGCGGGCGGCGTGGTGGTCTCCAGCAAGGACGTCGTGGTGGTCGGCTTCACGCTGGCCTTGCTGGGCGCGCTCGAGTTCGTCGTGCTCCGCACCAAGGTGGGCACCGCCATGCGCGCCGTCTCCCACAACCACCAGGCCGCCGCCCTCATGGGCATCCCCACCCACCGCATCATCAGCATTACCTTCGGGCTCGGGTCCGCGCTGGCGGCCGCCGCCGGGTTCCTGTGGGCGTACAAGTTCCCGCGCGTGGACCCGTACCTGGGCGTGATGCCGGGACTGACGGCGTTCGTGGCGGCGGTGCTGGGGGGGATCGGGAACATCACGGGCGCGGCCCTGGGCGGGCTGCTGCTGGGGGTGATCGAGACGATGGTGAAGGGCTCCCGCTGGTCCACGTGGACGGAGGCGGTGACGTTCGTGCTGCTGATCCTGGTGTTGCTGTTCCGCCCGGCGGGCCTTCTGGGGCGCGTGCAGGCGGAGAAGGTCTGAGGCATGAGGGACGCCGGGGCACGACGTTGGTGGCTGGCGGCGATGGCGGTGGCCGCGCTGATGGGATGGCTGGAGCCGCGGTTGGACATCTACCTGGCGGACGTGCTGGCGAGGGTGGCGATCAACGTGGTGCTCGCGGTGAGCCTGAACCTGATCAATGGCCACGCGGGCCAGTTCAGCCTGGGGCACGCCGGGTTCATGGGCGTGGGCGCCTACGCGGCGGCGGCGTTGACCGTCCTGGCATCCCCGAAGGTCCTCCCGGGTGGCGGCGACGGATGGCTCCAGCAGGCGTGGTTCCTTGTTGCGCTGTTGGGCGGGGGCGCGGCGGCGGCCTTGGCCGGCCTCCTTGTGGGGGCTCCCTCCTTGCGGCTCAAGGGCGACTACCTCGCCATTGTCACGCTCGGCTTCGGCCAGATCATCGGCGTCATCGTCCGCAACATGGAACCCTTGGGCGGCGCGCTGGGCATGAGCGGCCTCCCGGCCCGGACCAACCTCTTCTGGGTGCTCGCGGCGGCGGCGACGACCATCTACGGCGTCACCGCGCTGGTGAACTCCACGCACGGGCGCGGCTTCATTGCGACCCATGACGATGAGGTCGCGGCGGAGGCCATGGGGCTGGACACGACGCGCTACAAGATCATCGCGTTCGTCACCGGCGCGTTCTTCGCGGGTATCGCCGGCGGGTTGTGGGGCCACTTCAAGCTCACGATCAGCCCCAAGGAGTTCGACTTCAACCGCAGCATCGAGATCGTGGTGATGGTCATCGTGGGCGGCATGGGCCGCACGGCCGGGGTCATCGCCGCCGCCGCCGTCCTCACGTTGATGCCCGAGGGCCTGCGGCTCGTGGCCGGGCTCTCGCCCTCGCTCAAGTGGGTGGGCGAGTCCCGCCCCCTCCTCTACGCCATCCTGCTCATCGCGCTCATGTTGCTTCGGCCCCAGGGGTTGTTCGCATGGGGCCGCACCAAGCCTCGCGCCACATGAGCCCGCTCCTCCAACTGGACCACGTCACCATCCGATTCGGCGGCCTCACCGCCGTGTCCGACGTGAGCCTCGACGTGCGGCCCGGGGACCTCGCCGGGCTCATCGGCCCCAATGGCGCCGGCAAGACCACGGTGTTCAACCTCATGACCGGCGTGTACCAGCCCACGTCCGGGTCCATCACCTTCGACGGACGCCCGACAGCCGGCCGGCGGCCCTTCGAGCTCACGCGTTCCGGCATCGCCCGCACCTTCCAGAACATCCGGCTGTTCCGATCGTTGTCCGTCCAGGACAACGTCCGCGCGGCGATGCAGGTGCACCGGTCGCAGGGACCGATCCAGTCCTGGTGGCGCGGGTCCGGGTTTCGGCGGGACGAGGCAGAGGTCGCGCGGCAGGCGGCCGACCTGCTCTCCATCTTCCAGCTCGAGGGGTTCCGGGACGAGCCGGCCACGTCGTTGTCCTATGGCGACCAACGCCGCCTGGAGATCGTGCGCGCCCTCGCCACGCGGCCCCGGCTGCTCCTGCTGGACGAACCCGCCGCCGGGATGAACCCCACGGAAAAGGTCGAGCTGGCCCGCCTCATCCGAGGCATCCGGGACCGCTTCCAGATCGCCATCCTCCTCGTCGAGCACGACATGCAGCTCGTCATGGACCTGTGCGAGCGCATCCACGTCCTCGACCATGGCATCAAGATCGCCGAGGGAACCCCCGACGAGGTGCGGCGCAACCCTCGCGTGGTGGAGGCCTACCTGGGGGACGAACATGCCCTGCCTGCCTGACGCGATGCTCGAGGTTGTCCAGCTCAAGGCCGGTTATGGCGCCATCGAGGCGCTGCACGGGATCTCCTTCGATGTCCGGCCCGGCGAGATCGTCACCTTGATCGGCGCCAACGGGGCCGGGAAGAGCACCACCTTGCGCGCCATTTCCGGGCTCATCCGCGCCCGCGCGGGCGACGTCCGGTTCGAGGGCCGTTCCATCGTGGGATTGCCGCCGCACGAGGTCGTCGCGCTCGGGCTCGCCCACGTGCCCGAGGGTCGCATGGTGTTCTCCAACCTCACCGTGATGGAGAACCTCCGCATGGGGGCGTACCTCCAGCGCGACAGGGCCGCCATCGCGTCCACGCTGGCGCAGGTGTTCGACATCTTCCCTCGGCTGCGCGAGCGCGAGCGGCAAAACGCCGGGACGCTGTCCGGCGGCGAGCAACAGATGCTGGCCATCGGGCGCGCCCTGATGGGGCGGCCCCGGTTCCTCATGCTGGACGAGCCCTCGCTGGGCATCGCCCCGTTGCTGGTGAAGTCCATCTTCGAGCAGGTCGTGCGCATCAACCGCGACCAAGGCCTTGCCATCCTCCTCGTCGAGCAAAACGCCAACCTCGCCCTGCGCGTCAGCCAGCGGGGCCATGTCCTCGAGACCGGCCGCATCACGCTCTCCGCCCCCGCCGACTCCCTCCTCGCCGACCCCGCCGTGCGCAAGGCGTACCTCGGAGGACATTGAATCGCCCCGAGGGCCGTCAACGTCGTCGCGGCGTCTCGTCCATGAAACGGACCCGAAGGCGGGGTGGATCCTCCGCCAGGGGATTAAGCGACGCCAGCTCCCGCGCGGCCGGGCGTCCCCGTAGCCATGCGGCGACTCCAAGGGCCCAGGCGCCACCCCCGACCAAGACCACCGCCACGGCGTGCCGCATCCATCCCCGCGTGGCGAGCTCCACCCACAGCGCAACCCCCAGCAACGCCAGGTCCAGCACGACCGCCCCGGCCAACACCCATCGGGGCGCCTCCGGAGCCGCGTTCACGACGGGAGGATCCTTGGGCACGACCAGTTCCTTGCCATCGTCGCCCCGCAGCAACAACTGCACGCCCTCGGCCGACCGGCCGGGCGTGGCCCGCACAAACGGGCTGCGCGATCCCATCAAGCTCCCCAAACCTCGACCCAATCCCGGCTTTTCCATCGGCGCTCCAAGGCTTTCCCACGATCCCCGGCGGGTTCAACCGCGAACCTGCAGGCCGGAGCGGCGCGGGAGGGTCCCGGACCGCTACACCCCCTCGCCACCGGAGCCTGGGGCGTCGGGTGGCGGCACGGGGTCGGCCCCGGACAAACCCTCGCCGAGGATGTACACGAGGCTGCGATATCGATGCGCGACGTCGTGGGCCTGCAGGATCAACTGGCGGAAGAAGGCGTCCTCGACGAGCAGCAAGGCCAGCACGTCCGCGAGTTGGCCGGGGTTCGCGATCGAGCGCAGCGCCCTCATGCAGGCCGCGACCGGGCCGATGTCCAAGCCCTCGTTGGCCAGGCTCTGGAACAGGTCCATGGACACGGGCGGCGACGTGTTCAGCCGCCGCTCCGCAAGCTCGAGCGCCTTGAAGCGCAGCGCGTCCACCTCGGGCGTTTCCCCGTTATCCTTCCCGCACAACAGCGGGCGAATCACCTGGAGGCGATAGGGCTTGTACTGCTTCGTGGGCCCCAGCTCCACGCGCGCAATGCCCTGCAACAGAAGTCGCGACGTCCCGTCCTCGTCCCGCACCGCGTAGCGAATCACCCCAAGCCCCGCCACCGGCAACGGCGTCTCCCGGGTATTCCCGGGCCGTTGCATCGCCACGCAAAACATCCGGTGCGACGCCAGCGCGTCCTTCAGCATCCTCCGGTACCGCGGCTCGAAGATGCGCAGGGGCAGCATCGCCCCCGGAAACAGGACGGCGTTGCTGAGGATCATCACCCCGACGGACGTGGGCACGCGCACGCCTCAGTCTATTTCGGAGCCGATGGGCCGCAACCACCGATCCTTTGGCGCCCGGCGTACACGTTGAACCGGCCCTCGCGCAGGAAGCCCACCAGCGTCTGGCCCGACTCCCGCGCGAACTCCACCGCGAGGCTCGAGGGCGCGGACACGGCTGCCACCAGTGCGATCCCCGCAGCCAAGGCCTTCTGGAGGATCTCAAACGACAGGCGCCCGGATACCATCAGGGCCGTTCGCCTTGCGGGCAGGCGGCCCGCCATGGCCTCGTGGCCCACGACCTTGTCCACGGCGTTGTGCCGCCCCACGTCCTCGCGCAGCATCCGCAAGCTGCCGCCCGCCGCGTCGAACAACGCCGCCGCATGAAGCCCACCCGTCGTCTCAAACGTCGCCTGCACCTCCCGCATCCGGCCCGGCAACCCCAGCAGCCATTCCTCCCCAACGACGAAGTCGTCCTCCACCGGCGGATGCATCCCGCGCACGGCCTCGATGGCCGCCTTCCCGCACAGGCCGCACGACGACGCCGCGAACACGTGCCGCGTCAGCCGTCCCAGGTCCACGCACACGTCCGGCTGCAACTGCACGTCCAGCACCGAGCCCGTCGCGCTGCGCGGATGCCGGTGGAACCGCGCGATCTCCTCCCCGGACCGCAGCACCCCTTCCGTCACGAGGAAGCCGGCGGCCAGCTCCTCGTCGTGACCTGGCGTTCGCATCGTCACGGACACCGGCCGGGTATCGACCCGGATTTCCAGGGGTTCCTCGGAGGCCACGGCGTCCGTCACCTCGCGCCAGCCGGAGGCCCGCTCGAAGGCGAGCACGGCGGCGCGGATGGAGGCCTCGCCGTTCACGGCGTCAACAGGTCCTCCGCCCGCAGCGTCCAAGCGCTTGGGTGCTGGGCGAAGCCGATCCGCGGGTAGTACTCCTGCGCGGCGGGAGCCGCCAGCAACACCAGCCATGCCTTCGGCCCCAGCGCGGCCCGCGTCTCCTCGATCAGCCGCCTCCCCACCCCGTGTCGCTGGCAACCCGCATCCACCGCCAAGTCCGCCAGGTAGGCCACGTAGGAAAAGTCCGTCAATGTCCGCGCCGCGCCCACCAGCCGGTCGCCGTCCCACGCCGTCACCATCAACTGCGCATGGCGCAGCATGTCGGCCACGGCCGCCTCGTCTTCCACGGGCCGTCGCGGCGCAAGGCCGGAGGCGCGCAGCAGCCCGACGTACTGCTCCACCGATACGGGCCGCGTCGTCGAGTAGGTGATCATGGGCTGCATGTTGGGGTGCGGAGGCAGATCGCACGACGCCACGCGTGCGTCGGGGCGTGCCATGCTCACACGAGGCTTTGGTTGCCGCCGTCGTAGCCGCCGCCCTCCAGGTCCAGCAGGATGTCCCGCGGCTCTGCGCCCTTGGAGGGCCCGACGATGCCGCGGTCCTCCAGCTCGTCCATCAGGCGCGCCGCGCGGCCGTAGCCGAGCTTGAGGCGCCGTTGCAGCAACGACACCGAGGCCTTTCGCTCCGACCGGATCACGTCGATGCACTTCTCGATGATGGACTCGTCGGCGGCGTCCTCCTCCGCGTCCGGGTCGAGCGGCATGGATCCGGCCGAGGACGGGGCCTTCTGCAAGGCCTTGTGGATCTCCATCTCGTAGGAGGGCTTGCCCTGCCGCGCGATGTGCTGCACGACGCCCTCGATCTCCTGGTCCGTGATCAACGCGCCCTGGGCGCGGATCAGCTTTCCGGATCCCGGCGGCAGGTAGAGCATGTCGCCCTTGCCCAGCAGCTTGTCCGCGCCCATCTGGTCCAGGATCGTGCGCGAGTCCACCTTCGCGGCCACCTGGAACGCGATGCGCGCCGGGATGTTCGCCTTGATCACGCCCGTGATGACGTCCACCGACGGCCGTTGCGTGGCCACGATGCAGTGGATGCCCGCCGCACGGGCCATCTGCGTGATGCGCGCAATGGCCATCTCCACGTCCGCCGGGGCCACCAGCATGAGGTCCGCCAGCTCGTCGATGATCACCACGATGTAGGAGAGCTTCTCCGGGATGACGATGTCCTCCTCGCGCGGGACCACGATCTGCTCGTCCACCTCCACGGCGAAGCCATCGGCGCCCGGCTCCACCTTCTCCTTCTTCTGGACCAGCGGGAGCTCGGGCTGGCGGACCGGGGCCTTCTCCGGCTCCTTGTCCTTGGGACGGTCGTTGAAGGCCTTGATGTTCCGCACGCCCACCCGCGCGAAGATCTGGTAGCGCTTCTCCATCTCGTTCACCACCCAGCGCAAGGCGAGGATCACCTTCTTCGGGTCCGTCACCACCGGCACCACCAGGTGCGGGAGCGCGTTGTACTGCTGCAGCTCCACCACCTTCGGGTCGATCATCACGAACCGAAGCTGGTCCGGCGTGAACCGGAACAGCAACGACGCGATGATCGTGTTGATGCACACGGACTTCCCGGAGCCCGTCGAGCCCGCGATCAACACGTGGGGCATCTCGGCAAGGTCCGCGATGATCGGCACCCCGTACACGTCCTTGCCCAGGGCCAGCGGAATCCGCGCCTTGGAAAGCCGCCACTCGTCGGACTCCAGCAGGTCGCGCATGATGACCTTGGTCTTCACCGCGTTGGGGACCTCGACGCCGACGGAGGACTTGCCCGGCACGGGCGCGAGCACGTTCAGCCGCTCGGCCTTCAACGCCGCCGCGATGTTGTTCGTGAGGCCCGCGATCTTCTCCAGCTTCACGCCGGGCGCCGGATGCAGCTCGTAGCGGGTGATCGTCGGCCCCTTGGTGATGTCGCCCGGGGCGACCTCGATCCCGAACTGGGCCAGCGTCTGCACCATCAGCCGCGCGTTGGCCACCAGCTCCTCCTTCGTCTCCGTCGCCCGCACCGTCGGGTCCGGCAAGTGCAGCAACCCAATGTCCGGCAACTGGTAGTCCCCGATCATGGGCGTGCTGGCCACCGTGATGGGCTTGCGCCGGACCTGCATCACCGCACGGGGCGGGCGGGGCGGCGCATCCATCGACGAGGCGGCAACCACCGGCACCGCCGCGCCGGCCGGTCGTGCGTCCGGGGTGCCGGCGGGTGTTCCCTCCCGGTCCATCTCGGGCAGCTCCGCGGCGCCCTCGGCCCTGTCGGTTCCAGGCTCCGTGCCGTCGGCGGCCTCGGCGTCAGCCCTTGCCCCCGCCTCCGCGTCCGTGCCCTCCGAGGCGTCTGCGCCCTTGGAGCCGTTGCCGCCGCCCGCCGGAGCCCGGCCCAGGACCATGTCCGTGATCGACCGGCGGCGCGGCTTCGCGACGGATGCGTCCTCGCCCGGTCCGTCCAGCGGATGAACCGATGCGCCGGGCTGGGAGATTTCGTCGGCACGAATGACGTCGCCCACGCCGAGCACCTTCGCCGCCGGGCGTGGCGCGGGAACGGAGAGGTCGCGCACCGTGGGCTCGGGGAAGCTGGGGGGCGCGGGTGCGGGCGGCTCTTCCTTGGCCGTGTCGTCCCGGTGCGCGGCCGCGCCGTCGTCCGCACGGGGGGACGCCTTGCGAGAGGTTGCCGGGAGGACGGCCTCCTCCTTGGCGTCGCGCGACTTGCCGGCCGGGCTGGCCTTTTCCCCGGCCTCGCCCATGGCACGGGCGAGGTCGCGTTGCTTGCGGAGCAGTTCCTTCTCCTGCTTGCGCAAGGCCGCCTGCTCGGCCGCCATCCGTTCCTGGTCGTTCTGGGGCTCGCGCCGGAAGCCCTGCCGCACCCAGTCCACGAGTCGGAAGTCCGTCAGGAACAGCAAACCGACAAAGTAGAGGACGCCATAGAACAAGGACGCGCCCGTCGGGTTGAAGAAGCGGCGGAAGACGGCGGCGTTGAGGAGGTAGCCGAGCGCCCCGCCGGCGGAGAGCGACTCATGGCGCACGCCGAGGGGAGGCAACGACGGCGAAAACAAGTCCAGCAACCCCGTGCCCGCCAGCAGCAGCGCCACGATGCCCAAGGCGGATCGCCACGAGCGCAGGTAGGCGAGCCCCGGCATCAATCCCGCCAGCCCGAGGCCGAACGCCAGGACCGGCAGGGTGAAGGCCGCCGCGCCCAGCGCGAAGAACAACACGGACGCCAGGTGCGCCCCGAACGTCCCCATGAAGTTGTGCGGCGTCGCATTGGCCGGGACGGCGTTCGCGGACAGGTCGCGCCGGTCATACGAGGCCAGCGCCACCAGGAGGACCAGCGCCACGAACATCAACAGCCATGCCTTCAGGTCGCCCCATGGATGGGTTCGTGCCTCCCGCTCTGATTCGCCTCGCGCCACCCCGCCAGCTTATGAACCGCCCATTTTTGGCGGCAAGTGGCAAAGGCCCCCGGCGGCCTTGACGCCTCCCGGGGCCGGTGGCGCAATCAGGCCATGATCCCCTTGGGTTCCCGCATGGCGCGGCGCCGCGAATCACCCCGCCCGCACGCGCCCTCCGACGCCTTCACCCTCATCGAGCTCCTCGTGGTCATCGCCATCATCGCGATCCTCGCCAGCATGCTCCTGCCCGCGCTCGCCAAGGCCAAGTACAAGGGCAGCCGCATCGTCTGCGTGAACAACATCCGCAGCCAGCACCTCGTCCAGATCATGTACGCGGACGACAGCCGCGGCCGCTTCCAGCAACACGACGACGGCAGCCCGGACTACCACCGCACTGGCGGGCGCAAGGACAGCATCGTGGACTCCCTCCGCGGGCGTTACGTCCAGGACACCAAGATCCTCATCTGCCCCATCACCGCGAAGACCTTCGGCCGCCTGTGGCTCAACTACGCCAGCATGACGAACTTCGCCGACAAGACCACGCGCGACTACGGCGGATGGGACACGCCCGCCGGCAACGTCTATACCCCCTACATGTGGCTGGCCAACTTCCCGGGCATGAAGTTCCAGTCCGTGTCGGGAAGCAAGGACCCCGCCGCCGGCGACGTCGAGCCCGCATGGCCCAAGACCGCCGACGAATGCGACTCCTCGCGCGCCTTCATCACGCACCGCGTCTCCGACACCCCGGGCTCCGTCACCTGGGACGTGGGCCACCTCGGCCGCTTCAACGCCCCCAAGACCAGCCGCCTCTTCCTCGAGTTCGCCCTCACCCCAGACCAGCCCGTCGGCCAGGCCGACGGCAGCGTCATCGTCCGGCCCAAGATGCAAATCAAGGCCCGCGCCCTCGGCGGCCCCGGCAACAACACCGTGTACTGGTACTAGGCCGGGCCGGCGGCAGCGTTGGCGTGCCCGGAGGGCAACATGACCGCCCGCCCCCCGCCTCCCGCTTTCTCCCTCCCCGAACGGCCCGGGTTCGGCTTTGCTATGGCCATGCGTTGGCGTTGGGGCGGGCTCCTGGTCGGGTTGGCGTGGGCGATGGCCGTCAGGTCGCAACATGCCACGAACACGTTGGCAGCGGCCGCCGAGCAGGCGTCGAAGCTGCCGCTGGCCCCGGGGCTCCGGCTCTCGGTGTGGGCCGCCGAGCCCCAGCTTTCCAATGGCGTCGCCTTCCACCTCGACCCCAACGGCCGCGTCTTCGTCGCCGAGTCGCATCGGTGGGCGCGCTCCGTCTTCGACATCACGCAGCGGACGAACTGGCTGCTGCAGGACCTTGCCTTTCGCACCGTGGAGGACCGGGTGCGGCACCTGGAGGCGGAGTTCGCGGCGGTGGATCCCGAACTGCTCACGCGCGACTCGGAGGTCGTGCGGCGCGTCGAGGACCGCGACGGCGACGGGCGCGCGGACCATTCCGAAGTGGTCGCCGATGGCTTCAACACCCCGGGCGACGGCACGGCGGCGGGCGTCTTGGCGACGCGGGACGCGATCTACTTCGCGGACATCCCGAACCTTTGGAAGCTGACGCCCACGTCGGCCGGGACGGTCGCACGGGAGGCGTTGGCGACGGGCTTCGGGGTGCATGTCGGCGTCAGCGGGCACGACTTGCACGGTCTTGCGATGGGGCCGGACGGACGGCTGTACGTCAGCATGGGCGACCGGGGCCTGCACGTGACCAACCGCGAGGGCCGCGTCATGGACCTCCCCGACATGGGGTCGGTGCTGCGGTGCGAGCCAGACGGGTCCGGCCTCGAGGTGTTCTGCGTGGGGCTTCGCAACCCGCAGGAGCTGGCCTTCGACGACGAGGGCGAGCTGTGGACCGTGGACAACGACACCGCCGGGGCCGACCCCTGCCGCGTCCTCCACCTGGTGCGCGACGGCGACTACGGCTGGCGTTGCAGCTACCAGCACCAGGATGGGTTCGGGCCGTGGGTGCAGGAGGAGCTGTGGAAGGGCGGCAAGGACAACATCCTCCCCCTGGCCGGCACCGTCTCCCAGGGCCCGAGCGGTCTCGCGTTCTACCCGGGCACCGGCCTCGGCGACGCATGGCGCGGGAAATTCCTGCACTGCGACTTCCCCGGCGGGGTTTGGTCCTTCGACGTCCGGCCGCGCGGCGCATCCTTTGAGGTGGGCCGCCGCGACAAGTTCGTGTGGGGCTGCTGGCCCACCGACGTGGACTTCGGCCCGGATGGATCGGTGTACGTGCTCGACTGGGTGGCGGGATGGGGCCAGCCCATGAAGGGCCGCATCTATCGCATCCAGCCGTCGGCGGAACGCGCGCCGGCCGAGGCCGCCGTCGTGGCCGAGGTTCGGCGGCTCCTTTCGGAGGGCATGGGCGGAAGGTCGCCCAAGGAACTGCTCGGGCTGCTCGGTCATGCGGACCGGCGCGTGCGGATGGACGCCCAGTTCGAGTTGGCACGGCGCGGCCGCGCCTCCGTTCGCCCGCTCTCGATGCTGGCACGCGGGCCGGGCTCGTCCCTCGCGCGGCGTCATGCGCTGTGGGCGCTGGGGCAGGTGTTGCGGCGCGAGCCCGACCCGGCGGCGCGTGCCGAGCCATGCGACGACGTGCTTCCGCTCTTGTTGGACTCGGACCCCGTGGTGCAAGGGGCGGCGGCGGAACTGGCGGGGGATCTCGGCTGGGTGCACGCGGACGGGTTGCTGGCTCGGCTCGCCACCAACGCAAGCCCGCGCGTCCGCTTCAAGGCGGCGATGGCGCTCGGCTCCCTGCAAGGCGCGCCCCTCGCCCGCAACGCGGAGTCGGCCCGGCGCGCCGTGAACCTCCTCTCGGATCGCGCGGCAACCCGGGACGCCGCCGGGCTGGTCAACCTCGGCTCCGGGCTGCGTCATGGCCTGGAGTCCACGACGGCGATGGCCGTCGGTGCGGACGCCTCCGACCCATTCCTCATGCACGCGGTGGTGCGGCACGGGCTGCGGTTCGAGAAGGCCCAGGCCGCCGGGGGAGGGGCGCAGGCCGCGCCCAGCCCGCAACTCGTCGCGCGCGCGCGGCATCCGAGCCCGTCCGTTCGGTTGGCCGCCACGTGGACCCTGCGCGGGCTCCGGCATCCGTGGCTTACCAACCTCGTGTCCGACGCCGACGCACGCGTGGCCTCCGAGGCGTGCCGGGCCATCCATGACGTGCCGGTCGTGGAGGGGTACCCGGCGCTTGCGCTGTTGATCACGCGGGTGGACCTGGCCCCGCCATTGCACGGGCGCGTGATCGACGCCGCCGCGCGCCTCGGCACGTCGTTGCACGCGCAAATGCTGGCCGCGTTCGCCAAGCGCAGGGATCCCCCGCCCGCGTCCCGCGCCATGGCCCTGCGCGCCCTCGGCGACTGGGGCCGACCGCCCGTGCTCGACCGCGTCAACGGCCTGTGGCGCCCGGCGTTCTCGTCCGGCCGAGGCGAGTCGCTCGCCAAGACCGACCTGGCCGCCGACCTCGGTCGGTCCCTGACGCACGCGGACGCCATGGCGGCGCGGCGCGGCGTGGAGTCGGCCCGGCGAGCGTTCCTGAAGGTGGCGGATGAGATCCTCAACCCGATGACGCCGGACGAGCGGGGCGTGGTGGTGCTGGGTGGGCCGGCCCCGGCGCTGGTTCAACGGGCGTTGGTGGACGCGGCGGCCGGGCTCCGGACGAAGGAGGCGGCGCAGCCGTTGCTGGAGCACTTCCAGTCCACGAACGCCCCGGGCGAGGTGCGGGCGGCGATCGTGGGCTTCTTGGCGGGCCTGCGGGCCTTGCAGGCTCCGGAGGCCATCCGGCTGGCGCTGGCGTCTGGGGACGCCGGGCTGCGGGCGGCGGCGTTGCCGCACCTTGGGTTGCTGGAGCCGGACGCGGCCTTGCCCGCGTTGCGCGGGCTGTTGCAGACGACCAACCCCGTGCCGGTGCGCCAGGCCGCGCTGGCGGCGTTGGCACGCATTGGGACGACGGATTCCGACGCGCTATTGATGCCGTGGGTGGCGCAACTGGGCTCCGGCGCGTTGAACCCGGAGCTGGTGCTCGACGTCGTGTCGGCGGCGCGCGCGCGCAAGGATGCGAACCCGGCCGTCGGCGAATCGCTGGGCCGCTGGATGGCGACCGTGCCCGCGACGGCTCTGCGCGAGACGCTGGTGCTGCGAGGCGGCGATGCCGTCCGCGGCGGCGCCCTGTTCCGGAACCATCCGCAGGTCCAATGCCTCCGTTGCCACAAGGTGGCGGGCGACGGCGGGATCGTGGGGCCGTCGTTGGACGGCATCGGGAGGAAGCACGACCGCGCGTACCTGCTGCAATCCATCACCTCGCCCAACGCCGCGTATGCCGAGGGCTACCGGCCGCCGGAGGGTGGGTTGTCCGCGATGCCGGAAGGCTTGGCGGAGCTGCTGACCGACGGCGAGCTGCGCGACGTGGTCGAGTTCCTGACGTCGTTGAAGTGAGCGGCGGGCGATGCTCTGGGAGCGCGCCCGTCTTCGGGCGCAACCCCGAGTTCGTTCCTGCTCTTTCCTGCCCGTGGCCCCGGTTCAACCTGGAAACGGCCGTTGGGAAGCCATTAGGCCCCGTGCCGCCACGCGGCGGCGGCGGCGATGCCGCATGCCGGATGCACCGGGTCGCCTGACCCGGCGCATGACGACGCCCCAACGCCGCCGGTGCGTGACGGAACGCGGCCCATTCACGCCAACAGTCGGCCGATCGGGACGGCAAGGAGGCGGTCGCCGAGGCGGATGGCTTGAGAACCATTGTGGGCGAGGATCGCAGCAACGCACCCGGGGGTGCGGTCCAGGAAGGCCCGAAGGCCGGCGAGGTCGGCATCGGTCCAGCGCGTTGCGGCCTTGACCTCGATGGCCACCGTGCGTCGCCCGTCCTCCACCACCAGGTCCACCTCGTGCCGCCCCTGTTCGTGCCAGAACCCCAGCCGGGCGTCGGGAAGATGGGCTTCGAGGATGGCGGAGATGTTCTGGACGACGTGGCTCTCATACAGCGGGCCTCGCATCCGGTCGTCGCGACCCGGCTCGATGGAATCAATGCCCGCCATGCGGGCGGCGAGCCCGCTGTCCGTGAAGTGGAGCTTGGGCGACTTGATGAGCCGGGAACCGCGGTTCCGAAGGAACGGCGGAAGACGGCGGATGAGGAACGAGGTTTCCAGGAGGTCGAGGTACCGGCCCGCGGTGACGGCGGTCAGGCGCGCGTCCCGGGCCATGCTGGCAATGGAGAGGACCTGCCCCGTGCGAAGGGCCGCCCGTTGGGCGAGGGTCTGGAATGCCACGAGATCGGCGATCTGGGAAAGCTGCCGCACGTCCCGTTCCACGTAGGCCTGAATGTAGGCGCGCAACCAATCCGCGGCGTGAAGCTCCGGGTCCACGCAGGCGGGTGGAAGGCCTCCCTTCAGGACATCGACGTCGCGGATGGGCTCGGCGTCCTGAAGCGGCAGTTCCGGGTTGGCGAGGAGTTGAACGATGAAGGGCGAGGCCTGGGTTTCGCGGCGGATCTCGCGGCGGGTCATGGGATGAAGGGTGAAGTAGCCGGCGCGACCGGCAAGGGACTCCGAGACGGAGGCCATGAGCGCGAGGTTGGCAGAACCGGAGAGGATGAAGCGTCCCTTCGCGCGGTTCGAGTCGATGGCCCGCTTGATGGCGACGAGGAGGTCGGGGCAGCGCTGCACCTCGTCGAGGATGACGGGCTGGGCGAGGAGGGCCTCGGGGTTTGAGCGGGCGCTCGCAAGGGTTCCGAAGTCGTCGAGGGTCCGGTACGCGTGGCCGGCCGCGATGCCGGGCTCCCGCTGGAGGAGCGTGGACTTCCCGGCCTGGCGGAGCCCGGAGAGGACGACGACGGGGAGCGACCGGAGAGCACGTTGGAGCCTGGGCGTGATTTCCCGCGTTCGATAGTCTGTCATAATGCAACACGTCATAATTGCATTCTGACACTGCGTCCACGACGACCTTGTTGGACGCGCAAGGACGGGCCTTGCCTCCCGCCGCATGCGGGAAGATCGCGGGCCCTTCAACCTAGAAACGGCAGTTGGTCCGACTGTAGGCCGCGTGTCCTCACGCGGCGGTGGCGATGCCTCGTGCCCGGTACGCCGGGTCAGGGGACCCGGCCTACAGCCGAACCGGGCCTACCTCGACCTCACCCGCAGGGTGAGCCCCTGGGGTCCTGTCCATGAGCCCATCCGACCCGATGAGAAGGGCGTTTACTCGTTTTGGCACCCTCATTGACTGCCGATTTCAGGTTCAACCGGCGCGCCCGCGGGCGGAGACGCGTCTCCCCGGGGGTGCCACCCGTCGATGCGAGCCGGGATGAGTGCCGGCCGGGCTGGCCCAACGCCCGAGCCGGCCATGTTCGGGCGTGCGGCGTCGGGCAACGGCGATAGGGTGCTCGCATGAATGCACCGACTCTTTCGACGCCCGCCCCGCAGGAGGGTCCGGCGGGTGGTTGGCGGGCCTTTGCGGCGCTTGCGGGCTGGGTGGTGCTCGCCTTCGTGCCGGCGCTCAGCGGCGCGGTGGCGCCGCCGGGCGACTGGTATCGGTCCTTGAACAAGCCCTCGTGGAACCCGCCGGGATGGGTGTTCGGGCCCGTGTGGACCTGCCTGTACGCGTCGATGGGCGTGGCCGCATGGCTGGTGTGGAAGCGCGGCGGATGGGCGGCGCGGCGACGCGAGCTGGGATGGTTCCTGGTGCAGGGGTTCCTCAACGGTTTGTGGACGCCGATCTTCTTCGGGCTGCACCGGCCGGGCTGGGCGTTGGTCGAGATGGCGATGCTGTGGGTCGCGGTGTTGATGACGGGGTTGCAGTTCGGGCGGGTGCATCGCGGGGCCGGTTGGTTGTTCGCGCCGTATCTGGCGTGGGTCAGCTTCGCGGCGGTGCTCAACGCGACGTTGTGGCGGTTGAATCCGTGAGGGTGCGAGGGGCGAGGGGCGGGACGCTGGGAGCGCGCCCGTCCTCGGGCGCAGCCCCAAAGCCGCCCGGATAGGTCTCGCCGAAGAGGGCCTGCATGGACCGACCGAGCTCCCAGCTTTGGGTCGCTTCGCGTGGGAAGAGCGATTCGTGGAACGGTTGCTTGGGCTTCGAGGGAGGCGTGGATAGGATGTTGGAGTTGAAACTCGAAATCTTCACGTTGTGCGAGTCGGCAGCGGACTACGCGGGGAAGCTGTGCATCCTCGGGGCGTTTGATCACGTGGCGGCACCGCAGGCCCCGCATGTGGTCCAGCGGTGCGCCGTGGTGGCGCGCCTGCGGTTCCATCGGGTGGAGGAGGGCACGCACAAGCTGCGGGTGAGCGTGGCGGACGCGGATGGCCGGAGCGTGGTGCCCAACGTCGAGGCCCAGGTGACGGTGCCGTTCCCGGAGACGGCGCAGAGCGCGACGTTCAACCTCGTGGTCCACATCAACGGCCTGAAGCTGGCCGCGTTCGGCGAGTACACGACCGACATCGCCGTGGACGGCATGCACCTGGGTTCCCTTCCCCTCTACTTCGGAAAGGCCGAGGCCAAGTCCTGAACCCGCAACGCACGGTTGATTCCATCACCGTGTGGCGGTTGCTTGGGGCATGACGATTCGAGTCGAGCACGTCGGGTTGGCGGCGCGGGATCCGCGGGCGCTGGCGGACTGGTATGTCCGGGCCTTGGGGGCGGAGGAACGCTGGAACAACGGCGAGACACCGCCGGCCGTGTTCGTACGGCTGCCCGGCGGTTGCGTGCTGGAGATTTACCGGGCCATCGCGACGCCCCCGGGCGCGAACTTGAACAGCACCGCCGGCTACCGGCATCTCGCGCTTCGCGTGGAGGACATGGAGGAGGCGCGCCGATTGCTGGAGTCGCGCGGCGTTCGCTTCACGGAACCCGTGAAACCGGCCGGCGGCGGCGGGTACGTGCTCTTCTTCGAGGATCCCGAGGGCAACCTGCTGCACCTCGTGGGACGCCCCGATGATGCGCCCTTGGCGGCGCTTTGAGCGAGGAGCGGGGGGCGGGGGCGGGGCGGGGGCAGATGGCAGGCTTACCGTGAGGGCGTGGTTGGGAGGTCCTCGATCTGGGTGACGTGGAGGATGAAGCAACGGGTGAACAGCTCCGCGTAGCCTTCTGGGTCGAAGTTCAGGCCGATTTCAACGGTGTTGCGGCCCACCATGGCGGCGTCGTGATGCGGAATGTCGTAGTGGGAACCGTCCGACAGGGTGATGCGAAAGGGCTTAAACGGCCTCGCCTGCATCAGGTCCCGGATCTGCCTTGGGGTGAACATGGCTTCAAATTGGGCGAAAGGGCCGGCGGGCGGCAAGGGGTTGGCGAGCGGAGGACCGTGAGCAAGAACAAGGTGGCGAGGCGGTGCAACGGGCCGCCGTCCATGAATGGGCCATCGCGCCCGGCATCGCGGCGTCTTTGAGTGAGAAGTGGCAAGGCCCGTCGTGGAGAAGAAGTTGGGCAGCCGATTGAAATGGGCTCCTTCATGCGCTTTCCCTGCGGGGCGCGACGTGGTAGCCACGGGGCATTCCCGATGGAGAGATTCCGCCAGTTGCGCGTGGACGCGCCCGTGGGAGCCGGCGTGGGCCGATGGCTGGGCCTCGCCGCGGCGCATGCCGTGGCCATGGGCCTTGCCTTCGCGGCGCTGGGTGCGGACGTGCATTGGGCTTATCAACGGCTTGAAAGGCGACCGCCCCCCTCCGTCCCGGGCATCCAGCATCCGGTCGATGCGTTCATCGAGTCTCGCCTGCGTGAGGCGGGCGTCCCGGCCACGCCGGAGGCCACCCGCGCGGAATGGCTCCGCCGCGTGACCTTCGACCTGACCGGGCTCGCCCCGACGCCGTCGGAGCTGCATGCCTTCGAGGCCGACGCGAGGCCGGGAGCGCACGAGCGGGTCGTGGACCGGCTGCTGGCGTCGCCGAGGCATGGCGAGCGTTGGGCACGGCACTGGATGGATGCGGCGCACTTCGCCGAGACGCACGGGCACGACCAGGACCGCGTGCGAACGCACGCGTGGCCGTACCGCGACTACCTGGTGCGTGCGTTCAACGACGATGTTCCCTACGCGCGGTTCGTGCAGGAGCAGGTGGCGGGCGACGTGTTGTTCCCGGAACGGCCGGAGGCGACGGCGGCGCTGGGCTTCGCGGCGGGCGGCCCATGGGACGAGAGCTCGCTGCGCGACATCCGCGAGGACACGACGGACCGGCAGGTGGGGCGCTACGTGGACCGGGACGACATGGTCTCGACGGTGATGGGGGTGCTGGCGAGCACGACGGTGCAATGCGCGCGTTGCCACGACCACAAGTTCGACCCGGTGCCGCAGGCGGACTACTACGCGTTGCAGGCGGTGTTCGCGGGGGTGGAGCGGGCGCACCGGGAGTATTATCCGGACCCCGCGTTGACGCGTCGGCGCCGGGCGATCCGGACGGACCTGGAACGCGTGGGCCGCAAGGACGCCGCGTTGCTGCTGGGGGCCGCGGCGGCGGCGGAGGTGAAGGCGTGGGAAGGCGACCGCCAAGGCGCCGAGGCATCGTGGAAGGTCGTGGAATGGGATCGTGCCACGGCGGGTGGCGGCGTGGCGTGGAGACGGATGCCGGACGGGAGCCTGCTGGCAACGGGCGAGAACCCGGAGCGCAATGACTACGTGTTGGAGTGGCGCGGCGCGGGCTCCCGGGTGACGGGGCTGCGGCTGGAGGTGTTGCCGGACCCGAGCCTTCCGCAGAAGGGGCCTGGGCGCGCGGTGAACGGGAACCTGCACCTCAGCGAGATGAAGGCGGAGGTGCGGGATGCCTCGGGCCGGGCGCTGGAGACGGTGCGGTTCGCGCGGGCGACGGCGAGCCATGAGCAGGAGGGCTGGCGCGTGGCGGCCGCGTTGGACGGGGACGAGAAGACGGCGTGGGGCATCCATCCGCGCGAGGGCGAGGCGCACGCGGCGGTGTTTGAGCTGGCGGCCCCCGTGGAGCTGTCCCCGGGCCGGACCTTGGTCGTGAGCCTGATGCAGCGGCATGGGGGCTCCCACACGATCGGAAGGTTCCGCGTGCAATGGACGGGGGTGGACCGTCCGCCGGAGGCGTTGCCGCCGCGGATTGCGGCGGTGGTGGCCAAGGCCGCGACGCAGCGGTCGGACGCGGAGCGGATGGAGGTGGCAGCGTGGTTGCTGGGGGCGCGGATGAACCGGGAGCTGGCGTCGTTGCCGCAGCCGTTACGGGTGTATGCGATCGCGGACGTGTTCGAGCCGGACGGGTCGTTGCGGCCGCCGCCGGGGCCGCGCGAGGTGCGGGTGTTGCGGCGTGGGGACATCGGGAAGCCGGGGGAGGTCGCGCGGCCGGGCGCCATGGCGTGTGTGGCGGGATTGCCCTCGCGCTTCGAGGTGCCGGAAGGCGCTGGGGAGGGCGCGCGCCGGGCGGCCTTGGCCGCATGGCTCACCTCCAAGGACAACGGCCTGGCATGGCGGTCTGCGGTGAACCGCGCGTGGCACCATCACTTTGGGCGGGGCATCGTGGCCACGCCGAACGACTTCGGTCGGATGGGCGCGACGCCCACGCATCCCGAGCTGCTGGATTGGCTGGCGTGTTGGTTTCGGGACGAGGCCGGCGGCTCGATGAAGGCGTTGCATCGGCTGCTGGTCACGAGCGCGGCGTACCGGAGGTCGTCGCGGCCTCCGGAGGCGACGGTGGCGGCGGACCCGACGAACGCGTTGTGGTCGCGGATGCCGCGGCAGCGGCTGGACGCCGAGAGCGTGCGCGATGCGCTTCTGCAGGCGTCGGGCCGGCTGGACCTCCGCATGGGCGGGCCCGGCGACATGCAGTTCGACATGAAGCCCGGCATCCACGTGACGCCGCGGGTGGACTACACGGTGTTCGACGTGGACTCGGCGGCGGGTGCGCGCCGGAGCGTGTATCGATTCCTGTTCCGGACGTTGCCCGACCCGTTTTTCGAGGCGTTGGATTGCCCGGCGGGGGACCAGATGGTGGGGGCCCGGGACAACACGGTGACGGTCCAGCAGGCATTGGCGCTGTGGAACAACGCGTTCGTGGTGCGGCAATGCGGGTGGTTGGCGCGGCGGCTGGAACGCGAGCCGGGGGACACGGCGGCCCGGGTGGAACGGGCGTGCATCCTGTTGTGGGGACGGCGGCCCGACGTCGCCGAGCGGGAGACGTTGACGGACCATGCGCGTCGGCATGGGCTGGAGAGCGCGTGCCGCGTGCTGGCCAACAGCAATGCGTTCGTCTTTGTGGAGTAGGCCATGAACGAGGGATTCGTGCGCGGGGGCGATGCGAGGATCGCGGGCGTCGGGCAGGGGAGCCGGCGTGCGTTCCTGGCGCGGCTGGGCGGCGGGCTGGGGGGCGTGGGCCTCGCGGCGGTCCTGGGCGCGGACGGGTTGCTGGCGTCGGGTGGTGGCTCCGCCGGAACGGCGGGCGTGGGTCGGCCCGTGGCGGCCCCCGCGAGGCGGCGGGTGCGGCGGGTGATCCAGTTGTTCATGAACGGCGGCGCCAGCCAGATGGACTTGTTTGACTACAAGGCGGAGCTGGAGCGGCGGGCGGGGCAACGGTTCGACCCGGGGGCGGGGTCGCTTGTGGAGGCTCCGACGAGCGAGCCGGGCAAGGTGTTGAAGCCGCCGTTTGCGTTGCACCGGCGCGGGGCCAGCGGGCGTTGGGTGAGCGAGCTGCTGCCGCACCTGGGCGCGTGCGTGGACGACATGGCCTTCCTCATGGCCATGCAGTCGCGTACCAACGTCCACGGTCCGGGCAGCTACCTGATGAACACGGGATTCCTGCTTCCGGGGTTCCCGTGCATGGGGGCATGGGTGGGTTACGCGCTCGGGAGCGAGTGCGACAACCTGCCGGGCTTCGTGGTGTTGCCGGACGCGCGGGGCCTTCCCTACAACGCGCGCGGCAACTTCAGCGCGGGCTTCCTCCCCGTCACCCACCAAGGGACGATCATCCAGTCGCATCTCGAGCGCCCGGTGGCGGACCTCGCATTGCCCAAGTCGGCGGCGCACCTCGGCGGCGCGGCAGGCGAGGACGCATTGCGGGCGCTGGGGGCGATCAACCGGCTGCATCGCGAGCGGGCGGGCGACGACAGCCGCCTGGAGGCGCGCATCGAGGCCTACGAGTTGGCGGCGCGCATGCAGTTGGCCGCCCCGGAGGCCTTGGACATCCGGTCGGAGTCGGAGGCCACGCGGCGCTTGTACGGGCTGGACGACCCCGCGACGGAGGACTTTGGGAGGCGTTGCTTGCTGGCGCGGCGATTGGTGGAGCGGGGCGTTCGGTTCGTTCAGGTGTGGAGCGGCGCGGGCGGTCCGAGCAACAACTGGGACAACCACAAGAGCATCGTGAAGGAGCTGCCGCCGATGTGCCGCGCGACGGACCGCCCGGCGGCCGCCCTGCTCAAGGACCTTCGCGCGCGCGGGCTTCTCGACGACACCCTCGTGCTCTGGAACACCGAGTTTGGAAGGATGCCCTTCTCGCAGGAAGGCGAGGGGCGCGACCACAACGGCGGCGCGTTCGTGGGCTGGATGGCGGGCGCGGGCGTGCGTGCGGGCGCGTCGGTGGGCGAGACGGACCCCTGGGGCTGGAAGGCCGAGCGCGACATCACGACGCCGCACGACCTGCATGCGACGGTGTTGCACCTGATGGGGATCGACCACGAGCGGCTGGTGGTGCGGCACAACGGGGCGGACCGGCGGTTGACGGACGTGCATGGGCACGTGGTGCGGGGCGTGGTGGCGTAGGAAGGGGAGGGATGAAGGAGGAAGGATGCAGGATGAAGAGTGAGGGATGACGCAGGCAGCGGGCATCGAGAAGGGGTGGTTGACGGAGCGGGGCAAGCCCGGGATCGCCGCGAGACAGCCCCGTCGCGTTCCCCATCTCATCCTTCATCCTTCATCCCTCATCCTTCATTCCTCCCCTTTCCCTGCGGCCGCCCGCTCATTCGTGCTGCACCGGCGTGGGGTTCTGGAGCGGATACAGGCTTGAGCCCGGGGGCGGACTTCGGGACACACTAGCGGCCTGATGGAACGAACGTTGATCCTCTGCAAGCCGGACTGCATGGAGAAGAACCTCGCCGGGGAAGTGATCCGGCGGCTGGAGGCGGCGGGCCTTCGGTTGTCAGCGGCCAAGATGCTGCGCCTGGACGGCAAGATCCTCGCCGAGCACTACGCGCACCTCGCCGACCGTCCCTTCTTTCCCGAGATCGTCGAGTTCATGAGCTCGCGCCCGGTGTTGGCGTTGATCCTCAACGGTCCCGACGCGGTCGCGAAGGTCCGCGAACTGCTGGGCCCCACGGACTCGCGCAAGGCCCCCAAGGGAACGCTTCGGGGCGATCTGGGCACCAACAGCATGCTCAACATCGCCCATGCCTCGGACTCGCCCGAGAACGCCGAGATCGAGGTCCGGCGCTTCTTCAGGGCCGAGGAAATCCCGGCCTGACCCCCGCCTTGGGCGTCGCATGGGAATGAGCATTCCACCGCTTCGCGCCGGTCGCCGGATCGAGGGCATCTCGGCGGTCCTGCTTCCGTTTCGGCCGGACGGCGCGGCCGACATGGTGGCGTACGGCAACCTGCTGGAGCGAACGTGGGCGGCGGGCCTCACGCCGGCCGTCAACATGGACACGGGCTACGCCAACCTGCTCCGGCCCGAGGAACGGCGCGACATCCTCGGCATGGTGGGCAGCGCGGCGCGCGGACGCCGGTTCGTCGCGGGCGCCTACATCGAGGGGCAGGACGGCGACCCCTCCCTGTTGTACCGGCGTGAATGCGGCGCCATCGCGTGCAACGGCGGCGTTCCCATCCTCTTCCCGGCGTCGGCCACGGGGGACCTGCCTGGGCCGGCCTTGGTGGCGTTGTTCCGGTCTATTGCGTCGGAGGTGGACGAGTTCCTGGGCTTTGAGCTGGGGCGGATGTTCGTGCCGTTCGGGCGCATCTGGGACCTGGAGACGTTCCGGGCGTTGATGGCGATCCCGCAGCTCAAGGGAGCCAAGCACAGCTCGTTGTCGCGGGGGCTGGAATGGGAGCGGTTGGCGCTGCGCGACGCCGAGCGGCCGGACTTCAAGTTGTACACGGGCAACGACCTCGCCATCGACATGGTGCAGTGGGGCAGCGACTACCTGCTCGGTTTGTCGGCGTTCCATCCGGAGGCCTTCGCGGCGCGGGACCGGATGTGGGAGGCTGGGGACGCGCGGTTCCACGAGCTGAACGACTGGCTCCAGTATCTCGGGATGGTGGCGTTCCGGGCGCCCGTCCCCGCCTACAAGCATTCCTGCGCCCAGTTCCTCCATTTGCGCGGGCTTGTTCCATCCCCCGAGCCCCACGTGCGCAACCCGCGTCGGCCCGACACGGACGTCGCCCTGCTGGAGCCCATCCTGCGGCGGCTCGACGCATTGGTCGCGGAGGCGTCGTCGCGTTAGCCCGCGTCGGCTGGCTCCGCGCCCCCAATTTTCCCCGCAAACGAATCCGCCCGGCTTCCCGAACCATGGCATCCAAGAACGCCCCTAGGAACGCGTCCCCGTCGTCGTCGTCACCCAGCCCGTCGGCGCCCCGGCGCGTCGGGATTGTCTCGCTGGGGTGTGCCAAGAACCTCGTGGACGCCGAGATCATGCTGGGATCGTTGCTCAAGCATGGGATCGAGGTGACCAACGACCCGGCGGAGGCGGACGCGTTGATCGTGAACACGTGCTCGTTCATCGACGCGGCGCAGGAGGAGTCCGTGGACGCGATCCTGGAGTCGGCGGCGGAACGCGACGTGCGCAACCCGTCGCAGGCGGTGATCGTGTCGGGCTGCATGCCGCAGCGGTTTCGCGAGGAGCTGCCCAAGCTGTTGCCGGAGGTGGACGCGTTCATGGGCATCGACCAGGTCGCGCAGGTGGGGGACATCGTGGGGCAGGCGATCGCGGCGCGGGCGGGGAAGCTGGCGGCCCCGGCGACAGGCAAGGGAAAGGGGCGTGCGCGGGCGGTGAAGGGCAAGATCGCAAGCCTCGACGCGGCGTCGCCGGTGGCGGAGGAGGCGACGGCATCGTTGAGCGGAAGCGGGAAGCACAACCAGACGCGCACGGTGGTGGCTCCCGCCACCGGGCCGTTGGTGGAGGTGGCCGTCCGCCCCAGCTACATCCCGCAGCACGACACCCCGCGGTTCCGGCTGACGCCCCGGCACTTCGCGTACGTGAAGATTGCCGAGGGCTGCAACCACCCGTGCAGCTTCTGCACGATTCCCCGGATGCGGGGCTCGCATCGGTCCCGGACGCAGGCGGACGTCGTGGCGGAGGCGCGGCGGCTGGTTTCGGAGGGTGTTCGGGAGCTGAACCTGATTTCGCAGGATTCGACGTACTATGGGCTGGACCTGCGCGAGGGGCACAGCCGGGCGATTGCATCACCGGAACGCTTCCAGGCGGCGACGCAGGCGTTGCCGGCGGACGCGACGACGTTGTGCACGTTGATCCGGGACCTGGACGCGATGCCGGGGGACTTCTGGATCCGGCTGTTGTACACGCATCCGGCGCATTGGACGGACGAGTTGATCGAGACGATCGCGTCGAGCCGGAAGGTGGCGCGGTACGTGGACATGCCGTTGCAGCACATCGAGGACACGATGTTGCAACGGATGCGGCGCGAGACGAGCGGGGCCTACATCCGGGAGTTGGTGGGGCGGATCCGGGCGGGGATCCCGGGGATTGCGTTGCGGACGACGTTCATCGTGGGGTTTCCGGGCGAGACGGAGTCGAAGTTCGAGGTGTTGCTGGACTTCATCCGCGAGGCGCGGTTCGAGCGGCTGGGGGTGTTTACCTACTCGCAGGAGGACGGGACCGTGGCCGGGCGCATGGAGGCGCAGGTGCCGCTGAAGGCGCGGCAGCGGAGGCGCGAGCGCGCGATGGCGGCGCAGCATGAGGTGGCGGTGGCGGTGGCCCAGTCTTTCGTGGGGCGCGAGCTGAAGGTCCTCGTGGAGGGGCAGGCCTCGGCGGCGGCGCTCCAGAAGGCGCGGGTGCTCTCGTGGGAGCACGGCCTGATCCGGGGCCAGGACGCGGGTTTGCAAGGGCTGAAGGGCACGTACTGGGTGGCGCGGGGCGAGGCGGACGCACCGGACATCGACGGCCGCGTGTACATCCGTGGCAAGGTCACGGCGGGCGAGTTTGCACGGGTGCGTGTTGTGGGGCACACGGACTACGACCTGGTGGCGGAGCCCAATTGATCCGGGTCGCCTCCGCGGAAAATCCGCGCTTTCCCCAACCTTGGACCGTGGGCAGCTTTCGCCCAACACGATGAAGCTGCTGATCCTTGCCGCGGGCTACGCGACGCGCCTCTATCCCCTGACGTTGACCCAGCCGAAGCCGCTGTTGCCGGTCGCGGGCAAGCCCATGGTGGACCGTGTCCTCGACAACCTTGCCGGGCTCCCTGGCCTCGACCGCGTCCTGATCGTGACGAACAACAAGTTTGCGCCGCATTTCCAGCAGTGGGCCGATGGGTATCGTGCGAGCAAGGCCAAGCTGGAGTTCACGGTCATCAACGACGGGTCCACCAGTGACGCCGACAAGCTGGGGGCCATCGGTGATCTCCAGTTCGTGCTCGAACGGGAGAAGCTCGATGACGACCTCGTGGTGGTGGCGGGCGACAACCTCTTCAGCCAGCCGCTCTCGGAGTTTGGAGCGTTCTGCAAGCAACGCGACGAGGTGGTGTTGGGCGTCCATGACGTCGGCAGCCTGGACGAGGCGCGGAAGTACGGCGTGGTGGACGTCGATGCCGATGGCCGGGTGACGAGCTTCGTGGAGAAGCCCTCCAACCCGCCTTCAACGACGATTGGCATCGCGCTCTACTACTACCCGCGCCGCTACCTCGGGCTGGTGAGGCAGTACATCGCCGAGGGCAACAACCCGGATCAACCCGGCCGCCTCATTCAATGGATCTACCCGCGCCAACCCGTCCTCGCATGGCGCATCCCCGGCATTTGGTACGACATCGGTTCCAAGGAAACGCTGGAGGAGGCGAACCGGTTGTTTGCCCGGTTGTAGGCTTCGCGGGGGCCTTGAGTGTCCCACGGGGCGGACCGCCCAACTCGTGAGAACCGAGCGGCTCCGGCGGTGGTTCTTCAAGGATGAGGCGAGAGCGGCGCGCCCACGTGCAAGCCGTGCCGGAGGCAATAGGCGGCGTTGGCCACGTACTTTAACGCCCAGTGCGCCAAGCCGGCGCGCTCCTCCATCGTCAGCGGCCGCACCACCTTCGCCGGGGCGCCCAGGATCATGGACCCCGGCGGGATGCGCGTCCCGGGCGTGACCAACGCGTGTGCGCCCACCAGGCACTGCTCCCCGATGACGGCCCCGTCGAGGATCGTCGCCCCCATCCCCACGAGGCATTCGTCGCCCACCACGCACGCATGGACGTTGGCCGAGTGGCCCACCGTCACGCGCCGTCCCACGATGCAGGGGAAGTCGTCGGCGAGGTGCAGCACGGCGTTGTCCTGGATGTTGGATTCCTCGCCAACCTCGATCCGGTTGATGTCGCCGCGGAGCACAGCCCCGTACCAGACGCTGCTGCGGTCGCCGAGGGTGACGTCGCCGAGGACGACGGCGGTGCGGGCGAGATAGACGCCGGAGCCGAGGCGCGGCGTGGCACGCAGGTGCCGGTCGAGCTGTCCGATGAGGCGTTTCATGGGCGGCAGCTTCCCCGCGAGGGGGCGTGGGGGGCAAGACGGCGATGGGGACGGGAACGGGAGGTGCGCGAAGCGGGGGCGGGGGCTTGGAGGTGCAGCCGGGGTTGGCCCCGTTCAGAGCTGTGGGGGGCTTCACGATCTGATTGGGAACGGCGAGGACTTCGGGGTGCATCGAGGCGTGAGCGGGCTTCACGCTCAACATTGACGATGGATTAAAGCGATATTTCTAAGGCTCATGTAACAGCGATGGTTTGAGGCCTCCCTGCGCGCGAAGCTGGCCCGGCCCTTTGTCCATCTCCTCTTCGGAGCCCGGCAAACCGGCAAGTCCACCCTGCCGAACCGCCTCGTGCCGCCGGATGCCCTCCGGATCAACTTGGCCGACCCGTTGGAGCGGTCGCGGCATCTCGCGAACCCGGGTGAGTTCGCGCAGGCTTGTCGCGCGCTTCCCCCAGGCAAGTCCCCCCGGTTTGTCTTCGTGGACGAAGCCCAGGCGGTGCCTGCGGTCTTTGATGCCGTGCAGGCGCTTTATGATGCCGACAAGGGGCGGTGGCGCTTCGTGCTGTGTGGAAGCTCGGCGCGAAGGCTGCGCGTGACCGGGGCCAACCTGTTGCCCGGGCGATGCCTGATGCACCGCCTCCATCCGCTGACGCTGGCGGAGCACCCTGCGCCGGAGGGCAGGGGTTCGGCGGAGGGTTCGCCGCTGCCCTTTGCCGCGGCGGATGACACCGCGGCCGGGTCCTTGTTTCCGGCATGGGACCTGCCGACGCGGCTGGCCTTTGGGGCGTTGCCGGGCGTGGTGACGGCGGAGGCCGAGGACCGTCCTGCGCTATTGAGGTCGTATGCGTTGGTCCACCTGGAGGAGGAAATCCGGCGGGAGACGCTCCTCCGAGACTGGGGCGCCTTCGTGCGGTTCCTGCAGCTCGCGGCGTCCGAGTCGGGCAACCTGGTGAACTTTGCGGGCATCGCGCAGGAGGCGGGCATCTCGAACATCACGGTGAAGGCGCATTATCAGTTGCTGGAGGACCTGTTCGTGGGCCTGCGCGTGCCCGCCTACGCCAAGAGCCCGCGCAAGAACCTGCTCTCGACGCCGAAATTTTTGTTCTTCGACCTGGGCATTCGTCATGCGGCGGCGGGGTTGAACCCCTCGGAGGACATCGTGATGGCCAATCCGGGGCCTGTGTTCGAGCAGTGGGTGGGCATCGAGATTTGGAATCGCCTGCGGTACCTCGGCGACGGCAACCTGTTCCACCTGCGAAGCCGGGACGGCGCTGAGGTGGACTACATCATCGAGCGTGGCGGCCGCCTCACGCCGCTGGAGGTGAAGTGGACGCAGCATCCCAGCTTGTCGCATGCGCGGCACCTGCTGGCGTTCATGGACGAGAAGCCGGGCGAGGCGGACCACGGCTACGTGGTGTGCCGTTGCCCGCGTCCGTTGCGCCTCCACGACCGCGTGACGGCGCTGCCGTGGTGGTGCCTGTGAGGGACACGGCCCTTCCAACGCGCGGTGCGCGGCGGTAGCCTTGGCGCATGATCTTGTGCGGGATTTCGGACGAGGCCGGCAACACGTTGGCGGCTCAGGTGCGCGCGACGCGGGAGCTGGGCTGGCGCCACATCGAGATGCGCAACGTGACGGTGCCGGGCCATGCGAAGGGCAACCTGCATGACATACCGGACGCGGCCTTTGACGAGGTGGCCGGGACGCTCCGGGATGCGGGCATCTCCGTGCATTGCCTGGCCTCGACGATCGGCAACTGGGCCAAGCGCATCGAGGACCCCTTTGACATCACGCTGGCCGAGGTCGCGCGCGCGATCCCGCGCATGCAACGCCTCGGCATCCCGTTCGTGCGCATCATGAGCTACAAGGTGCGCGACGACGCCGACCAGATGGAACGGGAGCGGTTCCGGCGCCTGCGCGAGGTGACGGCGCGGTTCCTCGACGCCGGCATCCAGCCCGTGCACGAGAACTGCATGAACTACGGCGGCATGAGCTGGGAACACGCCCTCCGCCTCCTCGACAACGTGCCGGGACTTCGCTGGGTCTTCGACACCGCCAACCCGGTCTTCAACCTCGACCGCTCCAAGCCCGAGCCCCGGCCGCGCCAGGACCCGTGGGAGTTCTGGACCCAGGTGCGCGATGCCTCCGTCCACATCCACGTCAAGGACGCCCGCTGGAACACCGCCAAGAACGATGCGGACTATCACTTCCCGGGCGAGGGCGACGGCGCGGTGGAGCGCATCCTCGCCGACGCGTTCGCGCGCGGCTACGACGCCGGCATCTCCATCGAGCCCCACATGGTCGCGGTCTTCCATGACGCCAACTCGGCCGCGCAGGACGACGCCCTCGTCGCCAACTTCGTCGAGTACGGCCGCCGTCTCGAATCCCTGATCGCCAAGGTCCGCCGCTGATACCCCCATGAAGCCCGTCTCACGTTCCGGCCGATTCTCCTCCGGCCCTGCCGCCGACGTCGCGGCGTTCTCCGAGTCGATCTCGTTCGACCATCGCCTGTGGCGCCAGGACATCCGGGGCTCGGTCGCCCATGCGACCATGCTGCACGAGGTGGGCATCCTGACCGCCCGGGAGCTGAAGGACATCCGCAAGGGGCTCGAGGCCATCGGGTCGGAGATCGAGGCGGGCGCGTTCGCATGGAAGGCAGAGCTGGAGGACGTGCACATGAACATCGAGGCCGAGCTGACGCGCCGGGTGCCGGCCGGGGCGAAGCTGCACACGGCTCGGTCGCGGAACGACCAGGTGGCGCTGGACATCCGGCTGTGGCTGCGGGACGAGATCGACGCGTTGTCGGGCGAGGTGCGGGGCTTGCAGGCGGCGTTGGTGGGGCTGGGGACGCGCCATGCGGACGTGGTGATCCCGGGCTACACGCACCTGCAACGGGCGCAGCCGGTGTGGCTGGCGCATCACCTGCTGGCCTACGTCGAGATGCTCGAGCGCGACCTCGGGCGTCTCGCGGACGCGCGCACACGGGCCAATGTCTGCCCGTTGGGCTCCGGGGCCATCGCGGGCACGACGCTCCCGATCCAGCGGGAGCGGGTGGCGTTGTTGCTGGGGTTTTGCGATTCCAAGGGCAAGCCCTTGGTCACCCGGAACTCCATGGACGGCGTCAGCGACCGGGACTTCCTCGTCGAGTTTGCATCGGCGTCGGCCTTGCTGGCGGTCCACCTCAGCCGCCTGGCGGAGGACATCATCCTGTGGGTGGGCAGCGAGTTTGGGTTTGTTCGGATCGAGGATGCGTACACGACGGGGTCGTCGTTGATGCCGCAAAAGAAGAACCCGGACGTGGCGGAGCTGGTGCGCGGCAAGACGGGCCGCGTGGTGGGCAACCTCATGTCGTTGCTCACGTTGCTGAAGGGCCTGCCCATGACGTACAACCGCGACTTGCAGGAGGACAAGGAACGCGTGTTCGATACGGCGGACACCGTCCGCGCCAGCGTGCGGTTGATGGCGGCCATGCTGGACCACACCCATGCCGTGCCCGAGGCGTGCCGGTCCGCCGCGTCGGACCCCCTGCTGCTGGCGACGGACCTCGCGGACTACCTCGTGCGCAAGGGCATGCCGTTCCGGCAGGCGCACCACGTGGTGGGAGCGGTCGTGGGGCTGGCCGAGAAATGGGGCAAGCGTCTCAACGAGCTGACGGCCGAGGAGTTCCGGTCCGTGGATGTCGCGTTCGGGCCGGACGTCCTGGGAATGCTCGATCTCGACGCCGCGATGGCGCGGCGGGAGGTCATCGGGGCGCCGGGAACGCGCCAGGTGCGGGCGCAGCTCGCATCGTGGCGTCGGCGGCTGGGCGTGGGCTTGTCAGGCGGGAGAAGGATGCGCTAGGGATTTGCCATGGGTACTTTCAGTGTCGGTCTCAAGTGCCAAAACCATATCCATCGAGGGCGGTCGGCGACGATTCGGCGGGCGTTGGTGGACGCGGGCAGCGAGTTCACGTGGATTCCCACCGCGACGTTGGAAGACATCGGAGTGGTCCGTGAGTAGAAGGACGTGACGTTCACGATGGCCAATGGGCAGGCCATCACGCGGAGCATTGGGTTTGCCATCCTGCGCGTCGGCCCGTCCTTTAGGATTGACGAGGTGGTGTTCGGAGAGCCCGGGGACATGACCCTCTTGGGCGCACGTACCTTGGAAGGGCTCGCGTTGGCGGTGGATTCCAGACGGAAGCGCCTCGTGGCTGCCGGACCCCTGCCCGTCGCACCGCTCCATTCCTAGCCCGCGCGCCCGTTACCGTTGCAAGGGTCCGCTGACTTCCTCGACGGCATCGCGGATGGCCTGCTTGAAGGCGTCCATGCCGTCGCCGAAGGCGGCGGAGATGGGGAGGACGGGGGTCTTGCGGACCTTGCGCTTGAAGGCCTTGAGGTTCGCCTCGGCCTGGGGTTCGTCCACCTTGTTGGCCACGACGATCCGGGGGCGTTCGAGCAGCGACGGGTCGTAGGCGCCGAGTTCTCCCAGCAGGTGCCGGTGGTCTTCCCATGGAGGCCGGTTGTCGGTCCCGGCCATGTCCAGCAAGAGCACGAGCACCTTGCAACGGCGCAGGTGGCGCAGGAAGGCGTGCCCGAGCCCGACGTTGCGATGGGCGCCCTCGATCAGGCCTGGGACGTCGCATACGACAAGCCGCGCGAAGTCCTCGTATTCCACGATGCCGACCTGCGGTGTGAGGGTGGTAAACGGATACGGGGCGATCTTGGGGCGGGCGTGGGAAATGGCCGTGAGCAGGGTGGACTTGCCGGCGTTGGGATAGCCCACGATGCCGACGTCGGCCACGATTCGAAGCTCCAGCAAGTACTCGCCCTCGGTGCCCGGTTCGCCGGGTTGGGCGAAGCGGGGCGTCTGGTGGCGGCTGGTGGCAAAGTTGCGGTTGCCTAGCCCGCCGCGGCCACCCTTGCACAAGACGAAGCGTTGGCCGTGGGTCGTCAGGTCACAGACCAAGTCGCCCTTCTCGGCGTCGAAGGCGTCCTCAACGGAGTCGGATTCCTTGGAGAGGTCGATTTCCATGGCGCGGATGCCGCCATGGCTGCGGATGACGGGCCGCTTTGAGGCCGAAGCGCCGAGGACGGGGCGTTCGTCGGATGACTCCTCGTCGGCCGACGTGGCCAGGGGTTGGGGATGCTGGGCGGGGCGGAGGGTGGCCTTGGACTTGGAAGGCTCCGGGTCAATGGGTGCCCCGGAGGGGCCGATGCGCTTGGGCAAGGCAGCGAGGTTGGGGGTGGTGTCTTGGATGCGCCAGACCATGGTGCCACAGGGGACTTTGATGACGATGTCCTTGCCCGCCTTGCCATCCATGCCCTTGCCCATGCCACCCTCTCCATGCTGGGCGATGAGGCGAGGGTTAAAGTACTGCTCGATGAGGTTATTGAGGTCGTGGCTTGCCTCGAGGATGACGTCGCCGCCCTTGCCACCGTTGCCGCCGTCCGGGCCGCCCTTGGCGATGTAGGCCTCGCGGCGGAATGCGACGGCACCGCGACCGCCGTGGCCAGCGCGGGCGTACACCTTGATTTCGTCAACGAACATGGGGATACGCAGGAAGTGGTTTCAAAAGCAAAACGGGCGAGGCACCTGGCCTCGCCCGGGTCTTCGCCTGCGTCCGCCGCAGGGGGCGGGATGCGGGCACGGGAATGCTAGTTGCCTGCCACGGCGGCGGCCGGGGCCTCGGGCAGGATGTTCACGCGGCGACCTTCGCGGTCGAACTTCACGCGGCCATCCTTGAGGGCGAACAACGTCCAGTCGCGACCGACGCCGACGTTAGCCCCGGCGGTGAACTTGGATCCGCGCTGGCGGACGATGATGGTGCCGGCCGTGACGAGCTCGGAGCCGAACGCCTTGACGCCAAGGCGCTTGCTGACGCTGTCACGCCCGTTCTTGGAACTGCCTTGTCCCTTCTTGTGTGCCATAGGAAAAAGTCGTGGATGAGGGTGGGGTGGTGAGACGGAAAAGAGGTCTAGGCCGTGATTTCGCGAACCTTGACGACGGTGAGTTCCTGGCGATGGCCCACGGTGCGGTGGTAGCCCTTACGACGGCGGAACTTGAAGGCGATCTTCTTGTCGCCCCGGATGTGCTCGACGACGTCGGCCGTCACCTTGGCTCCGGCGACCAACGGTTGTCCCACGGACACCTGGCCGTCACGGCTCACCAACAACACACGATCAAAAACGTGGGCCGCTCCGGCCTCGGCCGGAATCGACTCGATCTCAAGCAGGTCGCCTGCTTCCACCCGGTATTGTTTCCCGCCCGTCTCCAAAACTGCGTACATAATTTCTCGCTTTCTCGGTCCCCAAAGAGGGGAAAGGCAACCAAACACCCCGCCTGCATGTCAACGGGCAATTCCGATGCACCCATGCGAGATCGTTTCCCACCCGACCGCAAGGGCCGCGGGCCTGCCCCCCCCCGCCGGGGCAACGGTTGCGTTCCCGCGAGGCGGGCCGGACGAACGCGGAGCTGGGTCGTGGACGAGGCCGGGATTGCACGCGGGGCCTTCGACGGTTTAACAAGCAGGGATGGCCACCGTGGGTGAACAATTGCGCGTTGCACGCGAAGGCAGGGGCCTCGGCATTTCCGAGGTGGCCAACGCCACGAACATCAAGTCGGACTACATCCGCGCGATGGAGGCGGGCGACTGGACGGCGTTCGGCGCGCCCGTGTACATCAAGGGATTCGTGCGGACGTATGCGACCCACCTGAAGCTCGACGCGGCGGCGGTGGTGGGGGAGTTGCGGGACGAACTCAAGGCGGGCCCAGGCGGCGGAAGGCCGCCTGCGTTGGCCGGGACGCGGCAGGGCGCCTTGGACTGGGTGATGCTGCAGGCGTCGCGCGTTCCCCTCACGGTCTTGTTCCCCGTTCTGCTGGGCTTGGCGGTGCTGGGGGCCTTGTACCTGGGTGCGAGGTTGTGGCGCTCGTCGGCCCCGGTGGACAAGCCTGCGCCTGCGTTGGCGCCGGGGCTCTATCAACGGAGTCGGCCGGTGGCACCGGCCGTCCTGCCGGTCCCCACCAACGCCCCTGCCGCCGAGCCAAGGCCTCGGCGCTGACACCCCCTGCGCGGCACGCCAACGGCTAGGAATCATGGGCCCAACCGGCCCCACAAAAGGAAGAACATGAAGGCATCGAAGTGTCGGGGAACCCGGTCGATGGGTCCGGGTCGCAGCCTTGGGCGCCTCGTTGCGGCATTGGCGGCTGGCGCTTCGATGGTCGGCGCCGGACCGGTCCTGGTCGCCCTTCGCGCGGCGGTCTCGGTGGAGGAAGTGCGCCCGGTTCTGAGGGAGTTTTGCCTGGGCTGCCACTCGACGGAGAAGCAGAAGGGCGAGCTCGACCTGGAGCGACTGCTGGCCGGGGGCGAGCATCGCAAGGACACCAAGGTGTGGGAGTCCGTGATCGAGCAGGTGGAGCTGGGCGAGATGCCGCCAAAGGACAAGGCCCCGTTGGGTGCCGAGGCCCGGGCGCGGCTGCTCGCGTGGTGCCGTTCGTTGATCGAGGAGCTGGGGCTGGAGCAAGCGGGCGATCCCGGCCCGGTGGTGCTGCGCCGCCTGTCCAACGCGGAGTACACGCACACGCTCCGCGACCTCACCGGCGTGGCGACGCTGGACCCGGCGAGGGAATTCCCGGTGGACGGCGCGGCCGGCGAGGGCTTCGTCAACACGGGCCAATCCCTCGTCATGTCCCCGGCCTTGCTGGACAAGTACCTGGACGCCGCGAAGCAGGTGGCCGCGCACCTCGTGCTACTGCCCGATGGCGTCCGCTTCTCGCCCCACACCACCCGCCGCGACCAGACGGAGGCGTTGCTGTCGGACATCCGGGCCTTGTACCGCCGGCACACGGAGGCGAAGGGCGCAGACCGCGTGAACCTCCAAGGGATTGTCTTCGACACGAACGAAGGCGGCCGGCTGCCCGTGGAGGCTTACCTTCGGGCCATCTTGGAATCGCGCGCGGAGGTGCAGGCGGGTCGGATGACCTGGGCGGCCGTGGCCCGCCAAGGGTCGCTCAGCGCGCGGTATCTCCCGTTGCTGGCGACGACGTTGGACGCGGGCGGGGGCGGAGCCTTGATGGAGGGGTTGCGCTCCCGCCTCGGGGCCGCAACCCCGGCGGATGCACCCGCGATCGCGCAGTGGGTCGGCGGGTGGCAGAAGGCGTTGTGGAAGTTCAGCCCGGTGGGCCACATCGGGAAGAAGGGCGGCCCGTCCGCGTGGATGGAGCCGGCGCAGCCGGTGGTGGCTCGGCAGGACTTGCGGGTAAAGCTGCCGGAGGGGACGAACCGTTCAGACGTCGTCGTGCACCTGTGGACGGGGGATGCCGGCGACGGCTCCGGGGGCGACGTGGCGCGTTGGGTGCGGCCGAGATTGGTCGCGCCGGGGCATCCCGACCTATTGCTGCGTGACCTTCGCGGGGCGGTGGCTTCGGCCGAGGCCCGGCGCGCGAGGCTGGTGGCCGTGGCGGAGAAGTCCTTAAACGCCGCCGACCTGGTGGAACGCGGCGTGGAACCCAGCATGGCGGCGGCTACTCGGGCGGCGGGGATCGAACCCGCGGACCTGGCCCCATGGCTGGATTACCTCGGGATCGGCCCGTCCGGGCCATTGACGGTGACGGGTTACCTGACCAACCAGATCGCCTCCGTGGGTGGGCATGATTTTGTGAAGTCTCTGGGCCGTCCCGAGACCCCGAGCGTCACGGCGAATGCGTCGGGCCAAGCGGTTCGTGTACCGGGCGAGATGACGCCGCACAGCGTGGCATTGCATCCGTCGCCGACCCTGAACGTCGCGGCGGGATGGCTGGCGCCGGTCGGGGGACGCTTCCGCGTTGAGGGCCGCGTGCGCCATGCGCATCCCGAGTGCGGGAACGGCGTGACGTGGTCCCTGGAGTTGCGCCGGGGCGGCACGCGGCATCGGCTGGCCAACGGTGTCGCGCAAGGCGGCAAGGAGGGGACGCTGGCGCTGACCAATGTCGTGGTGCGTGCCGGCGACCTCGTCTCCGTGGTGATCGGGGCGCGCGACGGCAATCATTCGTGCGACCTCACGCGGGTCGAATGGAAGCTCGTGGACGAGGCCGACGCGGGGCGGTCGTGGGACATGGCGCGGGAGGTTTCGACGGACCTTTGGGCGGGCAACCCGCATCCGGACGGGCGCGGGAACGCGGGGGTCTGGCACTTCTACACGGAGCCGGCGGGTCCAACCGGGGACCTCGCGGCGCCGATCCCGCCGGGGTCGGCCTTGGCGCGTTGGATGGCGGCGGACGCGGCGGCACGGCCCGCGTTGGCGCGCGAGGTGGCGCGTTTGATGTCGGAGGGGCCGGGCGCGATCTCCTCGGAGGCCGACGCGCGATTGCATCGGTTGCTGGCGTCGTTGGGCGGGCCGTTGCTGGCGGGGTCGTTGAGGCCGGATGCCAACGGGGCTCCCGCGAGGGCGGGTGGCGAGTGGGGCGTGGATCCGTCCCGCATGGACGGGGAGGACGTGGTGGTGCGTGGGGCCGGGACGTTGGCGGTGAGGATTCCGGCGGACGTTGCGGCGGGCCGCGAGTGGGTGGTGTCGGTGGAGCCGGACGCCCGGGACGGCCGCGAGGGCACGGTGCAGGCATGGACGGGCTTGGAGGAACCGCGACGCGCGGCGGGTGCGGCGGCGGACCTGCCGTTCATCGTGGCGGACGGGTCGGGCGCGCGCGGGCGACTGGAGGCGGGGCTGGGCGCGTTCCGGGACATGTTCCCGGCGGCGTTGTGCTACGCGAAGATCGTGCCGGTGGACGAGGTGGTGACGCTGACGTTGTTCCACCGTGAGGACGGGGCGTTGCAGCGATTGATGTTGGAAGAGGCTGAACGGGCGCGGCTGGAGCGGTTGTGGGACGAGCTGCACTTCGTGAGCCAAGACGCGTTGACCCTGGTGGATGCCTTCGAGCAGTTGTGGCAGTACGCGACGCAGGACGGGGACCCGAGCCTGTTCGAGCCGATGCGGGGGCCGATCCAGGAGCGGGCGGCGGCGTTTCGTCGGAGGCAGGCGGAGGCGGAGCCGCGTCACGTGGACGGGGTGTTGGCATGGGCGGCGCGGGCGTATCGAAGGCCCTTGAAGGACGAGGAGACGTCCGGGCTGCGGGCTTTGTACGCCGCGTTGCGCGGCCAGGAACTGGGGCACGAAGAGGCCGTCAGGCTGATGCTCGCGCGAGTGCTGGTGTCGCCGTCCTTCCTGTATCGGGCCGAGGAACCGGGCCCGGGAACGACGGCGAAGGCGGTCACGGGCTGGGAGTTGGCGTCGCGCCTGAGCTACTTCCTCTGGTCGTCGGCCCCGGACGACGCGTTGATGCGGGACGCGGCGGAGGGGCGGCTGGGGACGGCGGAGGGCGTGGCGGCGGCGGCGCGGCGCATGGTGCGGGACGACCGCGTGCGCCGTCTGGCGAACGAGTTCGGGGCGGCGTGGTTGCACGTCTCGGACGTGGCGACGCTCGATGAGAAGAGCGAGCGCCACTTTCCGGAGTTTGCGGCGGTGCGGGGCGACTTGCAGGAGGAGGTGGTGCGGACCTTCGAGGACCTGTTCCACAACAACAGGCCCGTGACGGACCTGCTGGACGGGGACTCGGCGGTGCTGAACGAGGCGTTGGCCAAGTTCTATGGAATCCCGGGCGTCCGCGGGCCGGAGTGGCGACGCGTTTCGGGCGTGAAGGGGCACGGGCGGGGCGGCGTGCTGGGAATGGGGGCGGTGCTGGCGAAGCAGTCGGGCGCGTCGCGCACCAGCCCCATCCTGCGCGGCAACTGGCTCTGCGAGGTGTTGCTGGGCGACAAGTTGCCCAAGCCGCCCAAGGGCGTGCCGCCCTTGCCGGAGGACGAGTCGGCCACCGAGGGCCTGACCGTCCGGCAACTGACGGAGCGGCACAGCACGGACCCGAAGTGCTCGGGATGCCACGTGCGCATCGATCCCTTCGGCTATGCGCTGGAGGCCTACGACGCCATCGGGCGGCGCCGGGAACGGGACCTCGCGGGGCGATTGCTGGACACGCGGGTGACGTTGCCGGGCGGCGTGGTGGTGGAGGGGATGGACGGCTTGAGGGGCTACCTCGCGGGCCGGCGTCGGGACGCGTTCGTCCGCCAGTTCTGCCGGAAGCTGGCGGGGTATGCGCTGGGACGCTCCGTGCAGGTGTCGGATGGCCCGATGCTCAAGGAGATGGCGTCAGCGTTGGCGGCGGACGGGATGCGGGTGCAGGCGGCTTTGGAGGTGTTGGTGCGCAGCAAGGCGTTCCGGGAGATTCGCGGGCGCGACGTCGCGTCGGCGCCGTGAACCTGGGGAAGGAATCCACGATGCGATTGTTCTTCACGGGGCCGGTGATCAAGACGGAGCTGCTGGTGGAATGGCTGGGCCGTCACGGGATCGAGGCCCGGCAGGAGTGGGTGGACCCCGGCTTGCCCGACGACGGGGACCTGTCGCGCGAGGCGAAGGTGTTCGTGGAGGAGGCCCAGTACGACCGGGCGTGGCAGTTGTTCTTCGCGGAACGGGAGGATGAGCTGTGAGCGGTGAAACCACGGAGGAACGGCTGGCGCGGACGGAGGCGGCGTTGGCCCACGTCGAGCACCAGCAAGACCAGCTCAACGCGGTGGTGGTGGAGCAAGGCCGGATGATCGAACGACTCCGACGCCAGGTGGAGCGGTTGGCGGAGACGTTGCAAGGCCAGGAGTTGGAGCGGATCCGGTCCACGTCGGCCAAGCCGCCGCATTACCAGCCCTGAGGACGTTGGGGAAGCGGGGTGCGTGGCAGGGCCGTGTGGGCAGGGTGACATGCGAGGGTGGCCGCCGCGTGAGGAAGCCCGGCGCGAGGCCACGAGGCCTGGGCCGGTCGCCGCGCGGACACCGGCCCCTCCGTGTCCACCGAGTACTCCAAGAGAGACCCCCCAAGCCGACCGTCGATGTCTCGGAGGCCGACTCACAGGGAGACGCCGGGAACACGGAGCAGGAGCACCCCTCAGGCCCCAGGCCGCTTGCTGAGTGGCGTTCCGTCGTTGGCCGCCCTCCCCCCAGCACCCCGTGGCACAAAACGGGGAACGGGTGAAGCGACCCGTCGTGGGCGTCGCCGTGCTCGGAACGGGTCCGATCCAGCCATCGCAACGTCGGTGGGCATGGGGCGCGCCGTTCCGCCGCAGCGGGGGCTTGTCGCCATGACGCGAATGGGTAGGCTCACGCCGATGAAGGGCTTCTCTGCGTTCATGGTTTTCCTCTTGAAGACGGTCCTGCTTGGCGCCGGCGTGGTCATGGCGACCAACGGCAAGGGGGTTGGACTCCTGGTGGCGTCGGTCGTCGTGTTCGCCGTGATGTTCATCATGCTGGGTTGCCTGGCGAACGCGCCCAAGGATTGAGGCGCAGCGCGTCGGGGCTCGGGTCAGACGGCACTTGAACCGGCGAGAAACATCGTAAGGTTGGCTTGTGCCGTTCACGCAGTTCAATCGGACGCTTGAAGCAGCCGTGGGCTACTTCGAGCTGGGCATGGCCGACGAGGCCCTCAGGGAACTGGACACCCTGTCGCCCGACGACCAGCTCGAGGAAGAAGTCCTCGAGTTCCGCTTCGTCCTCAACCAGCACCTCGGCCGATGGGAGGCGGCATCGCATTGCTGCGAGGCGTTGTGCCGCAGCCAAGGCGCCGACGCCGAGCGCTTCATTGCGTGGGCAACCTGCCTCTTCGAGCTCGGGGAGGTGGCGGCCTGCAAGATTGCCCTCCAACAGGCCCCGCCCTCCGCCCGGACCCATGCCCTCTGGAACTTCCACATGGCCTGCTACGAGGCGATCCTTGGCCGGTGCGATGCCGCCATCGGGCACATTGAGGCGGCCCTCGCCATCGATCCCGCCACCCGATCGATCATTGCCCAAAACACGAACCTCGCGCCCTTTCTTCCTCTGGCCGAGGGCGGCCGGGCCACCGGCACCTGAGTCCGTCGGCGTCGCGCCATCGAACTGGCTGCACTCAAAGGTACCAGGCAGGCGCCATCCGAAGTTCCCGCGCGCGACGGCCTAGCTCGTCCCGGAACATCGGGTGCGCCACCGAGATCAAGGCTTTCGCTCGTTCCGGCACCGACTTCCCCTTCAGTTGGACCACGCCCCACTCCGTGGCCACGTGCATCACGTCCGTGCGCGGCGTCGTCACCACCGTGCCCGGTTCCAGCGTCGCCACAATCCGGCTTTCGACAGTCCCGTCCCGCCGCGTGCGCGTGGACGGCAGGCACAGGAACGAACGACCGCCCTCGGAGGCGTAGGCGCCGCGCACGAACTGCAACTGCCCGCCCGTCCCCGTGAGGTGCCGCGGCCCCGCGCTTTCGGACGCTGCCTGCCCCAGCAAGTCCACCTGCGCCGTGCTGTTGATCGAGACCACCCCGGGGTTGGCCATGATGCGGTCGGGCAGGTTGGTCTCGTCCACGGGCCACGATTCCAGCGCTGGGTTCTCGTGGATGAAGGCGTTCAAGGCCGACGAGCCGCCCGCGAACGTGAACACAGCCTTGCCCACGCCGTGACGCTTGCGGGAGCCCGTGACGCGGCCTGCCTGGATCAGGTGCATCAACCCATCCACCAACATCTCCGTGTGGATGCCCAGGTCCCGCATCCCAGCCTCAAGGATGGCGGCGCACACGGCGTTGGGCAGGCCCCCAATCCCAACCTGCAGGCACGCGCCATCCTCGACGTGCCCCGCCACGTGACGCGCAATCCTCAGCTCCGCCTCGCTCGGGCTGCCCTGCGCCAGCTCCGGAGCCCCCAACCCGTCCGTCTCCACGACGAAGTCCACCCGCGACTCATGCACGCCGTTCGCCGGCCCGAGGACACGGGGCAACCTCGGATCCACCTCCACCACCACGCACCGAGCCCGCTCCGTCAGCGCACCATGGTACGTGCACGCGCCGCTGAAGTTGTAGTGGCCCGACGCGTCCCTCTCGCAGCACTTCACCACCGCGATGTCCACTGGTTCGATGAAGCGGCGATACAGGCCCGGAGCCTCCCCGAAGTTCATGGGAATGTAGTGCGCCGCGCCCGCGTCGTGGGCCCGCCGGTCGATCCCGGAGAAGTGCCAGTTCCACCACGCAAACCGCTCGCCCAACGGGTCCGCCGCGAGCACCGCGCGCGGCCGCATCGACAACGCCGCCCGGATGTAAACCGGGCCCGCAAGGTCCGCCCGCGCCGCCAATGCCTGGTCGAACGCATCCGGTTGCCCCATGCCAAACCCATAGTCCAGCCAATGCCCTGGCCGGACCAGGGCGGCGGCCTCCTCGGCGGTGATGCGCGTGGCTCGACGTGACGACATGGCTCCGAAGCGAACGGGAACGCGCAAAAGGTCACCCGCCACGCCAACCCCGTGCAATCCTGGGGTTGCCGGCCTTCCGGTGCCGCGTCGCACCCGCCCCGATCATCATCTCCGGCGAGAGGCCGAACGGTCCGCGGGCGTGGCGGCCACCCGCTTCAACCGCCCTTCCCGGGCCGCACCCGGCCCACAAACCGCGACGTCCGCACCATGGCCTCTTGGATCCGGTCGAACGCCGTTGCGAAGCACATTCGAAGGAAGCCCTCCCCGGATGCGCCGAAGGCCCCGCCCGGAACCGCCGCCACCTTCTCCTCCGTGAGCAGCCGAACGGCAAACTCCTTGGACGTCAGGCCGGTGCTCCGTATGTCCGGGAACGCGTAGAACGATCCCCGCGGCAGGTGGCAGGGCAGGCCCATGTCGTTCAGGGCCTTCACGATGAAGTTGCGCCGCAGCTTGTACTGCTCTCGCATCTCCGCCGCCGCCGCGTCACCATGCTCCAGCGCCTCGATCGCCGCCTCCTGCGCGATGATGCTCGCGCACATGATCGAGTACTGGTGCACCTTCATCATCGCCTCGATCAGCTCCGCCGGCCCGCACGCGTAGCCAATCCGAAAGCCCGTCATCGCAAAGGCCTTCGAGAAGCCGTGCAGGAAGATCGTCCGTGCCGCCATCCCCGGCAGGCTCGCGATGGAGACATGCTCGCCCTCGAAGGTCAGCTCCGAGTAGATCTCGTCCGTCAACACCAGCAGGTCGTGCCGCCGCGCCACCTCGGCGATGTCCTCCAGTTGCGCCCGCGTCATCGTCCCGCCCGTTGGGTTGGTGGGGAACGACAACATCAACACCTTCGAGCGCGGCGTGATGGCCGCCTCGATCGCGGCGGCCGTCACCGCGAACCCGTCCTCGGCCTTGCACACCACCGGCACGGGCTTGGCATGGGCTAGGAGCACGCTCGGCGCATAGCTCACGTAGCACGGCTCATGGTAGATCACCTCGTCGCCCGGGTTCAGCACCGCCCGCAACGCGAGGTCCAGCGCCTCGGAAACCCCCACCGCCACCAGCACCTGGTTCGCCGGGTTGTACCGGACATGGAACTTGCGCTCGACGTAGCGCGAGATCGACTCCCGCAGCCGCAGCAGCCCCAGGTTTGCCGTGTACTGCGTCCGCCCCCGCTCCAGCGCGTAGATCGCCGCCTCCCGGATGTGCCACGGCGTCACGAAGTCCGGCTCCCCAACCCCCAGCGAGATGGCCTCCGGCATCTGCTGCACAATGTCGAAAAAGTCGCGGATCCCCGACCGCGGGATCCCCGCGACGTGCTCGGCGACGAACTGGCGTGGCAACGTGGACATGACGTGAACTCGTGGGCGGCGATTGGAACGAAAACCCGGGCGGGATGGAAACCCCGAATGCAAGCGCCCGGCCCCTTTGCCCAGGGCGGACTCATCTGGGTTTGGGGAGGGGTCGTGGGCCCGAGGAGTTCGGGGTTGAAAATCCCGTGCGGGACGGCGACGTGCCGGAGGGTTCCTTTGGGAGTCGAATCCGGCGTCAGACCCGCCTCGCAGGGCGTGGATTTCCCGCGTTTCCTGTCGTTGTCCAGTCCGCCAATCGTTTCGGCGCTCCATGGGCGCTGCCGAAGATCCGCCCTTTCATCCCGGAAACGGCAGTTGGGCAGTCTGTAGGCCGCGTGCCCTCACGTGGCGATGGCGATGCCGCATGCCCGGTGCGCCGGGTCAGGGGACGCGGCCTACTGCCGAACCGGGCCTACCTCGACCTCACCCGCAGGGTGAGCCCCTAGGTTCCTGTCCATGAGCCCATCCGACCCGATGGGAGGGGCGTTTCCTCGTTTTGGCACCCTCTTTGACTGCCGATTTCAGGATGAGACGCTGGAGCACCCGGGCCAGGACGCGGGAAGCCAGGTTGGGGAGCTTCTGGCGATCAGGGAACACGAGGAACCGGGCGTTGTTGACGACCATGCCGAGGCGTCGGGACCGTTGGCGGGGTGACCCACCGATCCACTCGTCGTGGGCGTTGATGGGGAGGGCGGCACTGGAGAAGAGGAGGATGGCGACGGGCTGTCCGTCGATCTCGGCGATGCAGCGCAGAGTTGGCTCGGGACGACTTTGGATGGTTGCCACGGAGAAGAAGCATGAACGGAGACCGCCGCCCATGCCCTGCCAAAAGTCGAACTCCTTCACACGGACCAACCAAGGCGGATCCCAGATGAATCAGCCCGCCCCCTTTGCAACACCCGACGACCCGACGCCTTCGCCCCACCCGAAGCCCTGAACCAGGACGCGACGGCCCAAACACCCGCTCGCAGGCCGCGGTTCGACCCTCCCCTCGCCCCCAGTTGCGGCCTGGTTCTTTGGCCATACCCTCGCCCATGCGCAGCCTTTTGCTCCCTTCCGTCGTTGCCCTGGCCGCCTTGGGCTCCGTGGTCCTCGCCAACACCTCGTGGCCGCAATGGCGCGGGCCTTCGCGCGACGGACGCCTCGCGACGTCCCCATGGCCTGCCAGCCTCGACGAGCAACACCTTCGCCTCCGCTGGCGCATCGAGCTGGGGCCTTCCTACTCCGGGCCCATCGTCGCCCCGGACCGCGTCTTCACCACGGAGACCCGGGATGCCCGCTTGGAGGTGGTGCGCGCGCTCGACCGCGCCACCGGGAAGGAGCTTTGGAAAACCGAGTGGGAGGGCTCGATGAAGGTGCCCTTCTTTGCCAAGTCCAACGGGGACTGGATTCGCTCCACGCCGGCCTGGGACGGGGAGTCGTTGTTCGTGTCGGGCATGCGCGACGTGCTGGTCTGCATCGACGCCGCCAACGGGAAGGTTCGTTGGAAGCACGACTTCCCCGCCGAGGACGGCACGCCGGTGCCCGCCTTCGGGTACGTCAGCTCGCCCTTGCTGGACGGGGATGCCCTCTACACGCAGGCGGGCGGGGCCGTCGTGCGGCTCGACAAGCGCACCGGCAAGGTCGCTTGGAAGGCGTTGTCCTCCACCGACAGCATGAACGGGAGCGCCTTCAGCTCGCCCATCGTCGCGGAGCTGGCCGGGCGTCGTCAGCTCGTCGTCCAGACCCGCACGCACCTTGCTGGGCTCGACCTGGAGAAGGGCACGGAGCTGTGGTCCACGCCGGTGGAGGCGTTCCGGGGCATGAACATCCTGACGCCGGCCATCGTGTCGTCGAACCGCCTCTTCACCAGCACCTACGGCGGCAAGACGCTCGCCTTCGACGTGTCGCGCGAGGGCGACGCGTTCGCGGTCAAGCCCGCGTGGTCCTTCAAGGCCCAGGGCTACATGACGTCCCCCATCCTCCACGATGGCCACGCCTACCTGCACCTCCGCAACCAACGCGCCCTCTGCGTCAGCCTCGCCGACGGCGCCGAGAAGTGGACCACCACGGAATCCTTCGGGAAGTACTGGAGCCTCGTGGCGAACAACGACCGCATCCTCGCCCTGGACGAGCGGGGCCTCCTCATGCTGCTGGCCGCCACGCCTTCCAAGCCGGAAATCCTCGCGCGCCGCAAGGTGGGCGACGACACCTGGGCGCACCTGGCTGTCGCCGGGCAGGAGGTCTTCATCCGCGAGCTGAAGGCCCTGGCCGCCTACGACTGGTCCAACCCCAAGAACTAGTCCGATTCCCGGCCCCCCTTTCGGGACGGGGATGTCTTGCTGGAGGTTGTGTTACCCGGAGGCCGCTGAGCACTGCGGGGCTGGCGCTTGAGGCATCCCGAGCACCGTGATCGCCGCGCCTCAGCATCGCCATCGCCGCGTGAGGGCACGCGGCCTACAGACTGCCCAACTGCCGCTTCTAGGGTGAGGGGATGCCGCCCCACTCCTTGCCAGTTGGCGTGGGATGGGGTCCCTCCCGGGGTCGCGCAGAGCGACGACGGCTTGGGATTCGGGCCGCCCCCGCCCGCTGCCTCGGCCGGACCGTTTGGCTGGCAGGGTCAAACGGATGGGTTGAACCCCTGGGATGGGGCGAAGGCCTTGGGAAGGATGGCAACGATAAACCTCAAGGAACTCGGCCCAGTGCTCTCGCGTCTCGAATGGGATCATCGCCACCAGGACCTTGCGGGTCAGGGCCAGGTCGAGTGGGCCGTTGGGCTTGCGATGGCGGTGGCCGTCCTCCCGCCACGCGGTGGCAGCGCGCTTGGATTGGTTGCAGTTCTCCACCGGCCTGTGGCCGCGCGCTGCATCCTGGACGCGCTTCCCCTGGCCAGCGTCGAAGCCGGAGAAAAGGTGGTGGGTGTGGCGCTTGCCGGGAGGGGAGGGGCCTTTCTGTTCAACGACAATGATCTATCCCCACCCCGTTGCCTCCGTCGAAAGGTGACCAGCCAAAACTTACTGACGGTCTGGGCTTTTCTCCTCGAGGGCCTGGGGCAGCCCCTTCCAGCGCCGGGGGAGTCGCAGGGGAGGCGGGCGCAGCGAGCCGTAGCGGAGACTGCCCCAGCGTTGGAAGGGCCGGGCTGCAGATCGGTGCGACATGGATGGTTCCGGTCGCGCCCGGCAGCGCCCATGTCCGGGCCATCGTGGAGCGCCCCTCTCCCGCCCGCCGCCGTAGTGATCGAAGCGGGCCAGCGTCGTGTCGGTCTGGGTCGCTCTTGCCCAACTGGTTGAGCAGCGACGTCGCGGTGCCGTCCGGCTCATTCTGCAACCTCTTGAGGATTTCCGGCCACACCCACTCGAAGGGGTTTTTCCAGGTACGGCCGTCCCGCTTGTTGGCGGGTTCCTTCGGGTGGGTTGGCCCGACCTCTCCCAAGCGCCAGGAGTCGGGGAGCTTCGCCGGGAACTGTCTCAGGTCGTCCTGGCAGGGCCCACCCACGGGGTGGCCCGTGGCCAAGGTTCCCAAGTCCGGTTACCCAGGCCGGATCCGATGTAAGAGGTTCACTGGGTCCAACTCCATCCGCTGCCCCCGCAGCGCATCCTCGCCCTTCGTGAGAGGTGAGATCCGCGTTGCTGGCCTTGACGGCATCAGCCTCACGGCAAGGACGTCGAGGTACATGGATCGCTTGTTTTGCTGTTTGGTTGTCATGGCCCAGCGGCATCCAGGGTGGAATTGGCCGCACAAGGGGTGCCCGAAGCCGGTAATGCCTTGGGAAACGCGATCAAGGTCTTGTCACGGCCGCGCGGAGCGTCGCGACGACCGCATTCCCCCCCAAAAAAACCGGGTCGGCCCCGGGGACGGACCGTGTGTTGGCCGGGGTGCGTCCCCAGCTGCCACGTCAGGAGCTGACCCCACGGCGTTGGCACGGTCGTATCCCGGAGGGATGGCAGCAGCAGGGCCGCGTGGTCACGCCATGGCCCAGGGTTGAAACGCCCTGCCACGTTGACCCGCCCCTCGTCCCCCGCTTCCCGCTTCCCGCTTCCCGCCCCCGGAATCACCCCGTGCGTATCCTTGACCTTTTGGCGTGGGTGAACACGATGCCCGGCCCGAATTGGGGGAACCAGCAGTATGCAGCACATTCGCAACATCGCCATCATCGCGCACGTGGACCACGGCAAGACCACCTTGGTGGATTGCCTCCTGAAGCAGTCGGGGACCTTCCGGTCCAACCAAGCCGAGACCCAGACGGAGCGGTTGATGGACTCGATGGACCTGGAGAAGGAGAAGGGCATCACGATCCGGGCCAAGAACGCGGCGTTCCGGTACAAGAACTACCACGTGAACATCGTGGACACCCCGGGCCACGCGGACTTTGGCGGCGAGGTGGAGCGCATCATGAACATGATCGACGGCGTGTTGCTCGTGGTGGACGCCGCCGAGGGCCCGCAGGCGCAGACGCGCTTCGTGTTGCGCAAGGCGTTGGAGGCCGGCGCGAAGCCGATCGTGGTGATCAACAAGATCGACCGCGACAACGCGAACCCGAAGAAGGTGCTCGACCAGGTGTTCGAGCTGTTCATGTCGTTGAACGCGACGGACGAGCAGCTCGACTTCCCGTTCATTTACTGCTCGGCGAAGCAGGGGTACGCCAAGGTGGAGCTGGACCATGTGAGCGGCACGATGGAGCCGTTGTTTGACGCGGTGGTGAAGCACATCCCGCCGCCGCGCGCCCATGCCAGCGACGGCTTCCAGCTCCTGGTGGCCAACCTGGATTACAGCGACTACATGGGCCGAATTGCCTTCGGGAAGATTTACTCGGGCAAGGTCGTGGTGGGCCAGCCCGCCATGTGCCGCCATGGCGACGGCCGCATCACGAAGGGCAAGATCACCATGATCTACCACTTCGAGGGCATGAAGCGCATCGAGGTGCAGGAGGCGCACGCCGGCGACATCGTGGGACTGGCCGGCTTCGAGGGGGTGTTCATCGGCGAGACGTTGTGCGACTCGGAGGCGCGCCCGGGGTTGCCCTACATCCCCGTGGACCCGCCGACGATCCAGATGGAGTTCGCGGTGAACGACGGCCCGTTGGGCGGCAAGGACGGCAAGCTCGTGACGGCCCGTCACATCTGGGATCGCCTCGTCAAGGAGATCCGGACCAACGTCGCCCTCCGCATCGCCCAAACGAGCGACCCCAAGATCTTCGCCGTGTCCGGCCGCGGCGAGATGCAGATTGCCATCCTCGTGGAGCAGATGCGCCGCGAGGGCTACGAGGTGCTCGTGTCCCGCCCGGAGGTGCTGTGGAAGAAGGGCCCGGAAGGCCAGGCGATGGAGCCCATCGAGAAGCTGTTCGTGGAGGTGCCCTCCGAGAACCTCGGCGCCATCATGGAGAACCTCTCCTTCCGCAAGGCCCAGATCACCAACATGAACCACGTCGGGTCCCAGGTCTCCGTCGAGGCCCACATCCCCATGCGCGGCCTCATCGGGTTCGAGACCGACCTCGTCAACCTGACCCGCGGCATGGGCGTCATGAGCCACCTCTTCCATGAGTACGGCGAGGACCGCGGCGAGATCGCCGCCCGCAAGAACGGCTCGCTCGTGGCCATGGAGTCCGGAGTGGCCACCTCCTACGCCCTCAACATGGTGCAGGAACGCGGCAAGCTGCTCGTCCAGCCCGGCGACGAGGTCTATGTCGGCATGATCGTGGGCGAGAACGCCCGCGAGAACGACATCCCGGTCAACGCGGTGCGCGAGAAGAAGCTCACCAACATGCGCTCGCAGGGCGACGGCAAGGGCATCCAGCTCAACGCGCCCATGGAGCTCACGCTCGAGCGCGCCCTGGAGTACATCGACGTCGATGAATACGTCGAGGCCACGCCCAAGAACCTCCGGCTCCGCAAGAAGATCCTCGACGAGAACCAGCGGAAGCGCCTGGAGAAGACCCGCGTGATCAAGTTCGTGGAATAGCCGGCGCCCGCCGCGTCCCACGCTCCCACGCCCCAACGCCACGCCGTGCAACCCCCGCGCAGCAAGATCGGCATCCTGGTTTCGGCCGGGCCCGATCGGCCGTCGTTCCGCCATGCCGTGCGCTTCGCGGAGGCGGCGTTAGGGCGGGGGCACGACGTCTATCTGTACTGCGTGGACGACGGCGTGGCGGGCGTGCGGGACCCCGGCTTGCAGGCCCTGCGCCCGATGGGCCTCAAGCTCTACGCGTGCGCCTACGGCGCGCACCGGCGCCACCTGCCCGTCGATGACTCCGCCGCCTACGCCGGCCTGACCGTTGTCAGCGACCTTGCGGTGTCCACCGACCGCTTCGTCACGTTCAACTAGCGCCGTTCGCCGCTTGCCATGAACCCAACCGAGCGCCCCTTGGTCCTCTTCGTGGTCCAGTCCGACCCCCGCACGTCCCATCGGCCGGCGGAGGCGATCCGCGTGGCGGCGGGGATCGGGACGTGGCGCAAGGCGGACGTCCGCCTTTGCCTGTTGGGGCCCGCCGTGCGTGCGTTGGGCGAGTGGGTGGACGACCTCGTGGACGAGGACAACTTCACCCGTTACCTGCCGATCCTGCGCGACCTGGGCCATCCCGTCTTGGTCGAGTCCGGTGCGATGGAAGCCGCCGACGTGGGCGAGCCCACGATGCCCGTGGAGGCGTTGGACCCGGGCGCGTTGGCGGGTTGGTGCGCGCGTGCGCGTTCGGTCCTGCGATTCTAGCCATCCATGAACCCGACCGAACCCGCGGAAGGCCTGGTCCTGCATCTCGTCCATGGCGAGCCCGACGCCACCGTCTCGGGCGTCGTCGAGGCGCAACGTGCGAAGGGCGTGCGGGTCGAGGTGGTGCGCTGCGACCTGGTGACGGACTGGGGCGCGGTGGTGGACCGGGTGTTGGAGGCGCGCACGGTTTGCTCCTGGTAGGCGGATGAAGCTGGTGCTGACGAACGTGCCGTCGGACCGCGCCGAGGCGATCGCGCGGGCGTTGGTGGAAGAGGGCTTGGTCGCGTGTGCCAACCTCCTGCCCGTGCGCAGCGTGTACCGATGGAAGGGGGCGGTCTGTGACGAGCCCGAGTGCACGCTCCTGCTCAAGGCCCCCTCCCATGCGATCGGGCCGCTGCGCGGGCGGTTGCTGGCGCTGCATCCCTACGAGCTGCCGGAGTTCGTCGTGATCGACGTCGATGCCGCCGCCAGCCTGCCGGCGTACGTCGCGTGGGTGGACTCGGCGGGCACACGTCCGTTGTAGGCGCTCGGAGCGGGGAAGGTGGCAACGCCGTCCCGGCGTTGGGCGAGGTGGCGCACGGAGGGGGCGGAGACGGGAATGACCAGGGTGCGCCGCGTGAGGGCACGCGGCCTCAAGACGGCCCAAAGGGCGTTTTCCGGGTCATGCACCTGGCGTGCAGCGGCCGCCATGGGAGTCGAGCCATCGCAGCCCGCCCGCCTCGTCTGAGAAGTCGCCGTCCAACTGGGCTTGGAATGCCTGGGCAAGGACCTCCTTGAACGCGGGCCCGGGCGTCATGCCGCGCGACACGAGGTGCCGTCCCATGACCAGCGGCCGGGGGATGGCGGCCTCCAGCCGCAGTTCGGCCGCGCGTTCACGAATCCCGCGCACGGCCGTCGTCTCGCCCGTCGGACGCGGGGGCCGTCCCGATGCATCCGCCGTCATCAACGTGCACAGTTCCTCGATCGTGGCCGGGGCCAGTCGCAGCGACAGCCTTCGGATGGCGCGCGCCGAGGGCTCCTCGAGGTGCGCCATGTGGTTCGCCACCAGCCGCGGCACGCGTTCCAAGACCTCGTTGGGCATCCCCAGCCTCCGGAGAAACGCCTCCGCCATCGGCACGCCCGCAATCTCGTGCCCGGGCGACACCACGCGCTCGCGCCCATCGCGCAGCTCCCGTCGCGTGTGGCTGGCCTTGCCCACGTCATGCAACAATGCCGCCAACATCAGGACGCCGCGGGCCCGCTCGTCCGCGCCCTGCCATCCCTCGTGCCGCGCCATGGCATCCACCACGTGCATCGTGTGGCGCCACACGTCGCCCTCGGGGTGCCATTCCCCGTCCTGTTCCACGCCCCTCATGCCCGTGAGTTCCGGATGAAGGTCCAGCCAACCCGCCTCCCACGCGAACTCGATGCCCCGCGACGGCAGCTCCGACAACGTCGCCCACTTCCACCATTCCTCCCGGATGCGCTCGGCGGGCAGCTCCGATTGCGCCGGGGCCATCCGACGGCACAGGGCGACCGTGTCGGGGCAGGGGACAAGTCCGAACCGCGCGACGAACTGCATGCCGCGCAGCACGCGGAGGGGATCCTCCACGAAGGCCGGGCTCGTGTGCCGCAGCACGCGGTCACGCAGGTCCCGGAGGCCGCCGTGGAAGTCGAGGACCTCGCCCGTGCGCGGGTCGAGCATCAGCGCGTTGATGGTGAAGTCGCGCCGGGCCGACGCCTCCCGGGGCGAGATGTCGGGGGCCGTCTCCACCGCGAAGCCGCGGTGGCCGGGGCCGATCTTCGAGTCGCGGCGGGGCAACGAGAAGTCGTGCTGCCGCCCGTCGGCGAGCGTCACCTTGGCCACGCCAAAGGAACGCCCCACCCAGTCCACGCGTCCCCAGCGCTCGAGCGCGCGCCCCAGCTCGGGGCAGCCCAGGCCGTACACCTCGACGTCGAAGTCCTTCACGGGCCGCCCGAGCCATGCGTCGCGGACGCAGCCGCCGACGAGGTAGGCGCGCGCGAGCTCCGGCGTCTCCAGCAAGACGCGCCTCAGCGCGACGGGGACGAAGTCGATGTTCACGGGGGCTGGCGGCCGCGCGGCGGCGTCCTTGGCTTCACGCGCCCCAGTAGAAGGATTCCGCGCCCACGCGGTAGCGCACCGCCATGTCGGGCGTGTCCACGGCCGTGCCGCGCGCGAACGACTCGACGCCGGCCAGCGTCATGCCGGAGGTCAGCAGCGTGCGCTCGAGCGGGTAGGGTTGGCGACGCTCCACCACCATGCGCTCGATGTGCCGGATCTGCGGGTTGAAGAAGTCGGCGGTCGTCGAGCCGTGCGTGGGCATCGGCAGGTACATCTGGCACGAGATCGCCCGGCCGCGCCCGGCGTCCCAGCCGGCGTAGTTGAAGTCGCGGATCGCCAGCATGAAGAGCGTGGTGCGGAACCCGTCGAGGTGGTCGATGAAGTACGCCCAGCCCTCGGGGAACACCTCGCGTGCCCAATCGACGGTCACGCGCGCGGTGGGATACCCGTCCTTCACGGGCAGGTTGTGGCTGCGGGACAACGCCGCCTCGAGCAACCGGCACGTCGTCGGCAGGCCGGCCGCGTGCTTCCACATGTCCGCGCCGCGCAAGGCCAGCACCCGGCGGATGCCCACCTCGCCGCCGCGGCGTCGCTCGGACATGCACTGCGCCGTCTCCAGCCCGTGGATGTCGTAGCTGTCCATCCCGCCGTAGGCCGCGCACACGCTCTCCGTCAGGCGCGTGCCGTGCGGCACGTCGATGGAGGGCATCCGCCGCGTCACCGGCAACGACGACCCCGCCTGGAACGGGAACCGCAGCCGGCGCGCGTCCGCGACCATCTCGACGCACTCGCGCCAGTCGGTGGAGAGGTGCTTGTCGTTGAAGACGGGGACGGAGTGGCCGCTTGCCTCGAAGACGCGGACCACCTCCTTGAAGAACTTGTACCGGGGATAAAGCGTCTGGCCGCGCTCGTTGCGCGGGTACTTGCCGTGCTCGCCGATGATGACCACCCCGTCCACCGCCAGCGTCTGGCCGCCGAGCGTCAACGCCTCCGCGATGGTCTTGTAGAGGGGCACCCCATGCCGCGCCGCCGTGCCCCGGGCAAGGTCCCCCTCGGGGAACTGGTCGATGTACAGCGACACCAGGTCCACGTCCGGCCGGCGCCAGCCTCCTTCCCATGCGTAGCCCAGCAGGAAGCGGTCGATGAAGTGTTGCGCATGGGAATGGGTGCGAACCTCGGTGCCGATCAGCGCGATGCGCGGCCGGCGCGACGTCGATGCGGGGGAGGCTTGGGAGGGAAGGGTGGATGCGATCCCGGACGCCATCGCCGCCGCGCTGCCCGCGAGGAAGGTCCTTCGATTCATGCTCATGCTCATGGGAACGAGAGGACGTTGACCGTTCCAGCACGTGCATTCCAAGCCCAACCTCCGGCGGGCAGCGGGGAGCGGGGAGCGGGGAGCGGGGAGCGGGCAACGTGGCAGGGCCGTCTCGGCCCTGCGTGATCCGGCAGACGCATCCTGGGGACGAGGCTCATGCCCGCCATTTCCGAGACACGACACTAGGCCAGGATGTCCTTCACCACGTCGCCGTGGACGTCCGTGAGGCGGTAGTCGCGGCCTTGGAAGCGGTAGGTGAGGCGGAGGTGGTCGATGCCGAACAGGTGCAGGATCGTCGCGTGGAGGTCGTGGACGTGGACGCGCTGGCCCACGGCGTTGAAGCCGAAGTCGTCGGTGCCGCCGTGGACGACGCCCGGCTTGATGCCGCCGCCGGCCATCCAGATCGTGTAGCCGTGGGGGTGATGGTCGCGGCCGATTTGGTCGGGCTTGAGTGCCCCCTGCATCATGGGGGTCCTGCCGAACTCGCCGCCCCACAGCACGAGGGTTTCGTCGAGGAGGCCGCGTTGCTTGAGGTCCCGGATGAGCGCCACGGAAGGCTGGTCCGTTTCCAGGCATCGCTTCTTGAGGTCGAAGACGAGGTTGCCGTCGGGGCCGCCGTGGTGGTCCCAGCCGCGGTGGTACAGTTGGATGAAGCGGACGCCGCGCTCGACGAGGCGGCGGGCGAGGAGGCAGTTGTTGGCGAAGGAGGCGCGGCCGGGGGTGGTGCCGTAGGCGGCGTGGACCTTGGGGGCCTCGCCGGAGATGTCCATGACCTCGGGCACGCTGGTTTGCATGCGGTAGGCCATCTCGTAGGCGGCGATGCGGGTCTCGATCTCGGGGTCGCGCAGGAGGTCGTGCCGGGCGCGGTTGAGGTCGCGCAGGACGTCGAGCGACTCGCGTCGGCGGCGGGCGCCCATGCCGGGCGGGTTGCCGACGAACAGGACGGGGTCGCCTTGCGGGCGGAGCGCGACGCCTTGGTGGGCGGTGGGGAGGAAGCCGGAGCCCCACGAGGCGTTGGTGAGGGGTTGTCCGACGCCGGTCATGAGGACGACGAAGGCCGGCAGGTCCTTGCTTTCGCTTCCGAGGCCGTAGCTGAACCAGGAGCCCATGGCCGGGCGCCCGGCGAGTTGCGCGCCCGTGTTCATGAAGAGCGTCGCGGGGTCGTGGTTGAACGCCTCCGAGTAGAACCCCTGCACGAAGCACACGTCGTCCACGATGCCGGATAGGTGCGGCAACAGCTCGCTCAGCCACATGCCGGACTGTCCATGGCGCGCGAAGGCGTAGGGCGACGCGAGGAGGCGGGCATTCTTGCCAATCTGCGCGAGGCGCACGTTGCGGACGAGGTCCTCGGGCACCTGCTGGCCGTCGCGCTTCTTCAGCTCCGGCTTGGGATCAAAGAGGTCGAGGTGCGAGGGCCCGCCGGACTGGAACAGGTAGATGATGTTCCTGGCCTTGGGCGCGAAGTGGGTACGGACGGCGTTGGCCAAGACGGCGTCCGGCGTGGCGGGCGCCGGGGCCGACAGGAGGCGGTCGTCCAGCAACGATCCGAGGGCAAGGGCTCCCATGCCCGTCCCGCATTGCTTGAGGAAGCGACGACGCGTGAGGTCGCGGAGGCCTTGCGTGTTCACGAGACCCATCCTGTGCCGAGGCCGTCTGGATGAAAAGGCTGCCGTCGGCGACCCGCGGACAACGCCCGTGGGGCAAGACTAGAAGACCCGTGCCCAGAGGACCTTGAGGTACCGGCTTTCGGGGCAGTTGGACATGACGGGGTGATCCTCTCCGGGGCCGGTGCGGTCGAGGAACTGGAGCTTGCGGCCCACGCGATGGGCGGAGCGCACGACGAGCCGCTCGAAGTCCTCCGCCGACACGCGTCCGGAGCAGGAGCAGGTGACGAGCAGCCCGCCGGGCTCCGTGATCACGATCCCGAGGCTGTTCAGGTCCTCGTAGCGGGTGATGCCCTCCGCCTGCTCCAGTTCGTCGCGGCCCTCCACGAGCTTCGGGGGGTCCAGGATGACGACATCGAACGACTTGCGGTCCTTGCGCATCTGCCGCGCGTAGGCGTAGGCGTCGCAATGGACCCACTCGATGCGCGCCATGTTGAGGTTCGCGTTGCGGCGTGCCTGCGCAACGGCGTCCTCGTCGAGGTCCACGGCCGTCACGGACTCCGCCCCGCCCGCGACCTTGGCTGCCAGGGCGAAGCCCCCGGTGTAGCAACACAGGTCCAGCACGCGCTTGCCCTGCGTCCAGCGGGCGAGGCGTCGCCGGTTCTCGCGTTGGTCGCAGAAGAACCCGGTCTTGTGGCCCGTTGCGAAGTCCACCTCGAATCGGATGCCATGCTCTCGGATCTTGATCGCGCGGACGGCATCCGAGGGATGGTCCTGGATGCGGATGCCCTCCTGTCGGGCGATGGCCGGATCGACGTGCACGAGGGTCCGTTGCGTCCCGAGGCGTTCGTGCAGGCGCGCCAGCATGGGCTTCAGCCGCTGCCAGATCCCGAGGCTGTGCACCTGCACCGACAACACGTCGCCGAACTTGTCCACGATGAGCCCCCCCAGCCCGTCACCGTCCGAGTGGACGACGCGGAAGGCGTCGGTGGTGCCGGGCAGGCCCAAGGGGCCGAGGCGCAGGTCGATGGCGCGGTCGAGAAGTTGGTGCAGCAAGGCGTCGGTGGTGGGCGCGTCGCCGTGGTGGACCATGCGCAGGGGCACGCGGGCCGTGGGGTGGAACAGGCCGTTGCCGAACATGCGGCCGTTCTTGTCGTACACGTCCACCCAGGCCCCCGGCCGGATGTCGCGCGACACCTCGCCGATCATGGCGGGGTAGATCGTGGGGTGATAGCTGAACGTCCGCAGGCGGACCCATGGCTCCCGCCACGGGGCCGTGGACGAGGCCGGGACGGTTTCGGGGACAGGAGCCGGGGACGGGCGCGATTGCACGTCCATGCCCTACCTTGGGCGGGGTCCGGGCTCAAGCGTGGGGAAGGGCGGGAAGGGGGGAGCGGGGAGCGGGGAGCGGGGAACGGGGGGCGAGGGGCGGGTCCGGATTCCATCGCCACGGTGATGAGGGGTGCCGTCCTCCGGGAAGCGCCAAGGCGTCATTCATCCTAGAAACGGCAGTTGGGCAGTTTGTAGGCCGCGTGCCCTCACGCGGCGATGGCGATGCCGCATGCCCGGTGCGCCGGGTCAGGGGACCCGGCCTACAGCCCTGTCGAGCCCACCCCAACCTCACCTGGATGGTGAGCCCCTCGAATCCTGTCCATGGCCTTATCCGACACGATGGAACAGCTCCTTCCTCGCGTTGGGACCCTCTTGGACCGCCGTTTCCAAGTTCATTCCTTCGGGACATACGACCGCGTTCGATTCTCCCTTCCCGGTCGCCTCCCGCTCCCCGCTCCCCGCTCCCCGTCCGTCACCGGCGGCGAACCATGACGTCGCCGCGCACGGGAACGGTGGCCTGGCTACTCGTTGAAGAGGAACTGGAAGTCCTCGATGGAGAGGTTGGTGGTGAAGGACTCCTCGCCGAGGACGTCGTCGGCGAGGGCCTTTTTCTTGTGTTGGAGGGCGCGGATTTTTTCCTCGAGGGAATCCTTAATGAGCAGGCGGTAGGCGATGACCTTTTGGGTTTGGCCGATGCGGTGGGAGCGGTCGATGGCCTGGGCCTCGACGGCGGGGTTCCACCAGGGGTCGAAGAGGACGACGTAGGGCGCGGCGGTGAGGTTGAGGCCGAAGCCGCCGGCCTTGAGGGAGATGAGGAAGACGGCGCTGCCCTCGGCGGCCTGGAAGTCGCGGACGAGGGCCCCGCGGTCCTCGGTTTCGCCGGCGAGGAAGAAGGTGTTCCAGCGGCGGGCGTGGAGCTCGGACTGGAGCAGCTCGAGGAGGGAGACGAACTGGGAGAAGACGAGGACCTTTTGGCCTTCCTCGACGAGGGGCTCGAGGGTTTCGATGAGCGCTTCGAGCTTGGCGGAGGGGGCGGTGGAGTCGGGTTGGACGAGCTTGGGATGGCAGCAGATCTGGCGCAGGCGGAGGAGGGAGGTGAGGAGGTTGAAGCGTTCCTGGGCCAGTTGCTTGGCGGTCTTGACCTTGAGGAGCATCTGCTGGGCGCGCTTGAGCTCGGCCTTGTAGAGGGTGAGTTGGTCGCCCTCGAGCTCGCAGAACAGGTCCTCCTCGATCCGGTCCGGCAGGTCGCGGGCGACCTGGGACTTGGTGCGGCGCAGGAGGAAGGGGCGGGTCCGTGCGGAGAGGCGGCGTCGGGCGAGGGGATCCTGGGAGGAGTCGAAGAGCTTTTGGAAGGAGGCGCGGTTGCCCAGGATGCCGGGCATGGCGAAGGACATGAGCGACCAGAGGTCGAGGAGGCGGTTCTCGATGGGGGTGCCGCTCAGGACGAGTCGATGCCCGGCCTTGAGGGTGCGGACGAGCATGGAGGTGACGGAGGACGGGTTCTTGATGTATTGGCCCTCGTCGAGGACGACCGCGAGGAGCGGTTGCTCGGCCAAGGCCTCGCCGATCATGCGGAGCTGGTTGTAGTTGATGATGTGGACGTCGGCCTCGTCGAGGCGCGAGGGCATCGAGTCGAGCTCCGTGCCGCGCCACGGGCGGACGCGGAGGTGGGGGGTGAAGCGGGCGGCCTCGGCGCGCCAGTTGTCACAGACGGACTTGGGGCAGATGACGAGCACGGGCGGGACGGCCCCGGGCGTTGGCGCGGGCGACGACTTCCGGGCGTCACGCGGCTTGCCACGTTGCGACGGCGACGTGCCGGGATCCATCGAGAGGCGCCCTTCCTCGTGCTCGCGCCGGAGCCATGCGATCCACGTCAGGGTCTGGAGCGTCTTGCCCAGGCCCATGTCGTCGGCCAGCACCCCGCCGAACCCGTTGGTCGCGAGGTAGGCGAGGAAGTGGAAGCCCTCGAGCTGGTAGGGGCGAAGCTCGGCCTTCACGAGGTCGGGCTTCTCGGGTTGCACCCGCGTCTTGATCTCCTCCGCCCGGATGCGGATGCGCTGGACGGAATCCTCGGGGAGAAGTCCTTCGGCGGCGTCGGGGTCGATTTGGAGGACGTGGAGCCGCTGGGATTCGGAGGCGAGGTCGTGGGGGCTGAGGCCGAGCTTGGCGAGCTGCTGGTCCTCGACGTCGGTGAGCTGGAAGTCGAGGCGCCGCCAGCCCTTGGAGGCGAGGCGCACCCACTTGCCCCGGGCTTCCAGCAGGAGCTTGAGCTCGGCCTGGGTGAGGGAGGTGTCGCTGACGTCGAGGACGACGCGGAGGTCGAACCAGTCCACGGACTCGGCGGGCGCGACGGAGAGGCGGACGCGCCCGGAGACCTCGGCATGGGTGAAGGACGCGAGCTCGCCGTTGAGCTCGACGGAGACGTCCTTGGGCAGGGATTGGAGCCACGGGACGAAGCGGTCGGGAAAGGAACGGGTGACGCGCAGGATCCATTGTTGCCGGGCGAAGTCCCAGCGGAAGCCGAGGGCGTCGATGAGGGGCGGGATGGGCGCGAGGGCGTTGCGGTCCACGGCGACGATGTGGTCGCCGGCCGCAGCCTGGATGGCGTCGATGGCCTTGGTGCCCGGTGGTTCCTGCCATTGGGATCCGGTCCAACGTTCCACGAAGGTGGCGTCGGGCGAGAGGCCGAGCACCTCAAGGACGCAGTGCTCGGCGTCGGAGCCATGGGTGAGCTGGCGCAGGTGCATGCGGAGCAACGGGCGCAGCGGGAGCAGGCGGACGCGGTCGGCAAGGCGCGGGGGCAGGTCGATGCCGAGGTTGCGGAGGAACCGAACGCCACCCCGTGACTCAACGGCGGCGGCGGGGACTGGGGTGTCCGAGTTGAGCGCCACCAACCGGTCGTCCGTGGGCGGCCCCGGGAAGAGGGCCTCGTCGGTGAGGTACAGCGTGGGCAGGCCCGGGAAGGTGGCGTGGATGGTGGGGGCGGGGTTGCCCCCGTCGTCCACGAGGCGGAGAAGGTAGTCGCCCTGAACGTCGTCGGGGGGGGACAGGCGCCAGCGGAGGGGGCGCGGGGAGCGGGCGAGGGATTCGCCGTCGCTGTTGACGATGCGGGAGGCGACGCCGGGCTGGCGGAGAAGGAAGCCAAGGGCGCGGCGCGCCGTGGGCTCGGAGGGGTTGATGGCGGGCTTCTTGTAGCCGTTGGCGGCAAGCCCTTGCTGGAACGTATGCCAGATGAGGAGGGCCTCGGGCTCGAGCGCCCCCCGGGCGGCGTGGGCCTGTCCAAAGCGCTCGAACTGGTGGGCCTTCATGGGCTCGAAGTCATCCGTGGACGCGCGACGCCATTCGAGCAACGCCTCGCCGTCAGCGAAGCGGATGCGAAGGTCGGCGGTGCCCGACGGGCCGGAGTCGTCCTCGGGGATGACGCCCCACGAGGCGAGGACCTGTCGCCAGTGCTCGATCTCGGCGTTGCGCTTCTCGAGGGCGAGGCGGCGCCGCAAGGGCTCAAGGTCGGAGATGGATTGGATGAAGTCCGGGATGCCCGTGCCCTTGTCCTCGGCGAACTGGGCCAGGTACAGCCAGAACTCGAACTCGTCCCGTGGGGGCGTGCGCCAGAGCTGCACGCCGTCGAACGCCGACGTGGAGGTGGCCGGGCGGGCAAGGCCCACGCGCTCCAGCTCGGCGCGCGGGATGGCGGGGCGCTTGCCGAACCTTTTGAACAGGTCGGAGACCTGCGTGAGAAAGGCGCGTTGCTTGGGGTTGATGGCATGCCCGCGCTCCGCGAGGCGGCGCTCGAGGGGGGATGGGTCGGGGGCGGGCGGCGTGGGGGCGGCGGCGGTGCCAGTGGCCGCTTGGGTTGGGTTGGTCGGGCCTGCTGCGGGCGCGCCGGGCGCGATGGTGGGAGCGGGGGTTGCGGGTGCTGCGGGTGCCGGGGCGGGGGACGCGGCCGCCTTGCGGCTGGTCTTTGCAGGCTTCTTGGGTTGATTGCCCTCGATCAGCCGATGGCGGGTCAGGAGATGGCGGGTGAGGGCGTAGGCGTGCTCACATGCGGGGCCAGACGGGCAGGTGCAGTCCGACAGCCACTGGCCGTTCTCATCGAGGCGCAATGCCACCTCGCAGGGGTGCAGGCCGGAGACGGAACCGGCAAACGAACGATGCGGATCGATGCAGCGGATGGCCTGCACCGCGCCGCGGCGAAAGGTTTCGTCGCCCTTCTCGCGCACGGCGGAGGGGTAGGCTTCGAGGGATTCTTCGGCTGCGGCGGCATCGGCCAAGGAGAAGTCGCGCCAGTCCATGGGGCGTGAGATTAGGCCGGAAGCCCAAGGCGACAATCCCGTTCGCGCACGGCGTTTGGGCGGGAAGCGGGGGCGGGGGGCTGCGGCGGCATGGTGGCGGAGCCGTCTCGGCTCCGAGGATGGTCCTTCGTGGGAGGGGGCCAGCGAGCGGCGAGCGGCTAGATGACGAAGTCGTCGGCGCCGGCGGGGTGTTCCTTGAGGAGGATGGCGCGTTCGACGAGGTCGGCCACGGTGCGTTCCTCCAGGATGCCGGCGATGGCGTCGCGGACCTCCTTCATGACGGAGCGGAGGGCGCACAGGCGTTCGTTGGGGCAGTTGCACTTCTCGTAGAACTTCTCGCTGACGCATCCGACCGGGGCGAGGGCCCCTTCGAGATGACGGATGACGTCGGCGAGCCGGATCTCGGAGGCGGGTCGGGCGAGGCGATACCCGCCGGTGATGCCGCGGCGGCTTTCGACGAAGCGGCCGCTGCGGAGCGCATTGAGGATTTGCTCGAGGAAGCGCCTGGGGATGTTTTGTTCCTTGGCGATGTCCTGGACGCGGATGACCCCCGGGCCGTGGTACAAGCCTAGGTGGGTCAGGGCGCGCAGGGCATATTCGCCTCGGACGGAGAGCTTCATGGGTGGCAAGGCTAAAAACTCTAGTGGCAGGGTCAAGAATGGAGGTGAGCGGGAAGGGGGCATGGACTTTATGGACTGCATGGACGGAGGTCGGGCGGTGGGTTGTGGGGGGATGAGCGCGTAACCCGGCAATCTCCAAAATTGTCTTCCAAATTGGTAGGGATTCAGGGGAGGGTAGGCGGACGTGATGGGTGCATGGGGATGCATGGGTCGGTTGGGGCGGGTTGCCATGGGGTTGCTGCTGGGCCTTGGGATGGCGTGGGCCAAGGAGATCCGCCTCCTCAACGTGAGCTATGACCCGACGCGGGAGTTCTATGCGGAGTACAACGTCGAGTTTGCCCGGCATTGGAAGGAGCGGACGGGGGACGACGTCCGGGTGCGGCAATCGCACGGGGGTTCTGGACGGCAGGCGCGGAGCGTGATCGATGGGTTGCGGGCGGACGTAGTGACGTTGGCGTTGGCGAACGACATCGATGCCATTTCCAAGAAGAGCGGGCGGATTGCGACGAACTGGGCGTCGCGGCTGCCATCAAACAGTTGCCCGTACGTGAGCACGATCGTGTTCCTGGTGCGGCGGGGGAATCCGAAGGGGATTCGGGACTGGCCGGACTTGGTGCGGGATGGGGTGACGGTGGTGACGCCGAACCCGAAGTCGGGTGGGGGGGCGCGTTGGAACTACCTGGCGGCGTGGGGGTATGCGCTGCGGCGGCCGGGCGGATCGGAGGCGGCGGCGGAGGCGTTTGTGCGGGACTTGTACGCCCATGCGCCGGTTCTGGATACCGGGGCACGGGCCTCGACGATGACCTTCACGGACCGCGGGATTGGGGATGCGTTGATCACGTGGGAGAACGAGGCATTCCTGGCGATGCGGGAGCATGGGCGGGGCGAGTACGAGGTGGTGATGCCGTCGGTGAGCATCCTTGCGGAGCCGCCGGTGGCGTGGGTGGACCGGGTGGTGGAACGGGGCGGGACGCTGGGGGTGGCGCGGGCGTACCTGGAGCACCTGTACTCGGAGGCAGCGCAGGAGATGGCGGCGCGGCATGGGTTTCGTCCGAGCAACGCGGCGGTGCGGGCGCGCCACGCGGCGCGGTTCCCGGAGGTGAGGCTATTCACGATCGACGAGGTGTTCGGGGGCTGGGCCAAGGCGCAGGCGCGGCACTTTGCGGACGGCGGGGTGTTCGACCGGATTGCGAGGCGATGAACGAGTCGGCGGTCCAGAGGAAGGCGGAAGGGAAGGCCCGGGCGCGGCGGGTGTTGCCGGGCTTTGGGCTGACGTTGGGGGTGACGTTGGGCTACCTCGGTTTGCTGGTGTTGATCCCGCTGGGGGCGTTGTTCCTGAAGGCGTCGGGGATGGGGTGGGCGGAGTTTGTGAAGGCGGCGGTGAACCCGCGTGCGATGGCGTCGTACCGGGTGACGTTTGGGTCGGCGCTCGTTGCGGCGAGCGTGAACGCGGTGATGGGGACGCTGATGGCGTGGGTCCTCGTGCGGTATCGGTTCCCGGGGCGGCGGTTGCTGGATGGGTTGGTGGACTTCCCGTTTGCGCTGCCGACGGCGGTGGGCGGGCTGACGTTGGCCAACCTGTTTGCGGCGAAGGGTTGGCTGGGGCGTTGGCTGGAGCCGCTGGGGTTCAAGGTGGCGTATGCGCCGGCGGGGATTGTGGTGGCCTTGGTGTTCATTGGGCTGCCGTTCGTGGTGCGGTCGTTGCAACCGGTGCTGGAGGACATGGACCACGAGTTGGAGGAGGCGGCGGCGACGTTGGGCGCGGGGCGGTTGAGGACGTTTGTCCAGGTGATCCTGCCCATGTTGATGCCGTCGATCCTGACGGGCTTCTCGTTGGCATTGGCGCGGGCGATCGGGGAGTACGGGTCGGTGATCTTCATTGCCCCGAAGAAGTCGGAGATTGCGTCGCAGCTCATCTGGTACCGGCTGGAGGAGTATGACTACGCGGGGGCGATGGCGATCGCGGTGGTGATGCTGGTGGCGTCGTTTGTGTTGCTGGCGGGGGTGAACCTGCTGGAGCGATGGGCGAGCCGTTTTCAACGCTGACGTGGACATGGGAGCGACGACGACACGAAGGACGGCGGCGGCGGGCGGCACGTCGCGGCGCGGGGCGGAGGACCCGGCGTGGGTGCGCTGGCTGCTGGTGGGCGCGTGCGTGGCGTTCGCGGGGGTGTTCCTGGTGTTGCCACTGCTCAACGTGTTCGGCCAGGCCTTGGCGAAGGGGTGGCGCGCCAGCATGGGATCGTTGGCGCACCCGGACACGGTGGAGTCGTTCAAGCTGACGGCGCTGGTGACGGCGGTGTGCGTGCCGGTGAACACCGTGTTTGGGGTGGCGGCGGCGTGGTTGGTGGCGCGGTTCGAGTTCCGAGGGAAGGCGTTGCTGGTGACGCTGATTGACCTGCCGTTCTCGGTGTCGCCGGTGGTGACGGGGATGTTGTTCGTGCTGTTGTTTGGGCTGCGGGGCTACCTGGGCCCATGGCTCGACGCGCGGGACGTCCAGGTGATCTTCGCGACGCCGGGGATCGTGCTGGCGACGTTGTTCGTGACGGTGCCCTTCGTGGCGCGGGAGCTGATCCCGGTGATGCAGGCGCAGGGGAGCGACGCGGAGCAGGCGGCGTTGACGCTGGGGGCGAGCGGGTGGCAGGCGTTCTGGCACGTGACATTGCCATCGATCAAGTGGGGCCTGCTTTATGGCATGATCCTGTGCAATGCCCGCGCGGTGGGGGAGTTTGGCGCGGTGGCGGTGGTGAGCGGCCGGGTGTCGGGGGTGACGGACACGGTGCCGCTGCGGATCGAGAAGCTGGACAACGAGTACAACCCGGTGGCGGCGTTCACGTTGGCGGCGCTACTGGCGTTGCTGGCGTTGGTGACGCTGGGGATCAAGACGTGGCTGGAGCACCGGCAACAGGCGGAGCTGGCGCGGGCGCAGGAGCCCATCGAATCAACCCATGAGCATTGAACTGAAGGACGTGTCGAAGCGGTTCGGGCCGGTGGCGGCGGTGGACCGGGTGTCGTTCCAGGTGGCGGACGGCGAGTTGGTGGCACTGCTAGGGCCGAGCGGCGGGGGCAAGACCACGGTGTTGCGAATGATCGCGGGGCTGGAGGAGCCGACGCAGGGCGACATCCTGGTGCGAGGCGAGAGGGTGAACGACGTGCCCGTGCAGCGGCGCAACATCGGGTTCGTGTTCCAGGGCTATGCGTTGTTCAAGACCATGTCGGTGGCGGACAACATCGCCTTTGGGCTCAAGATCAAGAAGTGGCCGGCGGCGGAGCGCGAGGCCCGGGTGGAGGAGTTGCTGCGGTTGTTCGGGTTGGAGGGCCTGGGGCGGCGGTTCCCGCACCAGTTGTCCGGCGGGCAACGCCAGCGGGTGGCGATCGCCCGGGCCTTGGCCCCGAAGCCGTCGGTGCTGTTGCTGGACGAGCCGTTTGGGGCGGTGGACGCGAAGATCCGGCAGGAGCTACGCGACTGGCTGGTGCGGATGCATGACGAGCTGTCGGTGACGACGGTGTTCGTGACGCACGACCAGGAGGAGGCGATGGAGGTGGCGAGCCGCATCGTGATCTTCAGCCGCGGCCGACTGGAGCAAGTGGGCGCGCCGCGGGTGGTGTACGAGGAGCCGGCGAACGAGTTCGTGGCGCGGTTCATCGGGGTGTTGAACGTGCTGGAGCTGCGGGTGGAGGGGGGCGTGGCGCGCCTGAACGAGCTGATGTTCCCTGCGCATGGGGTGGCGGAGGGGCAGGGGCTGCGGATTGGGTTCCGGCCCTACGCCGTCCAAGTATCCAGGAACCCGCGCGAGCACCGGTATCGGGCGACGCTGCGGCACGTGTATTTCCTCGGCGTGTTGATGCGGCTGGAGTTGGTGACGCCGTCGGGGGTGGTGATTCGATCGCGCATCACGAAGGACGAGTTCACGAGGCTGGGCCTGGCGGAAGGGGACGAGGTGTCGTTCCAGGTGCGTGAGTACCGGGTGCTGGCGCGGGACGGGGACGGCTTCGGCCCGGAGGTTTCGGCCGTTCACCACGTGGGGACGGCGGGCGAGGGGATCTGAAAGGGGTCAGGGCAGCAGGAACAACCGCGCGTCGCCGGGTGCGAAGGAGAGCTGCACGCCCGGGATCTCGGGGCTGTCATCGACGAGCCCGACTTCCTTTCCGGTGGCCTTGTCGAGTTCGCGGACGTCGCCGGGCGGGGCGTCGAAGGTGACGGTGGGCCATGCAGTGTAGGCCGTGTCTTGGTTCAGCAAGAGCACGGCGCGGCGGCCATCCGCGTGGCGAAACGCGCCCACGATGAACTCCGCATGGGGATCCTGGGGGAGGTGCCCAATGAGTCGGACGGGCGTTCCGGCCAGGCTTTGCCCTGGATTGCGTGCCGTGTGGACCTTTCGGGCGCCCTCCGCCGTCAGTTGGAGGAGCGACGGGCCCCATTGGGTCAGCTCGGCGTTGAGGCGGCGCGCCTCCTCGTAGTGACGGGTTCGGCGTCCCTCGGCGGTCAAGAGGGCACCACCCTTGGGAAACTCGCCCGTGCCACCGTTGCCCTTGCCGGGCGTCCAATAGCAAAAGTACAAGACGCCCTTCGCCCCGTGGGCAATGGCGGCGAACACCTGCCAGCGAACCTGCGCCTCCGACGGATCGATGCGGTCGGCGAAGGGCATCGAGTGGAAGAAGTTCCAGAAGGGAACCCCCGCCCGGGCCGAGTGGCGTCGCATCACCTCAAGGTTCTCGCAGTAGGCGTCGCGCCGGTCGGCGCCGGGGCGCATGAGGGGATAGTGGTCCATGGAGAGGACGTCGGGCCGCACCTCGGCCATGAAGAGGGCAACGTGTTCCTCGTAGGTGGGCGCACCGAGCTGTGCGGGCGAGGCGTAGTTGGGGAAGAGGTTGACGTAGGCGAGTCGGCCGGGGCGATGGATGCGGAGTTCCGCGACGGTCTTGGCCAGCCCCGGGAAGGCGGACGTGGAGGGTTCATCCTGGAGGAGGTAGCCCCAGCAGGAGGCGTTGGTGGGCCACTGCGTGGACGGGCCTTGGACCTCCACCAGCGCCTTCAATCCAAGGCGGTCGCAGGCTGCCAGTTGATCGGCAACCGGCACGGGGGAGTTGCCAATGACCAGGTTGAAGTGCGCATCCGCGATCTCCTGGTATCGCACCAGCAGATCGTGGGCGGTGCGGGGCGGGACCCACATGCCGATGACGAACCGGTCTTGGCGGAAGCGCGCCGGGGCGGGATCGGCTGGGAGCACCGGGGCGATGCAGGCCAGGAAGATGGCAAGGAATGCCGAAGGCGTGCGCATGCAACGATGCTGGGATGGGACGTGCGCAGCGGGCAAGGGCGGGGAATGGCGAATGGGGGAGTGGCGAGGGACGCAGGAGGGTGAGCGCATGGCCGTCGCAGACTGCGGCGGCGGCGCGCGAACCTATGGCTGGTGCCGTCGTGCGGCCCGGTAGGCTTGGACGATGTCCTTCTTGGAAAGGCTGGTGAACGAGAGGTTCATCCCCTTGAGGAAGGAGAAGTCCAGTCGGCGGAACGTCTCGGGGACCCCCGGCCGGCGCGCCTTCACGAACCAATGGCTGCCCGCCACGACCTCGTGGACGGGCCTGGGCAGGAACACGGATCCCACCTGCGGGATCGCGAAGTCGAAGTCTGCGCGCAGCCGGGCCAGCTCCTGCGGCGTCACGCGCGACAGGTGCGCATGGCGCAGGGCGAAGTCCTCGTGGTCGCCGGGGCGCTCGACGAGGTCCCGGGGGTGTTGCCGGCGCTCCCAAACCTGGAACACCGCCTTGATCCGGACCGGCTCGTCGTCCGGCGGCCGTCGAAACGCGTCGCAATCCTCCTGGCACACGAGGTGGAACCGGCGGTCCACGCGGTTCAGGAACGTGTCCTTGCGAAACGACCGGGGCAGGATGAAGGCCACCACGCGGCTGAACTGGCAGGCGCGGTTCAAGAATGCGATCGCCATGCGGCCACGCTGTCCAAACGGTGGGTTGCCGATGGTGAGGATGTCCGGGTTGGAGGCGGGCGGGGTCCAGGAGAGGAAGTCCGCCTGGGCGATGCCGTCGGCGGCGGGGTGGATGTCGAGGCCCAGGCGCTTCTTGGCGGGGAGCAGCTTCAGGAACGCGCCATCCCCGGCCGACGGCTCAATCACGAGGTCGAACGACCCGATGGGGAAGCGTGCATCCGCCATGGCGACGCAACGGGCGGCAAGCGGGCGGGAGGTGTAGAACCGTTCCAGCTCCACCGTGCGCTTCATGCGTCGCATGGGCGTCGTGGACCGGGCCTATTTCCCGGTCGAGCGCTCGATATAGACGTCCACCTGTTGGCCGACGTAGGCGGGGAAGGCAGGGCGGTCGAGGGCGTAGATGACCTGGAGGACGCGGGTATCGACGCGTTCGAGGCTGTCGCCGGTGAGGCTGCGCTTGGGGACGACGAAGGGCTCGACGCGGACGAAGCGGAGGGGGAAGGAGCGTTCGGCGTGGCCCTTGAGGCTGCCGACGGCCGGGGCTCCGGGCTGCACGAGGACGGCGTTTTGCTCGTCGATCTCGGCGCGGACCTGGAGGGTGCGGGTGTCGCCCAGGAGGATGAGGGGCTCGCCCATGGCGGCGGCGGGCGCGAACTCGCCCTCGCGCAGGTTGACCTGGAGGATGGTGCCGTCGCGGGGTGCGCGCACGGTGAGGATGGCCAGCTCGGTTTGCGCTAGGGCGAGCTGCGCCTGGATGGCGGCGATGCGCGCCTCGGATGCGGCGGCCTTGGCCTTGGCTCCTGAAAGCGCGAACTCCCGCCGGCTCAGCTCATCCTTGGACGCCACGCGGTCGCGCTCGAGCTGGGCGAGGCGTTCGAGCTGGTCGGACTGGTCAGCCACGAGGTTTTGGTCCACGGCGAGCTCGGCCTTGGCGGAGGCGAGCTGGGCCTGGGTGGCGGCGACGCGCGCGGCGGCCTCGCGGTCGTCGAGCTGGAACAACGGGTCGCCCGCCTTCACGTCCTGCTGGACCTTCACGTGGACGCGCGTGACAAGGGCCGGGCGGGGTGCGGCGACCTTCACGTTCTCGCGCGCGGCCTCGATGAGGCCGGTGGCGGCGACCTTGCCGTCGTAGGGGGAACGGGCTGGCTCGGAGACGGGGCCGGGGTCGGCGGGGCGCGCGGATTGGCGGCGGACGAGGAGGAGGGCCGCGACGACGCCCAACAGGGCGATGTAGAAGGAGGGTTTGCGAAGCATGGCGTGTCAGTGATGGGACTGGATGAAGGACTTCAGGGCGTCGCCGTGGTGGACGGCGGCCACGCGACCGTCCTCCATCTCGGTGAGGCGGTCGGCGTAGGCATAGGTGCGGGGGTCGTGAGTGACGATCACGACGCAGCGGCCGGGGGCGCGGGCGGCGGTGGCGAGCAGGTCCATGATTTGGTGGCCGGTCTCGCGGTCGAGGGCGGACGTGGGCTCGTCGGCGATGAGCAGGGGGGGCTCATGGACGAGGGCACGGGCGATGGCGACGCGCTGCTGTTGCCCGCCGGAGAGCTGGGTGGGGCGCTTGCGTTCGCGGCCGCCGAGCCCGAGGCGCTGGAGCATGGCGGCGGCGCGTTCCTCCGCCTCGCGGCGCGGGCGGCCGTTGAGCAGCAACGGGACCGAGACGTTTTCAACGAGGTCCAGCGTGGGGATGAGGTTGAACTGCTGGAAGATGAAGCCGATGTGACGACGTCGGAATGACGTGACCTCGGACGCGGGGAGCCCGTTGAGGCGGGTACCCAGCACCGTGACGTCGCCCTCGTCCCATTGGAGCGTTCCGGCCACGACGGAGAGCAACGTGGTCTTGCCGCAGCCGGAGGGCCCGACCACGAGGTGCAGCTCGCCCAGCTCGGCGGCGAAGGATGCGCCCTTCAGGGCCATGGTGCGGGCGTCGCCGGAGCCGAAGGACTTGCTGACATTGTCGAGCCGGATGGCGGCGGAGGGCATGGGAGGGAGGAGGGAGGAAGGATGAAGGATGACGCGAGTCAGCCGCGGAAGACGATGGCGGGCTCGAGGCGGGCGACCTTCCGGATGCCGAGGAGGGCGGCGAGGGTGCAGATGACGAGGATGGCGACGAGGGTGCGGACGATGGCGGCGGGCTCGAGGAGAAAGGGGGGTTGGCCGCCCTTGCTGACGAGGAAGCCGAAGAGGGCGGTGAGGCCCAGCCCGATGCCGTAGCCCACGAAGCCGACGGTGAAGGCCTGGAGGAGAAGCATGGCGGAGAGAAGGCCGTTGGAGGCTCCCATGGCCTTGAGGGCCCCGAGGTTGCGGAGGTTTTCGAGGACGAAGGAGTAGAACGTTTGGCCGGCGATGGCGACGCCCACGATGAAGCCCAGGAGGATGGTGGTCATGAAGCTGGCGGGGATGCCGGTGTTCTTCCAGATCCACGCGAGGGTGCTGCGCTCGAACTCGGGCACGGTGTAGGCCTTGAGGCCGGTCTCGGCCTCGATGTGTGCGGCGGCGACCTCCGGGGGGACGCCGGGCTTGGGGGAGGCGAGGATCATGGAAAGCATCTTGCGTTGCCGGGGCGCGAACTGGAGGGCTTGGTCGTAGGTGGAGAACACGTAGGGGTACCCAAAGAAGTGGCGCTCGGTCCGGCAGATGCCGACGACGCGGGCCTCGCGGTCGTTGATCTCGAAGACGTCCCCGACGACGAGGGACCGCGCGGGCTGTCCTCGGGACGGTGCGCGCCCGAGGCGTTCGGCTGCGAGCTCGTCGATGACCACGGCGTTGGCCACGCGGAGCTGCTCGATGTTGCCGGACAGGATGCGCGCGGGACGGCCGAACAACGTGCCCGCGTGCAGGCCGATCATTTGGATGAGCTTCTCGGATCCGTCGGAGGCGCGGGCCTTGAGGACGCTTTGGAACAGCGGCATGGCGAAGTCCACGCCGGTGACCGAGCGCACGCGGTTCACGTCGGTGTCGCGCAGGGCCTTGGTCTCGTTGACCTGCTGGACGCGGGCCTCCACGACCCAGATGGGGGCGCGCATGTTGCGCATGTGCGACGTGGTCCAGGAGAGCAGGCCCTGGAACACCGCGTTCTGCTGCGTCATGAGCAGCGCGGAAAAGGTGAGGCCGCCGACGAGCATCAGGTACTTCGCGCGGTCACCCAGCAACATGCGGAGTGCGAGATGAAACATGGGGTGGCGCCGCCGCGGACCGATCCGACGGCCGACGGGAAAGGGTTTGGCGCACGGCGTGGAAGTCAAACGGGCAAGTGAGCGTGCGCGGCCTTGGGGTGCCCGTGTCATGGGGGAGGCGACGGGCGGTGGAGGGGCCCGGGGCGGCGTCGGACCCCAGGCAAAACCGTGCGCTGCCCGGCGCCTGCGTTCGTCCAGGGTGTTCCCAGCGAGCGGATCCGACTACCGGCTTGAGTTCCGGGGGCAGGGCTGGACGCTCGGGGGCATGTCAGCCAAGGCCCCATGACGCGGGAAGCCTTCATGAACCCGGTGTTGCAGCGCGAGTTGCGGGCCCGGTCGCGTTCGGTGGGGCTGTGGTCCATGCGATGCGGCACGGCGCTGTGGGCGTTGCTCGCCTTCTGGGGCATGGCGCGGTTCATCGGGGAGCGACAGGCCATGCACGGCCGCGACCTGTACCTGGTGGTGAACTGGGCGGCGGTTGTGGTGCTGGGCATGACCGGCACGTGGCTCACGCACGACGTCGTTTCCCGCGAGCGGCGCGACGGGACCCTGGGATTGCTGATGTTGTCGCCGTTGTCGGCGTCGCAGGTGATGGCGGGCAAGGCGTCGTCGGCGGTCGTCGAGGGGGTGTCGGCGTGGTGGTCGATGGTGCCGGTGCTGGTGTTGCCGCTGTTGCTGGGCGGCGTGCGCGTCGAGGACGTGGTCACGATGACGGTCCTGCAAGGGGCGATGCTGGCCGTGTCCATGGCGAGCGGCCTTGCGGCGAGCGCATGGAACACGGCGGCGGCGTGGGCGTTGTTCGTGGGCTATGGCATGGTGGTTGGCATTGCCGGCGTGGTGCTCCTTCCCGCCGCCGTGGTCCTCGCCGGCACGGGCGCGGGCATGTGGCCCACGGTGGTTGTCGTCCTCGTGTTGGTCGTCGGGGTCGTATTGGGATTGTTGAAGCTGGCGGGAGCCGAGCTGCGGCAGGCCTGGGATGCGGAGCGCGCCGGGACGACCCCGATGGAAGGTCCGTCGTTCGTTCCGGCTGTCGGAGAAGGTCCTGGCAGCGCGAAGCCCATGACGGCCGGGTCCCTACCGGATCAGGACCCCGGGCCGGAGCCCTCCAGGAGTCCGTATGCCGCCATTTCCGTGGCAACCGAGCCGGTTTGGCTGGAACGCCGCGCGATCCGTCGGCGTCGTGGGTTGCTGGAGACGGACCCGTTGGGATGGCTGCTCCTGCGCCGGCATGGGGTGCTGTGGATGGTGCCGGTGGGCATGGCGGGCGTGTACGTGTGGTGGCTCACGGCGGCGGGCGGGCACGAGGCTCCGCGTTGGCCCGAGTGGGTGATCCCGATGGTGATGAGCCTGTCCATGGCCGGGTGGCTTCGCGAGGAACGCGCCAACGGGACCCTCGAGATCATCATGACGACGCCGTGCGCCGGGCGCTTGGAAGGGAGCCTGTGCCGACGCCTGTGGGTGGAGAACGGGACCTGGGTGGCGTTGCATGGCGCGTTGACCTTGGTGATGGCGTTTTTCGCCGAAGGGGGTACCCGCTGGGGTTTCCTGCCTTTGGTGGCGGCCGTCTGGGGCTCGCCGTGGATCCTCCTGTTGGTGTCGTCGGCGGTGCAGGGCTGGTGGTCGCGTGCGCTGCTGGGATGGGTCTTGATCCGGAAGGTGCCGGACGTCGTCGGCCACGTGATGCCCTCGATGGTGACGGCATGGGTCCAGGGCGAGCCCGTGCGGTTCCGCGAGGGCGCCATGGAACATGGGCTCCAGGCCGTTGTGTTGGTTGGCGTGACGGCGTGCGCGCGGGCGTGGCTGCACCGACGTCGTTGAAGGGGGCCATGGGCACGGTCTTGTGGCGGGAGTTGCTGGAGGCGGCGCGTCGGCCTGGGACATGGCGGTTGCGCTGGGCGGGTCCGTTGGCCTTGGCGGCGGTCTTCGTTTGGGCGCGGGTCGCCCTGCGGCCCTCGTTCACCGGGGCCGAGGGACTGGGTCTCTTCAACCTGATGGCCAAGGCCAGCATTGCGTTCGCCTGGCTCGTGTTGCCATGGACGACCGCCGACGCCATCGCGGCGGAGCGGCGGGAGGGAACGCTGGGGTTGCTGTGGCTGACGCCCCTCACGCCCGGCGGGGTGTTGGGAGCGAAGACGTTTGCCCACGGGATCCGCGCGGCGGGGCTGCTGGCGTCCCTGGTGCCGGCGATCGTGTTCCCGGTGTTGATGGGCGGGGTGGGCTGGGCGGACGTGGCCCGGTGGGCGCTCGCGTGGGTGGCGATGGCCGGGCTTTCGATGGCAAGCGGCTTGGTGGCGTCGGCGAGGGCGACGGGTTGGTGGGCGGTGCGGCTGTGGGCGTTGATGGGGAATGTTGCCGCGTTGGCCCTGCTGGTGGCGGCGTGGGAGGCGGCGAATGGGTTGGCCGCGTGGTGGGCGCAGGGATCGGGGGAGCCGTTTGGATGGCTCGTGGCGCGGGTTCGGACGGGGCTGCAGGCGAAGGCCGTGCTGTTGAACCAGTTGGCGTTGGGCCACGTGCCGTATGCCATTCCCGCGACGTGGGGGGCGGTGGCACGGATGGCGGGGGTGGCTTTCCTGATGCTGGGACTTGCTGCGGGAGCCGCCGCCATGGCGGCACGGGGGATCGTGGCGGGCCCGTCATGGGAGGTGCCAACACGCGCCCGAGGCAGCCGCAGCCGGCGGTGGCCCGTCGAACACGTGTTGGCGCTGGGGTCCACCGTTGCAGGCGGCTTGTTGCTGGCCATGACCGTCATGGACGGGCCATCGCCCGAGTGGACGCGCGACTTGCTCAGGCCGCTCGGTTGGCTCCAGCAGGCCTTGGCGGCCGTCATTGGGGCGGCCGCTGTCCGCGACATGGGTGGGACGCCGATGGGCGAAATGGTGGCGGTGACGCCGCTGGGGTTGGGTGGATGGGCGCGGCGCGAGTTGGGCCGATGGGAGTCGTTGCTTTGGACGGGGTGGAGCCTGGTGTTGATGGCCGTGGCACTGGCGATGGTTGCGGCCGTGCCGGGGCACGAGCGGTGGCCCTGGTGGCTGGCTCCCCGCCTGCTGATGGAGGCGATGACAATCACGGCCGGATGGTGGGGGGCCTTGTGGCTGGGGGCGGCGGCGGCGTGGGGCCGACGACCTTGGATGGGCGTCGCGGTGGCCTTGGGGTGGGCATGGGTGGGTGTTCCCATGATGGACTGGGCGCTGCGGATCGCCATCGAGGCGTTGCCATGGACGTATCCGGGGGGATGGAACGAGCCGTGGTCCAGTTCCCGCTTTGCCTGGCAACGCCCACGAATCGGGACGATGGCGCTGGTGGCGCTGCTTCAATCGACCCTCATGGCCGTCCAGGTTGCGTGGGCGCGACGTTGGCTGCTGGGGCGAGGGAGGGACTCGACGCTTGGTTGAGGTCGGCGGCGGCCGTGGTGGACCTCGGAATCCCTGCGCGGCGACATGGCGCGGATGTCCGGGCAGGGTGACGGGCGACGTGCGGCTTGGGCGAGGATCAGTGCGCGGCTCAGGGCGCGGGACGGAGCCTGAACGCGGACGCGTCAAACTCGCCCGAGCCCTTCGTGCCGCGGAGTTCGGCCACGAGTTCTACCTCGCCGGTTCCATCGAGCACGAAGTCGAAGGCGAGGGGGGTCCAGTCGGAGGTTCCCTTGAGTTGGTTTGCCCGGGCGGCTCCGCTGACGCGGATGCCGAGTCCGGTCCCCTTGGCGTCGCCACCCGACTCGACCCCCTTGCAGCGGGCGCGTGCCTCGAACCGGTACTTGCCCTTGGGCAGGGACACGCGTGCGCGCCACGACGGAGCACCATTGCCGGCCAACGCGAGGCGCAGGATCAACGGTTGGCCGGGTTGCTGGATGCGCTCGGCCCGCCCGCCGTCGCCCGCCACGCGGGGCGTCCAGTGGGAGGCGTCCAGGCTGCCCTCCTTTCCGAGTCGGACGGGCTTGGGGCGGCTTGCGAGCATTTGGGCCACTTGTGGTATCCGGTGCTCGATGCTGTCACGAAGCTCGCGGACGGCGTTGCGGATGCCGGCCGCGTCGCCCTTGGAAGCGGTGGCGAGGGCCTTGTCCAGCCGCGCCGCTGCGGCGTCGTAGGTCCGGAAGATGGCGTCGGAAGTGAACACGTTGGTGAGCAGGGCACCCACCCGGGCGTAGTAGGCCTCCCGCCACTCGGGTCGGGCCATCACCACCTGGGCCGCCATGCCCTCGAAGCCCCGGTCCACGGGCATCCCGCCATGGCGGAACATCTGGTCCATGCCGTGCGGCATGAAGACGAACTTGCCGGAGGAGGGGTCGTGGTAGAGGCGGTAGTTGTTTCGGTTGCCGGGGTATCCATCCCAGTCCTCGGTCATGACTTGGAGCGCCACGTAGGTGAGGAAGCGATCCACGTCGAGAAGGGCATCCACGCGTGCGTGCCGCTGAGCGGCGTCCGGGAGTCGGCAGGCGGCCGCGAATGCGTGGAGGTCCTTCCAGTCCGGCGGCTCCTTGCCGGCGTCGAGCTCGAGGTCCTGGTCAATGTCCCGGAGAAAGCCTCCGTCGTAGAGGTTGCCGGAGGGATCGGGGTAGTTGCGGGCGAGGAAGGCACGGTCGAAGCCCTCCTTCAGCACGTAGAGCCCGAGGTCCCGGCCATTGAGCGTGAACAGGGCGTGCGTTGCGCGCGCCGCCGGGATGCCGGCCCTGCGGTATAGGTCGCCGCAGACCAGCTCGGACATGCGGCTGGGATCCTGCACCGAGTTGTTGAGGTGGAACTTGTCGAGACCAAAGACCTTTTGCCCGGGTGCAAACTTGTCGGCGTTCAGGGTGAGCGCCGGGTTCTCGTCGATGCCCCGGGTGGAGCCGGCCGCGCCCTTCACGCGCACGCCGACGCGTTGCCAGGTGTTGGATCCAATGCGGAGGGTGGCGGGAACGGTCTTTCGGGGCTCGCGGCGGAGGGAGTCCAACTCGGGCCGGGCGATGGACACCTCGAAGCGCAGGACGGGGCCCTCGAAGATCTTGTCCGATGGGTGGGGCCTGAAGTGGGTGGCGTGCAACGGCGCGGCCGAGGCCACGGAAATCCAAGCCAGCCACGCGGCACCCAAGAGCCATGCGCAGGCCCGCGCTGAGAAGGGATTCACAGCCATCCACCCGACGCGCTGGAGAGGTTGTCGTCGCATGATGGATGGGAGGCAGCGTGAAGCCTTCCTAGCTGGCGACGGCGGCGGGCGGGGCCGATGGGATCATGCCCGTCTTGCGGGCATAGTCGAAGATGCCGCCCGCATCGACAACGGGCCGGACCTCACCCAAGGGCTTGAGGGGGTAAACGGCGCCCGTGCCGTGATGGGTGATGGTGTTGGCGTCGATGTCCACGGTGGCGACGTCGCCGGTTTGGAACACGTCGCACAGGCGTCCCATCGACTCGACGGGGTAGAGCTCGCCGGTGGCGACGCAGTTGCGGAAGAAGATGCGAGCGTAGCTTTCGGCAACAACGCACTGGCAATTGGCGGAGCCCATGGCGATGGGGGCGTGCTCGCGGGAGCTGCCACATCCGAAGTTGCGCCCGGCCAGGACGATGGGGTACTCGCTGTCGAGGGCGCCCTCCGCCACAAAGCGCTTGGGATACAGGCCGTCCGGCAACCCCCACAAGGCATACGCGCCGAGCTTCTCGTACTCCTCCGGGATCGTGGGCACCAAGTTGAGGAACTGCGCCGGGATGATCTGGTCGGTGTCGATGTTGTCGCGGACGACGTACACCGGGCCCGTGAACTTCGATTGCATGACGGGGATGCTCCCCGGCGGCTTGGGGAAAAGGCAAACGCAAATCCATGCTCGACACGCCGGAGCCAAGGCGGATATGTTTTGCATCCGATTAACGGAATTGTACCGGGCGGCCCATGGCTGCTCAGCACCGGAATCACCATGCAAGAAAAGTCGAAAGTCATCACGGAGTTCCGCACGCACGAGACCGACACGGGTTCGCCCGACGTCCAAATCGCGTTGCTCACGGAGCGCATCAACAACCTGACGGAGCACCTTCAGACCAACCAGAAGGACCTCTCCTCACGCCGCGGCCTCATGATCCTGGTCGGCAAGCGTCGTCGCTTGCTCGACTACCTGAAGCGAAAGGATGAGGCGCGGTATCAGGGGGTCACCAAGAGGCTGAAGCTCCGCAAGTAGCCGGATGAGATTGCGGCCGGGCAGGGTCCCGGCCACGGCTTTTGGACGACAAGCAAAACCCCAGTTGGGGTTTCGTGGCCGCCGCAAAGACGCGCGCGGCGGTCGTCTGTCCGGCCCCCCTAGCAGGGGCCATTGGTAACAGGGCGCGTCGCGAAGAAAGGGCGCGCCCGTTCCCACGGGTGATTTCAATCAGGTGCAGGGGATTTCCCTGGGGTTGATTGAAGTTCCTCGTGGGGGACGGGCACGCACCGTTAGTAACATGCCCGAGAAAGTTATCATTCCGGTCGGCAATCAGGAGATTGTCATCGAGACCGGTCGTTATGCGAAGCAAGCCGACGGATCCGTCACGGTCCAGCTCGGCGAAACCATCGTCCTCGTCGCGGCCGTCGCTGCGTCCAAGGCCAAGCCCGGTCAGGAGTTCTTTCCGTTGACTGTGGATTATCGTGAAAGAGCCGCCGCAGCCGGAAAGTTCCCCGGCGGCTACTTCAAGCGTGAAGGGCGCCCCACCGAGAAGGAAATCCTCACGAGCCGCCTCACCGACCGCCCGATTCGCCCGTTGTTTCCCAAGGGGTGGTTCAATGAGGTGCAAGTCCAGTCCGTGCTGCTTTCCGCAGACGGGCAAAATGACCCCGACATCCTGTCGATTTTGGGTGCCTCGGCCGCGCTGAGCGTTTCCGACATTCCGTGGGAAGGTCCTTTGGGTGCCGTTCGCGTTGGCCGTGTTGGGGGCGAGTTCGTCGTCAATCCCACCCACGCCCAGCAGGCGGAGTCCGACTTGGATCTCATTTACGTGGGGAACAAGACGGACGTGGTGATGTACGAGGGCTCGGCCAACGAGATTTCCGAGGAGGATTTCATCGCCGCGCTCAAGTTTGCCCAGGAGGCCTGCCAGCCGCAGATCGCGGCGCAGGAGGACCTCGTCCGCCGCGGCGGCAAGGCCAAGCGCCAGATCAACGTCAACGTCGTTCCGGACGCCATCTTGGCGGAGGCCAAGGCCCTTGCTGGGGAACGCATCATCCCCGCGCTCCTGACCACCCAAAAGCTGGCGCGCGAGGCCGCCGTCAACGCGGTGTTTGCGGACGTCGGGGAGAAGCTCAAGGCGAAGTTCGGGGACCAAGTCAACGAGTTCGTCCTCAAGGACGCCCAGTACTACATCCAGAAGGAGACCGTTCGCAGCCTGATCCTCGATTCGGGCAAGCGATTGGACGGACGCTCCTTCGACCAAGTACGGCCCATCTCCGGCGATGTCGGCGTCCTGGCCCGGGCGCACGGTTCCGCCGTGTTTGCCCGTGGCGAGACGCAGACCGTGTGCCTCGCAACCTTGGGCACCAGCGACGACATCCAGGAGTTCGACAGCTACACCGGTGGAGAAACCAAGAAGCAGTTCATCCTGCACTACAACTTCCCCAACTTCTCCGTGGGCGAGACGGGCCGCATCTCCGGCCCGGGCCGACGCGAGATCGGGCACGGGGCGCTCGCCGAGCGATCCGTGCTGCCGATGATCCCGTTGCAGGAGTATCCCTACGCCCTGCGCGTGACTTCGGAGATCATGGAGTCCAACGGATCGACCTCGATGGCCTCGGTCTGCGGTGCCTCGCTGGCATTGATGGATGCCGGCGTCCCCCTCAAGCGCCCGGTGGCAGGCATCTCCGTCGGCATCTGCACCGAGTACGGCGGTGACCACCAAATCAGCCGCTACAAGCTCCTGACCGACATCATCGGGTGGGAGGACGCGTTCTGCGACATGGATTGCAAGATCGCGGGCACTGCCAACGGCATCACGGGCTTCCAGCTCGACCTCAAGCTTCGCGGCCTTCCCTTGCCGATCATGACCGAGGCCATTGAGTCGGCCCGCACGGCGCGTCTGCACATCTTGGACGAGATGGCCAAGATCCTGCCCGAGCCGCGCTCCGACATCTCCAAGTACGCGCCACGCATCACGGTGCTGCGCGTCAACCCGGAGAAGATCGGGCTGCTGATTGGGCCTGGCGGCAAGAACATCAAGCGCATCGTCGATGAGTCCGGCTGCGAGATTAACATCGAGGATGATGGCACGGTAAAGGTCTTCTCCCTCACGCCCGAGGGCATGGAGATCGCCAAGCGGGAGATCGAGTCCATCAGCGCCGAGATCGAGATCGGAAAGACTTACAAGGGCCGCGTCGTCACCATCAAGGAGTTCGGCGTGTTCGTGGAGGTCTTCCCAGGACAAGACGGGCTCGTGCACGTGTCCGAACTTTCGAGCCGCCGCGTCAACCGCCCCGAGGACGTTGTCAAGATGGGCGACGAAGTCTGGGTCAAGTGCATTGGCGTGGACGAGAAGGGCCGGGTCAAGCTCAGCCGCAAGGCCGCCATGGAGGAGCGCGGCGAGGCCGTTGCCGCCCAGGCAGACACCGCCGGCCAACCTCGCCCAGAGCGCGAGGATCGTCCTGAGCGCTCCGAGCGCCCGCCGCGCGAGGACCGCCCTGAACGCAGCGACCGCGACCGCGAGCCCCGGACCGACCGGGATCGTGACTCCCGTGGCGACCGCGAGCCCCGGACCGACCGGGATCGTGACTCCCGTGGCGACCGCGAGCCCCGGAGCGACCGGGATCGTGACTCCCGTGGCGACCGCGAGCCCCGGAGCGACCGGGATCGT
>CAYSGH010000003.1:0-115323 GCA_964430505.1 uncultured Akkermansia sp. | reverse complement strand
ATCGCCATCGCCGCGTGAGGGCACGCGGCCTACAGACTGCCCAACGGCCGTTTCTGGGTTCAGGGCTCCATCACCACCCGGTAGAATCGCGCGCCGCCCGGCGGCAACGGATCCGTGGCCTCCATGCCGGTGCCGGATCCCAGCAGGCTGCCCAGGGTGCGCCAGCCCGAGGCGGGGTCATCCGAGGCCTCGAGCCGATACACGGCCCCGCGAAGGGAAGGCCATGAGACCGCGAGGCCCGTGCCGGTCCAGCGGGCGGCGACCACAGGGGCCATGGAGGCTGCGGTCGGATTGGCGCGGGTGGGCGTGGGTGGGACGGCCATGCGGACGATGCGTTGGCCCTCGGGGATGCTGGCCCACGAAACCCCGGCCGTGGTTGAGCCGTAGCGGAACGTGTCGATCACCCCGGAACCCACCGACGTGGGCCTTGCGAGGGCAATCCAGCCGTTGTCCGGCGCGGGCCGGAACGAGGCGTGCCATTCGGCGGGCGTGGCTTGGCTGGTCTCGCCGTCCAGGAACACCATGCGCCGCTCGCCGGGGCGCAGCGTGAGGCCCTGGGGGAAGGTCCAGGGCGAGTTGGTCGAGGAGGCGAGGAGTTGCCAGCCGTCCAGCGCCACGGCAGCGGATCCCGCGTTGTACAGCTCCAGCCATGGCTCCGCCTGTCCGGCGGCATCCCGGACCGTGCCGGCACGCGGTGCCACCTCGTTGAGGAAGATGGACGGGACGGGCGCGAGGGGGGTCACCACCGAGTTCGCCGCGCCCGGCGTGTTGCCTGGCAACGTGCCGCCCTCCAGCCGCAAGGCCGCCCCGAAGACGATGTCGGAGCTGCCGATCGCGGATTGATGGACCTCGGCGGCCAGGACGTTGGTTCCCGCCCGAAGCAACGACGCCGGCAGGGATGCCGTCACGGCGGCCGCGTCGCCCACCGTGACGGACGCAGGCGTCGTGGGTCCGATGACCCCGCCGGGCATGTTGAACCGGGTCAGCTCCGTCCCGTTGAGATAGAGCACCAGCCCATCGTCGATGACATGCGTGAGGGCGAGGCCGGCGCCGGCCGGGACGGAGGGCAGCACGAAGCTGGTGCGGAAGTAATACGACCATTGGCCGAGGCTGAGCGCCGTGGTCTTGGGGGCGGGCAACGCCGCCGTCTCCACGTAAAGCAGGCCGCCGCCGGACTTCCATGCGCGGTCGTCAAAGTCGAGCGCGGGCCAAGCTCCCACGGGTGCCGACTCCAGGTAGCGCCACGTGGACGTGAGCGTGGTCAGCTCACGCGGCCCCGTGAAGGCGGACGTCGCGGTCCACGCGCCCGGAAGCGCGTTGTCCGCCAGCAGGTCCACCAGTTGCAACGCCGTGCCGCTCCCGGCTGCCACGTCGGGCCAGTCGCCGCCGACGGAGAACGGCACCCGGTCCAAGACGTCCCCCGCCATCGAAAACAGGACGAGATCGTCGCCATCCGCCCCCAGCGTCCCGGTCCACGGGCCAACGACACGCGGGACGGCACCATGTGCGGCGCGGAAGCCCGCGATGTTGGCCGCCACGCAAAGCGCCTGGCCGGGTCCCAGCACGGTGCCGCCCGGGAACTCGAACGAGAACGCCTGGCCCACCAGGCGGCAGCCCGAGACATCCCAGCTCGTGGTCATGGATGCATTGGCCAGCTCGATGTATGCGGAGGCACCCGCGGCGGGGCGGCTCATGATCTCGGAAATGGCCACCTTGAACCGGGGTTGAACCGTCACCGACCAAGCCCGCTCCGCCACGGCCGAGGGCAACGCATCGTCCGCGACCTGCACACGGACCACGACGCTCGTCCGGCCGATGTCCGGCGGGATGCTCCACGTCAGCCGTCCCGAGATGGCATCCACGGCGACGCCCGGCGGGGGCGTGCCGACGACCGAGAACGTCAGGTTCTGCGGCGGGAGGTCGTCGTCCTCGGCGTCCAGCGTTCGCGTGAGCACGTCGCCCTCGAAGGCCGTCGCCGACGGGATGGCCGCGAGGCGAGGCGGTTGGTTGGCCTCGAGCACTTGGATCGAAAACGTCGCCTGCACCGACTGGCCCAACGCCGTGGTTTCCGTGGCACGCACGACCAACGGGTAAATGCCCGGCCCTTGCAACTCGGTGGGCCTCCAACGGATGACGCCCGTGGCGGGTTCGAGCACCAGCCCTGCCGGGGCCTCGCCAACCAGTGAGAACGTCACGCCGCCACCATCGGGATCGCGAGCCTCGAGCTGCACCGACGTCTCGTTGCCCTCCGCCACCAACACCAACTGCGGCTGCGTGAAGACCGGCGGGTTGTCCACCTCCACGACCGTCGCACGGACCCGGATCAACGCCGTGGCGGGCGGATCGAAGGCGTCCGCAACCACGACGTCGAACTCATGGTCCTTGGGCCCTTGCTCTTCCGAGGGGGTCCATTCCATCAACCCTGTCGTGGCATCCACCTTCACGCCGGACGGCGCGTTTGCGGCGAGCGTGAAGCGCAGCGCTTGAACGGGCAGGTCCGGGTCCGTTGCCCGAAGCTGAAGGGCCAACGTCTGGCCTTCATCCACCGTCATGGCGGCCACGGCTTCCCCCATGGGCGGGCGGTTGGCCTCGGCCACGTTGACCAGCACGCGCGCGGTCGAGGAACGAGGGGGCGATCCGGAATCGATGGCACGAACGCCCAAGGCAAAGCTGCCCGGTCCTTGGGCCTCCGACGGCGTCCACGTCAACGTCCCGGTCCCGGGGTCGATCTCGACGCCGGCGGGCGCGTCGGCTGCCAGCTCGTAGCGCACGGTCTGGCCCGCGTCGGGATCGGTGGCCTGCACGCGCAGCGTCCAGCGTTGATCCTCGGTCGCGGCCTGTGCGGCGATGGGCTGGAACCGCGGGGGCATGTTGCCCCCGGGGACGGCATTGAAGGCGGCGGGCGTCGGGCCCTCGATGGGGATGAGGTCGTTGCCGGGGCCGTCTGGGTAGCGCCCGAGGGAGACGTTGTTGGTTTGCGGCCCGAAGGCGAAGCCATCCACCGGCGAGCCATCCGGCGCGAACAACCCCACGGCCTCGCCGCCGCGCGCGAGGCTGAAGCCCACGTGGAACCAACCCTTCGCAACGTCGGTCTGGCCGACCTCGCCATCGGCCCACACGAGGAGGAAGCCGCCGGCGGGAACCACGGTGCCGGCCGGCAGGACGGAGGCCGTCTTGTTCGCCAGGTCGTCCGTCAGGAAGTACCCGGAAATGTCCGCCGGCGTGGCAGCGGGATTGTAGAGCTCGATCCAGTCGTCGAAGTCGCCGTCGGCGGGGTCGGCAAGCACGGACGTGTTCGAGGCGAGGACCTCGTTGATGACGACCTCGACCTTGGGCACGAAGGCGTCGTTGGTCTTGCCGGGCGTCGCCACGTAGAGGGGCCGTCGCGCATCGGGGTCGCCATCCGGCACGGACCCGAGCCCGCGACCAGCCGGAAGGGCGTCATACTCGAGGGAGTCGAGCACGGCCACGGCGCCGGGGTTGCCTTGAAGGCGGGACAAGACGACGGAGCCCTTGGAGGCCGGGAGACGGAACGTGGCGTGGGGCTGGCCTGGGACGGACTCGGAGGGCTCGTTGTCGAGCCACACTACGAGCGAGCCGCGGGCGGGCACGAGGGTGTCGGCCGGAAACTGCCAGCGCTGCGGGGTGGCGAGGCTGTCGCCCAGCCACAGGCCGGAGACGTCGGCGACGGTGGAGGTGGGGTTGAACAGCTCGACGAAGGGGTCGGCGTCGCCGGCGTTGTCCACGACGGGCGCGGACGGCGCGGGGACGACCTCGTTGAGCCAGACCGGGGGGAAGGCGGGGAGCGAGGCGCGGACGGCGTTGTTGGTCCCGGGCGTCACGCGGTTGGGGGCGTTGGTAGCGGTGGCGGCCCAGTTGGCGGGGCGACGCGTGTCCTGCGCGGGGTCGATCAACTGGAGAGAAGGCCCCCAGCCATCGGCGTTGGTGGACCAGGGCGCGCGGTCGAGGTAACGCACCCGGCTGAACGCGACGTTGGCACCGGGCGCCAGCAGGCCGAGGCGTTCGCCGTTGTTGTCGAGGTTGCCCGTGAACTCGTCGAAGACAGGGACGGCAGCCCCGAATGCGGCGCTGAACGCGGCACGGTCGGCGGCGAGGACGAGGAAGCCACTGGGGAGGATGGTGGCGTTGGAGGGGAAGGTGTAGCCGATGCCTTCGAGCCGGTGGCCGGCGAGGTTGAAGGGGACGGAGGTGTTGCGGTTGAAGAGCTCGACGAAGGAGGTGCCCGGGGTGGCGGGGTTGTAGTGGATCTCGTTGAGGACGACCCAGTCGCGCGCCTGCGGCACGGCGCCGGGAAAGGTGACGGTGATGGAATCGGACGCACCGGTGGGCTTGCCCGTTGCATCAAGCGCGGTCAACACGAGGGCATTGGTGGCCTGGGTGAGCGGGACGGACACGCTGAACGCGGTGGGGCCGGTCCAGTTGACGGGGTAACGGACGCCGTTGACGGCGATGTCGGCGACGAGGAACGAGGCGGTTCCGACGAGGGTGGCGACGGGCTGGGCGGAGGCGAAGTTGTTGCCGCCATTGGACGTGATGCTGAAGGCGGCGTTGGCGGAGGCGTTGAGCTGGTTGAGGATATAGGTTCGACGACCAGTCATGTAGTTGGTGACGCCGGAGAGGGCGGCGAGGCCGGTGATGTTGTTCTGCTGGTGGAGGAGCCGGTAGCCCTCGACGACGGGGACGAACTGGGCGGGCGTCAGCGGGCCGTTCGCGGCGCGATGGAGGGCGCGCCACAGCATCCTCTGGAAGGGCGCGGGCGTGTAGAGCCGCGCGTTGGCGATGGGGTCTTGGCCGCCCGTGAATCCCGCCGTCGTGCCGTCCCCAAGCCCGAGCACGAAGTCGATGTCCCAGGGCAGGAGCACCGCCCGTCGTCCCGGCTGGCGATAGAGGTACATGTTTTGGCCCACGTTGTAGGTCCACGAGTCCCAGTTGCCCGTCACGCGATGGAAGGCAAACACGCCCATCCATTCCTCGATATCGGCCTGCTGCAGCACCCGGCCGGGGAAGCCCGTGTCGAGGGGCGAGTTGAGGGCGGCAACGAGGTCGAAGATCGTCTGGTAGTTGCTTTCCGGGAACTGCTGGGCGCGGCGTTCCCAGTTCCATCGGTACCGCGCCAGCTTGGGCTGACCGCCGGACGCGAACGACTCCATGGTGGCCTGGATCGGGGCGAAGTTCCGGTTGTCGTCCTGGAACTCGAACCAGATCGAGATCTTGTAGAGGTCGCCCTCGCTGTCGTCCGGATAGTGGTCCTCGGCGTACGCATGGTCGGGCTCCTCGAGGTCCTCCACGACGTTGGCGAAGCTGGCTCCATTGATATAGAAGAGCTGGTGCTTGGCCTCCAGCGACGGGATGCCCATGCGCGACGCGATCCAGTTCGCCACCCGGCCGCGCAGGGCGGTGTCCTCGACGCCGCCGTTGCCCGTCTTGGAAAAGAGACGCTCGCTCACCCCATGCAGCAGGTCGTCGTCGGGCATGCGCGCCGTGATGTCCCCGGAGCCTCCGTGGTAGGGGCTGCCCTTGTCCCGGAAGATGACCTGGTGCACGACGCGGGTGTTGCCATAGACGACGGTGCCGCGGCGGTAGGCGTTGTTGAGGGGGTTGCCGCCCGGCGCATTGCGGTTCGCCGAGGTGCACCAGAGATGCGCGTGGGGAAGGCTGGTGAAGGGCACGGGCTCGTTCCATCGGATCAAGCCCTCGTTCAGGGGCGCGCTGGGCGGCCACACGGATTCGGCCGCCCGCCCGTCCGTTGCGCGGATCGTGAAGGCCACCAAGGTGCCGGCGCCCTGCCCCGGAATCGTGCCCGTGAAGACTCCGTCGGCCGCCACCCCATCCCCGTCCAGCCCGTCGTCCCGCATGGGCACCTCCGTGGTGGCTGTCGTGGGGTCCAGCCGGTACCGCAGTGACATCGTGACCACGCCATCGGCGTCCGACGCCCGGGCCATGACGCGCACGGCCTCGCCGACCCGCGGCAGGACGGGCGAATGAGAGATGGAATGGATGGCAGGCCCGACGTTGGACAGGCGTCGGGAGTTGGGTTTCCCGGGCGTGCCAAGGTTTCGGGGGACCGTCAGCGGCGCGGCATAATCCGCATAGTTGCCACGCAGACGGAACAGCAGCTCGGGCCATCCGGCCACCCAGCGTGTCCATGCCCGGAACGTGACGTTGTTGTTGGCCGTCAGCGTGGCCGTCAGGCTCGCCCGAATGGTGTTGGGTCCCGTGTCCAGTCCCCCTTGGGCCCGAAGCCGGAGGCCGAGGAATCCATTTCTCGCGGCCGATGCCTCGACCACCGAGCCCGCATGGTTGCCGCCGAGCAGCCAGCCGGACGGCCCGGACTCGAACCCCGCGTTGTTGATCACGTTGGTGCCGGACGGCCCGATCACCTGCACGTCGTCCACCAAGCATTCGCCGTTGTTGAGCAAACCCAGGTACAGCCGGTTGATCGTCCCGCTTCCGTTGTCCATCCGCCCCGTCCATTGAACCTGAGTCCAGGGCGCCTTCTGCGACTCGTCCGAGTCCGCCCAGTTCGCCGCCAACGCCGGGTCCGCGTCCGGGTCCTCCAGCTCCAGGCTGGATCCGCCGCCATCCGACCACTGGCCCCACGCGCCGCCGTCGTAGTATCGCACCTCGCCCACCGCGATGTGGACGACGTCGGTGGTCACAACCCCCTGGCTGTTCGTGCTTTGGATGGCGTCGGGCTTGGTGAGCCGTACCACGTCGCCGCCGTTCCCCAGCGTTCCTTGATAGCCACCCACCACCCGCGCGGCGGGCACGTCCGGATGGTTCGCACGCAATTGTGCCGGGTCCTTCGCCACCACCAGGAACTCGCCCGGGGCGATCCGCGCCCCCGCCGGGAAGTCGAATGCAATCCCGCCGCGCATCCGCCAACCCGTCAGGTCCACCGCCTGCGCCCCGCGGTTCGCCAGCTCCACGAACTCGTCGGCATCACCCGCGGGCGGGTTGTAGAAGATCTCGTGGATGACCACCTCCTCGGCGCGTCGCGGCGCATTCGCCACGCCCAGGGTGGGCTGCGCCAGCCGACGCCATGCCTCGGATCCGTCCGGGGAACGCCCGAAGGCCACGCCGTTCTCCTGCGCCCCGAACTTCAGGACGTCGATCACCCGTCGGCCCTCGGGCGACAGCAGGTACACCGTCTCGCCCGCCGCCGAGAGGCGGAACCCCAGCGCCGTCTCGTCCCATGCCTTCTCCGCGCCGGGGGCCAGCACGGTCCCCGCCGGGATGCGAAAGCGGTTCGTGCCCAGGTCGTCCGTCAGGATGCACCCCGACACGTCCACGGCTGACGCCGACCGGTTGTAGAGTTCCACGAAGTCGAGCTGCGGCAGGTCCGTGTGGGCCAGCACCTCGTTCAGGACGATGGAGTCCAAGGGCGACGCCTCCACCGGCTCCGGTCGGCCAGGCGATCCTCCCCGAGCCCGGCTGGGAGCCCAGGCCCTGGGGTCCTCTTGCCCGAAGCTCGGCGATGCCAACACCAACGAATGGCCCGTTCCATCGGCCGCAACCGGCCATGGTGCATTCGGCGAGTAGTCCAGCTTCAGCTTCACCGCCCCGATCGAGTCCCTCAGCCTCAGGGTGTCGCCGGCGTTGTTCAGGTTGCCGGACCACGGCCCCAAGACCGGCGCAAGGCCGGCCGAGGGGGCCAACGCCTCCGGCTGCGACGTCACCACCACCCGCGCCCCCGCCTGCAACTGGAACCCGTCCGGGAAGCGGAACGTCACCCCCCCGTCCAACGTCCACCCCGTCATGTCCACGAACACGTCGCCGTGGTTCGCGATCTCGATGAACTCCACGCCATTCCCCGCACCCGGGCCCCCGCCCGGCGCGTACTGAATCTCGCTGAACACCAGCCCGGTCCGGCGCGACGACGGCGTCGCCCCCTCCCGGGTGTGTTCCCAGTTCACCTCGTTCGTCTGGGCGGTATTCCCCAGCCCCGAAAAGAATGCTCGCGTGCTGGCCCAGGCGCTTTGGCTGGTCGTTACCAACCCCAGTTGCGCCTCCGGGCCCGCATCGAGGAAGACCGATGCCATCCGGGTCCACCCGCGTCCGTCCACGCTCGCGTAGGTGGTCACCAACGCCCCCTCGCGCCGCATCCGCAGCCATGCCGTGGGCGGGGCCGAGGGGAAGCCGCCGAAGCTCGAAGCCCGCGTGGGGGCTCCCCCGGTCGCTGCCCGCGTCTCCGCGAAGCAACCGGCCATCGGGCTGGACGCATAGACGGCGGCAAACGTCGCGGAGGCGTTCGTGGAACTCCGCAGCATCAACCCGGCGCGAACGAACGGGTTCGACACCAGCAAGTCCTCCACGCGCACCTGCACGTCGAAGTCATTGGTGCACACCATCCCTGCGAAGACCGCCTGGTCCGGGTTGGCCGCCAGGATGCCCCGGCCCCGGCTCCTCAGCTCCCATGCATCGGGTCCCCGGCGCACCACGGCATCCTCCGGGCCTCCCCCCAGCGCGGGGGACAACTCCATGGGCACGGCGAGCTGCCCGTGAAGGCGGGGAAGCAATGACAACAGGGCAAGGACAAGGCCCGACGCGGCCCCGACACGTCTGAAACACGGCGATTCCATGGCGGTGATGCGCCATTGGAAGCAATTCCAGGGCCGGGGAGCAACTGGCGGGGCGGGAAACGTTGCGGGCCACGCCCCGGGCGTGGCCGTGATCAAGGGTTCGGCCCCGGACGTGGCCGTGCCGCGGCACCGGCGGCGTGGGGCGCTAGTACCCGAGCTTCTGGAGCTCGCGGTCGAGGAGCATCTGGAACTCCTGCAAGTCCTCTTGGGACGGCCGGTAGCCCCGTTGCGGGGGGACCATCCCGAAGCGCCCGGTTTGGTCGAGGTACCACTGGGCCTTCTGTGCGTCGCTGAACGTCACGGACCCGCTGGCGAGGGCTCCGGGACGGGTGATGGCATCGACGGTGACGCTGACGCCACCACCGCCGGGGGCGGGTGCCGGAGCCGGGGCAGGGGTCGTGCCGGGTTGGCCCATGGGGGACGGCTGGAAGGCGCCTGGTCCCGGGACGTTGCCCACCGGGTAGGCTTGGGCCGAGGCCGGGGTGGCGGGCGCGGACGCGGCTGTCGGCGCCGGCTCGGGAGCCTTGGGCGGTTCGATGTCCTTCGGCACGACGCGCAGGTCGTCCACCAGCAAACGGGTGTCCATGTAGGTCAGGCGAAGGCCGAACTCCTTCTCAACCCGCTTTTGGAAGTCCGACAACTTCAACCCGTCGCTAAGCCACCCGCGCGCCACTTGGGCCTGAGCCTCCGTCAATTGCATGGGCGCCACGTTATGAACGACCCCGGGAAACGGCAAGCAACGGCCCCGCTCGCGATCCATCCCGAAAACAGGCGTTGCGGCCCTCGCCACGTCGGGCACGGTGGCCTCATGAGAGCGCTTCTCGTGACCATCATGATTTCATTGTCCTCGTTCCTCGGCCTTGCGGCCGACAAGCTCGCCGTGGGTGCCCGCCTCCCTGCCATCACCGTCAACGACCAAGACGGCAAGGCCGTCGCCCTCGCCGAGGCCGGCTCGAAGGGTTACCTGCTCGTGTACTTCTATCCCAAGGCCAGCACGCCCGGCTGCACCAAGCAGGGCTGCTCGCTCCGGGATGGCTGGTCCGACCTCCAAAAGGCCGGCGTCCAGGTGTTCGGCGTGAGCACCGATGACGAGGCCGCCCAGAAGAAGTTCAAGGACGAATATAGCTTCCCGTTCCGACTGCTGGCCGACCACGAGAAGAAGGTCACGGAGGCCTTCGGCGTGAAGAACCTCGTCGGCATGGCCAGCCGCTCGGCGTTCCTCTTCAAGGACGGTACCTGCGTGTGGGTGGATCCCAAGGGCTCCACGTCCGACCAAGCCACCCAGGTCCTCGCGTACCTCAAGGGCGCGAAGCCGTAGGTGGCACGGTGCGGTTCTCGGAAGGAGTTCCCCGTGGATGTGCACGACGCAGGACATGGGGCTCCTCGTGGCGTGCGACTTCACCCGGTTGAACCGTGGGGTGTTCGAGATGGAGTTCTTGCGTTGGTTGAAGTCCGGCTCTCGTCTTCGTCCCCCCAAGCCGTGATGGACGGCGCCCTTCGGGCGGCGGCATGATGGCTCCATGGTGCCACGAGTTCATTGCCTCGCCCTGGCTCTGGGTTGGGGGGCTTTCCGGGCCGCTTCGGTCTTGATGGGTTGGATGGCCGTCGGAGCCATCGCCACCGGTGTCCTTGCCGAGGATGTTTCCATTCCCCGCGAGCGCTTGGAGGCGCTGGAGGCGCGGTCACAACGGGTCGAGGCGTTGGAGGCGGAGGTTCGTCGTCTTGAGTCCGAGGTCCGTCGGTTGAAAACGGTGCCTGAAGCGGCTGCGTCTGCCGCAGGCGGTGCTTCACGTTCCTCGCCCGCCCCATGGCTGACGCCTGCCGCCGCGCAGGCCGCCGTCCAGGCCGGGCCCGCGCCCGCCTTGGAGGGGCGGCTACACGAGGGTTCGACCGTGGACCTCGCCCATGTCGTGTCGCACTTCGGATCGGACCCCGCCGCCGCCCTGGCGCGCTACAAGGGAGTGAAGGCGCGCTTCCATGGCGTCGTGGCGGACGTGGACAAGCCGTTGTTCATGGCGCCCTTCGACGTGGTGTTTCGGCGCTCCGAAACGCCGGTCCGCGTCCGTGCCCGGGTCACGGCGCCGTCCTTTGCGACGCGAGTGTTTGTGACGGCCGACCGCACCATCGTCATGGCGGAGGGCGGTGGCCGTCGTCAGGCACTGGCGCGGGTGGGGGATGCGGTGGTGTTCGACGGGGTGATCAAGGGGTTGGATGGCAGCATGGTGGAACTGGTGGCCTCGGGTGGGCTTGGGCCATGGACGGGGCCATGAACCCGGCACGAGACATGCACGCGTGGGGGCCGTCCCATTGAAGACACGGCACCAGGCACGAGCGACCGGGTTCACGTTGATCGAGTTGCTGGTGGTCATTGCGATCATCGCGATCCTCGCGGCCCTCCTGCTGCCCGCGTTGGTCCAGGCACGTCGCGCGGCGCTGCGCTCCGGCTGCATCAACAACCAGCGGCAGCTCGCCCTCGCATGGTCGATGTACGCGGCGGACCATGCCGAGGCCCTGCCCCTGAACGGCCATGGGTCGGAGGAGGAGGTGGGCAACCAACGGCTGTGGGTCCTCGGCAACACCCACACGGACCCCCGTGGCTTCACCAACCGGTCATGGCTGCTGGACCCGCGTCGTGCGGCCTTCGCGGACTACATCCGGACGCTCGGGACGTACCGTTGCCCCGCCGACCGGAGCCGCGTGGAGATGGGTGGCAAGGAATACCCCAAGACCCGCAGCTACGCCTTGAACGTCGCCATGAACGGGGCGGTGCCGGATCCTTGGCTGCACCTGGGCGGGCGCCGGTTGTTCGAGAAGTCGGGCGACGTCTCGGCCTCGCGGCCCTCGGAGTTGTTCACGTTCATCGACGTGGCCCCGGGCAACGTGTGCCACGCGTCGTTTGTCGTGCACCGGGGCTTCTTCAAGGACCTGTTCTATCACCTGCCCTCCGTGGGGCATGGCGCGCGGGGCGTGGCGACGTTCGCGGATGGCCACGTGGACACGCCGAAATGGGTCGATTCGCGGACGTTGGAGGAGGCGGCGCCGCCGTGGCTGCCCAACCACTGGACGATCTACCATCCCGGCAGCCGGGACCTTCAATGGCTGAAGGAGCACGCCTACGGCGAGGCGATCCCCTGACGGCGTTGCCTACCAGTCCACGGCCACGCTGAGCTTCGCCCCGAAGCGATTCTTGTAGAACAACTGCCGATGCCGCGCGCCGTGCTCATGGACGAGCTTGGTGAGCTTGACGTCGTAGCAGCAGTACTCGGCGATCTCCATCAGGCGGCCTTCCTTGAACCACTGGATGGCCTGGAGCCCCTCGCTGGTCTTTTCGAGCCCGAACGTCGCGTTGGCGATGGAATCGAGCGACAGGCGATGCTTCAGCCGCTCGTGCAAGACCACGAGCATGTCGAGGGTGGGGAGCTGCGACAGGTCGAACACGGTGTACCCGTGCAACACCTCGTAGTCGAAGCGCACCACGTTGAAGCCCACCACGAGGTCCGCCCGTTGAAGTTCGCGGATCAGGTCAGGCACCTCGCGCTCGCCGTAGATCTTGTAGCCGCCGCGCTGCGTGCTGTACGTGACCCCGACGCTCATCTTGAGGTCGCGGACCTTGTCCCAGCCGCCGACCTCGTCGGCCGACTTCTGCGTCTCGAGGTCGAAATAGACGATGTTCTTCAAGGGTCAGTTCTCGGGGCGGTCGTAGGTCCCGAGGGGCCGGATCCAGATGTTGCGGAAGCGCACGGGGTCGCCGTGGTCCTGGAGCCGGATGGGGCCGGTGCCGTCGTACTTGAAGTACTTGGGGACGTTCTGGTGGCCGGTGGGGCCGTTGAACTCCTGGCGGTGATGGAGGACGACGCCGTTGTGGAGGACGGTGACGGAGGCCTTGCGGGTGACGTTGCCGGCGTCGTCGAAGCGCGGGCCCTCGAAGATGATGTCGTAGGCGTTCCACTCGCCGGGCTTCTTCATGGCGTTGGCGAGGGGCGCCCACTGGCCGTAGAGGCCGCCGGCCTGGCCATCGGCGTAGGTCTTGTTGTTGTACACGTCCAGCACCTGCACCTCGTACAAGCCATGCAGGAAGATCCCGGAGTTGCCTCGCCCCTGGCTGTCGCCCTTCGGCGGGTTGGGGGCCGACCACTCGATGTGCAGTTGGAAGTCGCCGAACTTCTCGCGCGTCTCGATGTCGCCGCCGCCCTTGGTCACCACGAAGGCTCCGTCCTCGACCTTCCACTTGGCGTCGCCCTTCCCGCTCTTCCATGCGGCGAGGCTCTTTCCATCAAACAACACCTTCGCGTCCGCCGGTGCCGCCGCGCCGTGGCTGAACGTCTCGGCGGGCGCGACCACGGGCGGGTTGGGCCGGTCCTTGTCATGCACCCGCCACTTTTGGCCGGGTATTTGGGGGGTGTTGTCGTAGCCCACGCCCGCCGCGAACGCCGCCACGGCGGCCGTGCCCGCCGCCCAGGAAACCAGTTGGATCGTCTTCATGTGAATGCTCCGAGGATTGCCAGCAGCGCGAACACGGCCAACCAAAAAGCCGTCTTGGAATCCACTCAGATCCGAAGGCTCCGTCGCGGGATCCCCGGCTCATGCAAGCACAAAGCCATGCGGCACCATCGGCACGAAGTCGCTGCGGTTGCTGGTCGCCAGGATGGCATCGACCCGGATGGCCACGGCGGCGATGCAGCAGTCGGCGTAGGTTTTCGTGCGACGTCCGGTCAGGTTGAACAGGCGTGCCGCCTTTTCAGCATCCAGTCGATCCAGGGCGACGGCGTCGGGGAACAACCGGCGGGCAAGCGCCTCTGCGGATTCTGAGAGTGGGCCGCACAAGAATTCGCCCCAAGCCATCGAACTCAGTCCAACCGGTTCGCCGGAGCCCAGCCACTCCGCCAACTGGGTTTCCTGAGGGCTCCCTGGCACGAGCGCATCAATCAGAAAGTTGGTATCGAGGTGAACCATGCAGAATTCGCATGCGGGGCCCTAACGGCGTGCATCCGACACCGCAGACTTCCAAGCCATGGCTCCGGTCCGATCGAGGCCAACTTCCTTTTGAAGATCACGAAAAACCCTCAACGGCTCGGGCTCTGTCGATGCCGGCCCGCTCACCGTTTCCAAGCGTCCCTGCAGCCACGCCAAAAGTGTCCTTTGGTCCTTGGAGGTCAGGGCGACGATTTCGGATTCGACTCGTGTCAAAGCGCTCACTCGGGCAGGTTTCCCAACCGTTCCCGAATCGTCAATCGCAGCCCTCTCGGCGTGAGGCGGGAAGGACTTCGAGGGCAGTGGGGTCGGGTAGATGATTCGGCCGCCCAAGGCGGGGCTGGTGGCCGCCGCTAGATCGACTGCATGGCCTCGGTGAGGCGTTGGCTCAGTTCCCGTGCGGGATGAATCCCGGCGAGCTTGAGCTTGGTCTGGAAGGCGGCGACCTCCACCAACCGGGCGAGGTCGCGCCCGGGTCGCACGGGGATTTCCATGTGGGGCACCGCCACGCCCAGCAGTTCCACGTGCCGTTCCTCCAACCCGAGCCGGTCCACGTCCTCCACCTTCTCCCAGGGCTTCAACGTCACCACCAGGTTCACCAGCTTCGTCGGGCGGATGGCCGCCACGCCAAACATCGCCGCCACGTCGATGATGCCGATCCCGCGCACCTCCATGAGGTTTCGGGTTAGCTCCTTGCCCGACCCGATCACGTTGCGGCCGTCCTCGAGGATCAGTCGCGTGATGTCGTCGGACACCAGCGAATGGCCGCGCTCGAGCAGCCCGAGGACGGCCTCGCTCTTGCCGATGCCGGACTCGCCCTGGATGACGACGCCGATGCCCTGAATGTCCACCATGCTGCCGTGCACCTGGGTTCGCGGGGCAAACAACGCCTCCAAGGCCAGGGTCGCGAGGTTGATGAACTTCATGGTCACCAGTCCCGTCTGGAGCACGGGGATTCCCCCCTTCTCCGCCGCCTGGAGGAAGGCCTTCTCCGGCTTGATTCCCCGGCAGAGGACCACGCACGGGATCCGGGACCCAAAGAACTCCTGGTAGCGTTGCTGGCGCAGGATGGGCTCCAGGGTGCGGAGATACGCGGTCTCCACGTTGCCCATGACCTGCACGCGGCGCGGCGCGAAGTACTTCCGGAACCCGGCCAACGCCAGGCCCGGCCGGTTGACCGTGGGCTCGCGAATCACCCGCGACAACCCGCCCGCGCCCGCCAACAGGTGCAGCCCGAGCTGCGCCGCGTTGTCCGTGTAGAACGTCTGGACCGTCGGTTGCGCCGTCTTCATGGATTTTCGCCCTTGGTTCCTCCCGCAAAGCATCCCAACACCGCGCCCACCACCGTGGCCCCCGCCAATCCCACCGTTGCCGTGTACCCCACCATGGGAATCATGATGATCGCCAGCTTCTCCCCGTCCCATGCCTCCAGCGACAACCCCAGCCAGAACAACCCGACCTGCACCGAAACCAGCCCCACCATCGAAAGGTATCCCCACAGTCCCCATCGACGCCCGCGCCGCGCCCGTTCCACGTCCAGCCCGGCCCATCGTAGCCAGCCAGCCATGGTCGGCATCAGGCCCAACACCAGCGGCCATCCCAGCAAGCCCGCCAACGCCGCGAGGAAGGGAAGCGCCACGATGGCCATCGTGCCTCCTACAAGTTGAAGTCTGGCCCCAGGTAAATCTCGCGGGCCTTCGGGTCGTTCACGAGCTGGTCTGCGGGGCCCTCGTACACGACGCGCCCTTGGTGGATCAGGTACGCCCGGTCCACCAGCTTCAGCATCTCGCGCGCCTTGTGGTCCGTGATGAGGATCCCCAGGCCCCGCTCCCGGAGGCGGCGCACGATCTTCTGGACCTCGTGCACCGCGATGGGGTCGATCCCGGCGAACGGCTCGTCCATGAGCAACAGGCGCGGGCTGGTGATGAGGGCGCGCGTGATTTCCAGGCGGCGTTTCTCCCCGCCGCTGAGCTGGTACGCCTTGCTCTTCGCAAGCCGTGCCAGGTCCAGCTCGTCCAGGAGGTAGTTCAACCGCACCGCCCGCTCCGCACGCGGGCAATCGATGGTCTCCAGGATCGCCCGAAGGTTGTCCTCCACCGTCAGCTTGCGGAACACGCTCGGCTCCTGCGTCAGGTAGCCAATCCCGCGCCGGGCCCGCTCGTGCATCGCGAGGCCCGTGATGTCCGAACCGCAGAAGCGCACGGCCCCTTCGTCGGGCCGGACGAGCCCGACGACCATGTTGAACGAGGTGGTCTTGCCCGCTCCATTGGGGCCCAGCAAGCCCACGACCTCGCCGGCGTTCACCCGGATGGACACGCCATCGACGACGCGTCGGCCCCGGTAGGCCTTGGCGAGGCCCGTGACGTCCAGGAGCGGCTCGCCTGCTTGGGCTGGGTCCGGCATGGCGACGAAGCGGCTAGCGGGCGGCGGGGGCCGCAGGCGGGGCATTCGTGCGCCGCATCGACTTGATGACGTCGATGTTGAGCTCCGAAACATGCCCGCCCATGGCGCGGATCTTGCCCGTGGCGAGGTCGTAGGTGATGACGTTGGCCCGCGTGGAGCCCTGCGGTGCGACGATGCGGGGCGCGGCGCCGGTGAGGGTCACCAGCTCGTTGGTGGCCGTGTACACGGCGCGGTCGCCGTAGGCCTTGATGACCATGGGCGCGTCGCCGGGCTTCGCGGGCTGGCGCGTGATCTCGATCACGACGTTGGTCGTCGCCACGAGGGCATCCGGCCGGTTCGTGCTGGATTGCTGCACTGTGACGAGGTCGGCGCACGCCAGCTTGAGCAGGCCGGGCAAGGTCACCTCCACGTCACCCCAGTAGTGCTGGGTGCCCGTTTGGTAGTCGAACTCCCACGTGCCCGACTTGATTTGCACGGGCGGCGCGGGCTCCTGCGCCAACGCTAGCGTCGTCGGGAGCATCCACAGGGCCCGGCTTAAGGTTCGATTCATGTCGTGTCTGCCCTTCAAGGCTGCTCCTTCCGGCCCGGGGGCGGCAAGCGCACGCGCGCCATCGTCTGCACCCGGTTGGAAATCGTCAGCCGCCCCGCGCCGTGGTCCCAGCGAAAGCCGACGCCATCCACCGAAAAGCGGCCGTCTGCATGGACGATCCGGACGGGCCCGGGCGACGTGATGATGAACGCGTCGTTCGTGACCAGGACGCGGCAGGCGGGGGATTCGGCCGTGATCTGCGCGTCGCCATCGGGCGCAAAGGTGTTCACGCGCAGGTCCTCGACGTCGAAGGTTCGTGGTCCGACGGGGACGGCGCGGGCTCCCTTGAACCGTGCCTGGATCTTGCCTTCCCGTTGCAAGGTGAAGCTCCAGTCCCGAAGCGTGGAGCCTGGGGCGTCCTGCGTCGGGGCTTGGGCGTGGAGCGCCAGCATCCAGAGCAACGCACCTCCGCACAGGCCCGCCTGGATTGTCGCGCTCGCCATCATGCCTGCTGCCGGGTCCATCGTGTCGCCTTGGAGGCTAGGCCGAATACTTCCCAATCATGGCATCCCATCGTCCCTGCGCCTTGAGGACGAGGTCCACCACCTCGCGCACGGCGCCGCAGCCGCCGGCGTTCCGGCAGACGTAGTGCGCCATCCGTCGCGCCTCGTCGATGGCGTCCGAGGGAACCGCTGCAAACCCAACGCGGCGAAGGACCCCCAGGTCCAGGACGTCGTCGCCCATGAACAAGACCTCGTCCCAACCCAGCCCCGTCTCGCGGAGCAGCTCCTCCACCACGGAAACCTTGGGCGCGCTGGATTGGCGCAGGTAGTCCACCTTGATGTCCTGCGCGCGCTCGGTGGTGGCCTGGGAGGGCCTTGCGCTCACCCAACCCACGCGGATGCCCTCCGTTTGCAACAGCCGCAGCCCGAGCCCGTCGCGGATGTGGAATACCTTCTGCTCCCCCTGCGGCCCGCCCATCGTCACGCGCGCCTCCGTCAGCACGCCATCGACGTCGCAGAGGAACAGCCGGACCCGCTGGAGACGGCTCGTCAGGACAACCGGGATTTCCATGCCGGGAAAACCGTATCGCGGCCGCCGCCCGGCTGCACAGCCTCGAATCCGGGCACCGGGGCGAAGGGGAAGCGGGAAGCGGGAAGCGGGGGGCGAAAGGTGGTCGCAAGGCCGTCTGGGTCTTGTCCCAAGCATCGGCCGCAACCGTTTTGGATCGGCGGGCGGCACGGCGTGGGGATCTCACCCATCCTTGGGCGCGGCTTCGATGCCTTGGTCCGACCTCACTGCCCCGAGGCGCGGTCCAGGTGGAAGTGATGCAGCACGCGTCGGAAAAACGGGGTCACCATGATGCCGGCCGCCGTGACGAACACGACGCCGGAGAACAGGGCGTAGGCGGATGCGAACAGCTTGGCGGCGTCCGTCTTCATTTCGGCCACGGTTCCCATGCCGGTCAGGGTCATGGCCGCGTTGTAGAAGGCGTCGATCCAGCCCAAGCCCGCGAAGTGCCGATACCCGATCGTGCCGATGCTGAGGGAGGCGGTGATCAGGATGCCGGAGGCGACCAGTGCCCGGAGCAACCACAGCCCCAGGACGTGATGCGGGACCCGGCGGTCATGTCGGGCGTGGTGGCTCATGGAAGTCCGGGACGGCCCGGGCATGGGGTGCCAGCAACCAGCCCCGGGGCGCGGAATCCATCCGGACCTCGGCGAAGGGCACCGTGCGGCATCAAGGTTTGGCGACCGGCGCGTTGGTCCTGGCCGCGTCCGCGGTGGGCTGGGCGGCTCCGGCTGTGCTGGCAAGCGGCGACAAGGACCCGAGGATGCGGACGCTCTTGAGGGCGGGCGGCAGGTTGCCGTCGTACTGGCCCTTGTAATAGCCCCAACCCAGGTAGGCGAGGAGCGCGAGGACGACCCATCGCTTCCATGGGACGGACTTCTCCGCGAAGGAGTCCTTGAAGTCGATGGAGGCTCCGGGCGGGAGCTTGGCGATGCCGGTGAGCGAGGTGCCGAACGGGACGTTGATCCGCGCCGGGGCGTTCAAGGCCCACCCGTTGGCGTCGAGGATCGGGCCGAGGTTGCGCTTCCTCAGCTTGATGTACGCCAGGATCATCGAGGGCCCGGAAATGACGGCCATGATGCCCAGCACGATCCCGACGATGGCGAGCGGCCCGTGTAGGGCGAAGGCGCTCGAAACCCCGGTCACGATGGCGGTGACAAACCCGCCAATGGCGCCGAACGCCACGCTGAGCGCGGCGACGGCCCCCACGTCCACCTTCTTCGCATCCGCGGGCTTGGCCTTGTCTGCGGCGGCCTTGTCCGCGTTCGCGGCCTTCTCGGCGGCTGCCGCCAGCTTGGCGTCGGCGGCGGAGTCGGCGGCGGCGGCGCGCTTGGCGACCTGTTCCTCGATGAGGCGCGCGAACTTCTTGTACGGGGCAAAGAAGGCCTGCCGGATGGAGATGGGGTTGCTGATGATCTTGGTGATCGTGGCGTCCCAGTCTCGGCCCTGGCGGTCAAAGAAGACGCCGTTGCGGCCGACCATGAGGTTCTGGTCGTCCCCCTGGGAAAAGATGGCGACGATGGACTTCTTCTTGCCGGAGGCGCGACGGATGCAATCGACGTAGGCGAGGTAGGCCCCGGCGAGGCCCGCCATGGCGGCATGGCGTCCGGCGTCCTCCACGTTGAGGCACAGGGTGCAGGACCGTTGGTCGAGGTAGAGCGTGCCCACCTGGAAGATGGCCGGGCTGCCCCCGTCGTAGAGGTCCTTGAAGTTCACGAAGTTCGTCGCAAGCCGGTAGAGGTCCCGGTGGAACAGGACGAGCCGTTCGACGTCGGCGATGGCGTTGGACTCGGCCTCCTCGGCCTTGTCGCGGGCGATGAGCCCGAGCAACGCCTCGCGCACCGCCGGGGCCAGCAGGGCGCGCACGCGCCCGATTCCCAGCTTCTCGACCTCGGCCCCGGCCTTGCCGGCACGCCAGCATTCATGCGGCCCGAGCTTCCCGAGGATTTGCAGCCAGTCGGCCTCGGACAATGCATCGCGCGCCCCCAGCAACGGGGTGACGGCGGCGGAGGCAAGGCCCGCCAGGGCCGCCGCCCACGCCGGGTTCACGCCCGTGCCGAGCGGCAAGGCGCGGCCCGGAGCCACCTGTGCCACGGGGAACGACGCCACGTCCGCCGCGTTGATCGGCAGTTCCTTGCCCGCCACGGCCGCGTAGTCCTTCTCGTCCCGGTTCAACGCCGCCAGCGCCCGCCCATCGAAGGCCGCCAGGCGGCAACGCCCGAAGAAGTCATCCACCTTGGCCTTCACCGCCCGCACCGCATCCGCCGCCGCCGCCGTGCCCGCGCCCAAAGGAAGGATGGCCGGCTCGGTCTCCGACCGCTGGACCCATGCGTCCAACGCCGCCGCCGCCGCCATGAATTGCTCAATCTTGGCCGCGTCCACGCCAGGCTTGCCTGAACGGTCCGGCACCGACCCCACGGTGGCGATGATGTCCGCGATGGCGGAACGCGTGGCGTCGTCGGAGGCCGACTCCGGCACGATGACGCCGTCGCCGTTGAAGACGGTCTGGCTGAAGATGCGGGCGTTGTCGCCCACGTCGGCAGAGGTGATGGCGTCGGCGTTGGGCTTGCCGAGGCAGGCGAGGATCTTGCGTGCGGACGCCAGGAGCACCTTGGCCTCGGGCTTGGACTCGTCGATGGCGGACAACGGCAGGCCGTCGGCGCCCGGGATGAGCGAGTCCGCGCTGCGAAGCCGTGCCACGGTCCATTGGATGGCGGCGATCAGCTCCGGGGCGCGGATGCGGCCGTCCTTGTCGGCGTCGATCAAGGCGAGGGTGCGGGCGTCGAACTCCAGCCCGGTGGTGGGGCACGCCAGCGCGACCCAGAGCTTCAGGTCGAGCTGAGGAAGGTTCGCGAGGTCCGCCCCGGTGGCGAGCTTGACCTGGTCGAAGCCGCCGGCGCGAAAGAATTTCCAAGGATGGGAAGCAACGGACGCCATGGACGGATTGAAGACCGGACGAGCAAGCCCCTGCAATCCCAACGTCCCCGTTCTGGAGAACGGCGGCGAAGTGGGGCAGGGTGCGCCCGCATGATCCGCGAGGTGGCCAAGTGGGGTTCGTTCGTGAAGTTCAGCCACACGGTGTTTGCCCTGCCGTTCGCGCTGGCCTCGATGGCGGTGGCGGCACGAGCAACCCGTGGATGGCCGGGGTGGCGGACGCTCGGCTTGGTGCTGGTCGCGATGGTGGGAGCGCGGACGTGCGCGATGGCGTTCAACCGGATCGTGGACCGCCGGTATGACGCGCGGAACCCGAGGACGGCGGGGCGCCACCTTCCCCAGGGGATCGTGAGCCTGACGGGCGCGATGGCCTTGTGCGCGGGCAGCGGCGGGTTGCTGGTCTTGGCGGCATGGGGCCTGAACCCGTTGTGCCTCGCCTTGTCGCCCGTCGCCTTGTTCCTGGTGTGCTTCTACTCCCTCACCAAGCGGTTCACGGACTTCACGCACGTCTGGCTGGGACTGGCGTTGGCGGCGGCGCCCGTCGGCGCTTGGCTGGCGGTCAAGGGCACCGTGGACTTCCTGCCGCGCGTGGACGGCCGCCTCGACCTTGGCCAGGGCGCCTTGGTTCCCGTCGTCCTCGGCCTCGCCGTCGTCCTGTGGCTCGTGGGCCTCGACATCATCTACGCCACCCAGGACTACGAGTTCGACCGGCGCGAGGGCCTCCATTCGCTCGTGGTCCGCTGGGGCCCGCGCAACGCCATGAGCGTCGCCTTCCTCGCCCACCTGTTCATGTGGGGCGTGCTCGTCGTCTTCGGGGGCCTTTGCCGGTTCCGGCTCACCTATTGGATCGGCATGGTGCTCATCCTCGGCCTCCTCTTGATGGAACATCTCATCGCGCGGCGCCGGGACGCCGTCTCCATCAACGTTGCCTTCTTCAAGCTCAACGGCGTGTTGTCCGTCACGTTCATGGTCGTGACCCTCCTCGAAATTGCCTTTCCGTGGTTCCGCCTGCGCTGGGCGGAGGGTTGGTGGTGACGGGCCGCCCCTTGCCTTCCATCCCAATCCATCCAAAAGGTTCCCCCATGAACGCGGCGCTTGTCCCCTTCCTGGCCATGGCCCTTGCCGTGCTGGCTTGGCTGCCCCCCGTGGCACTCGGCTCCGACTGGCCCATGTTCCGCGGCGACCCCGCGTTGACGGGCGTGTCCGACGCCCAGGTCGCCCTGCCGCTGCACCTCCGCTGGACGTTCAAGACCGGCGGGCCCGTGTCGTCGTCGCCCGCCGTCGTGGGTTCCAACGTCTTCGTGGGCTCCGCGTCTTCCAATGTCTATTGCCTGGCCTTGGCCGACGGCGCGCGGCGTTGGGCCACGCCCGTCAGCGGCCCGGTGGAGGCGTCGCCGCTCGTCCTCGACGGACGCCTCTACATCGGCGACGTGAACACCAACTTCTACTGCCTCGACGCAGCCACCGGGAAGGTCCTCTGGACCGTCGGCTTCGAGGAGAAGGTCAAGTCCAGCGCGTCGTGGTACCAGCCGCCTGGAACCGGCAACAAGGCCGTCCTCGTGGGATCCTACGACTTCAAGCTGTACTCCCTGGACGCCCTCACCGGCCGCACCAACTGGGTGTACGAAACGGGCAATTACATCAATGGGTCGCCCGCCGTGTCCGAGGGCCTCACGGCGTTCGGAGGATGCGACGCCTTCGTCCATGTCTTGCAGCTCAGCAATGGCTCCAAGGCCCGTGAAATCGAGGCCGGCGCGCCCATCATTGGGTCGGCGGCCATCGCCGGAGGGCGTGCCTACCTGGGCCATTACGAGAACGAGTTCCTCTGCGTGGACCTCAAGGAGGGCAAGGTCGCATGGCGTTATCGCGACCGCGCCTTCCCCTACGCCACCTCGCCCGCCATCACCGCCCAGCGCGTGCTCTTTGGCGGGCGCGACAAGCGCCTGCATTGCGTCGAGCGCGATACCGGCAAGGGCGTGTGGACCTTCCAGACGCGCGGCAAGGTCGAGAGCTCGCCGGTCGTCGCGGATGGAAAGGTTTTCTTCGGGTCCGATGACGGCCGCCTGTATGCCGTGTTGCTGGCCGACGGCACGGAGGCATGGCAGTTCGAGATCGGCCAACCGGTGCAAAGCTCACCGGCCATCGTGCCCGGCCACGTGCTCGTGGGGTCCGAGGACGGTTCCCTCTACTGCTTCGGGCCGCCCAAGCCGTGAGGCCAGGAAGGGCGACGCCCTCCGCGCGAGGGCATCGGGGCTGCGGTTTCTGGGCGTCTGGACCCGCGCGCAAGCCTCAGCCCTCGTGCGTCGGACCTCAGCCCCGCTCCGTCAACGCCAGCAACGCCACTGCCGCGCCAAATGTCGCCAGGGCCGCCCCAAGGCGCGTGACGCGGGCGGGCGAGGACGCCAGCCACGCCGTCAGGTCCCGCACCCGCCACGGCGAACCCACCCACCACACCGCGCACACGATCACCGCGTAGCTCCAGAACGACAGGACCAACGACCACGGGCTGTCGCTGGGCCGACGCACGTCCAGCACCACGTCGCAGGCCAGCAACGCCACCACGCACGCCCCGCGCACCGACAGGTAGTCCTGCACGAAGATGCAGCAGCCCACGCCCAGCAACCCAAAGCCCCCGTACAACACCGGGCGCCACTCCGCGAAGTCCTGGATCTCCGACCGGTACAGGTTCGACACAAACCACGCCGTCCCCGCCAGCATCAGGAACATCCCGATCCCCACCTTGCGCGGGAACGCCCGGAGCCATTCGCCCGCCCCCGACGGCTTCAGCAGCATCGCCAGTCCCGCCAACAGGTGTGCCGCCCCAACTCCCAGGTAAACCTCCGACAATTTCATGATCTCACGCCCTCCGTCTCTCGCTCGTCCAGCACCCCCACCACCGCCGGGTCGCCATACAACGTAAAGGTTCCGACGCGTTCCACCCGAAGGTCCATCACCTGCCCCACGTGCCGCGGCGCGCCCGGAAACACCACGATCTTGTTGCAGCGCGTGCGCCCCTCCAGCCGCGCCGCGTTCCTCCGGCTTGGGCCCTCCACCAAGATCTCCACCGTCCGCCCCACCAGGGCCTCGTAGCGCCGCGCCCCCACCTCGTTGATCCGGTCCAGCAACCGCCGGTGCCGCTCCTCGATCACCTCCTGCGGCAACGCGCCTTCCATCGTCGCGGCCGGCGTGTCCCGCCGGGGCGAGTACTTGAACACGAAGGCATTGTCGAACTGGACCGCCTGGCACAGGTCCATCGTCTGCTGGAAATCCTCCTCCGTCTCGCCGGGGAAGCCCACGATGATGTCCGTGGTGATGCCCATCGACGGGCGCACCGCCCGCAGCCGATCCACCAACGCCTCGAAACGCTCCCGCGTGTACCCCCGGTGCATCGCCTTCAGCACGCGGTCCGACCCGGACTGCAAGGGCAGGTGGGCGCTTTCCACCAGCTTTGGCAGCCGGCCGTACGCCTCCACCAGGTCGTCGCCATAGCCCTTGGGATGCGGCGACGTGAACCGGATGCGAACGAGGCCCTCGACCTCCTGCAACGCGTCCAGCAATTGCACGAACCCGCTCCGACCGTTGCGCACGGGAACCTCACGGCGCCCGAAGCTTGTCACGATCTGCCCCAGCAACGTCACCTCGCGCACGCCCCGCGCCACGAGCCCGCGCACCTCCGCCACGATCTCGTCGATGGGACGGCTCCGCTCGCGCCCGCGCGTGAACGGCACGATGCAGAAGGTGCAGTGCTGGTTGCAGCCCTGCATGATGCTCACGAACGCCGTCACCGCCCGCGCCGGGACCGGTCCAGCCCCGTTCGCCGGCAGGTGCGCGTCGATGCGCGACTGGCTCCCCTCCTCCTCCGCCGTGTCCACCACCGTCTCGGCGCGCCCGGACAAGAGCGCATCGACGTGCTCGCCCGCGTGATGCGCCTTCTGGGTGCCCAGGACCAGGCGCACGCCTGGCACGTCCCGCACCAGCTCGTCGGCCCGCGACTGCGCCATGCAGCCGAGGAATCCCAGGATCTTGCCGGGCTGATGCAGCCGGCTATGCCCCGCGATGGCGCGCATCTTGCCCAGGGCCTTTTGCTCCGCCAGGTCGCGCACGCTGCACGTGTTGAGGAGGACCACGTCCGCGCCGCGTTCGTCCTCCACCAGGACATGGCCGCGCGCGACCAACGACGCCGCGACGGCCTCGCTGTCGCGCTCGTTCATCTGGCAGCCGTAGGTCTTGATGTGGACGCTCGCCATCGTGCCCGAATGGAGGGCGAACCCTATGGAACCCCGCCGCGCATGGGAAGGACGCCCTTCGGGACGGCGGGTTGGCGTTGCCCGCGCTTATCCCCCCAGCGCGTGCTCCATGCTCTCGACGAGGGCATGGAGGGAGGCGGCGATGATGTTGGTGCTCACGCCCACGGTGCCCCACTCGCGGGAGCCGTCGGTGGAGGTGATCAACACGCGGGTGCGCGCGGCGGTGCCGGCCACGCCGTCGAGGATGCGGACCTTGTAGTCCGTGAGGCGCACCTTGCCGATGCGCGGGAAGGACCGCGACAAGGCGGCCCGCAACGCGCCGTCCAGCGCGTTCACCGGGCCGTCGCCATCGGCCACGGTGTGGTGGACGGCGTCCCCCACGCGGACCTTGACGGTGGCCTCGCACACGGAGTCGGAGGGGTTGCCGCGCATGGAGACGTGGTAGGCCTCGACGACAAAGCGGGGCTGAAGGCCGGGTTGGAGCATGCGCCGCACGAGCAACGACAGGGAGGCCTCGGCGGCCTCGAACTCGTGGCCCTCGTGCTCGAGGTCCTTCACGCGCTGCAAGATCGCCTTCACCTCGGGCTTGGACTCGTCGAGGTCCAGGCCTAGGGAACGGGCCTTCATGAGGATGTTGGCCCGGCCGGAGAGGTCGCTGACGAGGATGTTGCGGGCGTTGCCCACGAGCGACGGGTCCACGTGCTCGTAGCTGGCGGCGAGCTTCTGGACCGCGTTGACGTGCGTGCCGCCCTTGTGGGCAAACGCGGCGGAACCCACCCAGGGCTGGCGCGGGTTGTGGCGGATGTTGGCGATCTCGTCCACGAACTGGGAGAGGTCCTTGAGCTTGCGGAGCGTGGCGGGCGTGACGACGCGCAGGCCCATCTTGAGCTGGAGGCAGGGGAGCGCCGTGACCAGGTTGCAGTTGCCCGTGCGCTCGCCGTAGCCGTTGACCGTCCCCTGCACGTGCCGCGCCCCGGCCTCCACCGCCGCCAACGCGTTGGCCACGCCCAGGCCAATGTCGTCATGCGTGTGGATGCCCACCGGCGTCGTCAGCCGGCCTCGCGCCAGACGCGTGACCTCCGCCACCTCGCCCGGCAGGCAGCCGCCGTTCGTGTCGCACAACACCACCAGGTCCGCCCCCGCCTTCTCCGCCGCCTGCCACGTCGCCATCGCGTACTCGCCGTCCAGCTTGTGCCCGTCGAACCCGTGCTCCGCGTCGTAGATCACCGTCTTCCCGTGGTCCTTCAGGTACCGGACCGTGTCGCCGATCATCCCGAGGTTCTCGTCGGGCGAGCACCGCAGCACCTCGCGGACGTGGAGGAGCGAGGTCTTGCCATAGATGGTCACGACGGGCGTGCCCGCCTCCAGCAGGAGGCGCACCTGCTCGTCGTCCTCCACCGCCACGCCCTTGCGGCGCGTGGAGCCGAACGCCGCGAGGCGCGCCCGCCGGAACGTGCGCCGGCGCGCCTCCTTGAAGAACTCGATGTCCTTCGGGTTCGACCCCGGCCAGCCGCCCTCGATGTAGTGCACGCCGAACTGGTCGAGCCGCTCCGCGATCCGCAGCTTGTCTGCCACCGAGAAGTTGACGCCCTCGCCCTGCGAGCCGTCGCGCAGGGTCGTGTCATAGATTTCCACCTGGGGTTTCATGTCCTTGGCCGTGCGTGCCCGTGAAATGCAAAACCCCGTTCCGCGTCGCGGAACGGGGTTTTGCCTTCGGGTAAAACTCGTTCAGCGACGCCCTCCACGGGCGCCAATCACCGACGAGCCAATCCCAATCACCGGATTCACGCGCATGGTTGTGCCAAGCGCCGGGCCATCACGGCAAGCCCGGATTCCGGGTCGAGATCCTCACGTCACGGTGCATGGAGGGGTCTTGATCCGCGGATGTCGCAGACCGCGCAGATGTCGAGAGGATCGATCTCCCCGGTTACCGCAGCTTCTGCGTCCCTCCTGTGACGTCCGTAGATCGCTCCGTGCATTTCCGGAGACCGAGCGCGTCCCCGGTGGGTCCGCTGCCAAGACCTCGTGGCACTCAGCGTGACCTTGCATCCCGCGTTCATCCTGCGCCGGAAGAGGCACGTGACGCGTGGACTTGGCATTCCGGACCGCCCCCCGCCCCTTGCTCCCCGCCCCTCGTTCGGCGGCCCTCACTCGCGCAGGTCCACGCCGGCGCCCACCCGGCACACGCCCCGGTACGCGCACAGGTCGCACGGCAGCTCCTTCCCGTCCGCAACCGGTGCCACGGCCACGTCCCCCGACACCATCCCCGCCGCCAGTTCCACGGCGCGTTGGACGGCCGTGTCGATCACCTCCAGCAACTGCGCCCGGCCCACGCCGTCGGACCGCGCCATCGGCGTCCCGTCCTTCTTGAACTTCGCGACGAACGGCAGCCTGGCCCAATCCGGTGGCCGCCCCGCCGCCTCCTGCACCAACGCCCAGTCAAACCGGCCACGGTGCGCGTGCGCGGCCGACTCCACGGGCTCGTCCCGGTGCCTTCCGCGCGTCTGATCTGCGCGCAGGGCCGCGTAGGTCATCCCGGCGGGAACGCCCCCCGTCGCCCGGCGCGCCACCTCCAGGTACAACGGCAGTTGCAGGTCAAAGCCCCACTTCACCCGGTCCGGCTTGAACGTCGGCCGTCCGCGCTTGTAGTCCTCCACCCAGAGCCGCGGCCGTCCTTGGGGATCCGTGCCCAGCACGTCCACGCGGTCCACGCGCCCGCGCAACGCCAGCGCCCCGCCGCCCGGCATTGGCCATTCCACGACGCCCCAAACCGTTCCCCCGTCCCCGCCCTCGTCCGGACTCCCTCCAAACGCCGCCTCCACCCATTCCGGCTCGCCCGGCCAATCCGGCAGCACCGCCAGCCAATGCCGGAGCCACTCCGCCACCTGTCGCTCCGCACGTCCCCAGGCGAACTCCACGGTGCTTCCCGCATGGTCCACGCCCTCCGCCCGTCTCAGGGCCGCCGCAACCCTTCCCAGCCGTTCCAGGCCCTCCGACGGCGTCAACGACCGCCACGACCGTCCCTCGCGCCTCAACTCGTGGTGGAACGCCGCCAGAAGCCCGTGCGCCCACGAACCTTCCTTCCGCGCATCCGCCACCTTGTCGTCCCGTTCCCTCAGCCGCAGCACCTGACGCGCGAAGAACTGGAACCGGCACGACGCCATCGTCTCCAGCGCCGACGCCGACGTCTCGATCCGTCCCCTCCAAAACGCTTCTGCAACCGCCGGCCCCAGTCGTTCCCGGCCATTCGCCTCCCAAGACGTCCGCGTCTCCGGCGCCAACCGCCGTGCACCGGGCTCCAGCACCGCCGCACCCGTCTCCATCGGCACCTCCGCCAGCCAACGGCGGATCAACGGCGATGCCACCGTCGTCTTGCCGCCCAATCCCTCCGCGGCCCACGTCACCACCACCCCGCGACGCGCCCGCGTCAACGCCACGTACCCATAGAAGTGCTCGTGGTGCACACGGTCCAGGGGCGTCGGCCCTAGGCCCACCCCCGCCACCGTCTCCAACGCCTCCACCTCCGACCCGCTCAGCAACCCCGTGGTCGGAGCCGCCGCCGGGAACCCGCCCTCGACCCATCCCGGCAACACCACCCATTCCAGGTCCGGGTTCCGTGACCGGTCCACGGCCCCGATCAACACCTGGTCCAGCGTCGGCGGCACCGCCCCGGCCGTCAGCCCACCCCACGCGCTCTCCACCACCGGCAACCATTGCGACGCCTCCATCGGATGCCCGCGGAACGCCCGCGCCGCCTCGTCCAGCCATGCCGACACCTCCCGGAACACCGTCCCGTGCCGCAACGCCCCGTCGCCTTCGCCATCCCAGGACTCCAGCCGGGCCTCCACGCCCAGCTCGGCCCACAACGCCCGCGTCGCCCGCGCCAACCCCCCGCCATCCAGCCCGCCCGGTGCGGCCAACGCCTGCACGAACCCGCGCAACGGCCCCATCACCCGCATCCGGACCGGATCGTGGCCGCCTCCGTCATCGCCCGCCCCGGCCCCTGTCCACATCCAACGGCGCCCCTCCCATCGCGACGCCATCAATCGGTTCTCCAACGCCTCCGCATCCCAGCCTTCCAACGGCAACAACCCGCACTTCAACCACGCAAACCAGTCCTGCTCCGACGCCGGGTCCGACGCCACCCGCAGCGCCGTGCGCATCAATTCGACCAACGGGTGATGCCGCAGCGGATGGCGACGGTCCACGAAGCATGGGATGCCCACGCGCCGGAACGTACGTTCCAGCAAGGGCCCGTGCTCCTCCAGGGAACGCATCAGCACGGCCACGTCCCGGTAGCGAGCCCCTTGGGCCACCGCGTCGATCACCAGCCGCGCCACCACCTCGGCCTCCTCGTGCGGGTTCCGGCAGCGCACCACCCGGACGCCGGGGTCGCCGGCCACCGGCAAGGCTCCCTCGGCAGCCGCCCCCGCCCGCCGCTCCAAGACGTCCAGCGCGCCGCCTGCCACGAACCGCGCCCGGCCCGGATCCCGCCCGAGGTCCACCACTTCCACCTCCGCCCCGCCCAGCGCGGACAACGCTGCATGGCAGGCATGGAACGTGTCCTCCACCACGCGCCACAACGGGGCCCGTCCCGAAGAGGCCGCCGCGCGGTCCAGGCAGAACGCCACCGTCACCTCGTCCGACCGCCGCGCCACCGACGCGAGCAACGACACCTCCGCCGAGGTCATCTCCGCGAACCCATCCATCCAGGTGGCCTCCCAGCGTGGCGTGTCCGTCCCGTCGCGCTGGAGGATGTCGATGGCGCGCCAGGCACGTTCCGACGGGTCGTCCAGGCCGGCCTCGTCCAGCCATGCCTTCCATCCGCGCAGCAGGCGCGCGCCGTCCCAGAGCTTGGCGCGCAGCCCGCCGGGCAGGGCCTCGCGCGCCGCCAGTGACTCCATGCGGCCCGCGTCCAACCCGTGCTCCTGGAACCGGCGCAACATCCCGGACAGTTCGCGCGCCAACCCCGCGCTTCGGGCCACCTTCCCGAAATGCCGCAACGCGGGCGCCTCGCGCTCCAGCAACGCGCGCAGGACCATCGTCCGGCCTTCCTCGCCCAACAGGTCCCGGGCCTGTCCCGAGTCCTCCAGCACCCGTTGCGCCAATCGCTCGAACGACAGGATCGACAACCGCGAGAACCCGCCCACGGCGTCTTCGGCCAACACCTGCCGCTCGACCTGGAACGTCGCCTGCTTCGGTGCCAGGAAAAGCAGGCGGCCCGGGCCCCCACGGACCAAGGCCGCCCGCGCCCCCGCGACGCACGCATGCGTCTTGCCCGTGCCGGCCGCGCCCAGGAGGAAGCGAACCTTCATGAGGGCGCCCCGTTGCTTGCAGGGTTCACCATCACCTTGAGCGACTCCGGCCCCGGATGGGCCGCCAGCCCGATGGCGGTGGCGGCCTCCGCGAGCGGAAACCGGTGCGTGACCAAACCGCGCACGTCGAGCCGACGCGAGAACACCACCCGTGCCGCCTCGCGTTGCAACGTGAAGTCCGAGGAATAGCTCCCCACCAGGCCCTTCTCGTCCACGCACACCCGCCCGAGGTCCACGGCCGACGCCTTGCCCCGCAGCGTGTGCGCGAACAACAGCGTCAGGCCGCCGCCCCGCACCGCCTGCTGCGCCTGCTCCACGGCCGCGTCCGACGGCACCGCCACGATCGCCGCATCCACGCCGCGCCCGCCCGACCACCGGCGCAGCGTGTCCACCAACCCTGGGTCCTGGGCATCCCACGCGCGCCAGGCACCCCAGCGCCGCGCCATCCGCAGCCGCGCAGGCAACAGGTCCGTGGCCACCACCCGCATCCCGCGCAAGGCCAGCAGCCGTGTGAACAAGAGCCCGATGGGCCCTTGCCCCGCCACCAGCACGATGTCGCCCGCCAGCAACGGCAACATCGCCACGCCCTTCAACACGGTGTTCACCGGCTCCAGCAGCGCGCCCTCCTCGAACGTGTTGCGCGCCGGGATGGGCACCACCCCCGGCAGGCAAAATGACATCACCCGCACGTACTGCGCGTAGCCCCCGCCCGAGGGCTCAAAGCCCGCCGTGACGCCCGTCCGCTTGTAGGTCTCGCATTGTGCGAACGCCCGGTGACGGCAGAAGTGGCAGTCCATGCAGGGCACGTGGTGATGCAGCGCCACCCGCGTCCCCACCGCCAGCCCACGGACCCGCGCGCCCACCTTCGCCACCGTCCCGCTCGTCTCATGCCCGAAGATCCGGGGCGGCGGCACCGAACCCGTTGCGACCTTCTTGATGTCCGTCGGGCACACGCCGCAGGCCGCCACGCGCACGAGGATCTCGTCGGGCCGGATGCGGGGCACCTCGACCGTCTCGATGCGCAGGTCGTTGACGCCGCGATAGACAAGCGCCTGCATCTCGCGGGGGATGGGGGCGGGCTTTGCGGGGGTCTTCTTGTTTGAAGTTGCCGACATGGGTGTTCCTCGTTGGGCGTTGCGGACTAGGCCAGGATCCGCTCGCGCCGGGGATCGTAGGGTGTGCGCAGGTGGACGCGGGCCGGGCGTCGGACGCCGTCGGCCAGCAGTTCGTAGCGGCCGGACTGGATCCATTCCGGGGTGACGGCGGAGCCGGGGTTCTTGACGTACCCGAGTGCCACGCCGCCCCCGAGGGTGTGGCCGTAGGAACCGCTCGTGGTGTAGCCGCACGCGACGTCGTCCCGGAAGATCACCTCGCCGCCCCACAGCGGGACGCCGGGCTCGGCGAGGACGAACTGCGCCAGCAGCTTGCGCCGGGGCTGGGGTCGCGCGGCCTCCAGCGCTTGGCGCCCGACGAACGCGTGGTCCCACGACACCGCGAATGCCAGCCCCGCCTCGAACGGGGTTTCGTCCGGCGACAGCTCGGCCCCGAACGCGCGGTATCCCTTCTCGAGGCGGAGGGAGTTGATGGCGTAGTGGCCGGCATCGACGACGCCGAGGTCGCCCCCGGCCTCGCGGAGCACTTTCAGGACGTGCGCGGCCTGCTCGGCAGGCACGTGCAATTCCCACCCGAGCTCGCCCACGTAGGTGATGCGGATGGCCCGCACCGTCGCCACGCCCACGGGCAAGGACCGGAACGTGCCGAACGGGAAGGCCTCGTTGGACAGGTCCTCGCCGGACACCCGTTGCAACAGGGTGCGCGACCTTGGCCCCATGACCCCGATGACTGCGGTCGAGGCCGTGGCGTCGAAGGCCTCGGCGCGGCCTTCCAGCTGGCCACAGATCCAAGCCAGGTCGCGCGTCACCTGCGCGCTGCCCGTCACCACGAGGAACTCCTCGGGCCGCAGCCGCAGCACCGTCACGTCGGACTCGTACCCGCCGCGCTCGTTGAGCAGAGGCGTGTACACGACGCGACCCGGCGCGACATCGACGCGGTTTGCGCAGAGGACGTTCATCGCCGCCGCCGCCCCGGGGCCTTGCACGAGGAGCTTGCCGAAGGCGGATTGGTCGAAGAGGGCGACGGCCTCGCGGCAGGCGACGTGTTCGCGGGCATGGTTGTTGAACCAGTTCTGGCGACCGAACGAGTACTCGGCCTCGGGCGTTGGGGCGCAGCCTGGCGCATCGCAGGCAAACCAGTTGGGGCGTTCCCACCCGCCCTTGGTGCCAAAGCAGGCCGCGCGCGCCGCCAGCGCAGCATGAAGCGGGCTGAGGCGCGCGTTGCGGCCCGTCACCGGCTCGCGGTTGGGCCATGCCATCTCGTAGTGGAGCCCGAGCGACTCCGTGACGCGGTCGCGAAGGAAGCCCGTGGCGTTCGCCCAGGGCCCGAAGCGCCGGACGTCCACACCCGTGAGGTCGTAGGGCATCGCGCCGCCGATGATCCACTCGGCGAGGGCCTTGCCCGCGCCGCCCGCGCACGCGATCCCGGCCGAGTTGAACCCCGCCGCCACGAACAACCCCCGCAGTTCCGCCGTCTCGCCCAGCAGGAAGTTGTTGTCCGGCGTGAAGCTTTCCGGCCCGTTCACGAACCGCGAGAAGCCCGCCGCGCGGAGCCCGGGGATCCGGTGAAACCCTTCCTGCAACGGTTGATCGAACTTCTCCCAGTCTGGCTCCAGCAACCCAAACGAGAAGTCGTCCGGCACGCGCCGCACGTCCCAGACCTTGGTCGTGCGCTGGAACGCCCCCAGCAACACCCCGCCGCCGCCCTCCACGTCCTCGCCCCGGAAATAGGTCGAGCCATCCATGTCCCGCGTGCACGGGCTGTTGCCGTCCGCGCCCTCCAGCGCATGGCTCACGACGTAGTGATGCTCGACCGGATGCAACGGGATGTTCACGCCCGCCTCCAGGGCCAGTTGCCGCGTCCACATGCCGCCTGTCAGCACCACGTGCTCCGCCTCCACGTCGCCCTCGGTCGTGCGCACGCCCATGACCCGTCCGCCCACATGGAGCAGGCGCAGGACGCGCACCCCCTCGACCACGGTGGCGCCGCCCGCACGCGCCCCCTTGGCCAACGCCAGGGGAACCTCGCCCGGCAACACCCGGCCGTCGTGCGGGATCCAAAACGCGCCCGCCAGGTCGTCCACGCGGATGCACGGGAACCGCTGCTGGGCCTCGCGCGGGGTGATCTCGTGGCATTCCACCCCGAGGTAGGACGCCACGCCCGTCGTCCGCCGGTACTGCGTCATGCGCTCCGCGTTGCGCGCGAGCAGGAGGCTGCCCACCTGCCGCCACCCGACGTCATGCCCGGTGAGTTCCCTGAGGCGCGCGTACAAGTCGGCCGAGTCCTGGTTGATGCGCATCATGCTGCTGGAGACGCGCAAACGTCCCACCATCCCCGCCGCATGCCACGACGTGCCCCCGGCCAGCTTGTTCTGCTCCAGCAACAGCACGTCGCACCACCCCTGTTGCACCAAATGCCAGGCCACCGACGTCCCGGCCACCCCGCCGCCCACCACTACCACTCGCGCACGTCCCGGAACCTTGCCGCTCATGCCCGCAGGCTATCGGCGCGCCATCCCTTGGCGAGTCGCATGATCGCCCCCCGCCGCTGGCCCGCCATCCCATCCCGGCGGTAGGCCGCGTGCCCCAAGCGGCGCGTCGCTCGTGGCCGGGTCAGGTCCCCGCGCCCGGCATGCCCTTCTTGGCCGTGGCTCGCGTGGCCCACGAAGCGCACCACAGGACGAACGACGCCGCGAGGCAGCTTCCGAGGAACGGCAGCCCCGGCCGGAAGACGGCCCTCCGCTCGGCCGCCACGCCCGGCGCATGCTCCGCGACGGTGGCGTCCTCCGTCCATTGGGACGGCCCGGTGTTCATCCCGCCGAAAAACCAAAGGCCGCCCCCCAAGACGGCAATTCCCAAGGACACGGAGCGGAGCACGCGACGCATGGCCGAGAAGGTGTGGATGTCGGGTGGGCCTGTCACCCGTTGGCTCGCTCCACGTCGCCCTTCTGACACGCGGGCCTCCTCCGCATCCACACGACGGCCGTGGCGGCTCCGGCGAGCGCCCCGCATCCGTCAATCAGCACGTCCGTGACCTGGCCCTGGCGCGAGGGGTGGAAGCTTTGGTGCCACTCGTCCGTCGCCGCGTAGGCCGTGGCCACCAGCCATGCGCCCACCACGAGCCGGCGCCCGCCGTCATCCATCCGGGTGCCGCGCCCGGCCCAGGCCACCAGCGTGGCCAGGACGGCATACTCCGTCACATGCCCTCCCTTGCGGATCACCGCCCGCAGCGTCGCGATGGACTCGTCCCGGATCCCCGGCACCAGCCATCGCAGGAAGGACGTCAGGAACCGCGACGTGCGCTGTGCAGACAAGGCGTCGGTGGAACCCCAAAAGATGAGGGATGCCCAGGCGAGGGCGGGAAGGCTTCGGAGGATGACGCGGCGAGGCAAACGCACGCCCAAGCGAAGCATGGAAGACACGGCCGGTTCAACCGGCCCCCCGCGCCGGACCCTGGTCCGACTTCGACAAGCGAGGCTCCCGGGATACGGTGGCCCCGTGATTCGCAACGTCATCTTCGACTGGTCCGGGACGCTGGTGGACGACCTCCCCGCCGTGTGGCACGCGTCGAACCACATCTTCCGCATGGCCGGTGTCCCCGAGATGACGCTGGACCGGTTCCGTGCCGAGTTTGAGCTGCCCTTCCGTTCCTTCTATGAGCGCCATGTCGCGCACGTGCCGTTGCCGGAGCTGGAGCGCTGGTTCCACGAGCGCTTCGGCGAGATGCAGCACACCATCGTTGCACTGCCTTTCGCGCGGGAGTTTCTGGAGTTTTGCCGCGAGCGCGGGCTGCGCACCTTCCTCCTCAGCGCCGTCCACCCGCGTCTCTACGAGGTCCAGCACCGCAACACCGGCCTGGGCGAGTTCCTCCACCACCCTTACGTCGGCGTCCCGGACAAGCGCGACGTCATCCACGCCATCCTTTCGGAGCATGGCCTGTCGCCGGCCGAGACCGTGTTCATCGGGGACATGGAGCACGACGTGGAGACGGCACGGCATGGCGGCGTCCCCAGCGTCGCCGTCCTCACGGGCTACAACCGCCTCGACCAGCTCCGTCGCGCCCGTCCCGACCTGATCGTCGAGCACCTCGGCGAGCTGCGGTCGGTGCTGGACCGCAACGGCATGCGCCTGCACGGGTCCGCACCGGGCCGCCGGACGCCCATCCCCACGGTGGGCGGGCTGATTGCGCGCGACGACGGCCGCCTGCTCTTGGTGCGAACCGCGAAGTGGTCCGGGCTCTGGGGCATCCCCGGCGGCAAGATCGAATGGGGCGAGCCCTCGGAGGACGCGCTGCGACGGGAGCTGCGCGAGGAGACGGGTCTTGCCGTGCGCGACATTCGTTTCGTCCTCGTGCAGGACGCCATCTCGCCGCCGGAGTTCTACAAGGACGCCCACTTCCTCCTGCTGAACTACACGTGTCGCGTGGAAGGCCCCGACGCCGTGGTGCTGAACGAGGAGTCCCAGGAACATGCGTGGGTGACCCGCGCGGAGGCCCGTTCCCTGCCGCTCAACACCCCCACGCGCATCCTCCTCGACGCCACCGAGGAATGGCCGTGAGGCACGAGCGCCCGGGTCGCGCCGTGTGCTCGGTCGGCTGGCCTCGGTGCGGTGGCCATGGGGACTTGGGTTGCCGCAGTCCGGGGCATGGGCATGGTTTGTCCATGATGGGCGGCGCGACGGGAAAGAAGGCGTTGGCTGGGATGGGATTGGGCATCCTGATGGCGGCGTGCAGGGGTGCCGAAGGCAGCGCTCTCGGGCCGGCTGCGACCGCGCCGTCGGCGTCGTTGAAGGTCGGTGCCGACGGTTCCACCAACGCCGCCCCGGCCAAGGGCAGCGCAGGAATGGCGGCGGCGGCCGCCGCGTTGGCCGCAGCGACGCTGGAGGAGGACGGCGTCGCGTTCGTACATGCGGTCGGGACGACGTTTCGGTGGAAGGGTTGGCTGGACGTATACGACGTGGAGCTGCGCCTGGGGCCGGGGACGTTGCGCGAGAAGCCGTTGGCCGGGGGCGCGGTCCGGCTGGAGTTCAAGTACCACCGGCCGTTCAGCGCGAAGCAGGTGGCCGACGGCGGGAACGCGTTGCTGGAGAAAAACGTGACGCCGGACGAATGGAAGGCGCTGCAACCGTCGCTGGAACGCCTCAACCGTGCCTACGTCTCGGTGCAACCCGGGGACCGCTACACGCTCACCCACGTACCCGGCCGCGGCCTGACCCTACGCCTCAACGGCAAGCCGTTGGTGACGGTCGAGGGCGACGACTTTGGCTCCAAATACCTCCGGATATGGCTGGGGAAGGAACCCATCCACAAGGGGCTGCGCGACCGCTTGCTGGGCGGGGCGGGGTGAGGGGAGCCGAAATCGGTGTTGCGGCGCGGGCGGTCACAGGTGGATAAGGCACGTGCACCCCACGAGTTGCCATGAAGCCGCGTCGTTGCCCTGCGTTCACGTTGATCGAGTTGCTGGTGGTCATTGCCATCATCGCCATCCTGGCCGGCATGCTCTTGCCGGCGCTCGGCAAGTCGAAGGCCAAGGCCCAGGGCATCGCGTGCGTCAACAACCTCAAGCAACTCGGCCTCGCCTGGTGGATGTATGCCGAGGACAACGCCGAGAAGCTCGTGCCCAATGGCACCGGGGCCCAGATCGGCTGGGTGGAGGGATGGATGCCCACCGCCCAGGACGCCACCAACGTCAACCTCCTCCGCGCCCCCCGGGGCATGTTGTGGAAGTACAACGAGGCCCTCGGCATCTACAAGTGCCCGGCCGACCGCAGCACCGCGCGCATCGGCGGCAAGGCCATCCCGCGCGTCCGTTCCATCTCGATGAACGGCAACATGAACGGCGCGAGCTGGTACACCGACGAGATCCGGAACTCGCACATCACCTACCGGAAGACGTCCGACATCACGCGTCCGTCGCCCTCCGAGGCCTTCGTGTTCCTCGACGAGCACCCGGACGGCATCGACGACGGCTACTTCCTGGTGTTCGTGAACCGCTCGCAGCTCTGGGGCAACCTGCCCGCCAACTACCACAACGGCGCCTGCGGCTTTTCCTTCGCCGACAACCACGCCGAGATCCGCAAGTGGCTCGACCCCGACACCTTGTCGAAGAAGATCGTGGGCAACCCCAAGGGGCCCCGCGACGTGCCCTGGATCCAGGTGCGCACCACGGCTCCCCTCCGCACGGACGCCCCGTGGCCGCCGTGATGCGGCTGAGTCGGCGCGCTTCCGTTGGAAGCGGCCGAAAGCTCACGCAAAGCCGGGACTCCATGCGGCGGCGGCGCCGAGCCGGCATCCCCAGCCGGGCCTGATGGGAAGGCGTCTTTCCGCGTTGGAACCTTCTTCGATTGTCGTTTCCAGGTTCATAGATCCTCCGGTCTTTGGCCGGTGATCCGCCCAATCCTCGCCAGCATCCGTGGGCCAATCTCGTCGCCATCGTGAAAGGCGAAGACCACGTCCGGCCAACCGGGTCGGGCCAAGATCCGATGGAATCCACCCCCATGCCGCTTGATCTGCCAACCGATGGCCAACAGAGCTCCCAGCACGACTCGCGCCTTCCGGGCTCCCCACTGGCTCATGCCGCGACAGAGAACACGTCAACCAGCCCAGGAACTGCCTCGCCGTGCTCCAACCGATCGGCCATGACACGCAATGCCATGGCTTTCACGCGCGCCACCGTTTCCTCCAGCGTTTGTCCGTAGGCCATGACGCCAGGCAGATCAGGGATCTCACCCAGCCAGCGGCCGTCCTCTTCCTGTTCGACCTCGATCCGCATAAGACCTTTAACAGGTTGGGCCAACCTGTCTGCGGGCGTCCAGTCGGAGGCCTTGCCCCCAAAGTGATCGTGAAAACGGCAGTTGGGGAGTAGGCCGCGTGCCGCTCACGCGGAGGCCACGCCGGGGCGGCATCTCCTGGCCGGCCTGATGGGAAGGCGTTTTCCCCGCGTTGGAACCTTCCTCAGCGGATGCTGCCAAGATGAAGCGTTCCCCGGGGATTGGGGCATCGGACGCCCCGTTGTCGTTTTTGCAAGGTGCGGATAGCGTGCCATCCATGAGCGAGCCTGTTCCACCCCCGCTTGAGCCCTATGCTCCGCGTCCCGTGATGCCGCCGGTTTTGCCGGGTACCCATCCCCAACCCGGCCCTGGGCCGGCCATCGGCGGCGGGGGCGGGCGTCGCCAGAAGTCCAACGCAGTCTGGTGGATCCTGGGGGTTTTGTTGGTCGTGGGCGTGGGTGGCATCGCCCTTGTGGCGGCCGGCATCGCCGGGGCAGTCGGTGGCAGCGGAGGCGGCCGGTCCGGGCACGCGGGGTCCCATCTTCACGAGTCTGTCCTCGAGGACAACGACTCCCGGAACAAGATCGCCGTGGTCACCGTGGATGGCGTGATCGTCGGCGGGGCCATGTCGCCCGACGGTCTGACGTTGCCCGAATTGGTGAAGGAACAACTCGCGCGCGCGGCCGGTGACAAGCACGTGAAGGCGGTCGTGCTCAAGGTCGATTCCCCAGGCGGCGAGGTGTTGGCCAGCGACGACATCTACCGCGAGCTCTGGAAGTTTGGCGAGGATCACCCCGGCGTGCCCGTCGTGGTTTCGATGGGCTCGTTGGCGGCATCGGGTGGGTATTACGTGAGCGCGCCGGCCTCCTGGATCGTGGCCAACGAGCTGACGATGACCGGTTCCATCGGCGTGATTTTCCACAGCTACAACTACCGCGGGCTCATGGACAAGGTGGGCGTGAAGCCCGCCATCACGAAGAGCGGCAAGCTGAAGGACATGATGAGCGGGGAGAAGCTGCCGGAGGAGGAACTGCCCGAGGAACGGCAGATCATGCAGTCCATGATCAACGAGTCCTACGGGCGCTTCAAGGAGGTCATCCGCAACGGGCGCGATCGCGCCGCGAAGCGCAACGCCACGGATGGGAAGAGCCTGGCGGCAGACTGGGAATCCATCGCCGACGGCCGGATCCTTTCCGGTCGAGAGGCGTTGGCGAAGGGGCTCGTGGACGAGTTGGGCAACTTCGAGGTCGCGGTGGCCCGCGCCCGTAAGCTGGCGGGCATCGACGACGCCAACCTGGTCTCCTACGACCCGCCCATGTCCTTCGGGAGCCTGTTCCGGTTGCTGGGCAAGGCCCAGGCGGAGTCACGCACCGTGCGCCTTGACGTCGGGCTCGGCTCCGGCCTCAACCTGCCCCAGGGCCGCCTCTACTTTGTGTCACCTGTCCACCTGCGCTGAGCAACCCCTGCAGGCCGGGGCGCTCGGTGGCCGTGGCCTCATGATGAAAGCAACGGCCGGCCGGTGGTTCGCAAGGTCCGCCCCTACACCACCGTGCCATGCGGGATGACACCCCCTTTGGGAACGACAAGGATTCCGTCCCGAATGTAGTACAGGGGATGGTCCACGTTGTCGGGCTTGCCCTTGGGCGAAAGGATGCAGTCGTCGCCGATGCGCGCGTTCTTGTCGATGATGGCGTTGTCAATGCGGGTGCCCTTGCCGACGCCGAGCGGAATGCCCTCGCTTTCCTTGCGAGATCTGCGGGCGGGGGAGTCGTAGTAGTCCGCCCCCATCATGACGACGCGGTCGAGCGAGCATCCCTCCTGGAGGATGGATCGAACCCCCACGAGGCTGTGGCGGATGCGAGCGTTGGTGATGATGCAGCCATCGGCGATGACGGCATGGTCGACGGCTGCGGCGTTGAGCTTGGAGGCGGGGAGGAAGCGGGGGCGGGTGTAAACGGGAGGATCAAAGAAGTTGAAACGCGGCAGGTCCGCAGCCTGGTCGAGGTTGGCCTCGAAGAAGCTGCGGATGGTGCCGATGTCCTCCCAGTAGCCTTGGAAGACATGGGAGAAGACGCGATGGGTGCCAATTGCGCTGGGGATGATGTGCTTGCCGAAGTCGGTGAGGTTGTTGTCGAGCAGGTCGAACAGCACCTCGCGGTTGAACACGTAGATGCCCATGGACGCGAGGAAGAGATCCTCGTCCCGTTGAATGCCGAGGGCCGGGTATTGGGAGCGCTCGATCTGAAGGGAACGGAGCAACTCGGGATCCTTGGGCTTCTCGACGAAGTGGGTGATGCGGCCCTCGCCGTTGGACTGGAGGATGCCCAGGGCAGGGGCCTCGGCGCGACCGACAGGGATGGTGGCGATGGTGACGTCGGCGGATTTCTCCGCGTGGGCTTGGACGATCTCGCGGAAGTCCATCTGGTAGAGCTGGTCGCCGGACAGGACGAGGGCGTAGTCGAAGTGGTTGTTCTTGAAGTGCTGGATGTTCTTGCGGACGGCGTCGGCGGTCCCTTGGTACCACGACGTGCTGGAGAAGGATTGCTCGGCCGCCAGGATCTCGACGAAGCCGCCGCTGAAGTGGTCGAACTTGTAGCTTTGGGAGACGTGGCGGTGCAGGGAGGCGGAGTTGAACTGGGTGAGGAGGTACATCCGCAACACGCCGGAGTTGATGCAGTTGGAGATGGGGATGTCCACGAGCCGGTACTTGCCCGCAAGGGGCGTGGCCGGCTTGGAACGCTCGCGCGTGAGCGGGAACAAGCGCGTGCCCTGTCCTCCGCCCATGATGATGCCGAGGGTCTTCTGGGCGAGCGCCGATGCCTTGTGCGGGGTCATGTGTGCAACGTAGGAATGAGCCAATGGGGCATGAATTCCCCAACGGCGACAAGCACGGCGTGGCCCGGGTTTGTCCCCCTGTTGCCCTATTGCTGCTGCTGATACTCCTGCTGGACGAGGATCTCGTCCTCAAGGCTCATGAACGGCTGGGCGATGTAGGCTCGGAACAGGGCGTCGCCGATGGCGTTGAGGCGGGCCTGGACCTGGTCGAGGTAGTCATGGAGGCCGGCGTCAAAGATCTCCTCCACGGTGGCGTACTGGAGCTCGGCCAGCAGGCGGCCGGACAGTCGCTCGGCGTCGTTGCTGATGCGGCGCGGCGCCACGCCGGAGATGGAGCGCAGGGCCGCGTCCAGCCGGTCCACGCAAAACCGAAGCGAACGCGGGAATTCGTCGCTCAACAACAGGTACTCCGCCACGAGCCGCGGGTGCACCTCCGAGCCATGAAGCGACTTGTACGCGTCCCATGCGGAACAGGAACGCAGGACGGCGGACCAGCCGAGGGCGTCCGCCTGGCTCACGGCACCCGGCATGCCCCGACGGGGCAGCGTGGCATGCCGGATGTCCAACATCCGCGTCGTCTTGTCGCCGCGCTCGATGAACTTCCCAGCCTGGATGAAGTTCCACCCCTCGTTGTGCGGCGTGGAGGCGTAGCTGATCCCCACGAAGCTCAGGGCGCTCGCCCGGATCTGCCGGAGGAACTCGAACGGGCTGGATTCCCAAAGCCCCCGCGCCTCCGGCGAGCGCAGGAACAGGTACGAACGGTTCAGTTCCTCCCACATCTCGGCCGGGATTTGGTCCCGCACCATGCGGGCGTTCTCCCGGGCTTGGTTGATCGACGAGGCGAGCGAGTTTCCATTCCGCAGGTCGAAGAGCAGGAACTCTGTCGCCGCGTCCCCGGCCGGGGCGGCATGCAACGACGCGAACAGCGTCTCGTCGCCCGTGCTCTCGATCACGGGCTGCCAGTAGGCGCCCTGCTGCGCGGGGTCGAGCCGGCGCGAGTCGAGGAGGAGCTGGAGGTTGACGTCGATGATGCGGGCGGTGTTGTCGGCCCGCTCGATGTACCGGGCCATCCAGTAAAGGCAGTTGGCAACGCGCGAAAGCATGGCGATGGGCATGGGAAGAGGGGGAGGAATCGGGAGGGTGGACGCTTCGGGCAACCTATTCGTCGCTGAACAAGACCCAGGTGTCCTTGGAGCCCCCGCCTTGCGACGAGTTCACCACCAACGACCCCTTGCGCAGCGCCACGCGGGTCAGGCCGCCCGGCACGATCACCGGCTTCTCGCCGTACAGGATGAACGGGCGCAGGTCGATGTGTCGCCCCTCGAAACGGCCGTCGCCGACGTGCGTCGGGTGCGTCGAGAGGGAAATCATCGGCTGCGCGATGTAGTTGCGCGGGTCGGCCTCGATCCGGACCCGGAACTCCTCGATCTCCTGCCGCGACGCCTTGGGGCCCATGAGCATGCCGTAGCCACCGGACTCGTTGGCGGCCTTCACGACGAGGTTGGGGAGGTTCTCCAGGATGTACGCCTTGTCGGCCTCCTCGCTCGCAAGGTAGGTCGGCACGTTCGGGATGATCGGGTCCTGGTCGAGGTAGTACTTAATCATCCGCGGCACGAAGTAGTACATCACCTTGTCGTCGGCGACGCCCGTGCCGACGGAGTTGGCGAGGGAGACGTTTCCGGCGCGGTAGGCGGAGATGAGCCCTGGCACGCCAAGGACGGAATCCCGGCGGAACACCGTGGGATCGAGGAAGTCGTCGTCGATGCGCCGGTAGATCACGTGGACGGGCTGGAGGCCCTTGGTCGTGCGCATGAAGACGCGTGCGTCGCGCACGACGAGGTCGCGTCCCTCGACGATCTGGATGCCCATCTGGCGGGCGAGGTAGGTGTGCTCGAAGTAGGCGCTGTTGTACGCCCCGGGCGTCAGCAGCACCACCGTGGGGTCCGCGATGCCGGACGGCGCGATGTGGTGGAGCATCTTCAGCAGCTCCTGCGGGTAGTTGTCCACGGGACGCACGCCGGCCGACTCCATGATCTGCGAGAAGCTGCGCTTCATGGCCTGGCGGTTCTCGAGGACATAGCTCACGCCCGACGGCGTCCGTCCATTGTCCTCCAACACCATCCACTCGCCCGAGGCACCCCGGATCAGGTCCGTGCCGCAAATGTGGATGTAGATGTCCTTGGGGACCTGGAATTGCGCGAATTCCCGGCGGAAATGCCGCGCCGAAAGCACGTAGAAGGGCGGGATGACGCCGTCCTTCAGGATGCGTTGGTCATGGTAGATGTCGTGCAGGAACAGGTTGAGGGCCGTGATGCGCTGAACGAGCCCGCGCTCCAGGTGCTCCCATTCGCTGGCGGAGATGATTCGGGGGATCAGGTCATACGGGAAGATGCGCTCCGTCCCCTGCGAGTCGCCATAGACGTTGAAGGTCACCCCCTGGCGAAGGAACGCGAGGTCCACGTCGTTGCGGCGTTCCTCGAACTCCTCCGGCGTCAACTCCCCAAAGAGCCGGGAAAATCGCTCGTAATGACGGCGCACCTGTCCCGGCCCGGAAAACATTTCGTCGAAGAAACCTCCCGGATCATAGCCTCGAAGCACGGCCCCGGATTACGCCGGACCGCCCCGCCAAACAAGCCCGCGTTGCCCGGCCTCGCCCATTTCCGCGTCATGGGAACCATGCGGGCCGATCATGCCCTCCCGAAGCGCCCTGGCCGCCCCACCGCTCACGCGCCATGCACCGTCGCCCGTGCTGCGCCAACATGGGCCGACCACCGACTCCCCAGCCGCCCGACGACCCCGTCGATCACGTCTTCCAGTCGGACGTCCATGATGGAGCCCGTCGAAGCGCGCAGGGCCAACCCGTTGGGAGACCACGGGAGGACCATGTTGCGGTTTCCCACCATCACCACCGGCCTGCCCAAGGCCACGGCGAGATGGATGAAGCCCGTGTCGCCGCCCACCACCACGCTGGCGTGCTTCAGGATCGCGGCGACCCAAGGACGCGCCAGGCCTGACAGCAGCTCCTGGCCCGGGACCCCCGCCGCCAGCATCGCCGTCATGTCGCGTTCGCCCCCTCCCCACAAGAGCCGGCAGCCTCCCATCCGCAGGTGGGTCGCGAGGCGCAGGTAACGCTCCAACGGCCAGTTCTTCGCCGAGGCGCTGGTGAAGGGTTGGAGGTACGCCCACGGCGTCCCCGGGCCAATGCCGCGTTCCGCAAGAAACCGCAGCGCCCGGGCCTCCAACGGCGGCGGGACGTGGAAGGAATTGCCTGCCTCCAACGAGCCCAGCCCCGCCTTCGAGAGCAGGTCAAGATGCCCTTGTACCGGATGCGCCCCCTCGGTCCGTTCCATCGAAAACGTATAGGCCAGCCTTCGCAAGCCACCCGCGCGGTACCCCCATCGCGTCGGCGCCCCGCTCCAACGGGTGAAGAATGCCGTCTCCCCGTACCCTTGGAGGTCCACCACCAACGAGAAGCCCGCGCCTCGCACGTCGGACAGGAGCCGGGCCGTCCCCAGCCAACCTTGGATGAACCGACGCGACCTCAGCGCCTCCCGGTCGATGGACCACACCCGGTCCACGGCCTGGAAACCTTCGGGCACGAACACGTTCTCGCTCGAAACGAGGAACGTGATGCGGGCCTTGGGGAAGCGCGTCCGGAGTGCGTTCACGGGCGGCAACGCAAAGACCACGTCGCCAATGCTCTTCCACCGGATGACCAGGATGTCCGTCACGCGCCTTGTTCCATGCCGTGTCCAGGCCCACCCCGAACATTGGCGGCCCCACGCTGCCGCAACCCGCCTTCCGGGCAAGCTTTCGTCTCGTCCCGGTTCTGGTCTGGCCCGGACGTTCCCCGCCAGGCCACCGGGTGCTCGCATGGGGAGGATCGATCCGGGGGTTGACGTGGAGTTGGCCGGGACCTAGATACCCAAAAATGGTTATTCTAGGCGCGCGATACCCGGCGAGGGCCTAGGACCCGGAGACATGAGCATGAAGACATCCACAGCAGCCATCGCGGCGGCCGCCAGCATCGTAGTCCTGTCCGTCCAAGGTCCCGTCCATGCGGGAACCTTTCCCGAGGTCACCCTGAACGCCCTGAACCCACCAGGGATTGGCCCGGCGGTCCCCTACACGGCCCAGGGCGAGTACGGCGACGACATCCGCTGGTCCGCCAGCGACGGACGCTTCGCGGCGTTCTCGTTCTCCTACCATGCGAACTACGAGCAACCCCAGGGGATGACGGTCCGGTTGTACGAGCAAGACGGACCCAAGGTGGATGGGAAGCCTTCCCCGGGCACGGTCCTGTTCTCGGAGTTGATGGACGTGAGGAAGGGAGGGGGCGAGGTGACGGTCTTCCTCCGCGACGACTTCTGGGAGCAAAAGCCCTCGCAAATCGTCTTCACGGTGAACTTCGGAAAGCTGGCGGAAGGGCAAGTGGCGGGATTGTACGCGGCGGGGGGGCCGTTGGCGGACCAGCATCGGGACGCGCGCTACTGGCAGTTGGAGTGCTCGAAGGGCGGGGAATGGACCCTTCCGAAGTTCGAGGGATTGACGACCGCGGCGGCGGAGTTCGTGACGACGATCCATGTGACGCACGTTCCGGAACCCTCGTCGTGGGCCCTGGGGGCGGTCGGGGCGGCAGGAATCCTGCTGGCAAGTTGGCGTGGACGGCCAACACGGGCAGGATGCAGGCATGAAGTGGATGCGCGGTCTCGGGTGGTGGGTCCCTAGGTGGGCGGTGATCGCCGGCGCGGCGTTGGGCGCGGCGACCGCCTGGGCGGTGGACTTTGTCCATGCCCCCGCCCAGCCGACGCTGGACAAATTGATGTACCCGTTCGCGCCGGACGGCGGCACCCGGGGCATTGCCTACACCTTCGGATCGTTCGACTCGCGCTTCGACACGCGGGACGCGCAGGTCTTGCTGGGTTGGGACCTTGCAGGCTCCGGCGTGCCCGCCGGGCTCAAGCCGTCCCGATACCTCGTCCGGAGCCTGCGGATCTCGGTCCAGGTGGTGTCCGACCTCTCGTTTGAGCATGACCCAACGCATGACGTCGCATGGACCTATGCGACGAATGCGCCGGGCTACGTGAAGGATTCGGACCTGGGGAGGCCAGCGGAGATCTTTGGGGCGGCGTTCCGGAATGGGTTTACGTCCGAGACCTTCAAGGAGACGTCGCCGTTCGGCTTTGTAGGGTCCATTACGGCGTCCAAGATCGCGATCCAGAGCCGGAACGCGTATGCGGCGGCGTTCGGGGCGGAGGGGGGCTTGATCGACGTGGCGAACAACGTGGGGCAGGTCAACCCCGCCTACACCAACGGCACGTTCGAGATCGCCCCATGGGCCGTTGGGCGGGCTCGCGACGTGGAACCGGGCCAGCTTGTGCCCTTTGGCACGTGGTTGGACTTCGACCTCGACCTCGCAGATCCCCTCGTCGCGGGCTACGTGCAATCGGGCCTGAGCGAGGGACGCTTGCGGTTCTTCCTCACCTCGTTGCATCCGGCGGCCCAGTCCGGATTCGGCGGCGGCGGCGCGTACCCATACTGGAGCCTTCGGGAGAACCTCCTCGGCGACCCGCCGCGCTTGGAGGTCATTGGGACGGCCGTGACGGATGCCGACGCGGACGGGAATGGGCTGCCGGACGACTGGGAGCGATTCTACTTTGGACAGGCCAAGGTAGAGCCCGGGTCCGACGCGGATGGCGACGGGGTGTCGAATTCAGGCGAATGGCGGGACGGGACGGACCCGACGCGAGCCGGGAGCGTTCTCCGGGTTATGGGGATGCGTTGGACGGCGTCGGGCGCGACGTTTCGGGTTCCCCTGGTTGCGGGGCGCCGGCACGAGGTGGAGGTGAGCTCGGACCTGCGCTCATGGCGGCCGGCGTTTGGGCGCATGAGCTATCCTGGCGACGGCACGGTGGAGTGGGTGGAGGAAGACCCCACGATGCCCCCGATGGCGCCGGTCGCGCGCTTCTACCGGGTGGTGACGCGCGAATGATGGCTAGCGGGCGGGGGCACCCCGGATGGCGACCACGACGGCAGCGAGGATCAGGACGCCGCCGGCGACGCGCAGCGCAAACGTCCGACGGCCCACGGAGGCCCGCTCGGTGTTGCCAAACCAACGTCCAGCCCACCACACCAAGGCCAGGCTCCACAGGCCGCGCGTGCCATAGACGACGTTGACCCCTGCCGCGTCGCGCCAATGTCCGATGGACCAAGTCACGAGGATCGCCTGCAAGGCCGAGCAACCGGTGGCCAGCCCGATCCACTTCCAAGCCGCCTTGGGTGCCCGCAGGGAGGCGCGCCCAAGGACCGGCAGGAACACCAATGATTCGACGGCAAGCGCCAGGAAGAGGAGCGGCAGAAAGTTGAAGGTCCCGAACGGCGCCGCCCAAAGCTGGATCAGCACGTCCGTGAACGCGAAACACAGCGCGCACCCGAGCGCGAGCAGGATGGTCAGGCCCGTCCGCCGACCACCATGCCAGTCGGCCGCCCCCATCACGAGCACCCCGGCCGTGGCCAGGGCCGCCGCCACGAACTGCGCCGGTGAAACGGGCCAGTCGAAAACAACCCGCCCCAGCAACGCCACCATCACCACCTTGGCCCCCAGCAGCGGCGTTGCCACCGACACATCCCCGAGCCGCAGCGACAGCACGTTCAGCAAGTGCCCAAGGACGAACGTCGTGGCCGTGATGGCGGGAAGGTGGATCAGACCCCAGGGCACGGGGCGCGGATCCACCAGGAACAAAGGGAGAAATGCGACCGCGAGCGCGACGTTGTTGAGGATGACGGCATGGGCAATGCCCGCGCCCTCGGCAAACGCCCGCTTGTACACGAGCGATCCCACGGCGAACGCGACGGCCGCCGCCAACGGCACCAAGACGTACAATGTCATGCCCCCGTCTTCCCCAGCCCTTCAATGGCCGCCATCAGCGTATCCGCCACCTCCTGGTAAATCGTCTTGAGACGCTCCTTCCCGCAACCGCAGGCCTCCTCCCGCAGGGCCGCGAAGTCCATGGGACTGCCGTAAATCACAACCACCCGGCCCGGCCGAGGCCAGGCATGATGCCGTCCCCACGCCTCGAAGGCTCCCACCACGCACACCGGCACCACCGGCGCGTTCGACTTGATCACCGTGAGGCCGATCCCGGCCCGGGCTGGCTTCACCTTGCCGTCGGGCGAACGCGTCCCCTCCGGAAACAACAGGATCCCCTCGCCCGCCGCGAGCCGGTCGAGGATCGCCTTGAGGCCTGTGCCGCCGCCGCCGTCTCGGTCCACGGGAACCGCGTTGAGCTTGCGAATGATCCACCCCAGCAGCGGGATGTCGAAGAGCGACTTGCGCGCCAGGAAGTGAATGCCCCGCGGTAACGCACAGCCAACCAACGGCGGGTCCGCGAAACTGACGTGGTTCGACGCCAGGATGACGGGGCCCGTGCGCGGCACGTTCTCGATCCCCACCACTCGGAGCCGGAACCACGCTCGGGCGAGGCCATGGACGATGACGGCACACGTCCGGTAGAGCCAACCGGCCGTGGGCGTCCGCGTCGCTTCCCGTCCGTGCATCATCTCACTCGATCTCCACCCGGAGCCCGTCATGCGCGAGGATGACCCCGTCCGGCATCTCGGCCTGGTCGCGGTCGTGGTCATAGTCATGCGTCAGGTGCGTGAAGAAGGTACGCGATGCGCCGATGCGCCGGGCCGCCGTCAGCGCCTCGTCCAGACACATGTGCGTCGGGTGCGGATCCCGGCGCAGGGCATCCAAGACCGCCACCTCGCAACCCCGCGCGGCATCCAGGGCGGCCGGGGTCACCTCCTTGCAGTCGCTGTAATACGCCAACCGCCGTCCCCCATGCTCGAAGATCAACCCGAGCGTCTCGATGCTCCCGTGCGGCAACGGGAAGGGACGCACGCGGATGTCACCGACCATGAAGGGGCCCTGGATGACATGCGGGACCGGATGGAAGTACGACCGCGGGATGGGACGCCCATCGAAGGCATACTCATAGACCCTGCGCAGGTCCCGCAACGTCGCCTCCGATGCATAGACCGGCAGTGGCCCCCCCCGCAGGTCGCACACGCGGCGGCAATCATCCATGCCCATGATGTGGTCCGCGTGCGCGTGCGTGACGAGGACGGCATCCAGATAGCCCAACCCTTCACGAAGCATCTGCATCCGGAAGTCGGGCGTCGTGTCCACCACGATCCGGGTTTGGTCCGTCTCGACGTAGATGGACGAGCGGAGCCGGTGGTTCCGAGGATTGGCGAGGAAGGCGGCAGGGTAAGCCTTGCCAATGATGGGAACGCCCTGGGAGGTGCCGGTGCCAAGGAACCGGAACGAGAATGACATCGGCCCCAGAGGATGGGTGGACGCTGGGAAAAGGCGAGCGAGCAATCGCCGACTTGGGGAAGGGATGTCCCATCGAAGGGATGGGCATCTCGCCGGGCGGAAGTCAGCCCAAGGGCCAGGGCCGAGGGCTCAAAGGGGGCGAGGTTGCCCGCCCAGCAAGGAGAACCGCTATCGGCCCTCGGTCAGTCCAGCGGGCAACCCAGACTCCCAGCTCTTGGGCGTGGACCAAGGGCGTGTGCTCAGCTCGTCCTCGGACTTGCAACCGACGCAAAGGAGACTGGCCACGGAAAGGACGCAGAGCGCAGCGAACCACCGACTCGTCTTCATGAGACGCCTAATACAGGACTTGGTCGTTTTCCGCAACGCGGACGTCGCCCTGCTTCCAGGCCGGGAGGATGTTGGCGATGGCGCGGTTGGCCTCGACGGAGATGACGGCCACCTTGCCCACGAGCTTGTTGCCGCGCCGGACGAGGAACTCGCCGCGTTCCTTGACGCCCTGGTTTTCGCCAATGTCGAGGAGCACGAAGTCCTGAAGCGGTCCGACCGCCAGAATGTTGCCCTTGAGGCCGTCCGGCATCTTCACCTTCTCGTCGGGTGCCTCGTACTTGGCGAGGCGGTTCTCAAGCCGTCCAATGCGCTTGAGGAAGATGGTCTTCTCGTCCTCGAGGGCGGCCTTGGCCTCGGCGGTCTTCTTCAGGTCTGCCCGGATCTGGACGACTTGGTCGGGCTTCACTCCGAGCGCCTGCCATTGCGCGAGTTCGGCCTGCGCCTCATTCCGCTCCTTGGTGGTCTTGGCGAGGTTGGCGTCGAGTTGGTCAGCGCGCTTCTTGTTGTTGGCGGCCGCAACGCTTGCCTCCTCCAACTGGGTCTTGGTGGTGTCCAATTCCTTGGAGCGCGCCTCCAGCTCTGCCGAGGTCTTCTTCAGGTCGCCCTTGGTCTTGTCCAAGGTCGCCTGGGTGTCCTGCAAGTTTTGCGTGGTGGTGGCGAGGTTCGTCCGGAGGTCCTTCACCGTCGGCTCGGTGATGAGGAAGGAGACGACAAGGCTGCCGATGGCAGCGAGGACGGCGAGAATGAGGGCGACGCGCAACATGACAGGAACTGTTTTGCGCAGGCTATGGGAGGTGGATTCTCGATGTCAACGGCCGGGGCTGGGAAGTTGCTGGTTGCTCGCCCTGGGCCGCGAGGTGCGCCGAGCAAGGCGTGGTCGAGGCCCCGGCCTCGCCAGCGCGTCATGGGTAGCTCGTCACGCGAAGCCCGGTCTGGCGACGGATCTCGGAGGCGGTGGCCTCCAGCTCGGCGGGCTCCAAGCGCGACACCCATGGCTCGGGGGTGGGCCGGGCAATGGTGTAGGCGTGGACCTCCTTGATGCGTCCCCCGGCCGCCACGATCTCCCCCAGGCGCTGGCAATAGGCCCCCAGCTCGGCCATCGGCATGGCTTGCCCGTTCATCTTCAGGAACAAGGACTGGATGACAATGGGGCGTTCACGGGCGGTGCACGCGAGGTTGGAAAGGACCCGCTGGAAGGAGACGGCCGTGCGATTGATGGACCGGTAGTACGCCTCGGTGCCGGCATCCAGCTTGGCCCAGACCTCCCCGTTGTTGCCGTCCATGATGGCCAGGCCCTCCCTGACCGAGGCCTTGTCGAGCCCGGCGGCGTCGGTGATGAGGACGATCTTGGCGTCGTGCAAGTTCCGGGAGCGACGGACGTCGGCCACCATGCGGACGCATTCCGGAAAGTTGTGGACCATGGTGGGCTCCCCGTCCCCGCTGAAGGCCAAGTCACGGACGGTGCGGGTGAGGGCGCCGGCCTCGGCGAACTTTGGGTCCTTCTCCAACGCTCCAGCCATCGCTCCGTCCACCAACGCACACAGCTCGGCCCGCGCCTTCAGCAGGTCGAGCACCCGCGTGCTGGGCGGCGTCCTTCGGTCCACCTCACAGTACACGCAGTCGAAGTTGCATGCCTTGTCTGGGTTGAGGTTGACCCCGATGGAAAGCCCGCCCGACCTTCGCGAAACAACCGGGTACACGTAGGTAAACTGGCCAAAGACGCGGCTGTGGTCGCGGACGCTTTGCCAGTGGTTGGGCACCATCGAGGGCGCCGCGGACTTGATGGGGGAATCAGGCGACATTCGGAAATCGTTGGGGGCGAGGTCACCGGCCCCCGTTTGGAGACGTTGGAACGTCCGCGCATCCCATGGCAACCGGGATTTCCTCCTGGCCCATGGCGAGCCCCGCCCGGGAACGATGACGGCCGACGGGACGTTTCTGGTCCCCGGTGTGCCCCTGTTGAGGCTGGGTCGGCAGGGCGCGTGGGACGACCCAGATGGGGATCTGGGATTTTCAAAATATTTTATTTGACAAAATCCAACCTGCTGTTGTTGCCTAGATGTGTTCCCCGTTTGGAAATCAGTGGCTTCATAGGATCCAGTCCTTGAGGCCGAGCATTGTTCCCCGTTCATCGTCATCACACCCCCCATTCATCATGAAGAATCCACGTTGGATGCTGCTCATGGCAGCGGTCGCAGCTCTGGGCGCCACGCAACCGGCCTCGGCCGGGTTGTTCAAGATCGACTTCGGCCACACCGAGAACGAGAGGGTTCCGGTGGACGAAAATGGCGAACCCCTCGTGGACGCGGGCGGCAACCCGCTGGTTCCGCCCAACTTGGTGGACTGGACGGTGATCCCCACCTGGACCTTTGGCGACCCGAACGCCAGCGTGACCCCGGACAGCGCCAGTGCCACCGGGGTGGCCAGCGCCGACGGCACGTCGGTCACCTGGAAGCTCATCGACGCCTCCTCCAAACCCAACAACAACGTCACGTTGACCATTTTCGACAACGTGCCGCTGGCCGATGCGGCGTCGGCCCCGATGCTGGGGATGACCGCCAACAACCCCACCAAGGAAGGGATCGACGTGGTGTACGACGGCGTTCGGGTACCCGCCCGGGTGAAGGACGACTACCTCTACCGCAACCCCGACGCCCCGGCGACCGAGAGCCTGATGCGCGTGGCCGGCCTGGAGCCTGGCACCTACAGCGTCACCGTGTTCGAGGGTCGCACCACCGACGGGAACGGGCGCTACGGCAAGCTCTGGGTGGACGACATCAAGGGCCTCAAGGCCCCGGCGGTCGAGAACACCGGGAACTACTCTGGCACGGGCAGCGACGGATCGAAGATCTACAAGGGCCAGCCCCAGACTCAGGTGGTGACCATCAAGGCCGGCGAATACCTTTGGTTCGCCGAGATGGAGGACAACTCGGGCGGCATCAGCGGCATGGTCATCCGGTCGGTGGACCCCGTGGAGTCGCCGGGCCTTTTCAAGATCGACTTCGGCCACCTGGAAAACGAGCGCGTTCCGGTGGGATCCGACGGCGGCCCGCAACTGGATCCGGACGGCGTTGAGGTGGGCGCGCCCGCCCCGCTGGCGGACTGGGACGTGATCCCTACCTGGACCTTCGCCGACCCCAACGGCAACGTGACGCCGGAATCTGCCAGCATCAGTGGAACGCCCAGCGCGGACGGCGCGTCCGTCACGTGGAAGCTCAAGGACTTCTCCAAGGACGGGAATACTGGGGTGACCGTGACCATCTTGGACAACCAAGCCTTGGCCGACGCGGCGTCCTCACCGATGACCGGGCTGACGGCCAACAACCCGACCAAGGAAGGCATCGCCGTGATGTATGACGGCGTGCTGGTCCCGGCCGTGGTGAAGGACGACTACCTGTATCGGTCCCCCGACGCCCCGGCCACCGAGAGCCTGATGCGCATCGCCGGCCTCAAGCCCGGCCGCTACAACGTCACCGTGTTCGAGGGCCGCACCACCGACGGGGACGGGCGCTTCGGCAAGGTTTGGGTGGACGACATCAAGGGCCTCAAGGAGCCCGCCAGCCAGAACACCGGGAATTACGCCGGAACCGTGGACGGGAAGGGCGTGCCGCTGGGCCAGCCGCAGACGGTCACGGTGGACGTCAAGGCCGGCGAATACCTTTGGTTCGCCGAAATGGAGGACAATTCCGGCGGCATCTCCGGCATGATCATCCGCGGCGTCGCGGCCGTGGCACCGGCCGTTGAGCTGGTGGGTTCCTCAACGCTTACGGGCACCTACTCCACGGTCGCCGGAGCCAGCGTGGATGCGGCCGGCAAAAAGATCACCCTGCCCCTGCCCGCCGCCGCCGCCGGCTTCTACCGCGTCAAGGGTGCCGCCAGCGCCTCCATCGCCGTCGAAGGCGGCAACCTCGTCGTTCGTTACCAGTAATCCCACCCGGTCCTGCCCGGCATGTCGCCGGGTTCGCCCGAATGCAAGGGGGGTCCCGGTTCGCCGGGGCCCCTTTTTCGTGCCCTGGCCGGGGGGCGGCCTTCACCCGGCCGTATCGGCCGCTTCCGGGCCGGTTCCCGCCAGCGTCAGGAATGCCGCCTCGTCCAACACCGGCACACCTAGTTCCCGGGCCTTGTCCAGCTTGGATCCGGCCTCCGCCCCAGCGAGCACGTAGTGCGTCTTCTTGCTCACCGACGACGAAACCTTGCCGCCCAACGCCTCGATACGCGCCGTGGCCTGCTCCCGCGTCAGCGTGGGCAAGGTGCCCGTCAACACGAACGTCTTGCCCGCCAGGGGGCCGCCCGCTGCCGCGTTGGGTGGGCGATGGGTGTCGGATGACAACGTGACCCCCGCCGCCCGCAGCCGCTCGACCAAGGCGCGGTTCGCGGGATCCGCAAACCAATCCAACACCGAGCGCGCAATGGCCGGGCCGACGTCCTCGATCGCGCCGAGCTCGTCGAGGGACGCCTTGGCGAGGGCGTCGATGTCCGGGAACGCACGGGCAAGGGTCTTGGCCACCGTCACGCCGACGTGAAGGATGCCGAGTCCGAACAAGACCCGTGCGAGGCCCCGAGGCCGGGATGCCTCGATGCCCGCGATGAAGTTGGCTGCGGACTTCTCGCCCTGGCGTTCGAGCTGGAGGACGTCCGCGACCGTGAGGCGGTACAGGTCCGCCACGTCCTGAACCAAGCCTGACCGAACCAACGCCTCCGCCATCACCTCGCCCCCTCCCTCGACGTCCATCGCGGTCCGCGAGCACCAGTGCTCAATGTTGGCACGGAGGCGCGCCGGGCAGCGCGGGTTGGGGCAACGCCACACCACGCCCTCGCCCGACGCCGTCTTCTCGCGGACGGCGGCGGCCTCGCATTCCGGGCATTGCGGCTTGAGGACGAACGGCCGGGCCCCGGGCGGGCGAAGCGCGAGGACGACGCCCACGACGGCGGGGATGACCTCGCCGGCCTTCTCGACCAGGACGGTGTCGCCCTCGCGCACGTCCTTGCGGGCGACCTCGTCCTCGTTGTGGAGCGTGGCTCGGGACACGGTGGATCCGGAGAGGAAGACGGGCTCCAGGTGGGCCACGGGCGTCAGCGCGCCGGTTCGCCCGACCTGAATCCCGATCTGGGTCAGCACCGTCTGCGCGCGCTCGGGGGCGTACTTGTAGGCCATCGCCCAGCGCGGGTACTTCTCTGTGTCTCGAAGGTGTTGGCGCAGCGTTAGGTCATCCAGCTTCACCACGGCGCCGTCTGTCTCGTAGCCGAAGGCACGCCGGGCGACATCGAGCTGTCGGATGGCGTCCAGCACCTCGTCTTGCGATCGGGCCCGCCATGTGCGCTCGGGAACGGGAAGCCCAAGCGAACGGAGCCATGCCACCAGCGCGGTCTGGGAGGTGGGGGGCTCGGGGCATTCCAGATCCCCGAGGCCATAGGTGACGACGCGCAGGGGGCGCTGGGCGACAAGCCTGGGGTCCAGTTGCTTGAGCGACCCGGCCGTGGCGTTGCGGGGGTTGGCAAAAGCGTCCTCCCCTTCACGCTGCCGGTTGGCGTTCAGGCGCGAGAATCCCTCGGTGGGCATGAATACCTCGCCGCGGACCTCCAGGATGCGCGGGACCGGGAGGCCGAGGGCGTGCTCCAGGCGAAGGGGCAGGTTGCGAACCGTGCGGAGGTTGGCCGTCACGTCGTCACCCGTGGCACCGTCGCCCCGGGTGGCACCCTGGACAAAGCGTCCGTCCTCGTAACGAAGCGAGATGGCCACGCCATCCACCTTGGGCTCGACGGTCCATGCGGGAGCGTCGTCGGGAGCGAGCTGGCCCAGCCTGCGCAGTTCGGACTCCGCCCGTGCAAGGAAGGCGCGAACCTCGGCCTCCGAGTAGGTATTCTCGAGGCTCTTCATGGGCACCCGGTGCGTTACCTTGTCGAAGCCTTGCAGCGGGGCGCCGCCGACGCGGCGCGTGGGCGAGTCGGCCGTGGCCAGGGCGGGATGCGCCGCCTCCAACTCGACGAGCCGCCGGTAAAGGCGGTCGTACTCGAAGTCCGAAATCACCGGTCGCGCCTCGACGTAGTAGGCGTGGTCATGTGCGCGGACCCGCGCAACCAGGTCCGCATGCTCGCGTGCGACGGGCTGGGGAATCATCGGGCCGACATGGGACCGAGGGCGGCCGTTTGGGGCAAGGGTTCGTTGAACCAAGAAGGGGCGGCTGGACGCGTTCTGGGCCGCGTGCCCTCGCGAGGCGACACCGATGTCGCATTGCCGTGCGCCGGGTCCGGAGGGCCCCTGCCGTCTGGCCGGGCCCGTCATGGGCTTCACCAGCAGGGCAAGCCTCCCAAGTCCTGCCGCATGCCCCATCTGCCCGGATGGGAGGCCCGTGTCCGCGCGTTGGATCGCTCCTTGGCAGCCGTTGCGAGTTGGGAATGGGTCCAGGAAAGGCTCGGCGCGAACATGCGCTCGGTGCCGGGCCTTCCTCTTCGATCGTCCTTGGACACGGAGTCCGGGGCGTCGGAGCACCCGCCGGATGGGTGTCCAGGGCGATGGCGAGGATTGCGGCCCGGCCAGCCAGCGTGCTGAATCTGGACGAGCACATGAAGAGGGAGGGCCAAGACTCTTGGATCACGTTGCCTACGTGGAGGCATGCGAGGCACGACGTGCCGGCGGGGGTGGTGGTGTTCCTCGTGGCGTTGCCACTGTGCCTCGGGGTTTCCTTGGCCTCGGGGGTGCCCGCGACGTCGGGCATCCTGGCGGGCCTGATTGGAGGCATCGTCGTTGGGCTGCTTTCGGGCTCGGAGCTTTCCGTGAGCGGGCCGGCGGCGGGGTTGGTGGCGATCGTGCTGGCGGCGCTGGAGAAGCTGGGGGGCGCGGGCAAGCCCGGGACGTTGGAAGCGTTGGGCGCGGCGGTGGCGTTGTCGGGCTTGATGCAGGTGGTGCTCGGCCTAGCCCGTGCTGGGACCGTGGGGGACTTCATCCCAAACTCCGTGATCAAGGGGATGCTGGCGGCGATCGGGCTGGTGATCGTGTTCAAGCAATTGCCGCACGCGCTGGGGGACGACCGCGACTTCGAGGGGGACGAGAGCTTCCAGCAAGGGGACCAGCACAACACGTTCACGGAAATCGCGTCGGCTCTGGGCTCGGTGAACGGGGTGGCATTGGTGATTTCCGTGGCGTGCCTGGTGGTGTTGTTTGGATGGGAGTCGTCGTGGATGAAGCGCTTCCGCTGGCGCGGGGTGGTGCCGCCGGCGCTGCTCTGCGTGTTGGTGGGCCTTGGGATCAACGAGATCGCGGCCGTGGTGAAGCCGGAGTGGGCCTTGACCGCCGCCAAGGGCCAGCTTGTCCAGTTGCCCGCCGTTTCGGGGATGTCCGACCTTGGGAACATCTTTGTCTGGCCCGGACTCGGCGCCCTCGCGCGGCCCGAGGTGTGGACGGCGGCGGTGACGATCGCCTTGGTCGGGAGCATTGAGACGCTGCTGTGCATCGAGGCCACCGACAAGCTGGACCCCGAAAAGCGGCTCTCGGACCCCAATCGCGAGCTGCGCGCACAGGGCATCGGCAACCTCGTGTCGGGCCTCGTCGGGGGGCTCCCGATCACGTCGGTGATCGTCCGGAGCTCCGCGAACATCTACGGGGGTGCCCGGACGCGGTTGTCCACGGTGGTGCATGGCGTCCTGCTGCTGGCGTCCCTGCTGATGCTGGGACGATGGCTGAACCGCGTCCCATTGGCCGCGCTGGCCGCCGTGCTGATCGCGGTCGGCTACAAGCTCGCGGCGCCCAAGGTGATGCTGGCGATGTGGCGGCAAGGGTGGGTCCAGTTCGCGCCCTTCGCGATCACGGTGGTGGCCATCGTGTTCACGGACCTGCTCAAGGGGATTGCGATGGGCCTGGTCGCAGGGTTGGTTTTCGTCGTGCGCGCCAACCGCCACTCGGCGCTCGCCCTCGTTCACGAGGGTCAGGATTGGATGCTGCGCTTCAACAAGGACATCTTGTTCATTCACAAGCAGGAGCTGAAGCGTTGCCTGCGGCAGGTGCCCGACGGCGCGCACCTCATGATCAACGGCACGGCCGCCCAGGTCGTGGACCGGGACATTTACGAGACGCTCGAGGAGTTCGAGACCGCCGCGCGGTATCGGAACATCACCATCGAACGGCACAACGTGGCGGGGAAGGAGCGTCCCCTCGCCCTCAGGAAGGGAGGTTCCCGTGGATAGCTATCGCAGGCTCTTGCTCAACAACATGGCGTGGGTCGAGGACAAGCTGAACCTCCGGCCCGACTACTTCACGCGCCATTCCCTCGTCCAGCGGCCGGAGTTCCTGTGGATCGGGTGCTCGGACAGCCGCGTGCCCGCCGAGGAGGTCACCGGCGTCGAGCCCGGCGAGCTCTTCGTCCATCGAAACGTCGCCAACCTCGTCATCCACACCGACTTCAACATGCTGTCGGTCGTCCAGTATGCCGTCGAGGTCCTCAAGGTCCGCCACATCATCGTGTGCGGCCACTACGGCTGCGGCGGCGTGAAGACGGCCCTGACGCGCCAGCACCTGGGGCTGATCAACAAGTGGCTGCGGCACATCAAGGACGTGTACCGGCTCCATGCCGCCGAGCTTGACGCCCTCCCCGAGGGCGACGCCCGGACCAACCGCCTCATCGAGCTCAACGTCGCCGAGCAGATCAATCATCTCGCCGAGCTGTCCTTCGTGCAGCGCGCCTGGAAGACGGAGGCCCGCCCCATGCTCCACGGCTGGATTTACGACATCCACTCGGGCCGCCTAAAGACGGTCCGCAAGATCGACCCCGGCCAGCTGCCGCACGACATCTACGTGTACGAGTTCCCGGACGATGGGCCGGGCGGGTCGTAGGCCGCCAAGGTGCCCGGGCCGAATCCACGGAGCGATCCCATGTCCGACACGCATGTCGAGGCCACGCGGGCGACATTTGCCGGGCGCGCCAAGGGATCGTGCGCCGGGGCCGTCCTCGGCGTGTTCGTGCTCGTTGGCGCGGTGTTCCTGCTGACATGGAACGAGCGCCGCAGCGCGGTCCGAGGCCGTGCCTTGGACGAGGGCGAGCGGGTCGTGGCAGTGTCGTCGGCCGACCGCATCGACGCCGGGCACGAGGGCCGGCTGGTGCATGTGACGGGCCTTGCGACGACGACGGAGACGTTGGGGGATGCCGAGCTCGGGGTGGCGGAGACGGCGCTGCGGCTGCGGCGGCGGGTGGAGATGTACCAATGGGAGGAAACCGAGGAGCGTGGCGCGACGACCCAAAATGCCGATGGCTCGACCACAAGGACGCGGACATGGCGGTATTCCAAGGCGTGGAAACCTCAGGTCGTGGACTCGTCCGCCTTTCGCAAGCCAGAGGGCCATCGAAACCCCGCAGCCATGCCCTTGCCTTCCGCGTCGTGGATGGCGGAGCACGCCACGTTGGGCGTGCGCCGGCTGTCGCGGTCGTTGCTGGAGGAGATGGATTCCTTCGAGGACGTGCCGTTGACGACGACGAGCAACCTGCCCGTCGGCCTGCGCGACGCCGCGCGGCTTCACGACGGCATGGTGTACGTCGGCAAGGATCCGGGGTCACCCGAGGTCGGGGACGCCCGGGCACGGGTGGACGTGGCCCGGCCCGCGGTGGTGAGCGTGGTGTCGTGCCAAGCCAACGGCGGTTTCGAGCCGTACCGCACCACCGCGGGCGAGACATTGGAACTGCTGGAGGAGGGCAGCGTCGATGTGCGGGGGATGTTCCAAAGGGCCCGGCAACGGAACGCGCTGCTGACATGGGGGCTTCGGGCCTTGGGCGGTTTGTTGCTATGGATGGGCTTTGACCTGTTGCTGCGCCCGTTGGTTCTGTTGGCGGGTTGGGTGCCCTGGCTCGGTGGCGTGGCGGCCATCGGAGCCACCCTGATCTCGGCCGTGCTGGCCGGCATGGTGGCCACGGGGGTGATCGCGGGTGCGTGGCTTTGGAACCGGCCGTGGGCGGGCCTGCTGATCGTGGCCGCCGTGGTATCGGCGGCCGCCTGGTTGTTGGCGCGGCAGGCCCGGGCACGACAAAGGGGGCTCGCCTGATGCAAAGAGCCCTCGCGGTCTTGGCCGCCATGGCGTGCCGCGTGCTGGCCGTGGAGTCGCCGTGTCGCCGAGGGGAAACGACGCCGGCTCCGGGACGGGGGCGGCTTCGACCTGGACGGCGGCTGCGAGGAATGCGTGCTTCGGTGGAACGACTCGCACGACAACCACGGTCCCGGGCTGCTGGTTTACACGCATACCGGTGCAGCGTTCCGGGGCCGGGATTGCCGGGTTGGAAGGGAACCTTTCGCCGCTCGATGGCGCGTCGGGAACGGGGTATGGGGGCTTGCAGGTTGGGAGCGAGGCGGGGTGCCGTGTCGCGGGCCGGGCGGTAACGCGGAAAACGGTGATCGCTCCGGTGGAGTCCGTAGCGGCGCTGCGCATCATGGGCGAGAGGATCCATGCGACGGTGTCGAGCAACCTCGTGGTGGCGCCCTCGCACGGCGTGCTGGCGGCGTTGTCCGGGCAGCGCCCCTCCGTGCGCCTCGCGCGCAATCATTACTGGCGGGAGGATGGGAGCCCGGTGTTCCGGATCGCCCACCAACCGTCCGGCCGCTCTCCGAGCGGAGCCATCCCGAAGATGTCGAGACGCGGTTTCGTGCAGCCGACGAGGCCTTCGGGGATTCTCGGCTGAGTGGCGTTCCAGGCCGGGACAGGACCCACCCGCTGCGGCGGATGAGCCCGCATTGGCCCTGCTTCCACCATGGGTGGATGGACGCCGTGGGAGCGCGGCGGGCGGGCGGGCGGGACGGCTCCGAGGCGGCCGCTGGAATGACGCAAGGTTGCCGAGGGGTGTCGCGCGCGGGAAGGCCCGGGAACAGGGGCATTGATTGAAGGCCTTGGGTTTGGCACCAAGGGCTTGTTCATGAGCGCGAGAAGTTGGATGGGGTGGGCGGCCGCGTTGGCGGCGGGGTATGCAGGCACTGCGGTCGTGGCTGCGCCGGATCGGCCCTTGGCTCGATGGCACGCCTTGGGTGGTCAGGCCCTGCGCCAGGCTGCGGCAGCGCCCCAGTTGAAGGCGGCCCTAAGCCACCCCGACGCGGTCGGCGTGGGCGGACGGTTGGCAACGAACATGGCGAGATTTGTCGTGGGCCGCATCACGGGGACCAACGATGTCGCGCGCACGGCCCTGCTGGCACCCTTGGCGGAGGCGGCGTTGGAGCATGAGTCGTTGGGTGAGGTCACGCGGCAGGGCTGGCATCTCGCCGTACGCGCCCCGGCTCCGGTGACGGCCCGGTTGGCCGGTGCGACCGCCGCGTTGCCCAGCGGGGGCAAGGCGGGCACGTCCACGTTGGTGACCAATGGATGGTTCTTGGCGGCCTCGGACCCCGCCGGACTCGGCCGCGCTTGGCTGGCCACGGGCCGGCCGGTCGCGGGCCTTGTCGAGGCGGAAGTGGACCTTCCCAAGGTCCTCGGACCAGGCCACGACACATGGCCGGCCGTGAACCTCAATCTTTTCGCGAGCAACAACGCCGTGCGTACGTCCGCAAAGCTTGCCTTCGCGACCCCGCCCTTGGGCGAGGCGGGTGCATGGAAGGTCCCCGACGGCGCCATCCGCGATCCGATCATTCGGTTCCAAGCCGTGCGCGGCTCGGCACCGTTGGTGTCGAAGGTGGGTTGGATGGCGGCCTTGGCGGGCGGGGCGGCGCCGAACCAGCTTTTTGGCTGGGCGCAGCCCCTCAATCCCTTCCGTAACTGGGTGGCGTTCCCGGTGGAGAAGCCCGAGCAACGGTTGGAAAAGATTTATGCCAGCATCCGTCCATACTTCGGCACGACCAACCAGCCGGGCCAGTACGAGGGCCGCCTGGTCATCACCACGAACCACCAAGCCTTGGCCGTGCTCGGCCTGCGCGCCTGCCAGCCCGCCCTCCTCGCCTACCAGCAAGCCGGCCAACCCTTCCTCATCGCGTCCTTCGCGCCCACCCTTGCCAGCACCAACCCTGTCCCCAAGGAGATCCTCGCCGAGCTGAACCGACCGTCCTTGGTTGCGTACGAGTGGGAAATTGCCGGCGAATCCTTCATCCATTGGAACGTCCTCTTCGACTTCAACAACATGGTCCAGCGCCGCATGGCATTCCCCATCAGTGCCCGCGCTCGGAAATGGTTCATGTCCATCGCCCCCAGCCTTGGCAATTCCGTCACCGAGGTCTTCCGGCTGTCCCCCACCGAGTTCTCGCTTGTCCGCAAGTCCGACATCGGCTTGGACGGCCTCGAGATGACGTTGCTGGCCCGCTGGATCGACGCCCCCTATGATACCCTCAAGGGAAAGTTTGGAGCGCCACCCGTTCCCACCTCCAAGCCTTGAAGCTCGCAACGTCTCCCCTGCCATCCATGCTCAAGCTCGGCGTTAATATCGACCACGTCGCCACCCTTCGTCAGGCGCGCTACCGGGGCATCGACCACGGCGAGCCGGACCCCGTTGCCGCTGCCATCGCCGCCGAGGATGCAGGCGCCCATGGCATCACCGCTCACCTCCGCGAGGACCGTCGCCACATCGTCGACCGCGACATCTTCCGGCTTCGGGATGCCATCCGCACCCGGCTCAACTTCGAGATGGCGGTCGTGCCCGAGATCCTCGACATCGCCCTTCGGCTTCGCCCCCATGTTTGCTGCCTCGTGCCCGAAAGGCGGAACGAGGTCACCACGGAGGGTGGCCTCGACGTCTCGGGCTCGTTCGACACCGTCAGAAACGCCACGCGTCGCCTCCAGGATGCAGGCATTGACGTCAGCCTGTTCGTGGATCCGGAGCCTGCTCAAATCGACGCCGCCGCGCGTGCGGGCGCGCAGTTTGTCGAGCTTCACACCGGCGCCTACGCCGAGGCTTGGGGCAACAAGGGAGACCGCAACCTGCAGATTGAACGACTCGTCTCGGCCGCCCGCCATGCCCAAGCTAGCGGCCTCAAGGTCAATGCAGGGCATGGCCTCAACCTCCAAAACCTCCCCCTCATCCATCTGGTACCCCACCTCGTCGAGCTCAACATCGGCCACAGCATCGTCAGTCGTGCCGTCTTCGTAGGCCTCCAGCCTGCCATCCGCGAGTTCCTCGTCGCGATGGAAGGCTACCCCGGCTGAGATCGACCTCGCCCCCCTCGTACCCTCCTCCAGCACGCAGCTCCCTCCCCATGCGCATCCTGTGTGTCCATGCCCACTTCGACGACTTCGAGTTCGTCGCCGCCGGAACCTTCGAATTGATGCGACGGGCCAGCCGGCCGGGCTTTCGTTCCCGCGCGTTGATCTGCACGGATGGACGCTCCGGCCATCATTTCCGCGACCGTGCGGAAACGGCGCGTATCCGGCAGGCAGAGCAGGCCGCGAGCGCCGCCGTCGGCCATTACGAATGGGAACTGCTTCGAAGGCCCTGCGGGCAACCCTTCGAGGAAGCTTGCCGCACTCTCACCAACGACCTCCTCGCCGCCCTCTGGAAGTCCATTCGTGAGTTTAAGCCCGACTACCTGTTCTGCCCGCCGTTGCCCTTGGATCCGCTGGCCGGCGTCCACCCGGACCATCTCACCGTCGCAGAGGCCGTGCGGCGCGTGGCCTACATGATTAACGTTCCGCACGCGTTCCTCTCCGAGTACCCCGTTGCCGACGAGTCCATTTCCGAATGGATTCCCACGCCCGTCATCCTGAACACCTACGACGGGTACATGGCCGGGGCGAACCAGTGTGACCTCGTGATCGACGTGGAGCCTGCCTTCGACGTCATTGCAGCCGAGTCATGGTGCCACCAAAGCCAAATCAATGAATGGCTTCCATGGGTCGCACGCCATCACATTGAGCCAACGGCCAACCTCGCTGCATGGGGAGCCAAGCTGCGCCAACGCTTCGACCGCCAGGCACGAGAGCTAGGCCTGCCCATGGGGCATGCGCACGAGGCCTTCGCGGTCACCGCATGGGGCCGCATCCCAACGCGCGCCGAGCTGGAGCATGACTTTCCGGGCCTTGTGCACGACACGGATCGCACCGTGCGCCTTGAAGCAAAGCTCGCGCGCTTCGGAACTTGAGGCGGCCGCCAACCTGATGCAATCGCGTGGGCGAAACGACCATGCGAACGCCTCAGCTCCGGCAGCAACCTGCGAGGATGAGGCCCACGCGACAGCTTGCGGCGGCGCAATTGCCCGATGGGTGGTGCTGGAGGCTTGTCAGGCCTTGGATGCCGGTCCTTCCCGGTCCACAGCGCCGGACGACGCGTTGCTTGCTGGCACCCCGGCCGATTCCCCAGCCTTGCCGCCCTTGTGATACGCGCTGTAATAGCCATACCGCTCATAGGCGTAGTAGTAGGCGTCCGACGTTTCGAAGCTGAGATCGTTGATGCAGACGCCGAGAAGACGGATGCCGGCGTTGGTGAGCTTTTGCACCACCCGCCTCACGTGCTCCCGCCGAATCTTGTTGAATCGCGTCACAACCAAGACGCCATCGCAGCGAGAGCCGACGATCAGCGGGTCTGAAACGGCTGAAACCGGCGGGCAGTCCATGATGACCCGATCGTATTTTTGAACGCCCCATTCGAGCATCCTTGATAACCGTGCCGAAGCGAGCAGCTCGGATGGGTTCTTGGGGATCGGCCCGGAACAAACCAAGTCGAGGCTCGTGATGGCGGTTTTCTGGACGATGGCCTCTGCGGAGTCCACCTGACCCAGCAACCAGCTGGACAGCCCGACCTTGTTGGACTTCTCAAAGGCCTGGTGCACTGAGGGACGACGAAGGTCGGCATCGACGAGCAATACCTTTAATCCTGCCTGTGCCATCACGATGGCAAGGTTGGACGCCACCAACGATTTCCCCTCGCCCGACAATGTCGATGTAACGCCTATGGACCGTGCCCTGCCGCCGTCGGGACTGAGCTGAATGGTCGCCCGTAGTGATCGGAACATCTCCGCCACCGCAGAGGTGGGCTGCATGGAGGACAGGACGTCGCGTTCGACGGGAGACTTGGACTCGATGTGCGCGACGTAGCCCAAGAACCGGCACCCGAGGAAGGACTCGACATCTTCCACCGTCTTCACGGAGTCGTTCAGGTAGGTGAGGAAGAACGCCAACCCGAAGCCAGCCAGCACGCCCAAAAATGCCGAGGCGGCGATGATCAGGGGCTTTCGTGGCTTGGCTGGCAGGACGGGCGTCACGGCAGCGTCCACGACACGGACGTTCTGTGCGATTTCCTTGCCGCTCATCTCGAACTCCTTCGCCTTGCTCAAGATGGTTTGATACATCATCTCGATGCGGAGCTTCTTGCTGTTGAGCATCTCGTAGTTGATTCGAAGCTCATTGAGCTTCCCGACTTCCGCATCCTTCTCCTTCTCCGCCCTGACCGCCGCCTCGTGATTGTTCCTCTCCAAGTCGGCCCGTGCCTTGAGGGCACGGAACGCCCGCGCCGTCTCGGCTTCCAGGCGCCGGACATCGGATGCAATCGACGCAGCCATCGAGCGGTATGTCGGGTGTTTCGGTCCATATCGGTTGGTAATGGATGCAAACTGCGACTCATGCTCCGCAAGCGTCACCTTCGCCCGAGCGACCTCAACGTCGGCCGCCACGCCCGGGAACTCGGCTAGCCTCCTTCCCTGCTTGTCCCAAGCCTCGGCCTCCACCGCAAGACGCATGGCTTCTTCGGCGGTCACCCTGCGTTGCTCGGAGAACTCCTTGGCTCGCATCGCCGTTGCATTGACCGTGTTGGCCCGCTCATCTAGCGAGGAAGCTTGGTTCTGCATGCGGTATTGCTGCATGGACTGCATGATGGCTTTCAGGTCGTTCTCCTGGGCTTGCACTTCCTGCCGCAATTGGCGGTAGGCCTCGATGGCCGTGAAGGATTTCTGGCTCTGGTTGTCCGCAATGAAGGCATCCATCAAGGAGTTCACGATTTCCTTCGACCGGACCGGGTCCGGATGCAGGCACGAGACTGTGACAAGACGGGTCAGGCGCACCGGGGTCACCTTCAGGTCCTTCGCCAACGCCAGAGCGCGATCCGGTTCCTCCTTATACCTCAAGTCTTCGTCCAAGCGCAGCTTGCTCACGACCTTCTCGAGGATCGTCCGAGATTGCAGGACTCGATATTGGGTTTGCAGGTATTCCGTGTCTCGGCCCATCAGGTTGATGACGCTTTGGCCGGCGAGCAAGCCGCCGCCTTCAGGGTTGATCAGCAGGTTGCCGGTCGCCTCGTACAACGGGGTGCTCCGGAAGGAGTAAAGGATGCCGGCGATGATGCAGATTGCCGCCGTATTGATCACAACCCAACGGCTTGCTAGCAGGACAAGCCAGTACTTCCGGATTGCATCTGCTGGATTCTGGGACGCCGCAGACGACGCAACGGCGGAGGATGGCTGGTTTGAGTCCATTGAAGACGTGGTCTGGGTTCAGAAAATCCGCGGTGCAATCCAAATCTTGTCGTTGGGTTCCACGTAGAACCGCTTGGAAGGATCCGTCACCCCAAGAATCTCTTTGTACTTGAAGATGCGAGGCTTCTCCCAGCCCTCCCGCGTCACCTGAATCTGGTCTGGGTTCGCCGTAGGCTTCAGGTCCCTAGCCCTCGTGATGGCCTCGTGCAGGTCCAGCTTGCGATCGGACGGAATCTCGACCGGCCCGGGAGCATTCACCTCGCCGGTTACGCTGACCGTCTCCTGGACATACTGCTTGAAGTCAACGGCGACTTGGGGGTCCACCAAGTAGTCCGGCCGGAGAAGCTCCTGCAGGGTTTTTTCGACGTCTGCCGTGGTCTTGCCTTCCACGGCCAGCACGCCGAGGAACGGATAGGTCATGGTGCCGTCAGGGCCAATCCGACGCTCCATGGTTAGGTCCGGTTCCCCCAGCACACGGATCGCAATGATGTCATGGGCTTGGATCTTGCGCGCACCGGATGATGCACGCGAGGTCACGCCCTCCGCCGCCCAACTGGTGCACCCAAGGCACAGGGCAGCCAAAAAGGCGATGAGGACGACTCGCCCACGTGAAGCGAATGGGATGGATGCGTTCATGAGTGGTTTCGTGAGGAGGCAGCCAAAGGACTAAAAGCCTACCGTCACCGAGACGAAAACCCGGTGAGAATGATAGGATGTGGCCGCGATGAAGAAACTGGCGAAGGGATCCGGGAAGCTGATGTCATATTTGTCAAAGGAGTACCCGGCCGAGCATGTCAGCCAAGCCTGAGGTCTGTACTGGACCGCCAGGTCGACGCCATACGATGAGTCCGTCCGGGAAAAGTCTGGTGTCCCAGCCGGAAACAGGCTCGGGTCGAACTCATAGTCTCCGAAGCCAACGCGTCCGTTCCCTGTAACGAGCCACCGCCCCGTGATTCCCAGGGCATGGATGACCCGGAGGCTTAGACTGTCTTGAATCGTCACCTGCCCACCCTGCCATGCTCCCACGCCGGTCGTGCGATCGTACGCCAGCGTCACCCGCGTCAGGACGCTCGCCTGATACGCCACGTCCAGACCTACTGCTGGAGTCGCCGCGCTGAACGATTCCCCGCCATCAAACTGCCGGACTTCATAGCCTACCCGCATGGCCCCCGACAGCTTCTGCGTGAACGACCCACGCAGGCCCGCGAGCGCACCGTAAAAGAACGAGTCCGCCGTGCTGTCGATCCGTCCATTGGACCGCGCCGCTGTGTGGCCCGACCTCACGTCCGCAGTCCACCTCAGCCGCCTCGTCAGGTCGTGCGAAAACCCAAGGCGGCCATCCAGCTGCTCCTGGTCAATCAGGAACCTCGAGTCGTAGTCCGTATTGCGATAATTCAGCGCGGCCGTCACGTCAGACTTGGCCGTCCAATCGTAGGTTGCGACTGCGGACCCCGAGATCAAGCTGGTACGCAAGAGGTTGCGGCCAAGGTTGAGGAAGCCCCTCTGCAAGGCGACCGACTCCGAAAAGCTGGTGCTGCCCGTCGCCTTCCATTTCGCGGCCGTGTACCCCACCTTCGCATCCACGGTGTCCGAGCTCGAATTGAACCCCGAGTTCTCCCAGATTAGCACCTCCCCGTGGCGATACTCGACCGACGCATCGACTGCCGCGTTTTCATCCCACTTAAGCTTCAATCCCGGGGTCACGGCGGTGATGCCATCTGCCACTCGATTGGCGCCGCTCAGGTTGAAGAGGTTGTCCGTGAAGCTGTTTACAAGATCCACCTTGGGTAGGATGACGACCTTGCCCACGTTGTAGCGCAGCCAAGGGGCCACGGGATCTTGGGCACTTGCGCCCAAAGCAATGAGCAGGCAGGCAGCCTTCGCTGTTCCTCCCCGGCAAGCAACCGACTTCGACCGTGCACTCGTTCTACAATTCACCGTCTCTTCCTCAGATTCAAAGACTCCATGGACGTTCAAATGTTGGTGGAGCCCACCTAGCAGAACCGCATTTCGCGCACGAAACCAACCATTGTAAACCACTATTTCGCGACATTCGAGGGCATCTCATGCAGTCCGAGAAGCCCAGCCGTCGCCTCGCTTCATGCCTTCATCCGTCAATCCATGCCGCGCCTCGAGTCTGCGGCGATGCCTCCGCCGCGCCCCGGCCGCTGCAAGCGCTCAGGGCATGAGAAACGCCATTTGACACGGGCACGGACTGAGCGTTGTCTTGCGGGGCAGAAGGTCTGCCTCAGGTCACGTTCTCCTGTCGCTGATCGGTTTGCTCTTTTTACTGCGCATCATGTCACTCGTCCGTTCGCTCCCCGCCAGCCTCCTGCCTATGAAGCCCACGTTGAAGCTCGTCCTCATTCCTGCTGCCCTCGTCATGCTCGCCGGCTGCCAGGACCCTGGTGCGTCGGCGAATCCCTCCGCAGCCGCCGGTGCCGCCGCCAAGCCCTACCCGCTCGACGTATGCATCGTCTCGGGCGAAAAGCTGGGCTCGATGGGCGACCCCATCTTGCTCGTTCACCAAGGGCAGGAGGTGAAGCTCTGCTGCAAGAGCTGCAAGCCGGACTTCGAGAAGGAACCCGCCAAGTTCCTCTCCAAGCTCACCCCCAAGAAATAGTCCGACTTCGGCGGCGTGCGCCGGCCCCGTTGTCGTCCCGAACATTCCGCCGCCGTCCCTCAGCCCCGCTGCCCCGACCGTCCTGACATGCGGTCCGTACGTCCAAGCGTCCTCGCTACCATTCTTGGCCTGATGGGCCTGATTTCGTCGTGGCTTGGGCCCATGTCAGGCACGGCCAGGACGGTCGTCCGGGGCGACCTGCCAGCCTGTTGCCTGCGGCCTTCGGCGGTTCGCTGCTGCTCGGGCGACTGCTGCATCGCCCGGGATTCGTCACCGGCCAACCCGTCAACGTCTCTTCCGGCCCTTCCGGGCACCTCCGTCCGGACAGCTCCGGATTGGGTGCCCGCCTTCCTCTCTTGGGTGACTGTCCGACTGGGTCTGCCTTTCCATCCTTCCCTCCCGCCCCCCTCCCACACCTGCGACCGCGCGCCGGGCCTCCCCTTGTTCCTGCGCGACGCCGCGCTCCTCATCTGACCCTGGGACGTTCCCCGCACGTGGTGTGCCCTGCGCCGGGGTGCCCCGCAACGTTCGCGCGGCGCAAGTCCCATCCTCGTCCCATGGTCCGATGTTTCCCCATAGCTTTCCCGTGCGCCCGGCCCTTGCCGGCGTCCTAGCCCTTGCCCTGTCCAGCGCAGGCCTGAGTCCCCATCCCGTTGTCGCCCGTGGCGCGCCTACGGTCATTGCCTCCGACTTGATCGGCCGCCTCGCATCCGAAATGCAGGCGACGCATCCGGCGTTGCGTGGCCTGGGTCGCTTGGCCGACTCCGAGCGTCTGAACGCCGCCTCAACGCGCACGTGGGCGGACCCGGAGGTCCAAGTCTCCGGGGCCGTCTATCGCGAATCCTTCATGGCCGCCGAGCAAGGCGACGTGGCCTATGGGGTCACCCAACGCCTTCCCTTGCTGGGCAAGGAAAAGGCCGCGCGCCAACTGGCCGACACCGCCGCCGAGGCCGCCCAGGCGCGCCAGCAAGCCCGCGTGGCCGAGCTGCGACGCGACCTCGTCCTCGCCCTGCTTGACGCCGCCGCCCGCCGCGTCGTCCTCGACCGCATTGGCGACGACGTCGGCTGGCTCTCCACGCAATCCGCCGTCGCCGAGACCCGCGTGGCCTCGGGCACGGAATCCGCCGCCCTGACGCTGCGTCTCCGCAACGAGCTCGACCGCCGCCGGACCGACTGGACGAACCAAGCCGCCCTCCACGAGGACGCGCTGGTCGCCGTCCGGCGCTTGCTCGGGCGCGTCCAACCCGGCCCGGACGAACCCTACGCCCTCGCTCCGATCGGCCCCTCGATCACCCTTTCCCCGGCCCTGGTGCGTCGTGCCGAGGCCGTCGAACCCAGCATCCGCCGCAGCGACGCCGACGTCCGCGTGGCGCGTTCGACCGTCGAGGTTACCCGGCGTTCCGCCCGGCCCGACGTCTCGCTGGGCGTCCAGGCATGGCATGAATCCACCACGGGAAGCGCGGCCCAAGGCTTCTTCACCCTGGGCGTCTCCATCCCCTGGTTCAACCGTGACAACTACCGCCGCGACCTCCAACGCGACCGCCTGCGACTCGACGCCGCCCAGGACCAACTCGAGGACGCACGCCAACAGGTCCGCCGCGACCTGCACGCCCTCCTCACCCGCATCGAGTCCGCCCGGCGTGATGCATTGCTCCAGCGGGACACGATCCTGCCCCGCACCCGCCAGTTGGAGGCCAGCATCGCCGCCCAATGGACCTCCGGCCGCGCCGACCTCCGCGACCTGCTTGACACCCGGCGCCAGCGCGCCGACGCCGAGATCAACGAGGCCGCCGCGTCGGCCGCGTACTGGGCGGGCATCGCCGAGGTCATGCTCCGATGTGGCCTCGACACCTTCGACGCCGCCTTTTCCCAAGAGCCGCCGGAGGCTCCATTCCAATCGCCATCGCAGCCGCAGCAGCAGCAGCGGCTTCAGGGCCAGCAACAGCAACAACCCAAGCAGCCCCGGCGTCCGTAGCACCGCGTCGGCCTCAACACTCGCAACTCCTTTCCTCGTTCCCTCCCCATGAAAGCCATCGCCCTCATCCTCCTGCTCGCGGCCGCGACCACGGCCGCCTTCTGGGCCGGACGCCGCGTCGGCCCGGTCCATGCCCACGACTCCGTCGCCAGCACCCACGCCGTCCGGCGGCTCCGCTTCTACCAGTCGCCCATGCACCCGTGGATCACGTCGCCGGAGCCCGGCAACTGCACGATCTGCGGCATGAAGCTCGTGCCCATTTACGAAGGCGACGCCGAGGCCCAGGCCGCGCCGGGAACGGTGAAGCTCCAGCCCAACTCCATCTCCGCCGTGGGCATCGCAACGCGCCCCATCACGCGTCGCCCGCTCGTTCGAACCCTTCGCCTGGCTGGCACGCTCGACGATAACGACGCCCGCCATCGCGTCCTGTCCGCCGCCGTCGAGGGCCGCATCGAGGCCATCCACGTGCATCATCCGGGGGCCGAGGTCCAGGAGGGCACGATCCTCGCCGAGCTGTACAGCCCGCCGCTCCTGACGGCCGCCCGCGAGCATGTCGCCCTCGCCAAGTCTGGAGCCGCGCCCTCCATGCTCGACGCCTCCGCCGTCCGCCTGCGTCAGCTCGGCATGACGGCCCCGCAGGTGGCCGACCTTCCCTCCACCCTGCGCCCCGACCAACGCACCCTTCCCTGGATGTCGCCGATGGGCGGCACCGTGGTTCGCCGGATTGCCTTTGCCGGGCAATGGGTCCGCGAGGGCGAGCCCCTCTTCGAGCTCGCCGACTTCTCCGTCATGTGGGTCCAGCTCGACGCCTACGAGCCCGACCTCGCATGGCTCAAGCCCGGCCAGGAAGTCGTCCTCACCACCCCGTCCGTCCCCGGCCTGCTCCTCACCAACCGCATCACCTTCATCGACCCCAACCTCGATCCCATGACCCGCATCGCGCGCGTGCGCGTCGAGGTTCCCAACCCCCTGGTCGAGGGCGTGCGCCGACTGCGCCACAAGGCCTTCGTCGAGGGCCGCGTCCGCGTGGAAGCCCCGCCGACGCTCGTGGTGCCGCGACCGGCGGTGCTCAATCCAGGCGGCGCGCCGTTTGCCTTCGTGGAACTCGCCCCCGGCCAATACGAGGCGCGCCCGCTGCGGCTCGGCCGCGTGGGCGACGACGCGTTCGAGATTCTCGAAGGCCTCGACGAGAACGACGTGGTCGTCGTCCAGGGCGGCCTGCTCCTCGACGCCCAATCCCAGCTTCAGGATGGCAGCGTCTCGCCGGCCGGCGATGCCCCTTCCAACATCCCGGCCACGCAGGCTCCAAGCGTTGCATGGGAACCTGCCACCGACGCCGCGCGCGTCGCTCTCGGCGCCTTCCTGAAGGCCACGGCCCTCGCCTCTGACGCGCTGGCCTCCGACGACCTCGCGGCCTTCAACCGGGCCATTCCCGCCATCCAGCAGTCCGTCGCCACGATGGAAAAGCTCGGCGTGAACGCCCCGCCCACGGAGATGTTCCCAGGCAACATCGCGTCCGCCGCCGAGCTCACCGCCGCCCGGCGTGCCTTCCACCAGTGGACCACCCCATGGCTCGCCACGGTGAAGGCGTTGCGTGGCAAGTCCGGCTTCGATGGCATGAGGCTCATCAAGTGCCCGATGACCTCCCGCTCGTTCCCGGGCGCGCCGCCGACGGCGACATGGTGGCAATGGCAAGCTCCCGTGCGGAACCCATGGTTCGGCAAGGACATGCTCGACTGCGGAACCCTCCTCCCATGATTCAACGACTCATCGAGGCCTCGCTCCGGAACCGGTTCCTCGTGTTGTGCGCCGCGTTGCTCGTGGGCGCGTGGGGCCTGCGCGCGCTGCGCAACACGCCGGTCGATGCCATCCCGGACCTGTCCGAGAACCAGGTGCTGGTGTACGCCGACTGGATGGGCCGGAGCCCGCGCGAGGTGGAGGACCAGGTCACCTATCCCCTGAGCGTCAACCTGCAGGGGCTCCGCGGCGTGAAGGCCGTCCGCGCCACCTCGATGTTCGGGTTCTCGCTGGTCACCGTCGTCTTCGAGGACGCCATTCCCTCGCTCGAGGCGCGGCAGCGCGTCTCGGAACGCCTGGGGTTGTTGGCGGCACAGCTTCCGTCGGGCGTCACGCCGTTGCTGGGGCCCGACGCGACCGGCCTGGGCTGGGTGTACCAGTACTACCTTCACGTCGAGCCCGGCCGCGCGGACGCCGCGACCGACCTCGGCCAACTGCGCGCCGTGCAGGACTTCTTCCTGCGATACCAGCTCCAGTCCGTGCCCGGCGTGGCCGAGGTGGCGTCGATTGGCGGCTTCGTCCGGCAATACTCCGTCGAGCTGGACCCGCTGCGCCTGCGCGCGCTCGGCATCCCGCTGTCGCGCGTGCTGGAGGCCATCTCGGCCAACCACCTGAACGTCGGCGGCAAGGCCGTGGAGGAGAATGGCATGGAGTTCGTCGTCCGCGGCGTCGGGCTCGTGCAATCGCCGGCCGACCTCGAGGAGATCGCCCTCATGGAAACCAATGGCGCGCCGGTGCGCATCCGCGACGTGGGCCATGTCGAGGTCACCGGCGAGTTCCGCCGGGGCGCGCTCGACGTGGACGGGCGCGAGGTGGTGGGCGGCGTGGTGGTGATGCGAACGGGCGAGAACGCGATGGCGGTGATCGAGCGCATCAAGGCACGGCTGGCGGACATCCGCGGCAGCCTGCCGCCGGGGGTCGAGGTCCGGCCCTTCTACGACCGCTCGGACCTCATCGCGCGCACGATTGCCACGCTGCGGGACGCGCTCGTGGAGGAGGTGCTGCTCGTGACGCTGGCGCACGTCATCTTCCTGTTCCACTTCCGCTCCATCCTGATCGTCACGCTGCCGCTCCCGGCCAGCATCCTCGTCTCGTTCCTGCTGATGCAGGGGTTCGGGATCACCTCAAACATCATGTCCCTCGCGGGCATCGCCATCGCCATTGGGGTGCTGGTGGACGCCGGGATCGTGATGACGGAGAACGTGATCCGGCATTGCGAGGAGGCGGAGCGCGTCCATGGGCGTCGGCTCACGCCTTCCGAGACCATGGCCTGCACGCGCGAGGCCGCCGCGCAGGTGGGGCGCCCCATCGTGTTCGCCATGGCCATCATCATCCTTGCCTTCCTGCCCGTGTTCGCGCTGCAAGGGGGGGAGGGCAAACTGTTCCATCCGCTGGCGTACACCAAGACGTTCGCCTGCGTGGCCGCGACGTTGCTGGCCGTGACGCTGGTGCCGGTGCTGTGCTCGTTGCTCGTGCGCGGCCCGTTCCATCGCGAGGAGGACAACCGCGTGATGCGCTGGTTGCTGCGTGGGTACGACCCCGTCCTGCGCTGGGCGTTGGCTCGGCCCGTGGCGGTGGTAGGACTGGCCGCGCTCATCCTCGCCGTGGCAATCGTCACGGCGTTTGGCCTGCCCCGGCCCGTTCTGGAACGACTTGAAAAGATGGGGCAAGGACGGCTTGCGTCGCGCCTCGGCGGGTTCGGGCGCGAGTTCATGCCGCCCTTGGACGAGGGCTCCCTGCTCTTCATGCCGGTGCTGGTTCCGACGCTGTCGCTGCCCGAGATCCAGCGCATCATGGCCTGGCAGGACCGCGTCATCCGTTCCGTGCCCGAGGTGGTGAGCGCCGCCGGGAAGCTCGGCCGCGCCGAGACGCCCACCGACCCCGCGCCCATCGAGATGATCGAGACCACGATCACGCTGCGGCCCCGGTCCGAGTGGCGACCCAACCTCACGCCCGACGAGTTGGTGGCCGAGTTGCAGGAGAAGCTCTCCGACGTCCCGGGCTATGCACCGGGCTTCCTCCAGCCCATCGAGAACCGCGTGCTCATGATCTCCACCGGCATCCGCGCGCAACTGGGCGTGAAGCTGCTGGGGGACGACACCGACGTGCTCCAGCGATGGGCCTTCGAGGCGGAGCGCATCCTGCGCGACGTCCCGGGTGCGACCGGCGTGGCCCCGAGCCGCACGCAGGGCAAGCCGTACCTCCAGGTGGAGATCGACCGGCCCATGGCCGCCCGCTATGGCGTGTCGGCGCGCGACGTCATGGAGGTGGTGGAGGCCGGCATTGGCGGCGCACGCGCCGGGACCGTGATTGACGGGCGCCAGCGGCTGCCCATCCAGGTGCGGTTCCATCGGGAGGCCCGCGACGACATCGAGCGGTTCGCCGGGTTGCCCGTGTTGGGCATGGAGGGCCGGAGCGTCCCGCTGGGGCAGGTGGCGCGCATCCGGCGCGTGGTGGGCCCGGGCGAGATCGCGTCGGAGAACGGGCGCCTTCGCGTGTACGTGCAGGCGAACGTGCGCGGGCGCGACCTGGGTTCGTTCGTGGACGACGTCCGCGCGCGAATGGAGAAGGACCTGAAGCCGCGGTTGCCGGCCGGCGTGACACTCGAGTACAGCGGCGAGTTCGAGAACCTGCTGCGCGCGGCGCGGACGCTGCGGATGGTGGTTCCGGCGTCGTTGCTGGTGATCTTCCTCGTCTTGTACCTCGCGTATCGCGACGCCGTGGAGGCGGCCCACGTCATCCTGGCGGTGCCGTTTGCCCTGAGCGGGTCGGTGTTCCTGCAGGCGGTGTACGGCCACCCGTTCAGCGTCGCGGTGTGGATTGGCTACATCGCGTTGTTCGGCGTCGCCATCCAGACGGGCGTGGTGATGGTGGTGTACCTGGAGGAGGCCGTGGCCAAGCGCCGTGCCGAGCTGGGGCGACCGCTGACGCGGCCCGAGTTGTTGGAGGCCGTTATCGCGGGCGCGCGCCTGCGCCTGCGTCCGAAGGTCATGACCGTGGCGACCACCGTGGCCAGCCTCCTGCCCATCTTGTGGAGCCATCGGCCCGGGGCCGAGGTGATGAAACCCATCGCCGTCCCTGTCATTGGCGGGACGGTTTCCAGCCTGCTGCACATCCTGGTGGTCACGCCCGTGTTGTTCCTCTGGATCCGGCACGCGCGGGAACGCGCGGGCAACCGCGCACCGGGCTCCTAGGGCGGATGCGGCCCCCTCTGCGGCCCCGGGGCAGGAACCCCTCTGGGACCTGCCCGCGCGTTCAACCCCGCCGGGCCAACGCCGCCTTCGTCCGGGCGAGCAAGTCGTCCACGTCCGCCTTCACCTCCGCCCGGGCGGCGGAGTCCATGCGGTCGATGAAGAGGACGCCGTTGAGGTGATCGACCTCATGTTGCACGGCACGCGAGAGCAGGCCGCCGGCCTTGAATCGGTATTCCTCAAACCGCTCGTTCAACGCCACCACCTCCACCTCCCCGGGCCGCTGCACGTCGCCGTAGATGTCCGGGAACGACAGGCAACCCTCGCCCGCCTTGGACGGCGCCCCCACGGGCTGGATGCGCGGGTTGATCAAGACTAGCGGCATGAACGCGTCCACGTCGGCCTCGCGCCCATCGAGCCAAAGTCTCGACGGACGACTGGGCACGTCACGGACGTCCACCAACGCGAGCTGGATGGCGTGGCCGACCTGCGGGGCCGCCAACCCGACGCCGTCGGCCGCCGCCATCGTCTCGAACATGTCCGCGATCAACCGACGCACGTCGTCGTTCAATCCCGGGACGGGCGCGCACTTCTTGCGGAGCACCGGGGTGCCGTAGGGAACGATGGGCAGGACCATGGGACGTTTCGGGGACGAAAGGTTGCGGCTCGGGGCAAGCGTCGGGCGCGGCCCTTACTCCTTGGGCCAATGACGCATGAGGTGGACGAGGTCCGCCACCGACGGGCTCTTGGCCGTCCGGACGTAATGGCCGGACGTGGACACGCCGCAGAGGACGGCGTCGGCGTTGGACAGTCCCAGGAGCTTGCCCAGGCAAAAGCCGGAGTTGAAGTGGTCGCCGGCTCCCGTCGTGATGCGGGGCTTCCTGCAAACGGGGCCCTCGACGACCTCGACGGCCGACCCGTCGCTGGCGAGGGCATACGCCACGGGATGCACGACCAAGGTGGACACGGGGACGCGCGAATGAATGTCGAGCGTGAGCGCCGCAAGGCCCTCGGGGTCGCGCGGCGTCGCATCCAGGCCGAGGACGCGGGCGATCTCATACGCCTCCTTCTCGTTCAACCCCAGGATGACGTCGAACCGCGACTGGAACCGCGCGATGAGGTCGAGGGCCCGCTCGATGTCCGAGGGCAGCCGCTTCTCGGGGTCGGCCAGGTCCACGAACAACTTCCGGCGCTCGCCCATCAAGCCCGGCAGCAGCTCCGACTGGATCGATGCCCAGATGTCCGACATGAACGGCAGCATCGTCCAGTTCACGAAGCCCACGAGGTCCGCGCTCGCGAACTTCAGCGCGAAGCGGTCCTTGCCGTAGCGCGTGCAGATGTTGGCCCAGTTGACCTCCTTCAGCGTGTAATGCTTCCCGACGAGGATCTTGCCGTCGTCGAACTCGAGCGCGTCCGTCAGGCCCGGATCACAGATGGAGGCGACCTCGGCGCGGCGGCTGAACTCGTCGAAGACGGGATGCAGCGCGGGGTAACCGAGCGCGCCGAGGTAGCTGACGCGCAGGCCGAAGCTGGCGAGGGCGTTGGCCATGATGGGGCCGTTGCCGCCCAGCTTGGTCATTGCCCGGACCAGCTCGACGTTGGTCGAGCGCCCGGCGGCGGCCACGAGCCGTTGCCCGTACGCGCCGATCGTCGGCACGCGGTCGAAGCGGTTGGCGTCGTGCCGCTTGTCCACGACATGGAGGATTTCATCGACGAAGCCGTCGAGGCCCACGAACGCGGACAACTCGGGCACACGGGACGCCACCGCCTCCAGCCGCGAGGCGGCGCCATGGAGGAAGTCGGGGGAATTGGGGATGGGCATGTTGAAAAGGGGATGAAGGGACGGGAAGGACAGGCCTAGTCGATCTGGACGCCGAGAAGGTCGAGGACGCGGTTGAGCTCGTCGTCGTTGGCAAAGCGGATCTCGATGGCGCCGCGCCCGGCGCGATAGCGCACGCCCACGCGCGTGGCGAGGCGCTCGCGGAGCCGGTTTTCGACGTCCACCACGTGGGGGTCCCGGGACGCTGACGGGACGGCGGCGGCGGCGGGCTTGTCGGCGGGCTTTGCGGTGAGGCGGGCCACGACCTCCTCGGTTTGCCGCACGGAAAGGCCCTGCTCGCGGGCCTGGCGCGCGACGGAGGACAACAACGCCGCGTCGCCGATGCCGAGGAGCACCTTGGCGTGGCCCACGGAAAGCTGGCCGGCCTTGAGCGCGTCCTGGACGTCGGCGGGGAGCTTGAGCAACCGGAGCGCGTTGGCGACGGCGGCGCGGCTGCGGCCGACCTTCTGGGCGACCTGGTCCTGGGTGAGGTCGAAGCGGGACTGGAGTTCCGAGTAGCCGAGGGCTTCCTCGAGGGGATTGAGGTTTTCCCGTTGGAGGTTTTCGACGAGGGCCAGCTCCAGCACCTCGCGGTCCGTGGCCTGGCGTTCGAGGACGGGGACCTCCTCGAGGCCCGCGATCCGCGCGGCGCGCCAACGACGCTCGCCCGCGATCAATTCCAGCCCGGCCTTGCCCGGCCGAACGACCAGCGGCTGGAGGATGCCCTGCGTCCGGATGGACTCCGCCAGCTCGCGCAAGGCCTCCTCGGTGAAGTCGCGCCGGGGTTGCAACGGGCTGGGCACGACCTGGTCGAGGGCCACGTTGCGAACCGTGCGGGTGCCGACGGCGGCGTCGGCCCCGGCGTTCGCGGCCGGGGGCTGGGCGAACGGCGACGCGGCCGCGCTGGCCGGGGCCGCTGAGGAACGGCCGCCGCCCAGCAACGCCCCAAGCCCACGACCCAGCGCCGGTTTCGACATGGCATGCAGACTAGGAACGACCGGCTTCCCGTTGCAATCGTGGCGTCAGGCAACGGCGGGTCCGAGGCACGTCCCCGGAAGCCATGGGCCACCGGGGCCCGCGACGAGGTTGCCCACGGTGACGCGCGCGATCTCCCCCAGGGCCTCGTGGGTGAGGAAGGCCTGGTGTGACGTCACGAGCACGTTGGGAAACGACAACAACCGCGCCAGCTCGTCGTCGGCAAGGCCCCGCGCGGAGTGATCCTCGAAGAAAATGCCCTCCTCCTCCTCGTACACGTCGAGGGCCACGCCACCGAGGTGCCCGGACTTCAACGCGGCAATCAACGCGGTGGTGTCCACCAGCTTGCCGCGGCTCGTGTTGACGAGGTATGCGCCCGGCTTCATCCGGCCCAGCGTGTCGGCATTGAGAAGGTGATGCGTCTCGCGGGTCAGGGGCACGTGCAGGCTGAGGATGTCGGACTGGGCCAGGAGGGTCTCGAACGAGGTCAACTCGATGCCGGACGCGGCGGCCCATGCGGGCTCCGGCGCCACGTCGCACGCCAGGACGCGGCACCCGAGACCGCGAAAGGCCTGCGCGGCGCAGCGCCCGATCCGGCCGGTGCCCACGATGCCAACGGTCTTCCCGTGCATGTCGAAGCCCACGAGCCCGGCGAGCGAGAAGTTGAACTCGCGGACACGATTGTAGGCGCGGTGAATGCGCCGGTTCAGGGTGAGGACGAGCGCCAAGGCGTGCTCGGCGACGGCATTCGGGGAATACGCCGGGACCCGGGTGACGCCGATGCCAAGCGCCGTCGCGGCGGCGATGTCCACCTGGTTGAATCCGGCGCAGCGAAGGGCGACGTGCCGGATGCCGACGTTGGCCAGGGAGCGGAGGCAGGGCGCGTCGAGACGGTCGTTGACGAAGGCGCACACGGCCTGGCTGCCGGAGGCCGTCGCCGCCGTCGCCGCCGAAAGGCGAAACTCATGGAAGCACCAATCCAGTCGATCGGCCCCCTGGGCGGCCAGCATGTAGTCCCGGTCGTAGGGCTTGGTGTCGTAGAACGAGACGCGCGTCTTGCAGGAATTTCCGGTGCTCACCGGGCAAACCAAGCGACGGAGGCGAACGGGTGCAAGGGCGGCCTCATCCGGGCAGGCTGGCGAGGGTGAGCGCCGCCGTCATGCGCCCCAGGCTCAACCAGCGGGGTCGGCCTCGGGAACACGCACGGCCTGCGAGCGCCAAAGAGCGGGGATCGCCTGCCAGCTCATGGCCATGACAACAAGCACCATGGCCCATCCCGTGATGTCCTCGTCTGTGAAGTAGGACCAAGCCAGGCCGGTGGGGATCCCGCCCAGCAGGGCGATGAGGAATCCCCGCCGAACCGCCAGGGGCACGCCGCGCCCGAGCCAAAGGCTCCATGCCAGACAGGACAAGCCGAGTGCCAAGAGGAGCGTCGCTGCCAAGGCCAACAGCGCTTGATGTGAAGGGGCGTGTGAACTCAGAAGCGACCCCAGGCCTTGGACGAAGGCCATGACAGCACCGGCCATCATCAAGAGGGCGAATGGCACGACGAGGACCGCCAAGATCCGCTGCAGCGACCCTGAAAACCGCGGGATGCCGGCGGCCTCGCTGCGAATCGCCGTGATGGGTGTGGTGTGCGCCTGCATGAGTTGCCTTTTGTGGAGGGCGAGGGACCGGGAATTTTTCCGATGTGAAGCTGTGGCCCGGTCATATTCCGACCACGCCCCCAGTGCCCATGGAATAATCGTCGCGCTGCGCAGCGTCGTAAGAGGCAACCGGTTGGCCCTGCCAAACAATCGTCTTGGAAGAGGTGAGCCATGGTCGGGAAGGGCAGCGGGCAGGAACGTGTCTCCCAGCGCGGCTCGAGAACGTCCGGGCGGGCCAAGGGCATTGTTCCAGCGAAGCCCTTGGTGCTTCGTGGGCGGGCAGGACGACTCCTCGCCGAGGCAGGTTTAGGCCGGCTTCACCGCGTCAGTCCGGACACAAGGCTTCTGGCTTTCATTTAAGAGCCACAGCAGCGCTAGGGAACACGCCGCGACTTCGGCCGTCCTGACCGGCAGCGCGCCCAGGCCGGAAACCCTGTCCAGGATGCCGGCAAGGAACACAAGCACCACGGCCAATCGAAGGCCGACCGCGACGGGTCGCGACGCCTGGTTGAACGCGAGGCTCCATGCCAGCCATGGCAAGAAGATCAAGAGTGCAGCACCGCCGAGAAGGAAGCCGCGTTGTGGGTCGGAGGCCGCTGGGCCGTGCCTCCAGACCTCAATGGCTACAAGGACCGTCACGAAGACGGCCGGAGGGCTGAGGATCGCCGCCTTGAAGACACGCAGGGCCACGGGGGACTCATCCGACAGGGCCGGCTTGGGGGCGGGGACCGTTCCGTGGGAGGGGGTTGTCAATGTGTTCATGGGATCTCCGGGATTCACTGGCCGCCCTTCGGCGGGCGTCGATTAAAATCGTTGTCATCCACCGTTTTCTGTCCACGAAAAAGACCGGGGGTGGGGCCGCCTTCCGAAAACGTCACACGGCCGTCATCTCCCGGAAACCCATGGTTTACGCTGCAAGGTGGTGAAGGATGGCCCCGCCCTCACCCCGGCAGGTTGGCGAGGGCCTCGTGGACCTGGCGTTCCTTGGCCTGCCAGTCGGCGAGGCGTTGCTGGTGCTCGGCGAGCACGCTGGCGGGCACCTTCTGCGCGAAGGCCGGGTTGCCCAGCTTGTCCTGCACCTTGGCAACCTCCGCCCGGATCCGGGCCAGCTCCTTGTCGAGGCGGGCGCGCTCGGCGGCGACATCGACGAGGCCTTCCAACGGAAGGAACAGGTCGCCCACGACGTTGGACGCCACGGGCGTGCCGCGGGGCGCTTGCCAGGAGGTGGGAACGAGTTCCAGGGGCTCGGCGTTGAGCAACCCGCGCAGGATCTCGTGCTCTTCCGACGGCAACTCATGCCCCGAACGCAGGACGAACCGGACGCGCTTGTTTGAGGCGATGTTGAACTGCGCGCGCAGGTTGCGTCCCAGCGTGACCAAGTCGAAGCGGGCCTGCGCCTGCGCCTCGGACGCCGCCGTGAGCCCAAAATAGGCGGCCTCGTCCTCGTCAAACGGCTTCGGCCACACGGCGAACAGCACCGTCCGTCCGCCGCGGTCCGCAGGCAGGTCGTGGTGGAACCCCATGCCGTGCCACAGCTCCTCCGTGATGAACGGAAGGAAGGGATGGAAGAGGCGGAGGACATGGGCGAGGACCAGGTCGATGACGGCCAGCTTGTTGTCCCGGAGGGCGGCGCGGGACGGGTCGGTCGGCGGCTCGCCCGGCATGCCCAGGACGGGCTTGCTGGCCTCGATGTACCAGTCGCAGTACTCGCTCCAGAAGAAGCGGTACAAGGTGGCGGTGGCGTCGCTGAAGCGGTAGCTGGCGAAGGCCTCGTTCACCTCGCGCACGGCGACGTGGAGGCGGGACAGGATCCAGCGGTCGTCCGACGTGAGCAGGCCCGGGTTGATTTCCTGCTCGGTGGCCCCGGCGTGCAACTGGCGGAAGCGGCAGGCGTTCCAGAGCTTGTTGCAGAAGTTGCGGCCCAGCTCAACGGCCTGCTCGTCAAAGAGCACGTCCTGCCCCAGCGGCGCCGCGCGCATCACCCCGAACCGCAGCGCGTCCGCACCGTACTTGGCGATCAGGTCCAGCGGGTCCGGCGAGTTGCCCAGGGACTTCGACATCTTCCGCCCCTGCTTGTCCCGGATGATCCCGGTGAAATAGACGTTCCGGAACGGGAGATCCCCCATGTACTCGAAGCCCGCCATGATCATCCGCGCCACCCAGAAGAAGATGATGTCGGGCCCGGTCACGAGGTCCGTCGTGGGATAGAATGCCCGCAGCGTGGCGTTGGGGCCGTCGGCGGCCCGGTCGCCCGTCCAGCCCATGGTGGCGAACGGCCACAGCCACGAGCTGAACCACGTGTCGAGGACGTCCGGGTCCTGGACCCAGCCGTCGCCCGCCGGAGCCTCCAGCCCGCAGTGGATCTCCGCCCCGCGATACCACACGGGGATGCGGTGCCCCCACCAAAGCTGGCGGCTGATGCACCAGTCCTGGATGCCGGTCATCCAGTGGTCGTACACCTTCGCCCAACGATCCGGGAAGAACCGCATGGCGCCGTCGGCCACGCAACGCTTGGAGGCGTCCACGCTGGGGTAGCGCAGGAACCATTGCTCCGAGAGGCGGGGCTCGACGGGCACGTCGGCGCGCTCGCTGAACCCGACGTTGTTGACGTAGGGCTCGGCCTTCACGAGTGCGCCCGCCCCTTCGAGCAGCTCGGCCGCCTTCTTGCGCCCGGCGAAGCGATCCAGGCCCGCCAGGTCCGCGCCCGCCCCGGCCGTGAGCTTGCCGTCGGGCGTCAGCACGTCGATCACCGGCAGCTTGTGGCGCAGGCCAATGTCGAAGTCCGCCTTGTCATGCGCCGGCGTCACCTTGAGCACGCCCGTCCCAAACTCGAAGTCCACGTGGTCGTCCGCGATGATCGGGATGACGCGCTGCTCCTTGGGAACATCCAGCGGCAACGCCCGCCAGACGTGCTGGCCCACCAGGTGCGCATAGCGCGGGTCCTTCGGGTTCACCGCCACCGCCGTGTCCGCCGGGATCGTCTCCGGGCGCGTCGTGGCAATCGTGAGGAACGTCCCCGGGTGCTCCACCACCTCGACCTGGAAGTGGTACATGAAGCCCTTCTGCTCCTTCATGACCACCTCCTCGTCCGACAACGCCGTGAGGGACGCCGGGCACCAGTTGACCATGCGCTTGCCGCGGTAGATGAGGCCCTTGCGGTACAGGTCCACGAACACGCCCTGCACGCACCGCGAGTAGTCCGGGTCCATCGTGAACCGGGTGCGGGACCAGTCGCACGACGCGCCCAGCGCGCGGAGCTGGCGCAGGATGATGCCGCCGTACTTCTCCTTCCATTCCCAGATCTTGGCCACGAGCGCCTCGCGCCCGAGGTCGTCGCGATGCTTGATCACGCCCTCCTTGCGCAGGGTCTTCTCGACGACGTTCTGGGTGGCGATGCCGGCGTGGTCCGTGCCCGGCAGCCAAAGCACCTCCTTGCCCTCCATGCGCGCCTTGCGCGCCAGGATGTCCTGGATGGTGTTGTTCAGCACGTGCCCCAGCGTGAGCACGCCCGTCACGTTGGGTGGCGGGATCACGATCGAGTAGGCCGGGCGCGCTTCGCTGACCCGCGCGGGGTCGGCCGTGAAGCACCCTTGCTCCACCCAGAACTCGTACCACTTCGACTCGACGGACTGCGGCTCGTAGGCCTTCGGGATCTCGGTCATGACGTAGCCCGGAGTTTGCCCGAACCCCGGCCCCGTGGGGAATCACGGAAAATCGGGAAGCGGGGAGCGGGAAGCGGGGAGCGGGGGGCGGGGGGCGGGACGTGCTCAGCCGCCGCTCATGCCTTCCATCGGTGCACCGCATCTGAGATGGGCCGTGCCCGAGCGAATCCCGATGGCAACGCCGGAAAAATCACGCGAAGCCGCAAAGAGCGCGAAGGCAACCGCGGAGAGCGGCTAGCGGGTGGGAAACCTTTCCATGCGGTGTACCGGCACCCACCAGTAAGACCCATTCCACGGGGGCCTCGCGCCTTGGCACCTTGGCGTGCCCTTTCCGCCCAATGCATTCCGGCCTAGGGACCGTTCAACACCTTCAATGCCTCGGCGTGCACGCCGGGCATGGCGGCGATGGCGGAGTTGGCTCCGGTGGCATGGGCCGGGCCGCCGTCCCACTGGGTGATCACGGCCCCGGAGCCGCGAATGATGGGGATCACCGGCTGCAAGTCCCACGGGTTCATGATCGGGTCCACCATCAGGTCCGCCCAGCCCGCCGCGACCAGCAAGTACCCGTAGCAATCCCCCCACGTCCGCACCACGCGGACCTTGCGGGACAGGGCGTCATACCGGGCGCCGTCGCGGTATTGCGACGGGTGCAGCGGGTCCGTCACCACCATCGTTGCCTCGGCCAGCGACCGGCAGGACCTCGCGCGCACCGGCGACCCGTTGAGCGTGGTCACGCGGCCGTCCCCGATCATGAGCTGGCGCAAGACGGGCTGGTGGATGCAGCCCAGCAACGGCGCGCCCTCGTGCAGCAACCCGATCAACGTGCCAAACAACGGCACCGCCGAGATGAACGACTTCGTCCCGTCGATCGGGTCCAGCACCCACACGAACTCCGCGTCGCCTCGCACCGTCCCGAACTCCTCGCCCACGATCCCATGCGACGGGAACCGGGCCTCGATCATCCGGCGCATCACCCGTTCCGCCTCGCGGTCGGCGACGGTCACCGGGGTGTCGTCCGACTTCAGCTCCAGACCCATTTCCTTGCGCCCGAAGTAGGGAAGGATTTCGCGTGCGCTGGCCTCCGCCAGCTCCCGAATGAACGCCACCAACGGCTCCGTGCTCGTCACGCCCGCCACGCAACCACAGCGTGGGCCCCGGCGCGAGAGCGTTTGCTGGGCACCTGTTCGCCGTGCGTCGTGCAGGCCCATGCCGTCAACGAGGAGCTGCGGGAACCCCCGTCCAAGGACGAGGCGGTTGGGAGCGACGGCGAGGGGCGGGGTCGCCTTGCGTCTTCCTGCCTGGCGACTGGGGCCTTGCGCCTGGGACGTTGCCATGCCGGGAAGCCGGGGGGCAGGGTGCCCCGGTGCGCTTCATCGACGCCCACAATCACCTGCAAGACGAGCGGCTGCGGCCCTGGCGAAGGGAAATCCTCGAAGCGTGCGCGGCCGCAGGGGTGGAACGGATGGTCGTCAATGGCGCGTGCGAGTCGGACTGGGACGACGTGGCGGACCTGGCGGGGGCCTATCCGGGGCGGGTGTTGCCGAGCTTCGGGTGGCATCCGTGGTGGTTGCACGAGCAACGGGACGGATGGGAGGAGCGGCTGGGGATGCGGCTGCGGTCGTGGCCGGACTCCGGCGTGGGCGAGTGCGGGCTGGACGCGTGGATCCTGGAGCCCGGCTTGCGGGAAAGGCTTCGGGGCATTCCTGGGCGCGGGGACGTTGCGCCGGCCGGGATGGAACGACAGGTGGCGGTGTTGCGGGTCCACCTGAGGTGGGCGGCGGAGCTCGACCGGCCCTTGAGCCTGCATTGCCTGCGGGCCTGGGGACGGATGTTGTCGGTGTTGATGGAGGGGCCGCTACCGCGGCGGGGCTTCCTGTTGCACAGCTACGGCGGCCCGGCGGAGATGGTCCCGGCGTTCGTTCGGATGGGCGCCTACTTCGGGTTTCCCGGCTATTTCCTGCACGAGCGGAAGCGGGCGCAACGGGACGTGTTCCGGGTGATTCCGCCGGACCGCCTGCTGGTGGAGAGCGACGCGCCGGACCAGGTGCCGCCGGACGGCCATCGGCCGCATCGGCTGGCGGAGGGCTTGAACCATCCCGCGAACGTGGGGTCGATCACCGGTGGGTTGGCGACGGCGTTGGGGATGTCCCGTGAAGCATTGGCGCAGAGGGTGGCGGAGAACTTCGGGCGTTGGTGGCGGGGGTGAGCCGCGGCGGCTTCTTCGGATGGGAGTGCAAGGTTCGGGTGTTCCGGCGCGTTCCCACCTTGAAGCAATAGCGTGCGACTCGTGGGTGACGCGGCGGCAACGATGCTTGGGGGGCCTTGCAATGGCGTTGACACCCCAAGGGGCATCTTTTGCATGGCCAAACCCTATGGCGGGCGATGGTTGCGGGCGTGAACGCGGGCGTCAGGAACGGGCGAATTTTCCAATGAACACTCTTCGTGCAGCGGGATGGGGCCGGGTCTGGTCAGTGGCGGCAGGCGTGGCCGCGATGGCGTTGATGACGGCGGCGCACGCGGGTGCGGTCTTCGAGGACGACTTCGAGGGGGCGTCGCGTCCCGAGTGGTCGTCGTCGATGCGCAACAACAGCCATGTCGGTGTGTTCTCCCGCTTCCTGGGGAGGCTCGGCAACGAACGAGCGGAGCTCACCCTGACGGGTCTGGAGGCCGGGGCTTCCTACGCGATGTTGCTCGACCTGTACGTGTTGGACTCCTGGGACGGGAGCAACTCTCCCGGGCCGGACACGTTCCGGGTCCTGGTGGACGGGGTGGCGGCGTTGGACCGGACGATCTCGCAGTTTGGCGGGACGCAGACGTGGACGATCCCGCCGGACGCCAAGGGCCAGCTCGGGTTTAGCGGGTGGGAGGATTCCATCTTTCGTCGGGTGCCGGTGACGTTCACGGCGTCGGCCAGCACGGTGGTGCTGGGGTTTGAAGGCGCGAACCTGCAGGACATCAACGACGAGTCCTGGGGCATCGACAACGTCGTTGTCTGGAAGGTCTCGGACTTGGCGGCGCAAGGCTTCGTGACCAGCACGTTGCCTGCCGAGGGCGAGGCGCGTGCGATGGCCGTGGACTTGTTCGAGCTGGACTCCTTGGTGGTGCTGGACGAGGCGACGGCGACGGACCCGGGCCAGCACGAGATGCGCGGCGCGGGTCCAAACCGGATGTTTGGGGACGGGGACGACGTGGTGATGGCATTGCAGGTGTCGGGCACGGGAGCGCCGGGGCGCCTGCGGGTCTTGATGCCGGGCGGGCCGTTGCAGCCGGGCCTGTGGAGGTATCGGACGTTGCCTGGGTTGCTGACGGTGGGCGGGGTGGAGGTGGCTCCGTTCACGCGGACGTTCGAGGTGGTGAACCCGGTGCTGGGAAGTATTGAGGGTCCTGAAAACGGGGTCTTGGTGGGCGCGGGCCCGGTGCCGGTGGACGAGAGCCCGGCGGGCCTCGGGACATTCCTTGGGTACGGCCTCGGGACGTTCTTTGCTGCGGGCGACGTGGACTATTGGCGGTTCGATGCGGAGGCAGGCGACCGGGTGACGGTGACGTTGGAGGCAACGGATCGGCCCGGGATTTACCCATGGTTGCAGCTTCGCACGGCGGCGGATGGGGTGATCTCGCAAGCCCAAGGCGGCTATTGGGAGGGGCGCTCAAGGCTGGAGGGCGTCGTGTTGTCGTCGCCAGGGACGTATTATCTGCGGGTTTGGAGCGACCACGGCGCGTCGGGTTACCGGCTGAGGGTGGAGCGTGCGCGGTCTTGGCAAGGGGAGGCATGGCCGGCCACGCCGGTGGCATTCCGCAACGAGGGCGGGAACGTCCTGGGGCGCGTGGCGGGGCACTTGGAGGCGTCGGGCGGGGACGACCTCCTGCAACTGGGGGTGTTGGGTGCGGGAACGACGGTGCGCGTGGAAACGGCCTTTCCAGGCGGCAGCGATCTTTCCGTGACGGGGCCCACGTTGACGCTGGAGGACGGCGCAGGGGCGGCCGTTGAGTCGGCGGCCGGGGGTGCGTTGAGCCGCTTGGTGTCGTCATCAGGCTCCTATCGGCTCCGGGTGTCGTCGGGCAGCCCGGGCTTCCGGGCGGCCTATGTGGTGACGGTGTACCTGGTGGATGCCACGGCTCCGGTGGTCGTCTCGACGACGTTGCCGGCGGAGGGTTCCGCGACGTCCGAACTGGTCCACGGTTGGACCATGGATTGGTCGGAGGAACTCGACCCGGCAACGGCCCGGAACGGGTCAAACCATGAGTTGCGGCGTTCGCTCAACGACGTGTTTGGGGATGGGGAGGATGTCGTCATTCCGGTGGTTGCGACCTACGGGAGCGGGGTGCAGGTGGCGATTTCGGTGGAGGGGCCCTTGCAACCGGGCCGGTATCGCTTCACGACGGGCACGGGGGTGCGGGACCGGTCGGGAAACGGGTTGGCATCGCCTGTCGTGCGGGAGTTTGAGGTGGTGGGCATGGCGGGCTTCGTGACGGAGACCACGCTCAACAACACCGCAGCCCAGGCGACGCCCATGGGGCCGGGAGGGGCCGGCCTCGTGGAGGGGCCGCCCGGCCTTTGGACGGTCCTGGGGCGCGGCCGCCTCTCGGACGCCTCGGACGTGGACTACTACGGTTTCGCGGCGTTGGCCGGGGACGCGTTGGTCGTGGGGGTGGAGACGGTGGGCAACCCGACGTCGAGCCAGTTGTACTACCGCGTGGACGGGCCCACGGGGAGCTACGTCACGGACTTCTATGCCACGTCGGTCAATGGTTGGGGGCAACGGGGGCCGATGACGGTGTCGCGCGATGGCCTCCACACCCTGAGGGTCTCGCGCAACTACGACTATTTCGGGGAGTACCGCTTCCGGCTGAACCTGCTTCGGGGCGGGTTGCAGTCGGAGGGCGACACGCGGCTCAACGATGCGCCGGGCACCCCCTCGGGGGTGGCGTATGCGTTGGTGGGCGGCCTGCTTCAGGCGCGCGTGGCCGGGGCCATCAGCACGGGGGATGGGCCGGACCACTTCCGCCTGGGCGACCTCACGGAGGGCACCACGGTGCGATTGTCCTTGGACCTGGCGCCTGGGAGCACGTTGGCGGGGCGTTTGGCCATCGTGCTGGCGGATGGCTCGGCGGTGGCGACGTCGGCGGCGGGAGAGGCGAGCCTGGAATTCCAAGTGCCCGCCGGGGGAGGCTCCTACGGGGCGCGGGTAACGGCGGACTCCGGGGCCGGCCTCATGGCACAATACGTCTTGGCCATTTCCATGGGCGACGAGCGGCCGCCGTCCGTGTCCTCCGTGTCCTTGCCGTCCGAGGGGTCCACCACGACGGCGCTCCTCTCGGCGTTCACCGTGACGTTCGACGAGGAGATGGATCCGGCGACCGTGAACGGTGGCGCGCATGTGGAGGTGCGGTCGTCCGCGAACGACGTCTTTGGCGATGCCGACGACGTGGTGTATGCGGCGGCCGGGTCGGGTTACGCGGGCGGCCAGTCCGCGACGTTTGTCATCCCGGACGGGCCGCTTCAGCCGGGGCGCTACCGGTTGACGCTGGGAACGGGGTTGCGTGACCGCGCGGGCAACGCCCTGGCCACCGCCGTCACGAGGACCTTTGCGATCGTGCCCGTGCCGGGCTTCGTGTCGGAAAACCGATCGAACAACACGGCCTCCACGGCCACGGCCCTGGGATCGCAGGGCGGTTGGGACGGGTCATGGAGGGCAAGCGCCGCAGTGGGCGTGGGCTCGTCGCCCTATGACATCGCGACGGCCGACCTCGACGGCGACGGGAACGCCGACTTGGTCACGGCGAACATCAACTCCGGCAACGCCAGCATCCTGTATGGCAACGGGGACGGGACCTTCGGCGCGGCCGTGTCCCTTCCGTGCGATTCGGGCCCCATCGGCGTGGCGGTGGGGGACGTGAACGGGGACGGGCAAACGGACGTGGCGGTGGTGAACCATTATTCCTCCCGGGCGAGCATCCATCTCGGGCAGGGCGCGCGCGCCTGGGCCGCGCCGACGTCCGTCACGACGGGCACCAACCCGCGCAACGTGCGGATGGCGGACCTGGATGGGGACGGGCGGATGGAGGTGTTGGTGGCGAACCAAAGCAGCACCTTCGTCACGGTGCTCAAGGCGAACGACACCGGCGGGTTTGCCCGGACGGATGTGGCGGTCGGGTTTGGGACATGGTCCGTTGCGGTTGGCGACCTCGACGGCGACGGGCAGAAGGATGCGGTGGCCGTGGGTGCGGCGGGCGCGGCGGTGTTGAAGGGCGGACCGGGCGGCCTCGCGCTGCAGGCGTTCCGGGCGTTTGGTGGCGAGCCCGCAGACGTGGCCTTGGCGGACATTGATGGCGACGGCGACCTTGATGCGGTCGTGTTGAACCGTCCCGGGCGTTCCCTGGCCATCCTTCGCAACGGGCCGGCCGGGCTGGCGGGTTCGCCCGAGGTCATTGGCGGCCTCGGGAGCGATCCCTACCACCTCGTGTTGGACGACCTGGACCTGGATGGCGACCTCGACGTGGCCGTCGCCGTGTATGGGTCCAACCAATGGGCGCGGTTCATGAACCAAGGTGGCGGACGGTTCGGGGCGCCGGTTGCGTCATCCGCTTCCGGCAATCCCATCGGGATCGTCGCGGGCGACTGGAACGAGGACGGGGCCCGGGACCTGGCCACGGCGAACTACAACTCGGGAAACGTGACGGCATGGCTGGGCAACCGGGGATCGTTCCTGGCGGAGGCTCCGTCCGGCCTGCTGAGCGGCCTGGCTCGCGGGCGATTGGCGGACACGTCGGACTTCGACTTTTATCGGTTCAGCGCGCGCGCCGGGGATGTGCTGACGGTTGCCATGGAGACGGAGGGCAACGCGCCCGCGAGCCAACTGTACTACCGCGTGGACGGCCCGAGCGGCGAGTACATCACCGACTTCTACGCGAGTTCGTACAACGGCTGGGGCCAGTCGTCCCCGGTGACCCTGCCCGTGGACGGCAGCTACACGGTGTACGCCCGATATAACTACGACTATCGGGGCGAGTATCGCCTGCGGGTCTCGCTGGCGCGCGGCGGCATGCAGGTGGAGCGCGAAAGCAACAATTCGGCAGGCTCCGCCAACGAAATCGTCCTCAGCCCCGTTGGCGGCCGGGCGACGGGTCGCATCGCGGGGTATTTTCGGCAGGACGAAGCCATGGCGGGCGACTTCTACCGCGTGGCCTCGGTGGGCGAGGGACAGGCCCTGGACGTCTCATGGGCTCCGGTGACGGCGGGCACGGTGGCGGCCACCATGGTGGTCCGCAGCCCCTCGGGCGACGTGGTGGCCAGCGGCGACGCGACGACGGGCCTTCGCGTCGTCCCGACGGCGGGCAATGGGGGCGTCCATACGGTGCAGGTCGTGCCCATGCCGCCACGGCGCACGGAGGCGGCTCGGACCAACCTCCTGTTCCAAGGCGGCACGCGCGTCCGGGTGCCGCTCAACGTCCCGGAGGATGGGATGACCGTGTCGTTCTGGTTCCTGTCGTCCTCGCCGGATTCCGGGTTGTTTGAGGTCGGGAACAACGGCAACGACCGACACGTGTACCTGAGCGGCGGCAACATCTTCGCGCGGCTCTACAACCACGAGATCATTGGCTCGTCCGGCCTGAACCTCGGCGACGGCCGTTGGCATCATGTGGCGTATCAGTACGGCGCATCCATCGGCGGCCAGCGCCTCTATGTGGACGGGGTCCAGGTGGCTTCCGGCACCAAGGCGTCGTCGGACTTCACGTGGCAGACGGACGTGGCCTTCGGGTACTCGTCGGACCGCGGCCATCTGGTGGGCACCATGGAGGATGTGTCCCTCTGGAACTCGGCGTTGCCGGAGGACCGGGTGCTGGCGTTGCGGACGACGACGTTGGATGGCAGCGAGGAAGGCCTCATCGGGTTCTGGCCGTTGAACGAAGGGTCGGGAACGGGCGTGTCGGCGTTGGCCGGCCTCTTGCCCGGGACGATTTCGGGGCCGGTGTCGTGGTGGGTGGGCCTTCCGGCGGCCTCGTGGGTCGGCATCCAGACCGGGTACGTGTTGACGGCGTCGGTGGAGGACGCCGTAGCGCCGCAGGTGACGGGGGTGGACGTGGCGGCGGAGGGCGGCACGACGACGGCGCTGGTGAACGGGTTGGCGGTGACGTTCAGCGAGGACATGGACGCCGCGACGGTCAACGCGACGGGCCACTTCGAGCTGCGTGCCGCCGTCAACGGCGTGTTCGGGGACGGCGACGACGTGGTGTACGGGTTGGTGTCGGCGGGTTACGTGAGCGGCATGACGGCCCAGATCAGGGTCCAGGGCGGGCCGTTGCAGCCGGGAGCCTACCGGTTCACGGCGGGAACGGGCCTGCGCGACCGCGCAGGCAACCCATTGCCGGCCCCATTCGTGAGGACGTTCACCGTGGGCAGCCTCGACTTGTTCGTGTCGGAAAACCGAGCCAATGACGTCGCCGCCCTCGGCACAACCATCGGCATGCCGGGCGATGTCGAACGTCGCCTGTTCCGCGCGGGCGAACTGAGTTCTCCCTACGGCCAGCATGAACTGGCCGTTGGCGATATCGATGGGGACGGGATCGACGATTTGGCGGTTGCAAGCAACCGCCAGTCGCTCGCGCGCGTGTTCCTGGGCGTGGGCGACGGCACGTTCCGGGCTCCTTTGGACGTGGCAATCGACGGGTGGGCAACGGGCGTGCAGGTGGGAGACGTGGACGGGGATGGCCGCATGGATCTGGTGCTCGCCAACATTGGCGACCACGGCGTGACCGTGGTCCGGCAGGTGGGCCCGATGACCTTCGGGCTGCCGGTGTTCATTCCCGCCGGCCAGACCCCCCTCGTGACGCGCCTTGCCGACCTCGACGCCGACGGCTTGCCAGAGATCATCGTGGCGAACCGCAACAGCTACTTCCTGACCGTGCTTCGTCGAAAGGGCGACGGCACCTACGCGAGGACGGACATCCCCAGCGATGGCCGCCCGGGAATGGTCGCCGTGGGCGACGTGGATGGCGACGGCCGCGTGGACGTCGTGACGTCGAACTGGTGGGACGGCTCCGTGAGCGTTTATCGCAACAACAGCGAAGGCGGCCTCCTGCCGCCGGTTTCGCGGCCGGTCGCGTCCGAACCACGCGGCATTGCCTTGGGTGACCTGACGGGCGACGGCCACCTCGACATCGTCGTCGTACAGCATGGCAACCAAAGCGTCGGGGTCCTGGCGGGGCTCGGGGACGGCACCTTTGAAGCGCCGGTACAGTATGCGGGCGCGGGGGCAGACCCATGGTTCCTAGCGTTGGATGACCTCGACGCGGACGGGCGACCCGACGTGATGGTGGGCGCGTATGGAAGCAACCGTCTGGTTCTCTACTTCAACGAGGTGGGCGGGGCCTTGGGCGAGCCCGTCGCCTTGGCGGGCAACAACAACCCCATCGGCGTCGTCGCGGGGGATTGGAACCGCGATGGCGTCCGGGACGTGGCGACGGCCAACCACAGCGGCGGCGTGTCGATTTGGCTGGGCACGCGCCGGCTCAACGTGGAGGAAAACCCCGCTGGCCTCACCTCCATCCTCGTGCGGGGCGCGATGGAGAAGAGTCAGGACGAGGACTGGTTCCGGTTCTCGGCAAGGGCTGGGGACGTGCTCCAGTTGAACACCGAGACGGCGGGCAACCCTGCCGGAAGCCAGCTTTACGTGGAGGTGTTTGCGCCCTCGGGCGCGCGGTTGCTGGAGGCGTATTCCAGTTGGAACGGAAGCCTGACGACCGACCCGGTCACGCTGTCGGAGGAGGGCGTCTATGCGTTGCGGGTCAGGATCCCGTGGTGGTGGGGCTACAATTACTCCGGTGAGTACCGCGCGTGGATCGGCCTGGGCCGGGGCGGTCTCGCCTTCGAGCGCGATTCCGGGCAGGCCAACACCCTCGCCAGCGCCTCGCCGGTGTCGTTCGTCGTGTCCGAGGGGGTGCGCCAGGCGCGCATTGCGGGGCATGTGGCGACGGTGGACGGCGGCGACGTGTTCCGCCTCGGGGACCTCGGGGCTGGAACCACCGTGCGTGCCTCCCTCGACTTGCCCTCCGACAGCGGGCTGATCGCCGCCTTGGAGCTGCTCGACGCGGCGGGCACGGTCGTCCATGCGACGGATGCGGGGGCGGCCCTCGCGCAGGACGTGGCGGTTGCAGGCGCCCATTTCCTCAGGGTTCGTCCCCTATCCGGCCAGGGGCTTGCCGGGCGCTATGTCCTGAACGTGTCCTTCTCCGACCGGGTGCCCCCGTTCGTCGTGTCCACCACGCTCCCGGCCGAGGGGGGCTTCACGGACTCCCTGCTGGATGCGTTCGACGTCCGCTTCTCCGAGGACATGGCCGCAGCGACGGTCAACAACGTCGGCAACGTCGAGGTCCGGGTCTCCGCCAACGACGTGTTCGGCGACGACGACGACCAGGTCTTTCCTGCCTCGAGCCCGGGCTACGTGTCGGGAGCCGACGTCCGGTACGGCCTTCCCGGGGGTCCGCTCGTTCAGGGCAACGTTCGGGTGACGCTCCGCACGGGGTTCGAGGACGTGAACGGCAACGCGCTTGCGGCGCCGTTCGTCCGTCGCTTCGAGATCCGTGCACGGCCGGCCTTCGTCCGCGAGGGCGGGGCCAATGATGTCCGCACCGGGGCGACGCGACTCGGCACAAGCCCGGCGGCCCTGTTTGATGGCAGCTTCCTGGTCACCGGGACCGTCTCGGCGGGCTCGCAGCCCTATGACGTTGCGGGGGCGGACCTCGACGGCGATGGCGCGCAGGACATGGTGGTCGCCAATTATGGTGCCGGGAACGTGAACGTCTATCGCGGGCAGGGCGACGGGACGTTCCAGGCCCCGGTCGCCTATCCCACGGGCAACGGGCCGTACTCCCTTCTGGTCACGGACATCACCGGCGACGGCCGGCAGGACATCCTCACCGTCAACTACAGCGGTGGGTCCGTGACGCTCTGGGCGGGCGTGGGCGACGGCACCTTCACCTCGCCCCTGACATGGCCGGTGCCCAACAATCCCATCGGCATCGCCGTGGGCGACGTGGACGGCGATGGCGACCTGGACGCCGTCGTCACGCGCCACACGGCCAACGCGGTCGCCGTGGTCCTGCGCGACGGGGCCACCGGCATCGCGGCCGGCCCCAGCATCCCGACGCCGGCCGGCCCCGCCCTGGTGCGCCTGGCCCGGGTGGATGCGGATGCCCACCTGGACATGGTGGTCTCGCACTACAACGCCGCGAGCATCGGCGTGTACCGCGGGAATGGCTCCGGCGGGTTCGCGGCACCCACGGTGCTGGCCACCCCTCACCGGCCGCACACCCTGGAGGTCGTGGACCTGGACGCCGACGGCTCCATGGACGTCGTCGTGGCCAACGAGGGAGCCGCCTCCTTGAGCGTGTTCAAGGGCAACGGCGACGGCACCTTCGGCCCGCGCGTGGACCTGCCGTCGGGCAACAACCCCTATGTCCGCGCCGTGGACCTCGACGGCGACGAACGCCCGGAGCTGGTGTCGGGCCACTACGGCTCCGGCACCGTCGGCCTGTGGCGCAACCGGGGCGATGGCACCTTCGCCGCGATGGCCTCGCTCGCCAGCGGGTTGCCCGGCCCCACGCGCGTCGCGGCGGCGGATTGGAATGGCGATGGCGTCCTAGACCTCGCCAGCGCCAACTACAACGGCGGCAATGTTTCCATCCTCCTTGGCAATGGGATCCAGGCCCTCGCCGTGGATCCGGCCGGCAACGGCCTCCGCTCGGCGGCCGCCTACGGCCGCCTCAATGGCTCGGGCGACGTGGACTGGTGGAGCTTCGGCGCGCGGGCAGGCGACAAGATCGTCTTGGCCACGGAAAACCCCGGCCGTCCCGGGGCGTCCGCCCTCTACTTCCGCGTGATGGCCTCCAATGGGGACACCCTGCTCAACCTCTACCCCGACTACTACGGCACGGGCCAGTCGCCGGTCATCCACATCCCGGCCGACGGCACCTACTTCGTCCTCGTGACCCGTTGGTACGACTATTTCTCCGAGTACCAGTTCCGCCTCGTCGTCGCGCCGGCGGGTGCCTCGCCTGAGGTGGAGTCCAACAACGGCATTGCCAGCGCGACGCCCCTCCTGCTGGCGCCGTCCGGCGACGGACGTTCCGGGGTCGGCGTCGGGCATGTCCACTCGGTGGGCGACCTGGACTACTTCGACCTCGGCACCGTGGAGGCGGGCCAGACGGTGTTCCTCAACGTCCGGTTGCAGTCCGGGGCCACCTTTCAGCCCGTGGTGGGCGTTTACGACGCCTCGAATGGCTACCGCGTCGAGGCCAGCGGCGGCCGGGGCTTCGATGGCGTGGCGGAGGTGGACGTGGCGACCACCGGCCGGTACTACGCGGTGGTCCGGGCCAGCGGTTCCCAGGGCGGACTCTTGCAGGCCTATGTGCTCGAAGCCTTGATCGTGCCCACCTCCACCGTCGGCCTGCCCAACCTCCAGGTCACGTCCGTCGTCACGCCCGCCGGCCCGCGCCGCAGTGGCGACGACGTCACCGTCGAGTTCCGGGTCGCCAACGTCGGGCGTCAACCCACCGGGGCCTCCGCGTGGTCCGACCGGGTTGTCCTCTCCACCAATCTCACCTTGGGCGACCTCGACGACGTCCAGCTCGGAGTCGTCGGCCATTCCGGCGCGCTGGCCGCCGGCGAGTCGTACTCCGTCTCCCGCAGCCTGCGCATCCCCGACGGCGTCTCCGGCGACTTCTACGTCCTGGTGCAGGCCGATTCCGCCAACGCCGTGACGGAGTTCGTGTTGGAAAACGACAATGTCACGCCAAGCCCCGAAGCCATCCGGGTGAATCGTGCCGATTATCCGGACCTGGTCGTCGAGGCCTTGGCCGTTACCAAGGACGCGACGATCCGCGCCGCGTGGAACGTCGCCAACCGCGGCACCGGACCTGCGCCCGCCGGGTGGCGCGAGTCGGTCGCCCTGCGCGACCTGGCCACCGGCCTCGTTGCGTGGCGCGAGGAACGGGTCCTCCCCTCCGTCATGGCCCCGGGTACCCTGACCGAACGTTCCTTCGCCCCGCCGTGGCCCGCGCCGGGCCGATACCGCTTCGAGGTGTCCGTGGACGTGGGCGACGACGTGTACGAGTTCAACGACGCCAGCCATGCGAGCGCGGAAGGCAACAACGTGGCCTCGGGCGCCGTGGACGTGGAACGCGACCTCGCCGTCGCCAACCTCCGCATCGAACCCGCCGGCATCCTGCGCGCCGGCGCCCCCATCGTCGTCCGCTGGGACACTGTCGCCTCCGGCGATGTGCCGCCCGGTGGCCCGTGGGTGGACCGCGTCCGCGTCGTGAACCGGACCACCGGCGCCGTGCTCCTCGACGTCACCACCTCCAGCCGCGAGGCCGCGTTGACGTTGCCCGCCCTTGGCGCCGGCGTGGGGCAGATCGAGGCCACCGTCACGGCGGACGCCGCCCAGGCCATCCCCGAGTTTGACTTGGCCCTCGACGCCGAGGCCAACAACTCGGCCTTTGTCATCCGGGAGTCCGAGCCCGCCCCCTATCCGGACCTCGTGGCGGCGGTGGGCGACGTCCCCGCCGCGGCGGACGCCGGCCAGCCCCTGACCGTCTCGTGGTCAATCTCCAACGTCGGCAACGCGCCCGTCGGTGTTGCGTGGCGCGACGACGTGTACCTCTCGCCGGGCACCGGCCTCGAGGGCGCCCGGCTCGTCGGATCGTTCCTCAACGACGCCTCCAGCCCGTCCGGTGGAGCGCTGGCCGCCGGCGCATCCATCGCCAGCTCGGCCGCCTTCGCCGTCCCCGCCGACCTTTCCGGGGCCCTCCGGGTCGTCGTGGTCACCGACGCCGGCGGCGTGTTGACGGAACCCAACAAGCTCAACAACCGCGCCACGAGCACGGGCACGATCCTCATTCGGAAGCCCAACCTCGTTCCCTCCGCCGTCGTCGCCCCGGCCGTCGCCGACGCGGGCGAGACCGTCGAGGTCCGCTGGACCGTCACCAACGCCGGCAACGGAGCCACCTTCTCCGGTTGGCGGGCCACCGTGGGCCTCAGCGCGTCCGCCGATGGCGCGGGCGCGGTGGCGATTGGATCGATCGACCGGCCTGAGACCCTCGCGGCCGGTGGCGTCGTGGAGCAGTCCGCCGCCGTTTCCATCCCCGCTGGCTTCGCGGGCAACCGCTTCGTGGTGGTGAACCTCGACACCGCCAGCCAGGTGCCCGAAAGCAACGAGGCCGACAACGCGGCCGTCGCGGACGCCGCCGTGGGATTGCGTGCCCCCAACCTCGTGGCGGTGGACGTGGCGGGGCCTGCCAGCGCGGCCCCTGGCATCCCCTTCGCGATCCGTTGGACGGCTCGGAACACCGGGTCCGCCACGGCCACGGCTCCGTGGTCCGACAGGGTGTACCTGTCGTCGGATGCGGCATGGGGCGGCGACGTGAGCCTTGCCAGCATTGCGGCGTCCGATTCCCTGCCAGCGGGGGCCTCGCGCGAGGTCACGGGGTCCGTGGTCGTTCCGGTCGATGGGTCGGCCGGCAACCTCTACGTGCTGGTGGCCACCGACGCGGGCAACGCGGTCGCGGAATCCAATGAGGCGGACAACGTGGGCGTGTCGGCGGTCGTGGTGACGGTGCCGTTGACGCTCACGGTCACGGGCGGCGCCGCGTCGGTGGCGGAAAACGGATCGGCCTTGACGTACACGGTGACGCGCAATGGCGACCGCTCGGCGGCCTTGCCCGTGACCTTGGCCAGCTCCGCGTCCACCGCCTTGTCGGTTCCGGCGGGCATCACGATCCCGGCGGGACAATCCAGCGCGACCTTCGCGGCCACGCCCGTGGCCGATGGCGTGATGGCCGGCGACCGGGCGGCGACGCTGACGGTGGGCGCGACGGGCTTCGCGGACGTGGCGCGGCCAGTGACGGTGACGGACGTGGACGTGCCGCGCCTGTCGCTGGCGCTGGACGCGTCGGAGATGGGCGAAGGGGCGAGCGTGCCCGCGCGCGTGACCCGCGACCCGGTGACGGCGTCGCCGCTCGTGGTGACGTTGGTCTCGACGGCCCCGGGGCAGTTCCTGTTGCCCGCCTCGGTCACCATCCCGGCCGGGGAGGCCTCGGTGGCGTTCGCGGTGCTGACGCTGGACGACGCGCTGGTGGAGGCCGACACGCCGACGACCCTGACGGTGACGGCGACGGGCCACACGGGGGCGTCGCGGCCGTTGACGGTGCTGGACGACGACACGTTCGCGCTCGGGCTTGCGTTGGCGGCGACGACGTTCCCCGAGAACGCGGGCGCGGCGGCGACGGTCGGGACGGTGACGCGTGCCCCGGTGACATCGCAGGCGATCACGGTGGCGTTGACGAGCAGCGAACCGGCGGCGGCGACGGTGCCGGCAAGCGTGACGATCCCGGCGGGGCAGGCCTCCGCGACGTTCAACGTGTCGGCCGTGAACGACGGCGTCGTGGACGGAAGCCAGGTGACGGACATCAGCGCGAGCGCCTCCTTGGCGGGGCGCCCGGCCGTCGTGGCCGCGCCGGTGACGGCGACGGTGACGGACGACGACGGCCCGATGCTCACGTTGACGCTGGGGGCGTCGGCGGCGCGCGAGGGAGCGTCCCCGGCGACGCTGGGGACGGTTCGGAGGAACACCTCGACGGCGACGGCCTTGGTGGTGTCGTTGGCCTCGGACAACACGGCCGAGGCGACGGTTCCTGGAACCGTGGAGATCCCGGCGGGGGCTGCGGAGGCGACGTTCCCGGTGGCCACGGTGGCGGACGGGGTGACGGATGGACCGAAGGCGGCCCGCATCACGGCCAGCGCCGCGGGGCATGAGTCCTCGACGGCCTCGTTGACGGTGACGGACGCCGACCTGCCGGACCTCGTGGTGGCGTGGGTGGAGTCGCCGGGCGTGGTCGAGACCGAGACGATCACGTCGGCGCGGTTCCGCGTGGAGAACCGCGGCAACGCGGCGGCGACGGGGCCGTTCATCGTGCGGTTGTACACGTCGGTGGACGCGGTGGCGGGCGGCGACACGTATGCGGCGCAGTACACGTTCGCGGGGACGCTGCCGGCCGGCGCACACTTTGAGCTGACCCAGGGCTTCACCGCCCCGCGGCGCGTGGGCCCGGTGTACCTCGTGGCGGAGGTGGACCCGGTGCGGGCCGTGACGGAGCTGGCGGACGACAACAACGCGGCGGTCAGCGCGGCGGTGATGGACGTGCGCGCGGCGTACACGGCGGTGGCATCCACGGACGTGTCCGTGGCGATGGCCGGGACGCCGGTGCCGATTCGCGGGACGGTGACGCGTGGCGATGGCACGCCGGGGGTGGGTGCGTCGGTGACGGTGCACGTGGTGGTGCGTGGGACGCGGCGGACCTTGGGGGCGATCGCGGACGGGCTGGGGACGTTTGCGGTCACGTTCAACCCATTGCCAGGCGAGGCGGGCAACTACGAGATCGCGGCGGCGCACCCCGGGGTGAGCGACCCGGCCGCGCAGGACGGGTTCACGCTGGTCGGCATCCGGATCGACACGGCGGGCGCGATGCGGGTGATCGAGGGGCAGTCGGCGGCGTCGGGGACGCGGGTCCAGAACCTGAGCGACGTGCCGGTGAACGGGCTGACGGTGGAGACGACGGAGGTGCCGGCGGGCCTGACGGTGACGCCGTCGCTGGGCTCGACGACGCTGGCCGGGAACGGGTCGGTGGACGTGGCCTATGGGGTGGCGGTGGCGGACGGCACGACGACGGGCGGCATGGTGCGGTTCCGTGTTTCGGGGTCGGGCGGGATCACGGGGACGTTTGAAGTCCCGGTGATCGTGGAGGCGCTGCGGCCGAACCTGGTGGCGATTCCGGGCTCGCTGGAGCGCGGGATGCGGCGCGGGGCCCAGACGACGGTGCAGTTCGACTTGGTGAACCAGGGCGGGCGCCCGACGGGGCCGCTGAAGTTGTTGGTCCCGCCGTTGTCGTGGATGCGCGTGGCGGCGGGCGGCGACGTGGACAACCTGCTGCCCGGCGAGACGAACCCGGTGACGGTGGTGTTGACGCCGCCGGCGACCTTGCCGCTCGGGCCGTACACCGGGTCGTTCTATGCTCAGGCGGAGCAGGTGGGATTGAACGTGCCGTTCGCCTTCCGCGCCATGTCGGAGGCTCAGGGGACCCTGCGGATCGAGGCGGTGGATGAGTTCACCTACTACGCCGAGGGCGAGCCGCGGGTGGCGGGGGCAACGGTGGTGGTGTCGGACGCGGTGACGGGCGCGGAGGTGGCACGCCGGACGACGGGCGCGAACGGGATCGCGGAGTTCGTGGACCTGCGGGAGGACTACTACCGGGTGGAGGTGACGGCGGACGGGCATGGGTCCTTCCGTGCGACGCAGTTGGTGGAGGCAGGAAGGACGACGGACGTGACGGCGTTCCTGCCGCGGCAAACGGTGCGGTATCGGTGGACGGTGGAGCCGATCCAGGTGGAGGACCGTACCCGGATCACCATTGAGACGGTGTTCGAGACGGCGGTGCCGGTGCCGGTGGTGACGATGGAGCCGTCGGTGGTGGACTTGGCGGACGTTGCCGGGGACGAGACGCAGGTGGACCTGACCATCACAAACCATGGGTTGATCGCGGCGAGGTCGAGCCGGTTTGCGATGCCGTCGCACCCGGGCTGGGAGTTCATCCCGTTGATCACCGAGGTGGGGGACATCCCTGCGAAGAGCTCGTTGACGATCCCGATGACGGTGAGGCGGCTGGGCGGCGCCGGGGGCGGGGCGTTGGTGGGGGTCCGCCGCGCAGCCCGAACGGCGGGCACGGGCGGCCCATGCGTGGTGGGCGGCGGCTTGATCTGGGAGTTGCCGTGCGGGCCGCGCACGAATGCCTACACGGTGCCGATCACGTTCAACAACGCGGGCGCCGATTGCGGCGGCACCGGTGGGGGCTGGACTGGCGGTGGATGGGGGGGTGGCTTCGGGGGCGGCGGCGGCGGCGGCGGCGGTGGCGGTCCGACCTCCGTGTTCAACCCGCCCGACATTTCCATGCCGGAGCTGTGCGACTGCCGGTACATCCCCCGCATTTGTCTCGATGGCGGGTTCGAATTCGACCTCAGCGGCAGGCTGGAGTCCCTGGTGTCGGCTGTCCTGTCGAAGCTGCCCGGCGCGCGGCTGACGGAGGCCGAGATGAAGGTGTCGTTCAGCGGCGACATCTGCACCTGTTGCGTGGACGGCAAGATCTCGTGGGAAGGCAAGGCGACCGGCAACGGCAGCATCAAGGCGCAGGTTGAGCTCGGGCCCGGCATCGCCGCCGACCTGCCCTTCGAGGCTCCGCCCCCATGGAAGGATGTGTCCTTGGACGGCCGCGCCTTGGCCGGCGTCCGCCTGACGCTCACCGGGTCCATCGAGGGCACTTACGAGAAGAAATGCAACGAGCCGCCCACCCTGTGCATCCAAGGCAACGCCCACCTCCAGGCCTTCGCGGGCGCGGAGTTCGAGGGCAACGCCTCCGCGACGCTCGACCTGTCCCCAGAGGGCCTCGGCTTCGGCGACGTCGGCTTCACCGGCCATGTCGGCGGCCAGATCGGGCTCGAGGGCAACATCGGCGCCACGTTCAACTGGTGCCGCGGCTCCGGCGGTTCCATCACCGCCTGCGGCAACCTCGTCGCACGCGCCAACATCGGCGGCAGCCTCGAGGCCACCTTGCCCGACGGCACCAAGATCAACCGCGGCATCACCCTGTCCGCCGACAAGGTCCTGGCGGGCGGAGAATGCGACGCGGCGGGCGACCGCCTCGTGGCCGCCCCCGCCGCAGGCGGACGGCGAGCCCGGGTCGCGGGAGCCTTCGACGGGCCGTTTACGGAGTCACTGCCGGGTGACCTCTTCCCGCTCCCCACCGCCGAGATCGCCAAGGCGCTCAACCTTGACCGGCCGCCCGACGCCGTCTGCGCCCGCGTGAAGCTCAAGCTCGAGCAGGAGGCCGTGCTCACCCGCGACGCCTTCCGCGCCATGCTGGAGATCGAAAACGCGGACGTGTCCGCCTTGTCCGACATCGAGGTCTCCCTGCGCTTCCGCGACGGCAGCTCGGTGGACGCCGCCGAACGCTTCGGCGTGCGCCCGCCCGAGGTCACGGCCATGGGCGCGGTCGATGGCACGGGCACGCTCGCCGCCCGTACCACGGGCAAGGCCACGTGGGTCCTCATCCCGACGCGCGACGCCGCCGGGTCGGAGCCACGGGTCTATCGCGTGGGCGGCACCTTGCGCTACCGCCAGAACGGCGTCCTCGTCACCGTGCCCCTGGCGGACGTGCCCATCACCGTCCACCCGCAGCCGTTGCTCACCCTCCAGTACTTCCACCAGCGCGACGTGTACTCGGATGATCCCTTCACGCCGGCCGTGGAGCCCAGCATCCCCTATGCCCTCGGCGTCATGGTCCGCAACGACGGCTTCGGGCAGGCCCGCAACTTCCGCATCACCTCGGCCCAGCCCCAAATCGTCGAGAATGAACGCGGCCTGCTGATCGACTTCCAGCTCATCGGCACCCAGGTGGCCGGCGACGAGGTCTCGCCCTCGCTCACGGCCAACTTCGGCGCCATCAACGCCGGCGACATCAAGGTGGCCCGCTGGCTCTTCACCTCCTCGTTGCAGGGCCTCTTCATCGACTACAGCGCCAAGTTCGAGCACATCGACTCCCTCGGGAACCCGCGCCTGTCGTTGATCGACGCCGTCTCCATCCACGAGACCATCCGCCAGGTCGAGGCCCAGGGCGCCCGAGCCGACGGCAAGCCCGACTTCCTCGTGAACGACGTGCCCGACGTGCGCGACCTGCCGGACACGCTCTACCTCAGCCAAGGCGGCACCAACCACGTCGAGGTCGTGGAGTTTGCCAGCCTGGACTCCATCCCGTCGGGCTCGGACACGGTCGTGGAGCTGACGGCCACGATGCCGGCCGGGTGGGTGTACCTGCGGGTGCCGGAGCCGTCGGATGGCTCGATGCAACTGACGCGCATCGTGCGCTCCGACGGGCGCGAGCTGCCCGTGGACCGGACATGGTGGGTGACGGACCGCACGTTCGAGGGAATGGGAAGGCGGCCGACGCGCGAGAACATCCTGCACCTGCTCGACGACGACAGCACGGGCCGGTACACGCTCCATTACAACACCCCGGCCGGGGAGGACCACGTGGCCCCGTCGAGCGCCGTGGGCGTGTTGCCCGCGCAAAGTCCCAGGGACATCGGCCTCGCATGGAGCGGCACGGACGACGCCAGCGGCGTGGCCGGGTTCGACGTGTACGTGTCCCGGAACAGCGGGCCCTACGAGCTGTGGCTCGAAGGGACGACGTTGCGCGGCGCGTTGTACCGGGGCGACCTGGGCGCGACCTACCGCTTCTACTCCGTGGCCTTCGATCGTTCGGGCAACCGCGAGGCGGCCCCGGCCACGGCGGACGCCACCACGGCCGTGGCCTTCGAGTCGCGCGGGCCGGTGGTGGGCGTCATCGCCGACGTGGGCATGGAGCCCTCGACCACCTACACGGGCCTGCCGTACTCGGTGACGGACCCGGATACCCCGCTGGACCTGCTCGGGGTGACGTTCGTGTCGTCGAACGCGTCGCTGTTGCCCGTGGAGGGCATCGTGAGCGTGGGGACGGGCCCGGCGCGCACCTTGAGCCTGACGCCGGTGCCGGGCCAATACGGCACCGCGGACGTGACGATGCGGGTGTCGGACGGCACGGAGACGGCGGTGCGGTTGTTCCAGGTAACGGTGTACCGGCCCAACCTTGCGCCGCTGGCCGTGGACGACGCGGTGTCCGTGGCGCGTGCCACGAGCGTCCGCATCCCGGTGGCGACGTTGCTGGGGAACGACTCGGACCCCGACGGCGACACCGTGGTGGTGGATTCCGTGGCGCCGTTCAGCGCGGCGGGCGGCCGGGTCCAACTGCGCGGCTTGTTCGTGGTGTACACGCCGCCCGTGGGCGGCCCCGCGACCGACTCGTTCGTCTATACGGCCGGGGACGGGTTCCGCGGCCTGACGACGGCGACCGTCCAGGTGACGCTGACGGATCCGGAGCCGCCGGAGGGCAGCGCCTTGTCGCTGAGCTCCATGCAGGCGACGCCCCAGGCCGTGGTGCTCAACTTCGTGGGCATCAAGGGACGCCGGTATCGGATCGAACGCTCGCCCAACATGCAGCCTCCCTGGACGGCGCTCGGTACGGCCACCGCCGACGACTTTGGACGCTTCCAGTTCGAGGACACGACCCCGCTGGCCCCGATGGGTTTCTATCGGATCGTGCGGGTGACGGGGCCGTGAGGCGAAGCGATCACGACGCAGGCAACATCCAGGAAGAAGGGGAAGGCACGATGAAGACGATGAAGGCGACAAATCGGATGCACAGGTCGTGGGTCCGGCGGTGCGGCGCGTCCATGGCATTGGCGTTGGTCGTGCCGTTGGCCGCGCAATCGCTGCGGTTCACGCCCGGCGGACCCGGCGGCCAAGTGCTGCCGGACGGCACCGGCACGGGATACGTGGACACGCGAGCCATCACCACGCTGCCCGCGGCCGTACAGGAACTCCGCGTGCGGCTGACGCTGGAGGGCACGCAAGGCGGGATGTGGAACGGCGACATCTACGCGACGGTGCAGTACCAGGCGACGCCGTCGTCCCCGGTGTCCGCCTACGCCGTGTTGCTGAACCGGCCGGGCCGGGACGACGCCAGCGTGGACGCCGACGCCGGCTACGAGGACAACGGCCTCGACGTGTCGTTGGGCGCCACGGGCCCGGACATCCACACGTACCGGCTCGTCACATCCCCGGCGACGGGCGCGGGCGTGACCGGGAACTGGTCCGCGGACGGTCGGGACGTGGACCCGTTCGACGTGGTGAACGCGACCGTGCGAACGGCGGGATTGGCCCCCTTCCAGGGCATCAACCCGAATGGCCTGTGGACCTTGTACGTGGAGGACACGACGCCCGGCGGGGTGGCCAAGCTCAAGGCGTGGGGCCTGGAGTGGACGCCGGTGCCCGAGCCGGCGGCCTATGCGAGCGTTGCGGGCGCGTTGCTGCTGGGCGGGGCGTGGTGGCTTCGGCGGCGCAATTCATCCTAGAAACGGCCGTCGAAGGGGATTTGAAAACGAGGAGAGGGCCCTCCCATCCGGGAGGATGGGCTCACGGGCAGGAACCCAAGGGCTCACCCTGCGAGTGAGGTCGTGGTGGGCTCGACGCGGCTGAAGGCCGGGTCCCCTGACCCGGCGCACCGGGCACGAGGCATCGCCACCGCCGCGTGAGGGCACGCGGCCTACAGACTGCCCAACTGCCGTTTCTGGGGTCACCGGTGGCCCGCCGAACACGTCGCGACACCCCCCAAGGCACGCCGCGCGGTCGCTGAATGCAGGCTTTCCCCGTGGCGTCCCCACACGGCATCCTGAATCGGTCGCCATGAATCTTGCCTTGATCGTCGTCGCGCTCGCCCTCGCCGCCCCGTGCGCCAGCGTCCTCGCCGCCCCGGTCCGGCCCGTCGCCAAGGACGGCCACGTCCTCAACCTCGACTTCGAGTCGGGTGACCTTCGCGACTGGAAGACCGAGGGCGACGCCTTCGCGGACCAGCCCATCCGCGGCGACGTCGCCAAGGCGCGCCGCGCCGACATGCCCTCCCGTCACCAGGGCGAGTTCTGGATCGGCGGCTACGAGAAGCACGGCGACGACCGCCGCGGCGTCCTTACCAGCGAGACCTTCCAGCTCACCCAACCCTGGGCCTCCTTCCGCGTCGCCGGCGGCCGCTGGCCCACCACACGCGTCGAGCTCATCGACGTCGGCACCCAAAAGCCCTTGTTCCAAGCCAGCGGCGACGAGTCGGAATCGCTCCAGCTCGTCGTCGTGGACCTCGCCCCGCACGTCGGGAAGAGCGTGTTCCTCCGTGTCGTGGACCAGCAGGTGGGACACTGGGGCCACATCAACTTCGACGACTTCCTCCTCCACGCATCGAACCCCAAGCTCGAAGGGCAGGTCCTGCTCTCCGACCTCAGGAAGCGCAACACGCCGCCCCCGGCCGACGACGTCCTCTTCGCGGGCCTCACCGCCGCCGAGGCCGTCCAAAAGGCGAAGCTGCCCCCCGGGTTCGCCATGCACGTGTTCGCCTCCGAGCCCGACGTGCGGCAGCCCATCGCCTTCTGCGACGACGACCGCGGCCGCCTTTGGGTGGCCGAGGGACATTGCTACCCGCGTCGCCGCCCCGAGGGCCAGGGCATCGACCGCATCCTTGTGTTCGAGGACACGGACGGCGACCACCGCTTCGACAAGAGCACGGTGTTCATGGAGGGATTGAACCTCGTGAGCGGGCTGGAGGTGGGGTTTGGCGGCGTGTGGATCGGGGCCGCGCCGCACCTCCTCTTCGTGCCGGTCTCGGACTGGGACAACCCCAAGCCCGCCGGCGAGCCCAAGGTTCTCCTCGACGGATGGGACTACGCCGCCGACACGCACGAGACGCTCAACACGTTCAACTGGGGCCCCGATGGCTGGCTCTATGGCTGCCACGGCGTCTTCTGCCCGTCCTTCGTCGGCAAGCCCGGCTCCACGGAAAAGGACCGCCAATGGGTGGATTGCGCGGCCTGGCGTTACCATCCCCAGCGCCATCAGTTCGAGATCTTCTCCGAGGGCGGCAGCAACCCGTGGGGCATCGACTTCGACGAGCACGGCCAGTTGTGGGCCGAGATGTGCGTGATCCCCCACCTCTGGCACCTCGTCCAAGGCGGGCGCTATGAACGCCAGGGCGGCGAGCACTTCGCCGTCGGCCCCGACGAGGTCCGCCGCAACCTCCGCCACCAACAGAAGATCTCGGGCCGCCCCAAGACCCTCTTCCCGCACTTCTACGAGGACATCAAGACCACCGCCGACCACGTCCACTACGCCGGCAACCAAGGCCCCCACGCCGGCAACGGCCGCAGCGACGCGGCCGGCGGCGGCCATGCCCACGCCGGCATGATGGTCTATCTCGGCACCTCCTGGCCCGACCGCTACCGCGGCGGCCTCTTCATGGGCAACATCCACGGCCAACGCATCAACATGGACGTGCCCGACGCCCGCGGCTCCACCTTCGTCGGCCGCCACGGCCCCGACTTCCTCCACTTCAACGACCGCTGGTCCCAGGTGCTCAACTTCCGCGCCGACCCCGACGGCTCGGTGTTCTTCATCGACTGGTATGACAAGAACCAGTGCCACCACAACAACATGGACGGGCACGACCGTTCCAACGGCCGCATCTACAAGGTGGTGTACAACCAGCAAAAGAAGACCCGCGTGGACCTCGCCCGCGCCACCACGGGCGACCTCCTCGGCCTGGTCACGTCGCGCAACGAATGGATGAGCCGCCACGCGCGCCGCCTCCTCCAGGAACGCGGCATCGACGCCGCCCAACGCGAGGCCCTCGCGCGCCAGGTCACGGACGCTCCCACCACCCCCGCCCGCCTTCGCGCCCTCTGGACCCTCCACGTCACCCAACCCCTCACCCTCGCCGAGGCGCGGCCGTTCCTTGCCTCCGACGACGCCTGGGTGCGTTCATGGACCTTGCAAGCCCTCGGCGAGGCGCTGCCTTCGCGCGCCCCCTCGGACTGGGAATCCGACAACGCCCGCAACGCCCTCGCCGGCCTTGCACGGCTCGCGGCGGACGATGCGTCGCCCGTCGTCCGGCGTCACATCGCCAGCCTCCTCCAACGCATCCCCGCCGCCCGCCGCCACGAGACGCTCGCCGCCCTCGCAGGCCATGCCGAGGACGCCGCCGACCCCATCCTCCCGCTCCTCTACTGGTACGCCGCCGAGGGGACCGTCGTGGAGCAACCCGACCAGGCCATCGACCTGCTGCGCGCCTGCAAGATCCCCAGGCTCCGCGAGTTCATTGCCCGGCGCCTCGCTGCGCTCACCGTCGCCAGCAATCCCTGAACCCTCCCGCGCACCCCCTCGCCTTCCTCCCCATGAAGACGCCCCGCATTCCATGGACCCTCCGCGCCGCGCTGGCCGCCGCCGCGTGGACCCTGGCCGCCCAAATCGCCGTCGCGCCCGCAAACGCGGCCCCTGCCGACGCCGTGGGCCGCCTCGCACGCATCCTTGCGGAGACCGACGACGCCCAGTTGCAGCTCGACCTGCTGCGGGGGCTCAGCGCCGGATACCGCGGCCAGCAACGCGCCCCGATGCCTTCCGGCTGGGATGCCGTCGAGGGCCGCCTCGCCGCCAGCAGCAACACCGAGGTCCGCACCCTCGTCCAGACCCTGTCCCTCACGTTCGGAAGCCAACGCGCCATGGACTCGCTTCGGGCAACGGCGCTGGACGCGACCGCCGACGCCGGAACGCGCCGAACCGCCGTGGAGGCGTTGGCGGGCGCGCGCGACCCGCAGTTGTCCACGTTGCTGAAGAAGCTGTTGCCGGACGCGTCGATGCGCGGCCTCGCGTTGCGGCGGCTGGGCGCCTTCGACGACGCCGAGATCCCGGGCCTGATCCTCGCCCTCTACGCCGGGCTCCCCGCCGCCGAGAAGCGCGACGCCCTGGGCACCCTCGCCGGGCGCGCGACCTTCGCACGGCCCCTGCTCGAGGCCGTCGCGTCCGGCGCCGTCCCGCGCACCGACCTCACCGCCGAGCTGATCCGCCAGCTCAAGAACCTGAAGAACGCCGACCTCGACCGCCGCGTGGCCGACGTCTGGGGCGTCATGCGCGACACCAGCCCGGACATGGCCAAGGAGATTGCCCGTTACAAGGCGCTCTATTGGAAGGGCGGCTCCACCCCCGGCGACGCGCCCCGCGGACGCGTCGTGTTCAACCAGGTCTGCGCCCAGTGCCACCACCTCTTCGATTCCGGCGGCAACGTGGGCCCCGACATCACCGGCGCGAACCGCTCCGACCTCGACTACCTCCTGCAAAACATCCTCTACCCCAACGCGGTCATCCCGAACGAATACCGCCAGTCCTTGATCGAGACCCAAGACGGCCGCGTCGTCAGCGGCATCGTGAAGGGCCAGGAAGGCGGCACCCTCGTGGTCCAGACGGCCAACGAGGTGGTCCGCGTCCCCGTCTCCGACGTCGCCAAGCGCGAGCAGGCCGACACCTCCATGATGCCCGAGGGCTTGATCGCCCAGCTCAAGGAGGAACAGGTGCGTGACCTCCTCTACTACCTCGGCCGCCCAGGCCAGGTGCCGTTGCCCAAGGAGTAGCCTGGCTGCCCAGGTCCCGGGCCGGCGGGGCTTCCTGGTGGCGGCCCCTTGGACCCCGGGGTGCCCGGGGCGTCGCCTCGCCCCACCCCACCCACCAGCCCGCCAGCCCATCGAATCCCCATCGAGCGGTGGATGCCCGGGACATCGTGGCCCTCGTGCCCCAGCAACGGACCCTCCGGCCGGTCGGACGCCGTTTCGGGACGGCACTAACCTATTTTTAACCCCTCCCCCGTGTTGAACAGGGAGGCACGGGGCGGGATAGGCTTCGGCCGTGCGCGCTTCTCGCTCTCGCTTCGCCTCCACGCTGGCCATCGGCCTGCGTCGTCTCGGCCATGCCGCACGGGCCTTCACGGGCCTCGCCCTGGCCCTCGCGTCCCTCGTGCCCGCCTCGGCCCAAATCACCACAAGCTCCGCCAACAACCTCATCGCCGCCGGGCTCAACGGCAGCGGCTCGTTCACCTGCTCGCTCCCCGCCCTCAACAACGGGTTCACCATCGAGGCATGGGTCCGGCCCATTACCCACACGGGCTTTAGCCGGATCGCCGACATCGGGAGCAGCGACCCGCAGAACGTGAACCTGTGTGTCAGCCAATGGACCACCGGCCGCCCCCTTCTGACCATCAACCAGGGTGGCACCACCGTCCTGTGGCTGGAGGCCCCCAGCGCGGTGCCGCTCTCCACGTGGTCCCATATCGCTGGCGTCGTGAATGCCGACCGTTCCGCCCAGCTTTACATCAACGGCCAGTTGGTCGCATCCGGCACCGCCTCCGCGTTGCCTCCTGCCACGGCGGCCACCTCCAGCTTCATTGGCCGGGCTCGAAACAACGTGGACCCCATCTTCAATGGCGCCTTGGCGGACGTCCGTGTCTGGACCACCGGTCGCACCCAGGCCCAAATCCAGGCCAACATGCCCGTGGGCTCCATCACCGGGGCCACCACCGGCCTTGCCGCTGCCTATCCCTTCGGCTCCACCGGGGTCGCCGTCCTCACCGACATCAGCGGCGGCGGCCGACACGTGACCCAGTCCGGCACCGTCACCTTCGAGAAGTCCGGCACCGGCACCGTCACCACCCAAGGCCTCGCAGGCACCTCCGTCCTCACCGTTTCCGACGGCACGCTCAACTTTAACACGATCCAATACCACACCGGCGGCACCTTCATCAATGGCGGCACCCTCCAGTTGGCGGTGGACGGATCGGACGTCGGCGTGATCCGGGGCAGTGTCACGGTGGGGGCACAGGGGCGGTTCCTGCTTCAGGGCATGAATGCTCTCGGCTGGGGCCAAGGGGTCAGCGTCACCAACATCACGATCAATGGGGGCTTGGTGGATTCGACGGCCCCCGGCGACCAAGGCTGGGGCTTGGCCTATAGGATGACCGGAGGCGAGCTGCGCTCCAACGGGGGTGTTCCCTCCACGTCCTCAAACAGCCGTTTCTCCATGGGCGGTGGTTCGTCGATTACGTCCTTGGCCAGCCCCACGACGGCCTTGATCAGCGGCTCGATTCGGATTCGAGACGGCAACCCGAACAATGTCCTCCCGATCGACGTCGCCGACGGTGCCGCATCCCCCGACCTCCTCATCAGCGCCGGCATTGCGGAGCAAAGCGTCACGGGCGGCATCACCAAGACGGGCGCCGGCCTCCTCGCCTTGGCAGGCCCCGCCACCTACGCCGGCACCACCACGATCTCCGCTGGCACGCTGCAAGTGGGCAACGGCGGCACCACGGGCTCCCTCGGCTCCGGCAACGTCGTCAACAACGCCACCCTTGTCTTCAACCGGAGCGACAACATCAGCGTGCCGAACACCATCTCCGGCACCGGCTCCGTCACCAAGGACGGCGCAGGCTCGCTCCTCCTCAACACGACTCAAACCTACACCGGCGGTACCTTCATCAATGGCGGCACCCTCGAGTTGGCGGCGGGCGGCGTTGGCACGGGCCTCATTCGGGGCAATGTGACCGTGGCATCAGGCGCTCGGCTGCTCATGTCCGCCGCCAACGCATTCGGATGGGACACCGGCGTGAACGTCAACGCTGTCACGATCAACGGCGGCTTGGTCGAAAGCTCGGCGGCAGGTGGGAATGGGTGGGGCATCACCTATCGGATGACCGGGGGCGAGCTGCGATCCGCTGGTGGTGTTGGTGACCTGGCGTCGCACTACTCCATGGGCGGCGGTACGACCGTCACGACCCTCGCCAGCGGATCCCCTGCCACCATCAGCGGTTTGGTCCGATTACGGGAGGGCAACCCCAACAACGTGCTACCCATCGACGTCGCCGATGGCACCGCATCCCCCGACCTCCTCATCAGCGCCTCCATTGAACAGGTCGGCGCAGTCGTTGGCATCACCAAGACGGGCGCCGGCCTCCTCGCCTTGGCAGGCCCCGCCTCCTACGCCGGCACCACGACGATCTCCGCTGGCACGCTGCAAGTGGGCAATGGCGGCACCACGGGCTCCCTCGGCTCCGGCAACGTCGTCAACAACGCCACCCTCGCCTTCAACCGCAGCGATGCCGTCACCGTCCCCAACGCCATCTCCGGCACGGGCAATCTCCTCAAGCAAGCGTCCGAAGCCGTAATCCTGACCGGAAATAATTCCTATGCGGGCACCACCACGGTTTCCGCAGGCACGCTCCAGGTCGGCAACGGCGGCACCAGCGGGTCGCTGGGCGCCGGCAACGTCGTCAACAACGCCACCCTCACCTTCAACCGCAGCGACAGCACCCAGGTGGGCAACGCCATTTCCGGGACGGGAACCCTGGTCCAGGACGGCACGGGTACCGTGACCTTCGGCAATGCATCGCCCGGCGGCGGGACGCTCGTGCAGCGGGGCACGCTCCGGATCAATGGCATCAGGACCCACCTCGGGAACATCACGCTGCAGCCCGGGACATCCCTCTTGGTCGATGGCCATGACTCCCTGGGCTACGACATCAACCCTCCCTGGGTCACCACCGTCACCGTGAACGAGGCCACCGTCACCATGGCGGGTGGACCCAACCAGGCCTCGTCCACGGACTTCATCCTGAACGGCGGCCGGATCACGGGGACGATGAACTGGACCCTCGTGAGCGCCACGCCCGCCAACAACACGGCCAGCGTCTCCACCCTCGCCTCCGCCACCACGTCCGTCATCGACGCCAACACCATGTCCATCGCGCAGCAGTCCGTGACGTTTGACGTGGCCGACGGCACGGCCAACCCGGATCTCCGCATGAGCACCGTGGCCTCGGGCACCGGCGGCCTGGTGAAGGCCGGCGCGGGCACCATGGCCCTGTCTGGCACCAACACCTATTCCGGGAACACGACGATCTCGGCGGGCACCTTGGCGTTGACGGGCTCGGGCTCCTTCAACAGTTCGCCCACCATCACCGTGGCGTCGGGTGCCACGCTGGATACGTCGGGCCGTACGTCGGCGCTCGCCTTGGGGGCGACCCAGACGTTGGCAAACTCCGGCGGCACCGCCCTCCTCAAGGGTGATCTCACCGCCACCTCCGGCACCTTGGCCCTCGCATTCACGGCCGGCACACCCGCCCTGACCGTGTCCAGCGGCAACCTGACGCTCGACGCCAAGACCGCCCTGCGCGTCACGGTCTCGGGCTCGGCCCTCGCGGCCGGCACCTACAAGCTCGTGGCCAAGGGCACCGGGGGCGCCGTCTCGGGAGCCGCGCCCAGCGTCGTCACCGTGGACGGGACGGGGCTGGCTTCAGGGCTGGGCGCGCGAACCGAAATCTCCGATGGGGAAGTCCTGCTTCGCGTCGTGCCCACGGCCACCATCACCCTCGGCAACCTCAGCCAGGCCTACACCGGATCCGCCCGAACCGCGTCGGCCACCACGGTCCCGTCGGGCCTCTCGGTCGCCTTCACCTACAACGGCTCCTCCACGGCCCCGGTGACGGTTGGGTCCTACCCCGTCGTGGCCACCATCAGCGACACGAACTACGTGGGCACGGCCAGCGGGACCCTCGTCATCACCAAGGGCACGGCGTCCATCAGCCTCGGCAACCTCTTCCAGTCCTATGACGGCACCGCGCGCCGCGTGGTGGCTGCCACCGAGCCGCCGGGCCTCTCCTGGATTGCCACCTACAACGGCAGCGCCAACGCCCCCACCAACCTCGGCATCTACAACGTCATCGCCACCATCTCGGATGCGAACTACATGGGCTTCACCAACGGCGTCTTGAACGTCAAGGCAGGCAACCCCGGCGCCCGTCCTGACCCCACCGCCCAGCCTCCCGCCTACCTCAACCATCACGGCTTCCTGACCGACGCATCCGGCAATCCCCTGGGCTCGCCCAATCCCAGGAACTACGACTTGATCTTCCGCATCTTCTCCGTGCCCACGGGCGGCACGTCCCTCTGGGCCGAGCGCCAGGTCGTCACCGTGGACCAGGGGCAGTATGACGCCATGCTGGGCGAGGGCATGAGCCAAGGCGTCGAGCCATGGCCGTCCCTCGAGACCGTGCTGGCCTCCGGCACCGGCACCGCCCGTTACCTCGAGGTCACCGTCCGCACCCTCGGCATCGGCGGGTCCGACGTCACCTTGTCGCCGCGCGTGCTCCTGGCGAGCCAGCCTTACGCGTTCCTCGCGCGCCATGCCCGGACGGCCGAGGCCTTGGTGGACTCCAACGCCATCCCGGTCCTGAGCGTGTCCGGGACCGCCGTCGGCATCGGCGTGGAACAGGCCAACGCCACGTTGGACGTGGGGGGCGTCGTCACCACCACGGCCTTTGCCAGCGAGGGCAACACCACCGTCAATGGCCGCTACGCCGCCGCTTCCTTCACAGGCGGCGGAACCCTCCCGGTGGGCTGCATCATCGCGTGGACGGGTGGCACGCCGCCGGACGGCTGGGCGCTGTGCGACGGCTCCACCGTCCAGGGCCGACGCACCCCGGACCTCCGCAGCCGATTCGTGCTGGGCCAAGGCCAAGGCAGCGGCCTCACCAGCCGGAGCGTCGGCCAGGTCGGCGGAGCCGAGTCCTACACCCTCACCGAGGCGAACTTCGCCGCCCACCGACACGTGTTCGATCCCCCGGGCACATGGGCGGACCAAACCGGTGGACACAACCACAGCTACCAGACCCACTCCGTGAACAGGGGGTCGGGAATCGGCGGAAACTGGCCGGCCGAATGGTGGCATTCACGCACCCGCCACACCTCCCGCACGATCTCGCATGGCGCACACCAGCACACGTTGTCCTTCTCGTCCCAATCCCACGGTGCGGGCGGGGGCCAGCCGCATGCCACAATGCCGCCCTTCTACGCCCTGTCCTTCATCATGCGCGTGCGGTGAACCGCCCCCGAAGTCCCCGCCCCATGTGCACGCCTAGAACAGCGCCCATGATCCCCGATGCCTCCGGGAACGGCCCCGCCACCGTCTTCGGCGCGGCATCGGCGCCTGCCACGGCCAAGGCGTTCGCCACGGCGTTGTCGCTGATGCTGACGCTGATGGCACCCGTCCGCTCCTTCGCCCAGGGGACGCAGCCGGGCACCGCCTTCACCTACCAAGGCCGCCTCGCCGACCAATCGCGGCCCGCCAACGGCTCCTACGACCTCCAGTTCTCCCTCTTCCCACAAGCCTCCGGCGGCACCCGCATCGGGGCCGTCCTCTCCTTCCCAGGCACGCAGGTGACCAACGGCCTCTTCAACCTCTCCCTCGACTTCGGCCAGGGTGCCTTCAATG
>CAYSGH010000002.1:0-126777 GCA_964430505.1 uncultured Akkermansia sp. | reverse complement strand
GGCCCCTGGAAGCCCTAGGGGCATCGTGAACCCTCCTTCGGGGATGCGGTCGGTGCATGAAACGGGTTGCGGCGTGACATGCGAGAGAGGTTGCCCCGGCGGACGCTTGGTCCCAGTGCGATGGCGACATTCAGGAGCCGGGACAAGGCCTCCACGATCGGGCCGGGTAGCGTGGCAAGGCTCTGGTCCGGTCGATGAGGTCGTGAAGGATGCGGCTGGCCGTCGGCTGGGCGGATCCGCCGACGAGGGCATGAAGGGGAATGCGCGTGATGGGACCGATTGGCGGAAGACTCACCCCTGGATGGGCGGGCCGGACGCCAGCCCTGGTCCAGCAAAGGATCCCTCAGCATGCCGCCGCCTCTCGTGGTGCCCCCTCCCTGGCCATGCACCCGGACCACCCCTTCCTCCCATGCTCACGAAACGCCTGCGTTGCCTGCGAGCCCCGTAAGGCGGATGCACTTCCTTGGGACGGGCCGATGCCAACGCACGGGTTGCAAGCGGGCTGGGATGAGGGGAACTCTTCGACATGCGCGCGCGGAGGGTTGTGCGGTTGGGCGGGCTGGGATTGGCATGGGTTCTGGTTGCCATGCTTCGGCTGGTTGGGGCGGACCTTGCGGCGGCCCGGGAGATTCCCTTGTGGACGGCCGATGCACCGGGGTCCGAGGGGCGCTCCGGGACGGAGGTGATGCGGGTGACGGCGGCGGGGGAGCACGTGGTGTCGGCAGTGCATCGACCGTCGGTCACGCCGTGGCTGCCGGTGCATGGGGATGGCTCCGCCGTGCTGGTGATCCCCGGCGGGGGACATCGCGAGCTTTGGATGGATCATGAGGGTCATCATGCCGCGCGTTGGCTGGCGGCACGGGGCACGGCGGCGTTCGTGCTGAAGTACCGGCTCGCCCGGGAGACAAACTCTCCTTATCGGATTCAGGAGCATGCCCTGGCGGACGCGCGGCGGGCGGTGAGGATGATGCGTGCGCGTGCCAAGGAGTGGGGGATCGACCCGGGGCGAGTGGGGGCACTCGGGTTTTCGGCCGGGGGTGAACTGGCATGGCTGGCCAGCGCGGGCGTGGACCCGGGCCATCCGGGTGCCATCGATCCCGTAGATCGCCTCAGTTCGCGCCCCGACTTCATTGGGCTCGTGTACCCCGGGCGCACGGGGGACATCCAGCCGACGACTCACTCCGCGCCCGCGTTCCTGGCGTGCGCCCAGGATGATCGGAAGGACATCGGCGAGGGGTTGGCGGAGGCGTACCTGCGATACCGCCGCGCGGGCGTTCCGGCCGAGTTGCATGTGTTTGCCACGGGCGGGCATGGGTTTGGGGTGCGGGCGACGAACGCACGGCCCTCGGGACGGTGGCTGGAACGGTTCGAGGAATGGATGATCGACGCCGGTCATGCGCGGGCACCTGGCAAGTCGGGGGTCCAACGACCCTGAGTGAAATTGATGAACGCCTGCCTCCATCGAGGGCGGTGTCCATGGCGCGTTGCCTTGCGGCCCTTGCGTCGTGGCCTGGCGACGCGGCTGGCTGCGGCCATCGGGATGGCGTTGGTGGCGGCGGATGCAACGGAGGGTGCGGGAGGGCGGGCGGCTTGGCGGATGAAGGAGCCGTTGCTGCGGGAATACGCCGTGTTGCCGGGCGACGTGGAGGCCGGGCTCGAGCCGGGCACGACGCATCGAGTGGAGTTTGGGCGGTCGCTGATGATTCAGGCCGCATCACCGGACGCCTTGGCCAGCCTTGCTGGCCGGCACGGGCTTCGGCGCACGAGGAACCTGGAGGTCGCCGCGGCGGTGTTCGAGGCGGCCTCCGCCCGGGAGGCCTTGGAGGTGGCGGACGCCTTGTCGCCGGACCCGGATGCATGGGTTGTGTCCGTGTCGCGACGCCGCTTCAACGCGGCGTTGCAATCGGACTGGGCGGCGGCTCCCGGCGATCCGTACTGGGACCGGCAATGGCAACTGGATCCCGGGCAGGGAACAACGGGGGCCGGGCCGGTGTCGTCGGGCATGGCCTTTCGCGGGGCGTGGGCGCGGACTCGCGGCGGGGGGGTGGTGATCTCGATGTACGACGACGGCGCGGATGCGACGCACCCGGACCTGCGTGATGGGTTCGTGCCCGGGTTGGCGCGGAATTGGTTCACGATGGCGACGAACTGCGCGCACTCCGCCCGGGCGCAGTTTCATGGGACGGCGACGACCGGCCTGGCGGTGGCGCGCGGGGGAAACGGCGTGGGGATGGTGGGCGCGGCCCCTCAGGCGCGATGGGCGGGACAGGTGATCTTCGATGTGGCGGGCAACCTGCCGGAGACGGAGCAACTGGCGCGGGCGTTCGGCCATGCCGCAGACCAGGCGTGGGTTCAGAATCATTCATGGTCGAATGCGGACCTCGACTTCCTCTACGCCACGCCAGTGGAACACGTGGCGATGTCGAACGCACTGCATGTCGCGCGCGGTGGCCTGGGCATTCCCATGGTGAGGTCGGCGGGGAACACGCGGACGAAAAGCTTGTTCGGAGCGCGTGGCGTGGGGGACGCGAACCTGGATGCCTTTGCCAACGCGCCCGGGGCGATCACCGTCGCGGGCCTGCGCCGGGACGGGACGGTGGCGAGCTACTCCACGCCTGGCGCGTGCGTGCTGGTGGCGGCGGCGGGGGGCGAGGTGTCGGAGGGGTCGCAGTTGTTCAGCCTTGATCCCGTCGGGGACGCCGGCGCGAACACGGTGGCGATGGGCGGGCTGGAGTTGAGCCAGTACGTGTACGGGTCGAGGATGCAGGCGGGGACCTCGTTCTCGGCGCCTCAGGTGGCCGGGTTGGTGGCCTTGTGCCTCGACGTGCAGCCTGGCCTTTCGGTGCCGGACCTCCAGCGCCTGCTCGCTGCCGCGTCGCGGCCGATGGACCTTTTGGACCCGGACCTTGCCACCAATGCTGCGGGCCTTGTGATGAGCCACAACGTGGGACATGGCACGCCCGATCCCGGGCTCTTGATGCGTTGGGTGGCATCGCCCCGCTTCGAGGGACCGTCGCAGCGGAGGACGATCGTGCGCGTGATGCGGTCGCCCGGCCTGGGCATTCCAGACGATGGTCTGCGGATCTCCATGGCGGGCTCTGCGTCTGAATGGTCCTTGCCGGCTTGCGGCGGCGCGGGCCTGCATCCGGATGGCGGGCTTGGGCCGCTCCCGCTGGTCGATGGAGGATCCGGGGGGACGCCCATCAAGGTGGCGGGCGCGTGCGTGGTGTTGCAGCGGGGCGCGTTGGACTACGGGGACCTCGTTCGCATCGCGGGCCAAATGGAGGCGGGCGCGGCGGTGATCGTGAACTCCGAGGCGGGCAACTCGCGGTCGCTCATGCTGGGCACGGAAGCAGCTCGGATTCCCGCGGTCGTGGTGGGGCGCAACGATGGAAACGCCCTGCGGGCCGCGTTGGCATCTAATCCATCCCTGAAGGTGAACCTCCAGATGCAGTCTGCCGAGGTTCGCTTCGTGGTGACCAACGCGTTGTCCGTGGACGGCGTGCGGGTGCGCCTTCGGGCGACGCATCCGCGGATGGGCGACCTTCGGGTGACGCTACGCTCCCCCGGTGGTACATGGAGCGTGCTGCAGCGGTGTGGCACCATGACTTCCGCCCAGATGGACGAGTGGTGGTACTCGTCGCGGCGCCATGCCTTTGAAGCGTCCCAGGGAACGTGGATGCTGGCCGTCACCGACGAGGCCCCCGGAGCGACGGGCCGCGTGGCAGAGGCCGAGATCGAGGTCACCGGCCTCCCGATTGTGGACGCCGACGCAGACGGCCTGGACGATGCGTGGGAGGTCGTGCACTTGGGCGGGTTGGGGGAGGTGGGGTCGGGGGATGCGGATGCGGATGGGTTGCCGCATTCGGTGGAGGCATGGTTGGGGACGTCGCCCACAACCTCGGACCGTGCCTTCGCGGTGCGAGTGCAGCGCGATGCGCCGGGAGTGCTGCGGCTGGAATGGCCGATCGAGCCCGGCCGGCGTTACCGGATGGAGCGGGCGGGCAACCCGGGCGGGCCATGGACATCGCTGGGCACCCATGACTTTGGCGGGTGGACAGGCTCATGGCGGGTGCCGATGGCGGACGGGGCGGGATGGTTTCGGGTGGTGACGGAATGAGGACGATACGATGAATGGCGTGGGGTCTAGCAGGGCGGACGGGGCAGGGCCGCCCGCGTGTGATCATTGTGGCGCGGACGAGGCTCACCCGGTCGGCGAGGGGCAGCTTTGTGCCGAGTGCTTTCAATTGGCGGGCTCAAGTTGCGGTGGCGGAGGGGTTTCCCAAGGCGTCGCCCGACGCCCGCCCGGGGCAGCCGGCGGGACACCGCATGGTTCGGACGATACGTGCTAGGGCGGGCTGGTTGTAGGATGGCTTCCATTTTTGGCTGGGGGAAACCTCCGGCGCCCGAGGGGGGATGGGGGCGGGGTTGTTGGCAGAGCAGACCATGGACCGCGGGCGGACTTGTTTGCAGACGCAATCGCTTCTTTTCAATGAGGGCCGGTTGGGCAGCCTTTGGGCATGAAGCATGATGTCTTGTTCCTCTTGAAGCACGACTTCGAGGATGGCCCCGGCGCGCCGTACTACTGCCCCGAATGCGCGGAGGTCAACGGGGTGTTGCACTACTATCCAGATCTCCGCCACCACGTGGAGGTACGCTACGTGGATTACAAACGACCCCGGGCGGAGGTTGTGTCGCTGCTGGGTGAGGCGAACCAATCCTGCCCAGTGCTGGTGCTGCGGGACGAGGCCCCGGCAGCCGTGGCGGGTGCTCAGCCAAGCTCGAACGGCCATCGCCGGTTCGTCGCGGGTGCCCAAGCAATCGGCGCCTACCTTTCAGTGTCGTATGGCTCGGGTCGGCCCCACTGACGTGGATGGCTAGAATAGCCCTTGAGTGGAGGAGCGCTCTTCGGCGTCGAGTCCCATGGTGGAGTTGATGGCCCCCTCCGATCGGGGATATCTCCTGTCCGAAGGCTCCTGATCGCGCGGCATGCAGCGCCCAACGCACCGCCGCTACGCCCGTGTTGGAACGGGTGAGCCTCTACGTCCGCCGACGCAGGCCCGCGAGCAACAGAACGGCAACGCCGGCCAGTCCAAGGGCCATGGTAGAAGCTTCCGGCACGGCAGCAGCCTGCACGCCCAACAAGAAGTTCACTTGGTTGCCCGAGTTGTCGACCAGCGGCCGCAAGGCCCAGTCTTGGTCCCCGGGCCCTGTGCGCTCGAGATAGCCCGGCCGCGTCGAGCCGATTTCGGGTGCGGAAGGTTGGGCCACGAGGCTGATCGAGCCACCGGTTGGGACATCCACGAAACGAACCGAAACAATGACCCGGTCCGGGATCGTGTTGGCAGCGCTGTATCCCAGCGCGACGTTCGCAAGTCCAGAACCCACCCGGACGTCCAAGGGCTTTTCCAAAAGCTTGGCGCCCGGCAAAAACAGGCCGTTCGCATCGGGCCCGCCCTCTGCATAGACCGTGACGACCATGCCACCCACCTGGGCGTAGTCGGACTTGTAATTGAAGGTGAGGTCCGTGAGCACGCGGTTGATCCCCGCAAAATAAAGGTCCTCGGCGATCTCGAGGTTGGAGGAAACATCCGTGTCAAAGGCCATCGATACCGGTGCAACACGGTAGATGAAGTCCCCGTCATCCTCGGGCAGTGGGCCGCCTCCTCCGATGGTGCCCTGTGCCATCACGTGACAAGAGAGGCTCGCCAGTGCCAGGAGAGGTGCGGCGTAGTTGACGTTGGCAGAGATCATGGACTTTTCCTTAGGACGGTTGGGCGCAAACCCTTGAATAGGCTGTCGTTGTGGAGGGATTTGGCAAACGAAATCTGCGAGGGGGGCCGGATGCCTGCTTGCCCGCCAGGGTTGGATGCCAACGGGCTTGCTGCGGATCCGGCACGTTCGCCTAGGACCGGCCCATCCCGGTGGGACAAAAGTGATGTCGAGGCGATGGGCATTGCAAATCGCCGACGGAAACGGGGAGGCGGGGCTGGGGTGGAAACAAGCCACGCGCGGGTGGCCGGGGATAGGATTTCGATGGTGAAAAAGGCCCCGGAGGTCCGGCCACACGGGGCCGGGTCTCGGGGGCCTGGAGCATGGGGCGGGCCGCCGCGTCTAGATGGCTTCGCCCACCTGGTAACGCACGAAGCGACGAATGCTGATGTCGTCTCCGAGTTGCTTGGCGATGGTGCCGACGTGGGCCTGAAGCTTCAGTTCAGGGTTCTTGACGAACCCTTGCTCAAGCAGGCAGGCGGACTCGAAGAATTTGTTAAGCTTGCCCTCGACAATCTTGGCGACAGCCTGGGGGGGCTTGTTCTTCACGACGTCGCTCTGGGCGGCGATTTCGCGCTCCTTCTCGACGACGGCGGGGTTGATGTCCTCGCGGGAGATGGCGGTGGGGCTCGCAGCGGCGATCTGGAGGGTGATGTCCCGCACGAGTTGCTTGAACTCGTCCGAGGTGGAGGTGGCGGGCTTGGTTGCTCCCACTTCGACGAGGACGCCGATCTTGCCACCGGTGTGGATGTAGGCGGCAACGAGACCCTCCCCCTGGACCTCGATGCGCTGCTGGCGGCGGACCTGGATGTTCTCGCCGATGCGCGCCACGGCGGCGACGCGTTCGGACTCCAGGTCGGCGGCGGCATTTTCCGCGACCTTGAGGGCAAGCTCGTTGACAAAGCCCTTGAAGGAGTCGTTGCGGGCGACGAAGTCGGTCTCGCAGTTGACCTCGATCAGGGCGCCGACCCGGCCGTTGATGACGGCATGGCCGACGAGGCCCTCGTTGGCAGCGCGGTCGGCCTTCTTGACGGCTGCGGCGGTGCCCTGCTTGCGGAGGAGGTCCACGGCGGCCTCCAGGTTGCCCTGCGTTTCGTCGAGGGCCTTCTTGCAGTTCATGAGGCCGGCGCCGGTCATGGCGCGGAGCTGGCCCACGAGGGCCGGGGTGATGTCAGGCATGGTAGCGATGTACTTGGATGTGGCGAATGGGACGGCAAGGCCGCCGGGGCCTAAGAAGGGCTGCCGGCGGCCGACGTCCCGTGGAAGGTTCAGCCGATGGTGGCGGGAGCCGCCGTTGCAACCGGCGCCGTGGTGGCATCGGGCGCAGCAATTGCGGGTGTCGGGGCGGGTGCGGCCGCAGGGGCTGCTTCCTCCTTGGAGGTTTTGCGTGCCTTGCGTGCCTCAAAGTCGGCGCGGGCCTGGGCGATGGAGGACATCATGGCGTTCAGGATCAGCTTGATGGAACGAATGGCGTCGTCGTTGCCGGCGATGGGGTAGTTGACCAGGTCCGGGTCGCAGTTGGTATCGACGATGGCGACGATCGGTATCTTGAGTCGACGGGCCTCGGCGACGGCGTTGTGTTCGCGCTTGATGTCGATGACGAACATGGCGTCGGGGAGCGCGTCAACGGAGCGCATGCCGTCCAAGTTCTTGGCAATCCGTTGGTGCTCGCGTCGGAGCATGGATTGCTCCTGCTTGACGTACTGGTTGATGGAGCCGTCTTGTTCCATGCGCTCGATTTCCTTCATGCGGGCGAGGGAGCGCTTCACGGTGCGGAGATTGGTGAGGGTCCCGCCGAGCCAGCGGCCGGTGATGTGGGGCTGCCCGCAGGCGGTGGCGGCCTCCTTGACGGCCTCCTGGGCCTGCTTCTTGGTGCCGCAGAAGAGGATGTTGCCGCCCTTGCCGGCCACCTCCGCGACGAATGCGCAGGCGCGAGCGAGCTGGCCGACGGTGAGGTCGAGGTTGATGATGTGGATCCCGTTGCGGGCCTCGAAGATGAAAGGCTTCATCTTGGGGTTCCAACGGCGGGTTTGGTGACCGAAGTGAACGCCTGCGTCGAGGAGTTCTTGGATGCTGACCTGGCTCATGTGCTTTCGTATCTTCCCTTGGCTTGGATCCCGCCCTCGGCGGGACATCCGGCGGAAGAACCGGATTCTTACGGATGTTGTTGTGGCCGCCGCCCACGAGTGCGTGCGGACGTTTACAGGCCGTTTACTCCCCGGCTGGTTAGACCAGACGAAGAAGGGCGACGCTACCAAGGGAGGTGGAGTCGGCAATCCCAAAGATGCGATGACCAAGCTCGGAAGCTCGGAAGCTCGGGCATGTTGGGACGGGACGGTGGGGAACTCTGGCTGGGTCAGACGCCGTTTTGGGACTCGACCCAGCGAACGGCCTCGCGAACGAGGCCGGGAGCGTCCTTGGTCCCCAGCTTGGACTTCAGGTGGGCGCGGTGGGCCTCGATGGTCTTGATGCTGACGTTGAGGCGACCAGCGATCTCGCGGGTTCCCAGTCCTTGGCCGATGAGCTGGAAAACCTCAAACTCGCGGTCGGACAAGGCCTGAACCTTGGAATGGGCGGCGGACGGCGCGGAGCGCAGGGTGTTGCTGGTGCGGCCCAGGGATTCGAGGACGCGGGTTGCGACGGCAGGGCTGACATGGATGCGGCCCGCGAGGATGGCGCGGATGGCGTCGAGGACGGCGCGGCCGCCGGCGGACTTCATAAGGTAGCCGCGCGCGCCGGCACGGATGGCGCGTTCGGCGTAGAGGGATTCGTCGTGCATGGACAGGACGAGGGTAGGGACGTTCGGGTGTTGGGCGGCGATGTCCTTGAGCAATTCAAGGCCGTTGCGTCCTGGAAGGCTGAGGTCGGCGACGACGAGGTCGGGGCGGAGGGCCTGGATGGCAGCGAGGGCGGAGGGCACGTCCTCGGCCTCCCCGCACACAGAGAGGTCCGACTCGTTGCCCACCATCGCGGCCAAGCCCTGGCGCGTGATGGGGTGATCATCGACCAGAAGGATCTTGTGGCTGCGTCCGGGCTTGCCGCTGGGCTGGCTTTTCATGGAAGGGGCAGGAGGGTGCGTTTGGGGACAGGGGCACGGTGCAGGTGACGGAGGTCCCGCCGGAGGGTTCGCGTTGGATGGCGAGGGAGCCCCCGATGATCCCGGCCCTGTACTGCATGATGCGCAGCCCCATGCCGGCAGACCTGGGGAGTCGGGACGGGATGCCCCTACCGTGGTCGCGGATGTGCAGACGCAGGTCTCCCGGACCTCGGGCGAGGTGGAGGGCTAGCCGGCGCGCCTTGCCATGGCGCAGTGCATTGGACACGGCCTCCTGTGCCACCCGGTACAGGTGAGTGGCCACCTGTGCATCGGACACGGACACGGCTTCGGGGCATTGAAATTCCACCTGGACGTTGAAGTGACGGGCGGTGCGGACGGCGAGTTCCTCGAGTGCCGACATGAGGCTGTCGGGGGCTGGCCGGAGGGGCGACATGCCGTGAGAGAGGTTGCGCGTGTATTCGGTCGCCGCCCGAACGAGCGAAGCAACCTCGTCGGCGGCGGCCCCCTCGGGGCGACGGGCCTCGTGCAGGCGGGTGGCAAGCGTCTGGGCGAGGAACTCGATGCCGGCGAGCTGCTGGCAGAGGTCGTCGTGCAGGTCCTGCCCAATTCGTTGCTGCGAAACCTCGGCGATGTGGAGGACCTCGGATTGAAGGCGCCGTCGCTCGGTGATGTCCCGCAGGATCCCGGTGAAGAGGCGGCGGCCGCCAACCGTGAACTCACCCACGGAGAGGTCGATGGGGAAGACGGTCCCGTCCTTGCGTCGGCCAAAAACCTCGCGACCGATGCCGATGATGTGGCGTTGCCCGGTGTTGCGATAGCGGGCGAGGTGGCCGTCATGCCCAGACCGGTACGGCTCGGGCATGAGGGCGGTGATGTTCTTCCCAAGGAGCTCCCCGGGGCTCCATCCGAACATCCGCTCGGCGGCAGGGTTGATGGAGTCGATCCGGCCGCGGTCGTCAATGGTGACGATGCCCTCGACGGCGGTGTCGAAGACAGCGCGCAGGCGGGCATCGCTGTCCTTCGGGTCCGGTGCGGCATCGGCCGCCGTCGTCCGGGGCGTGGAAGCCTTGCGGGTTGGCCGCGCGGCCTTGGGGGCGCGTTGGCGGCCTTGTGAAGCCGGATTCATGAAGTTCGGACATCACGCCACGGGCTGCCCGGCGATGGAAACGGAAATCCGGCGAGGAGGTCCCGTGCTCCCTTCCCATGGGAATCCACGTGTGGAACCCCGGGGTGGCCTGCCTGCGCTGGGGCGAGAACGCAGAGGCCGTTGCGATGCCGGGCGTGGCATGGCAACGGCCTTGGCCTGGGGAGGGAACCCTTCAGGGAAGCTGGGTGGAACCCATGAGGAAGCGGTCGCACTCGCGTGCGGCGCCCCGGCCCTCGTTAAAGGCCCACACCACGAGGCTTTGGCCGCGGCGGCAGTCGCCGGCGGCGAAGACCTTGGGGATGTTGGTGGTGTAGCGGCCGTGGTCGGCCTTGATGTTCGAGCGCGGGTCGCGGTCGAGGCTCAGCGCCTCCAGCAAGGGCTGCTCCGGGCCGAGGAAGCCCATGGCTAGAAGCACGAGTTGGGCGGGGACGACTCGGTCCGTGCCCGGCAGCTCGACGGGGACAAAGGCACCCTTCTCGTTCTTCTCCCAGCGAATCTGGACGAGGTGGACGCCGGAGACGTGGCCGGAGCCGTCGCCGATGAACTTCTTGGCCGTGGTGAGATAGACGCGCGGGTCGGCACCAAACTTGGCGGCGGCCTCCTCTTGGCCGTAATCCATCTTGTACACCTTGGGCCACTCGGGCCACGGGTTGTCCACGGCGCGGGTCTCGGGGGGCCGGGGCAAGATTTCGACCTGGACGAGGCTGCGGCAGCCATGGCGCATGGAGGTGCCGACGCAGTCGGTTCCGGTGTCGCCGCCGCCGATGATGATGACGTCCTTGCCCTCGGCGGAGATGGGTGGCGTGGCCTTGTCGAGGAGGGCCTTGGTGTTGCCGTGGAGGAACTCCATGGCGAAGTGGATGCCTTGGAGGGAACGTCCCTCGATGGGGAGGTCACGCGGCTTCGTGGCCCCGGTGCAGAGGACAATGGCGTCGAACTCCTCCAGGAGCTGTTCGGAGCTGACGTCGCGTCCGACCTCGCAATGGGTTCGGAAGGCGACACCCTCGCGCTCCATTTGGCGGAGGCGGCGGCGGACGACCTTCTCCTTGTCGAGCTTCATGTTGGGGATGCCGTACATGAGGAGGCCGCCGGGCCGGTCGGAGCGTTCAAAGACGGTGACCCAATGGCCGGCGCGGTTGAGCTGGGCGGCGGCGGAGAGGCCTGCGGGGCCGGAGCCGACGACGGCGACCTTTTTCCCGGTGCGCTTCTTGGGGGGCTCGGGCTTGATCCAGCCCTCATCCCAGCCCTTGTCCACGATGGTGCGCTCGATCTCCTTGATGGTGACGGGCGGGGCGTTGATGCCGAGGACGCACGAGCCTTCGCAGGGGGCGGGGCAGACGCGCCCGGTGAATTCGGGGAAGTTGTTGGTGCGATGGAGGCGGTCGAGGGCCTCGCGCCAGCGGTCGCGGTACACGAGGTCGTTCCACTCGGGGATGAGGTTGTTGATGGGGCATCCGCTGGCCATTCCGGAGATGAGGCTTCCGTTGTGGCAGAACGGGATGCCGCAATCCATGCAGCGCGAGGCTTGCTGGCGGAGACGGTCGTCCTCGAGGTGCTCGTGGAACTCGTTCCAGTCGCGAATGCGGCGCAGCGCGTTGCGGTCCAGCGGGACCTCGCGCACAAACTCGATGAATCCTGTGGGCTTGCCCATGTCTCGGTATGTTCTTGGAGTGAAGCTTTCGGGTGGGAAGGGGAATCAACCCCCGCCGACGCGCGCGGCGTCCTTGGTGTTCTCGTTGAAGGCGCGGGTCAGGGCCTCGTCGCCGGTAAGGCCTTCGGCCTCGGCCTTTCTCAATGCGGCGAGGACACGCTTGTAGTCGCGGGGCATGACCTTGACGAACTTGGGCGCGAAGGATGCCCAGTCGGCCAGGATGGCCGCAGCCCGGGTGCTGCGGGTATGGATGGCATGGTCGCCAATGACGGACTTGAGGAACGCCTCGTCCTCGGGGTCGATCTTTTCCAACCCGACCATCTGCGCGTTGCAGCGGCGCGGGAAGTCGCCGGCCTCGTCGAGGACGTAGGCGACGCCGCCGGACATGCCCGCCGCGAAATTGCGGCCGGTGGGGCCAAGGACGATGACGCGACCGCCCGTCATGTATTCGCAGCCGTGGTCGCCCACGGCTTCCACGACAGCGGTGACGCCGGAGTTGCGGACGCCGAAGCGCTCGCCGGCCATGCCGCGGATGTACACCTCGCCCGACGTTGCGCCGTAGAGGGCGACGTTGCCGATGATGATGTTGGACTCGGCGGCGAAGGTGCTGCCGGCCGGTGGGTACAGGATCAGCTTCCCTCCGGAGAGGCCCTTGCCGAAGTAGTCGTTGGCGTCGCCTTCGAGCCGGAAGGTCATTCCCTTGGGCAGGAAGGCCCCGAAGCTCTGCCCGGCGCTGCCTTGGAACGTAAGCTGGATGGTGTCCTCGGGGAGGCCGGCGGCGCCGTGGCGACGCGTGACCTCGCTGCCGGTGATGGTGCCGACGACGCGGTTGACGTTGCGAACGGGGAGGGTGGCCTGGACAGGCTCGCCCCGCTCGATGGCCGGGCGGCACAGGTCCAGCAGCGTGGTGACGTCCAAGGACCTGTCGATGCCGTGGTCCTGGGTGATCTGGCAATGGCGGCCCACCTCGGGGCCCACCTCGGGTTGGTAGAGGATCTTGCTGAAGTCCACGCCTCGGGCCTTCCAATGCTCGACCGCGCGGCGGGCCTCGAGGCGGTCGGTTCGGCCCACCATTTCCTCGATGGTGCGGAAGCCGAGCTGGGCCATGACCTCGCGAACCTCCTGGGCGATGAAGCGCATGAAGTTCACGACATGGGCGGGGTCGCCGGTGAAGCGGCGGCGGAGCTCGGGATCCTGGGTGGCGACGCCGACGGGGCAGGTGTTGAGATGGCAGACGCGCATCATGATGCACCCCAGCGAGACGAGGGGCGCGGTGGCGAAGCCGAACTCCTCCGCCCCAAGCAGCGCGGCGACGACGACGTCGCGGCCGGTCTTCAACTGGCCATCCGTCTCGACCACGATGCGCGAGCGGAGGTTGTTGAGGACCAAGGTTTGGTGGGTCTCGGCAAGGCCGAGCTCCCAGGGGATGCCGGCGTGCTTGATGGAGGTCTGCGGCGATGCGCCGGTGCCGCCATCGAAGCCCGAGATGAGGACGACGTCGGCGTGGGCCTTGGCGACGCCGGCCGCGACAGTGCCGACGCCGACCTCCGACACGAGCTTGACGGAGATGCGCGCGTGGCGGTTGGAGTTCTTGAGGTCGTGGATCAGCTCGGCGAGGTCCTCGATCGAGTAGATGTCATGATGCGGCGGCGGGGAGATGAGGCCGACGCCGGGGGTGGAATGGCGGGTCTTTGCGATCCATGGATAGACCTTGCCACCGGGGAGCTGGCCGCCTTCGCCGGGCTTGGCACCCTGGGCCATCTTAATTTGGATTTCCCGGGCGTTGACGAGGTAGTGGCTGGTGACACCGAAGCGGCCGGAGGCCACCTGCTTGATGGCTGAGTTCTTGGAGTCGCCATTGGGCAGCGGGATGAACCGCTCCGGATCCTCGCCACCCTCGCCGGTGTTGCTCTTGCCGCCGATGCGGTTCATCGCGATGGCGAGCGCCTCGTGGGCTTCCTTGCTGATGGAGCCGTAGCTCATGGCGCCCGTCTTGAACCGTCGGACGATGGACTCGACCGGCTCGACCTCATCGATGGGGATGGCGGTCGCCGGCTTGAAGTCCAGGAGGCCTCGGAGGGTGCACCAGTTCTTGAACTGCTCGTCCACCTGGCGTGAGTAGTCCTTGAACGCCTTGTAATCGGCATTGCGAACCGCCTTCTGGAGGCGATGGACGGTCTCGGGGTTGAACAGGTGGTACTCGCCCTCCCGGCGCCACTGGTACTGGCCGCCGACGTCCAACGTGACGGACTTGGACTTGCGGTCCGGGAAGGCGCGCCGGTGGCGGCTTCCGACCTCGCTGGCGATCTCCTCGAGCCCGATGCCCTCGACGCGGGTTGCGGTCCAAGTGAAGTACTTGTCCACGACGGCCTCGCAGATGCCAACGGCCTCGAAGATCTGGGCTCCGCGATAGGATTGGATGGTGGAGATGCCCATCTTGGAGGCGACCTTGACGACGCCCTTCACGGCGGCCTTGACGAAGTTCTTGATGCCCGCCTTGTGTTCAACGCCCGGCAGGAGTCCTTGCTGGATGAGGCCGTCGATCGACTCGTAGGCGAGGTACGGGTAGATGGCCCCGCACCCGTAGCCGATGAGGAGGGCGAAGTGGTGGACTTCGCGAGGTTCGCCGGACTCGAGCACGATTCCGACTCGGCTGCGGGTGCCCTTGCGGATGAGGTGATGGTGGAGGCCCGACACGGCGAGCAGGGCCGGGATGGGGGCGTTGCGAGGGCCGATGCCACGATCCGATAGAATGATGAGCTTGTGGCCTTCGGCGATGGCCTTGTCTGCCTTCTTGAAGAGGTCGTTGAGCGCCTTCTCGAGTCCCTTGGCCCCCTTCTCGATCTTGTACGTGATCGGGAGGGTGAGGGCGCGGTACCCAGAGTGGTCGATGTGCTTGAGCTTGGCGAACTCCTCCGGGGTGAGGACGGGGTTCTTGAGCTTGATGAGGGCACAGGTCTCGGGCTGGGGCTCGAGAAGGTTGCCCTCGCATCCGATGGTCGTCTCGGTGGACGTGACGATCTCCTCGCGGATGCAGTCGATGGGAGGGTTGGTGACCTGTGCGAAGAGTTGCTTGAAGTAATTGTAGAGCAGTTGCGGCTGGCTGGAGAGGACGGCCAACGGCGTGTCCGTGCCCATGGAGCCCACGGCCTCGACGCCGTCCCGAGCCATGGGGACCATGAGCATCCGAAGGTCCTCGAAGGTATAGCCGAAGGCCTGCTGGGACTGGACAAGGGGGCCGGAGTCCTCGTGCTCGGCCTTGGTGGGTTCCGGCAGTTGGGCGAGGTCGATCAGATGCTGGTTGAGCCACTGGCGATAGGGTTGCTCGCGGGCGATGCCCTCCTTGATTTCCTCGTCGGCCACGATCCGGCCCTCGGACGTGTCGATGTAGAACATGCGACCCGGCTGGAGGCGGCCTTTCTCGCGAACGTTGGCGGGATCGACCGGGAGCACGCCGACCTCGGACGCCATGATGACTAGGTCGTCCTTGGTCACGTAGTACCGGGCGGGGCGGAGGCCGTTGCGGTCGAGGGAGGCACCGATGCGGGTGCCGTCGGTAAAGGCGATGCAGGCGGGGCCGTCCCAGGGCTCCATGAGGCAGGAGTGGTATTCGTAGAAGGCCTTCTTCTCGTCGCTCATGGACTCGTGGTTCGTCCACGGCTCGGGGATCATCATCATCATGGCATGCGGCAGGGAACGGCCGGCCAGGACGAGGAGCTCGAGGACGTTGTCGAACATGGCGGAGTCGCTGCCATGGGGATCCACGACGGGCAGAATCTTGGCGACGTCCTCGCCGAAGAGGGCGGAGGAGAACATGGACTCGCGTGCATGCATCCAGTTGATGTTGCCGCGCAAGGTGTTGATCTCGCCGTTGTGGGCAATAAAGCGGTAGGGGTGGGAACGATTCCAGCTTGGGAACGTGTTGGTAGAGAAGCGGGAATGGACGAGTGCAAGGGCCGTCGTCATGCGCTCGTCGCGCAGGTCCGGAAAGTACTTGGACACCTGGTCGGTCAGCAGCATGCCCTTGTAAACCAGCGTCCGTGCGGACAGGGAACAGACGTAGAAGAATTGGCTGCCGTCCATCGCCGAGCACCGGATCTGGGTGTAGGAGCGCTTTCGGATGACGTAGAGCTTGCGCTCGAACGCGGCGGCGTCGGCGATGTCCGGGGACTTGCCAATGACCGGCATCGCGATCCACGGCTCGCCGGCCTTGGCGGTCTCGCCGAGGGAGCTGTTGTCCGTGGGGACCCTGCGCCAGCCCAGGAACTCCTGGCCTTCTGAGTTCACGATCTTCTCGAAGGCAAGCTCGACCTTGCGCCGCTGCTTGGCGTCGCGAGGCAGGTACAGGAGGCCGGTCCCGTACTCACCCGGCGCGGGCAGGCGGATGCCGGCCGTGGAGCAGGCCGCGGCAACGAACTCATGCGGCATTTGCATGAGGATCCCGGCCCCGTCCCCGGTGTTGACCTCGGACCCGCAGGCGCCCCGGTGGTCGAGGTTGTTCAGGATTTGGAGGCCTTGCTGGACGAGGGCATGGGATTTGACGCCCTTGACGTGGGCGACAAAGCCGACGCCGCAGGCGTCATGCTCGTGGGCTGGGTCGTAGAGGCCCTGTTTGGAGGGCGGCTCGCCTTGGGGAGTGATGGCTCCTGACAACTTGGATGTGTCCATGCTCGTGTTCACTGCGCTGCGACATTGAAAGGACGCGGGGCAAAGGGTGGAAGAACTTTCCTGCGAGTCGGGGCGTGGTTGGGGCGTGTTGCCGACATGGGTCGGCCATCGCGGGGGCGGCGATGCTGGGCGTGCCCGCCATGCCTTGGCCCGTCCCAAGTTTGGGACGGGCCGGTTCACCGGGGCTTTGGCCTAGGCCTTACCGGGCAGGGCGGCGCCCAAGTCGATGGATGGCCCACTGGGGGTGGTGGGGGCAGCGGTGCCGATGCTGGGTCGCTCGCCCTTGTGCCACCACAGAACGAGGGCCGAGGCGATGTAGATGGACGAGTAAGTGCCGGTGATGATCCCTGCCAAGAAGGTGAAGGCGAAGTCGTTGATGGCCCCACCTCCGAACAGGTACAAGATCATGGTGGCGGTGAACACCGTCCCGGACGTGATGATGGTGCGGCTCAGGGTCTGATTGAGGGCTGTATTGATAATCTGCACGAAGGATCCGCGCTTGCCGAGGCGCAGGTCCTCGCGGATGCGGTCGAAGATGACGATCGTGTCGTTGATGGAGAAGCCGATGATCGTGAGCAGGGCGGCGACGAAGGTGGCGTTGAACTGTCGGCCGAGGCCCCCCTCGTGGAAGAGGCCGGTGAGGCAGTAGATGCCCATGGTCATGAGAACGTCGTGAATGACGGCCATGACGGCTCCCACGGCGAAGCTGAACTCGTAGCGGAACGCGACGTAAACAAGGATGCCGAACAGGGAGAGGAGCGAGGCGATGATGGCGGACTTTTGGACGGCAAAGCCGACCGCTGGCCCGACGGTGTCCAGGGCGACGCGGTCGAACTGGGCGTCAGGGAAGGCTTTCTTGAGGACCTGCTCGGCGCGTTGCCCGTTGCTGGCCTCGCCCTTGGCCGCGGCCTCGTCGCTATGGGCGACAATGACGTTGAGGAACTGCTTGCCGGAGCCTGGGTCGGTCTCGTAGCGGACGGCGGCCTCGCCGAGCTTAAGCTCCTCGAGGGCCTTTCGCAGGGCACCGGCTTCGGGTTTCCTGGCCTCGTTGAAGCGAAGGACGAGCGAGTCGCCGCCGGCGAACTCGACGCCCAGCATGTTGCCGCCGCGGACGAAGACCCCGTAGCCGATGCCGACGACGATGAGGAGCCAGGACGCAACGAAGGCGGGCTTGGCGACCTTGAGGAAGTCGATGTGGGTGGCCTTGATGAGGGAGAACATGGGCAGGGACTTGCGTTCGCCGGTGGCGAGCCATGCGTCGAAGACGAGCCGTGTCACGACAAGGGCGGTGAACATGGAGACGAGCAGGCCGACGGTGAGGGCCACGCCGAAGCCCTTCACGCTGCCGGTTCCGAGGATGATGAGGAGGACGGAGGTGATGAGGGTGGTGAGGTTGGAGTCGAGGATGGTGCCGAAGGCCTTGGAGTAGCCGGCCGCGACGGCACCGCGCACGGACTTGCCGGCCTGGAGTTCCTCGCGCATGCGCTCGTAGATGAGCACGTTTGCGTCCACGGCCATGCCGACGGTGAGGACGATGCCGGCGATGCCGGGCAGGGTATAGGTGACGTCAAGCGAGCACATGACGCCCAGCAGCAGGAGGACGTTGAGCAGCATGGCGATGTTGGCAACGACGCCGGCGAACAGGTAGTACACCAGCATGAAGGCCGCGACTGCGATGACGCCATAGACCGCGGCCTTGACGCCGGACGCGACGGAGTCGGCCCCGAGCGAGGGATCGACACCGCGCTCGTCGATGATGCGGAGGGGGACCTTGAGGGGGTTGTCGAGGGCGGAGGCGAGGTCGATGGCCTCCTTCTGGTCGAAGTTGCCGGTGATTTGGCCTGAGCCGCCGGTGATGGGGGTTTGGATGTTGGGGGCGGAAATGACCTCCCCGTCGAGGACGATGCCGAGGCGTTGACCCACCATCTTGGTGGTGACGTCCGCGAAGATGCGGGCGCCCTCGGCGGTGAGGCTGAAGAGGATGATGGGCTCGCCGGTCATCGGGTTGAGGGAGACGTCGGTGCTGCGCACGTACTCGCCGGTGAGTCCCTGCTCGGGGGCCTTCTTGATGATGACGGGCTCCACGGACTGGCGGCCGGTCTTCTTGTCCTTGATGACGATGCCCTTGCGTTCGTACCCAGGCGGGATGATGCCGGAGGCGAGATGTTCCTGCATCCGGGGGTCGAGCATTCGGAACTCGAGGAAGGCGGCGCGGCGGAGTTGCTGGCGGGCGTTTTCCTTGTCCGCCTCGGTCAGGCCCGGGAGCTGGACGAGGATGCTTTTCTCCCCGGCCGGCTGGATGATGGGCTCGGCGACGCCGAGGGCATCCACGCGCTTGCGGAGGACGGAGATTGCCTGCTCGACGAGCATCGAGTCACCGCGCCGGGACAGGAAGCTTTCCTCGGAGGGTGCATTGGTGCCCTTGGCCGGGGTGTTGGTGGCGGCGGCGACCTTGGTGGTGTCGAGTTCGAGAAGGAAGGAGGTGCCGCCCTTGAGGTCGATGCCGAGCTTGAAGCGGCTGGCGGACTCGCGTTGGACGCGGTTCAGGATTTGCTGGGTGGGCGGGAGGGTGGACAGGCCCGGGATGATGTAGTTTGTGGGGAAATACCTGCGGATGTCGTTGGTCCCGATGGCGGTGAGGAGGTTGGTGTAGGAGATGGACGTCTGGTCCTGGGTGTTGGCCTTCTCCAATTCGCGTGCCCTGCCAACGATGTCGGCGAGCGCCTTGTCCGGGTTGAGCCGGGCGGTGCGGTCGAACTGCTCGACGAGGTTGCGGTTCTTGTAGGGGAGGATCTCGGTGGTCGCCCAGAAGACGGTGAACAGGACGAACAAGAACTTCCAAAGGTGGCTACGATTCATGGCGTAATGGGAAGGGACTGCGTGAAGGGGATGCGGCGCTGGCTGGGAACGGTACAGGGTCAGCGGGGCTCCGTGCCGCTGGAGGGGGCCTCGGAGCCTTGCAACACCTGGGCGATGGACGACTTGACGACCTCGAGCTTGGTGTCGGCGGAGCGAACGGTGACCGTGTGTTCCTTGATGGAGACGACGGAGCCCACGATGCCGGAGGAGGTGGTGACGCGGTCACCGGCCTTGAGGTTGGAGAGCAGGGCGGCCTGTTCCTTGGCTCGCTTTTGCTGGGGCCGGATGAGGAGCACCCAGAACACGACGCCCATCACGACGATCATTCCAATTTGGTAGATCATCTGCTGCTTCTGCGCGTTGGGGTCCGCGTTGGGTGCCGGCGGCGTGAGTGCCAGCAGTGCGGCGATCAATGGTTGAGACATGCGACTCGTGAAAATGAGGGCGAATCCTAGAAACGAAGCCCCGGTTGGCAAGCTTGGCCTTTGCCTTGTGCGTGCCGTGGGAGGCCTGGGGCGGGTTGCAAGGCCGTGGATGCGGCGAAGGAATGGGTCGCGTCGTGGACGTGGGGCGTGGTTGACTGGCCTTGATGAAGGCGGCGCGGGGACACGGTGCGGGGGCATGGGCCTACACGCTTACAGAGGTGCTGGTCGTGTGCGCCATCATCGGAATCCTGGCGTCGATGTTGATGCCGAGCGTCACCCGGACGCTCCAGAACGGGCGGAGGACACGATGCGCGGGCGGCCTGCGTCAGGTGGCCTTGATCATGAGCGCCTACGCGCACGACCACTTCAACCGGTATCCGCAGGCCCTTCCCAAGGCTGATGGGGGGGCGCAGGAGGACAACGGGATCGTGCCGGTATCGGAGGGGGTGATGGCGCTGCACCCGGGGGTGTTCCACGCGATGGCGGACGACTTCAAGACGCCGCAGGTGTTGGTTTGTCCCGTGACGAAGTTCTGGCTGCACCGGGTTCGCGACCTTGCGGTCACGAACATCAGCCACGCCATCAACCTGCACGCGGAACCCGGCGACGCGGCCGTCCCCTTGATGTCGGACTCGACGTTGTCCACGCGTTGGAAGGAACTGCGGGAGTTCCCGAGGCATGGCACCAACGTCGAGTTTCGGTTCACCTTCGAGCGGCACCAGGGGCTGGGGAACGTGGTGTACGGCGACTGCCACGTGGAGTCGCGCAAGAAGTTCACGGTGGAAAGGCCCGCGCAGGGGCCGGCTCGTAGGCGTCCGGGCTATTGAAGCCACGCGGCCCAGCCGAGGGCCAGGAGCGCGGCGGCGGCGAACGGGGGGGCCACGCGCGCGAGCAGGGTGCGGCCGCCATAAAGGCCGACGAGCAATGACTTAAAGGCGAGGTTGGATGCGGCGGCCACCAGGATGGCGCGGAGGGCCTCGGGCGGGCGCGCGGTTCCATTTGAGGACAACTGGGCGGCGGAGAGGGTGATGGCGTCCATGTCCGTGAGGCCGGAGATGGCTGCGACCCACAGGAGGCCCTGGTTCCCATGGCGCTCGCGCGCGTAGGCAACGCCGACGAGGATGGCTGAGTAAAGCAGGGTAAAGGCGAGTGCGGACCGGAGCTCGGTGGGGTTCGATGGCAAGGGCAGGCCGCCCGGGGCGCCTTGGTGGCGGCACCATGCCCACGCGGCGAAGGCGGCGAGCAGCACCAGCAGCACCGCGAAGGGCGCCAGGTAGTCGCGGGCGTGTGCCGGGTCGGCGGCCCAGACCAAGACGGCAAGACGCGCGAACACGATGGACGAGGCGAGGAGGATGACGGCCGCGGCGGCGGGTGCGAGGGAGGGTTGGCCTCGGGCGTGGCGCGAGTGGGTGACGCAGGTGGCGGTGGAGGAGACAAGCCCGCCGAGCAGGCCGCCCGCGAGGACGCCGACGCGGTCGCCGGCGGCCTTGTGGACAAGGTAGCCCCCGAGGCTGATGCCGGTGATGAGCACGACCATCCACCAGACCCGTTGGGGGTTCAGGGCGTTGAAGGGGCCGAAGAGTTTGTTGGGGAGGACGGGCAGGATGACCAGGGCGATGACGACGAACTGCATGATGGCTCGGAAGTCGTGGTCGCCGAGCCGGTGTGCGAGGTCGTGGAGTTGGGGTTTGAGGTGCAGGAGGACGGCGGTGGTCGCGGCGAGGACCATGGCCACCATGGGGTTGCCGTCCGGGAGGTACGCGCCGACGCCGAACATGAGGAGTGTGGCGACCTCGGTGGTCATGCCGGCGTCGCGGTCTCCGGCGCGGGCGCGGAGAACGTTGGCCATGACGAGGATGGCGGCGAGGGCAAGCAGGCCGCCGCCGACGATCCAACCGCCCCCAGCACGAGCCAGCCAGGCGCAGACGGTCCCGAGGGCCGTGACCAGGGGGAAGGTGCGGAAGCCTGCGAGGGGGGAGGCAGCACGTTCGCGTTGGAGGCCGACGAGGAGTCCCAGTCCGAGGGACCAGGCGATCGCCTTGAATTCGGGGGCCATGGCGGGTGGATGGGCTAGCTGTGGAGGGCGTCGATGCGTCGGCGGTCGCGCTTGGTGGGGCGGCCGAGGCCGCGTGGCCGGATGGCGGCCTGCTCACGGGCTTGCTGCCGGGCGGCCTCGACGACCTCCGGCGGCGTCTGGTCCTCGACGTGACGGGAAAGCAAGGCGGCGCCGACCCGGGACGGGGGCAGTTCCAGCGCCCGCAGCGTGCGGACGTGGAGATCCATGCGCACGGTGACACGGCTTCCCGGGCGGACCTCCCGGGCGGGCTTGGCGGCGGCCCCGTCCAACTCGATGCGGCCGGCGCGGATGGCTGCGACCGCAAGCGCGCGTGTCTTGAAGGCGCGCACGGACCAGAGCCAGACGTCCAGGCGCATGGTCAGGGCGTTCCACCGGCGTCCTGGGTGCGCGGCATGGGCCCCCCTTGGGCTTGGCAGCGAGGGCACATCCCCGAGAACTGCAGCCGGTGCGTCACCTGAGAGAAGCCGTGGCGCCGCGCGATCTCCTGCTCGAGGCGCGTCGGGAAGCATTGATCGATTTCCACAACCATGCCGCAGCCGTTGCAGACGAGGTGGTGATGGTGGGAGTCCTCCGTGGCCAACTCGAAGCGGGCGGTCCCGTCGCCGAAGTCACAGCGTCGCACCAGCCCCATTCCAAGGAGGGTGTGCATGGTGCGGTAAATGGTGGCGAGGTCGCACCCGGAGGCGGGGAGGGCGGCATGGATTTCGCGGTTGGTCAGCGGACATGCGTGGCGCCGGAGGACGTCGAGGATGGCCTCTCGCTGTCCGGTGACCTTGCGGCTGCGGGCTCGGAGGCGGTTGGTGAGGTCCGACAAGGGTTGCTGGACCAACCGGCGGGGGAGGGCGTGTTGGTGGCAGGGTTGATTCATGCCTTGGTGCGGGTGCCCAGGCGGGACGCGGTGAGGGAGAGGGCAAAAAGGACGCCCAGCGCCATGGTGACCGTGGGGCCGGTGGGTAGGTTGAGCGGATAGGAGAGGAGCACGCCGCCCACGGATCCGACGAGGCCGAGGACGACCGTGAGGAGGACGTGAGCCCGGAGGCTGCGGACGAGGACGCGCGCCGCGGCGGGCGGGAGGACGACCATGGAGGTGACCAGCAAGATGCCAAGGGCGCGGATGCTGAGCGAGACGGCAAGGGTGAGGAGGACGACGAAGCCGTAGTTGAGGAGGCGTACCCTGGCGCCGGAGACATGGGCGAGGTCCTCGTGGGCCGACAGGAGGGCGAGGGGGTTGAGGAAGGCGAGGACCAATGCCGAGACGGCGAATGCAGCCCCGGCCGACCATGCGACATCCGACCAGCCCACCGAGAGCACGTCGCCGAGGAGGTACTTGTCGAGCTCGGCCCAGCGATTGCGTTGGAGGCTGAGGAGGATGACGCCAAGCGCGACGGACACGCTGAGCAGGACGGCCATGATGGTGTCGTTGAGGAGGCGGGTGCGTTCGCGGAGCCAGAGCATCGTGACGGCCACGAGGAGGCAAAACATCAGGACGGGCAGGGTGGGGTTTTCGAACCCCGCGAGGAACCCGGCCGCCACGCCGGTGAGGGCGGCGTGCGAGACGGTGTCGCTGAAGAACGACATGCGGCGCGCGGTGACGAAGACGCCCAGCAGGCCGCAGGCGGGCCCGAGCGCCAGCGCCATCCATAGGGCGCGTTGCATGAAGGGCTCCAGCAGGAAGTCGGGCATGGATTAGCGCCTTGTATGGAAGGTGACAGTCACCCCGTCGCTCGGAAGAGGGGTGTGGGGATGATGGTGGTGATGGTAGGGTGTCACGTGGATTCCGTACGCGGCCTTGAGGGAGTCCGCGTTCATCACCTCCTCCGGGCGACCCTCGCAGCAGATGACGCCGTTGAGCGCGTACACCCAGGTGGCACGACGGAACACCATCCCGAGGTCATGCGAGACCAGCACCACGGTGATTCCCAGGCGGGCGTGCACGTCGGCGATCAGCTCGTAGAAGTCTTGCTCGCCGGGCGTGTCCACCCCGGCGGTGGGCTCGTCCAGCAAGAGCAACTCCGGTTCCCCTAGCAGACTGTAGGCGATCAGCACCCGTTGGAGCTGGCCGCCGGAGAGGCCCGACAGGGGACGCCCCAGCAATCCTTCCAGGCCGAGGCCGTGGACGTGCCGCAGGATGGCATCGTCCGTCGAGCGCGTCCGCTGGAAAAACCAGCGCCGGGTGTCGGGCCGGCGCAGCGCGAGGAACTCGCGCACGGACAAGGCAAAGGAAGGCTCAAGGGGCAGGCGTTGCGGCACGTAGCCCACCCGTCGCAACACACGGGGCCCGATGGGTTCGCCCAGGAGGTGCACCTCGCCCTCGTCGAGCCGCTGCAACCCAAGGAGGCACCGAAGGAGCGTGGTCTTGCCCGACCCGTTCGGCCCGATGAGGGCGACCATTTGGCCTCGGGGAACGCGAAGGGTAACGCCGCGCAGGACCTCCACGTCGCCGAGGCGGACCCGGGCGTTTCGCACGTCGATGGCGGGGATCTCCATGCCAGCCTGCCGGCTCATGGGAGCGCGGTCGTGAGGGTGGCGAGGTTGCGTCGCATGCCGTCCTCGTAGAGGGCGGGCCCGGGCGTGCCGGTCTCCAGGACGTCGAGCTCGGCGACCTTGATGCCGAGGTCCTTGCTCAGTTGGCGCACCAGGCGCGGGTTGAACTGGGGCTCAGAGAAGACCACGCCCACCTTGCGGGCTCGAATGGCGGCGGAGAGCCGTGCGAGGTACTTGGGCGAGGGATCGACGGCCGGGACCTCCTCGACGACGCCGACGAGGTCGATCTGGTAGCGACGGCACAGGTAGGGGAAGGCATCGTGGAACGTGACGATGGGCTTTCCGGCGTGCGGCCGCAGGGCTGCGGTCATTTCGGCATGGAGGGCGTCGATGCGGCCGAGATAGGCGTGGCCGCGCGCGACATAGCCCTCCTGGTGCTGCGGATCCGCAGCGGAAAGGGCCACGACGATGTTGCTGATGCAGTGGCGCGCCAAGGTGGGGTCCAGCCAGACGTGGGGGTTGGGGGCTTCGCCGGCCGCCTCGTGGTCATGGTCATGGTGGTGTCCGTGGCCCTTGCCGGATCCCTTCCTGGGGTCCGCCACGTCGAGTTCCGGGAGGTGGTAGATGAGCTGGTCCTTCGGGATCCCATCGGTGACCCGAACAACGCGCTTTGCCGCGTTGCGGGCATTGTTGCGGATCGCCTTGTCGAGCCACGACTCCATGCCCAGTCCGTTGGCGATGAGGACGTCGGCCTTGCGGATGCGCCGGAGGTCCTGGGGCTTGAGCTGGAAGTCGTGGGGGCCCACGTCGCCCGGGAGGAGCAGCTCAACGTCGGCGTCGGGTCCGGCAACGTTGAGGGTCCAGGAATGCGGGGTGGCGAAGGTGGCGAGGACGAGGATTCGTCGGGATGGGGTGGGCTGGGGATCGGCGGCGGCGGCGGGGAAGGGGAGGCGTGAGGGGGATGCGAGGAGGTTGACGAGAAGGAGAAGGGGCAGGAGGGCGGCGGCGGGAGAGGCGAGGCGGGGTGTGGAATGCGTCGGTTTCATGGGAGCGTGATTGCAAACGGCTTGCAGTTGGTCACGGCAAAAAAAGCCGCCGCCATCGGCATGGATGGCGGCGGTCCCTCGCTGGGCAGCTACTTCACGAGCAGCATCTGGCGGGCGCGCTTGATGGCGGTGGAGAGACGTCGTTGGTACTGGGCGGGAAGCCCGGTGTACTTCCTCGGCAGCAGGCGACCATTCTCCGTCACGAACTGGCGCAGCAGGGCGACGTTCTTGAAGTCGATGGTGTCGATGGTGAAGTCCACCTTGGGCTTCGGACGCGGCGTGCGCGGCGTCGAGCTTCGGCGCTTCTTCTTGTCGTCGGTGCTCGTCTTGCGGGGCATGGCTTACTTGATTTCGCGGTGAAGGGTGTGGCGGCGGAGGAAGGGGTTGAACTTCTTCTTCTCCACCTTCTCGGTCTGGAGCTTCTTGTTGCGACTCGTTTGGTACCGGGAGGGCGGCTTGCCTTCCTTGCGGGCCTCGGTGCACTCGATGGTGACGATCTCTCGGGGCATGGTGTGGTTTCCTTATTCCTTTTCCTTCGAAGGCTTCTCGTCGGGCTCGACGTCATCGTCATCCACCTCGACGCCGGCGCCGCTTTCGACGGTGCCGAGGGATCCGAGGCGATTCCGGGATCGCAGCGCGCCCTCCTTTTCCAACCGTGCCTGCGCTTCGACGGTGAAGCGGGTCCACGGGATGGCGTCGAGACGGGCCTTGGGAATCTTCTCGCCGGTATCCTCGCAAACACCGTAGGAGCCCCGCTCAATCCGCTTGAGGGCCTCCTCGATCTCGTAGATGGCATCCTGGTCCGACGAGAGCAGGCTCAGGGCGAAGTCGCGGTCGAAGTTGTCCGTGCCGGAGTCGCCCATGTGGAGCGAGTAATTCTCCATTTCAGCCTGCGACTCCTTGGCGAGGCCTGACATTTGGTTCCGCAGGCGCTCGTGGAGGTCGAGGAGGTTCTGGTAGTATTTCTGCCACTCCGGCTTGACCCGTGAGACGGGCGTCCACGCGATGGAAGACTTGCCGTGCTTGGCTTGGGGCCGCCCGAGGATCGCAGCCGCACTGGCAGCACCGACGGTGCGAGCCTTGGCGGGCTTGATCGGACTGGTCGCCGCCTTGTCCTTGGTCGCGACCTTCTTCGGCGTCTGCTTCTTTGCACTCACGGCGTCTCGCAGGAATGTGTTCCTAGGTCATTACAAGCGTCCTCGGACCCATCCATGATACGGAGGCGCGCTCGAACGAAGGCCGCAGACGTTACCGGCCGGGGAATGGAAATCCACACTTTTTTCGGGAAGATCACGCCGCGGGGGCAAGGGTCGCGGTGCCGGAAGGCTCAGGAGATGATCCGGTGGACGACGTCGCCGTGGACATCGGTGAGGCGGAAGTCGCGGCCCTGGAACCGATAGGTCAGCCGCGTGTGGTCAAAGCCAAGGAGGTGGAGGAGGGTGGCGTTGAGGTCGTGCACGTGGACCCTGTCGCGGGTGGCGTTGAATCCGAGGTCGTCGGACTCTCCATGGGTGTGCCCGGGCCGCACCCCACCTCCGGCGAGGAGCATGGAGAAGCAGTTGGGGTGGTGGTCGCGCCCGTCGTCTCCCCCCTGGACCATGGGCGTGCGCCCGAATTCACCGCCCCAGACGACGAGGGTATCGTCGAGCAGCCCGCGCTGGCGGAGGTCGCGGATGAGGGCGGCGGTGGGGCGGTCGGTGTTGGCGCAGTTGCGCCGCAGGTCGGCGACGAGGCTTCCGTGCTGGTCCCATGCCTCGTGGAAGACCTGGACGAAGCGGACGCCGCGCTCGACGAGGCGGCGGGCGAGGAGGCAGGCGTTGGCGAAGGTGGGCTTGCCGGGCTCGGCCCCGTAGGCCTCGAGGGTGGCCTTGGATTCCCGCCCAAGGTCCATGAGATCGGGCGCGCTGGACTGCATCCGGTAGGCCATCTCGTAGGCGGAGATGCGCGCGGCGATCTCGGGGTCTCCCATGGACCCGAGCCGGCGAGCGTTCATGCGTTGGATGACGTCCAGCGAGTCCCGCTGGAGGGCGGGGTCGATCCCCTTGGGGTTGCCGAGGAAGAGGACGGGCTCGGCACCGGTTCGGAACAGGGTGCCGCCGTAGGGGGTGGGGAGGAAGCCGGAGCCCCAGTTGGAACTGCCGCCGGACGGCCCCTTGGAACCGGTGGAGAAGACGACGTAGGCGGGAAGGTCGCTGCACTCCGAGCCGAGCCCGTAGGTGGACCATGAACCGAGGGAAGGGCGCCCGAACTGCTGGGAGCCGGTGGACATGAAGATCTGGGCGGGCGCGTGGTTGAAGGCGTCCGTGTGGAGCGACTTCACGATGCACAGCTCGTCGGCGACGGATCCGAGGTGGGGCAGCAGCTCGGACAGCTCGATCCCGGACCGGCCGTGGCGCGTGAACTGGAACTTGGGCCCCAGCAGGGTGGAGCTGGGGTTGATGAACGCGGCGCGGTAGCCCTTGAGCAGGCTGGGAGGTGGCAGCTTGCCGTTCCACCGGGCGAGCTCGGGCTTGTGATCGAACAGCTCCAGGTGGCTGGGCGCGCCGGCCTGGAAGAGGAAGATGACGCGCTTGGCTCGCGGCGCGAAGTGGGGCGCGCGAGGGGCGAGGGGGTTCAAGGCGCCCGGGGAAATGGCACCCGCGCCGGCGGTGGCGGGCGATGCGGTCGCCGCCTGGGCGGCGCCGCCCATCAGTTGGCGCAGCGCGATGGCTCCCAGACCCACGCCGCACTGCTGGAAGAACCAACGTCGCGTCAGGAACTGGCGGTGCAGCCCGAGGGCCTCGGATGCGGGGGCGATGCGGTTCATTCGCGGGTAAGGGTTTCGTCGAGGTTGAGGAGAACGCGCGTCACGGAGGTGAAGGCGGCGAGCTGCGTCGGGTTGGCGTGTCTCGGGAGGTCTGCGGGCGGTTCCTTGCCGCCGGTGCCGAGGTCGCGGGCGTCCAGCCACCCTTCGGCAACACGCCGGAGCTGGCGTCGGTAAAGTCCCTTGAGATCGTTGCGCTCGCTGGTGGCGGGCGAGCGTCCGAGGACGAGCCGGAAGGCGTGCGTGATGCGTTGGTCGTCGTCGGGGCCAGCCTCTCGCAACGTGCGGAGGGCAAGGGCCTGCGCAGCCTCGACGAAGAGCGTCTCGTTCAAGGTGGTCAGGGCCTGCAAGGGCGTGTTGGACCGTGAGCGCCGGACGCACGAGAAGTCGGCGTTGGGCACGTCGAAGTTTTGAAGCGCCGGGAACGGCGTGGAGCGGCGACGAAAGGTGTACAGGGCGCGGCGGTACCGGTTGGTTCCCTTTTCCTCGACCCATTCAAACGGCCCATAGCTGGCGGGCGGCTTGAACAGGAAGTCGGGTGCGGGCGCGAAGAGACTGGGGCCGCCGAGCGCCGGGTTGAGCAGCCCGCTGCTGGCCAGGGCGATGTCGCGGACGATCTCGCCCTCGACGCGTAGGCGCGAGGCGCGAGCGAGAAGCTGGTTGCGGGGGTCGCGTTGGAGGTCCTCGGGCCGGACGCGGCTGGATTGATGGTAGGTGGCGGAGGACACGATGAGTCGATGCAGGGCCTTCATGGACCAGCCGCGGTCCATGAACTCGGTGGCCAGCCAGTCGAGCAGCTCCGGGTGGCTCGGGGGCGGGGCTTGCAGCCCAAGGTCCTCGGGCGTCTCGACCAAGCCGGCCCCGAAGTATTGTTGCCAGACGCGATTGACGACGGCCCGTGCGGTCGTGGGCGACCGGCGGTCCACGAGCCAGCGTGCGAAGTCGAGCCGGCCGCTCCCGGCGTCGGCGGCCATGGGATGAAGGAACGCGGGCACGCCAGCGGACACGGCCTTTCCGGGCTTCAGCCAATCGCCGCGGCGCAGGACGGTGGTCACCCGGGGCTCATCCCGGGGCGCGAGGGTCAGGGTGGTATGTCCCTCGGGCCATTGCCGCCAGAGGGCCTCGATGCTTGCGTTGCTCTCCTTCCACTCGGGGACGGTGGTTCGGAACTGGGAGAACAAGGCGGCCACCTGCGCGGGCGAACGGCGCCCGGCCGGCATGGCGAGGATGGGCCTCAGCACGGCGGGCACGGGATCCAGCGGGGCGTTGGTGGCGGCGGCGACAGAGAGCCGGAAGCGCCCAAGATTGTGGTTTTGGTTGTCATCCGAGTTCCAGCCTCCGTGTTCCTGGACGAGTCGGAAGTCGAGGCGGACCCCGCCGGGGACATGGACGGGCTTGTCTGGGTGGAAGACGGCCTGGCGGGATGTGTTGCGGCGGCCGGGCCCGGCGTCGATGCCCCACGCCGTGAGATCCTTGCCATCGATGGCATGGGCGACGGGCCCGTAGGTGCGCTTCTTGCCGGAACGGTCGTCGAACTCGGCCTCCAGCGGCTTTTCCTCGTTGGCGAAGTCGGCCTCGGCGCGGACGAACTTCACGTCGAAGGCATTGGTGGGGTTGGCGAGCGACGTGACCTGGACCTTGAACTCCGTGAGGGCGGCCATGCCGCGGATGGAGCGGCCGGGTCCTCCGGAGGGAAGGCTGGGATGCGGGAGTTGCTCCACGCGGAAGGTGCCGATGGTCCCGGCGGCGTTGGTGCCCCGGAAGTGGGCGGTCCATTGGGTGGGGGCGTAGCCGCCCGCGATGATGGAGCCGTCGGCGAGGTGCTCGAAGCGCTCGCCATGGTCGCCGGCGTTCCGGCACTCCACGACCTGCCAGGCGCGGTCCGCGTCGCGGACGGAGGCCTCCCACCGGGCCATGCGCTCGGCCCAGTCGGGGTTCCGGTGCTGGAGGTCGGCCTCAATGGCGCGCATGTCGCGGCGGAGCTGGTCGATGCGCTGGAGTTGATCGGGCAGGTACACGACGCGGGAGCCCTCGTGCTCGTTGTTGAGGAAGGCGAACATGCGGTAGTAGTCCGCCTGCGCGAGGGGGTCGTACTTGTGGTCGTGGCACTGGGCGCACTGGATGGTGAGGCCGAGGACCGCCTTCCCGATCGCGTCCATGCGGTCGAACATGGCGTCCATGCGGAACTGCTCGGGATCGACGCCGCCCTCCTCGTTGATCATGGAGTTCCGCAGGAACCCGGTGGCGACCACCTGGTCCTGCGTGGCGTTGGGCAGGAGGTCGCCGGCGAGTTGCTCGACGACGAACTGGTCGTAGGGAAGGTCGCGGTTGATGGCGTTCACCACCCAGTCGCGGTAGAACCAGACGAAGCGGGCCTTGTCCTTCTCAAACCCGTCCGAGTCGGCGTAGCGCGCGCCATCCAGCCAGTGGCGGCCCCAACGCTCCCCGTGGTGCGGAGACGACAGGAGGCGTTCGACGACCCGCTTCTCCGCGTCGGGCGAGCGATCCGACACGAACGCATCGACCTCGGAGGGGGTGGGCGGCAGGCCGGTGAGGTCGAGGCAAAGGCGGCGGAGAAACGTGGCGCGGTCAGCGGGTGGGGAGGGGTGCAAGCCCTCGCGTTGGAGACGCTGCAGGATGAAGGCGTCGATGTCATTCCTCGGCCATCCCTTTGGGGGGCGGCTCACCTTGGGCACGACGGGCTTGATGGGGGCCGTAAATGCCCAATGGTTGGTCGCCTGGGTCGTCGCCTGGCCCATGGCGAGCCGCGCGACCGTCGTCGCGGCGAGCAACATTCCGGCAAGCACTCGGGGAAAACGCATGGCTCGTGGCAACAGGCTATCCATGACGCGGAAGGTTGGCGAACCGTAATCCGCGAACGCACCGAGCGGCCCAACGACATCCGACGCCTTCCGAGGCTCGCCTTGCAAATCACTGACAGCGGGGCTGTGCACGGTCGCTCGTCTGGGCGCATGGAATGTCGCTCCCCACCCTCACTCGGGCGTCGGCGTCGCCCAAGCAACGGAAAGGGTAACGACCGCCATCATGCGGCGACGCCTCGTTCAGGGGATGACGTGAACAATGGAGGCGGGTGCACGGGTGACGTCGGCCGGGAAAATCGATTCATGGGCGTACGCGCTCCGCCGGCAGGCGTCCGAGCAAGTGAGGCGGCAGGCGGAGGTCCTCGGAACCCGGTTGAGGCCTCTCGGCCGCCACGTGGCCGTCGGCGAACACGACTTGCGATCGTCCGGCGTGCCGGAAGTGGATGGTGGCTTCGAGCCCGTTGGTTCCGAAGTAGAAGAACTCCTCGAGCATGGGCAGGTCGGGGGAGGCGGGGGGTTGGAAGTCGTTGACCTGCCCTGCATCGGCGAGCACCGCCAAGGACGACGGTGCCGCGACGTGGTGAAGGTTGACCACGGTGCCGTTTCGCGGCCCGAGGAGGAGGTTGTAGCCGTAGCCATGTGCCACGCCGCGGGCCTTGGGCTTGAACATGGGGGAGTTGCGGTTGAGCGAGGGGCACACCTCGACGCCTCGGCCTTGAATGTACGGCCACAATGCGCCGGCCGTCGGGTCGAACGCGCGCTGGCCCTCCGCGCCGTCCTGGAGCCAGCCGAACCAGTAAACCCACCCGTCCGCGTGCCGCTCGCGGCGTTCGGCGAAGGCGCGTCCGCCGTGCTCGTCCCAGTACAACTGCGTGGCGAGACCCAGTTGCCGGAGGTTGGAGACGCATCGCGCGTTGGCGGCCGCGTGGCGGGCCCGCCCCAGGCTTGGCAGGGACAAGCCCGCCAGCAGGGCGACGACCGACACGGTCGCAAGCAGCTCCACGAGGCTGAAGCCACGCTGGCATCGACGGCGCATCATGGCCGACGGGCCTCCACGCGATACAGCCGGGAAGCCCGGCGGGCCGCGTCCTCCAGCATGACCTCGCCGCCGTCGGACGTGACGGGCCCTGCCACGTCAGCCCAGGCATGGAGGTCGTCGGTGGCCTGCAACGCGTACCGCCAACCCGTGCGCGTCCCGCAGCGCACCCGCGCACCAACGGGCGTCGCCTCCACTCGCAGCCCAACGATCACCGGCCCCGGGCCATCCCATCGAAGGCGATCGATGCGTGCGGAGGCCCTCAGCGACCCGGCATACCGCGGATCCTGCCCTGCATCACTGTACGCGTTCACGGAGAGGGCATCGACCTCGAAGCCGGTGAACCCTTGCGGCACGACGACCGCGCGCAGGGCAGGTCCTGGAACTCCGTCCTCCGTCATGGTCACCCGCAGCGTCCGGTCCAAGGCCGTGTACGCGAGGTCGAACCCATACCGGACCCCCATGCGCGGCTCGACGAAGCTGTCCGCATAGCCCCAGGGCAACCGGCCGTCGGCGGGCACCACGACCGGGGAGATCGACGCGCTGATCAAGCCCGAGGGCTCGGATCCGAACCATGCCCATTCGACGAGGTTGCGCGACGCGAGGAACACGCCGCGACGAAAGCCCGGATGCAGGGCGTCCGCCCGCCGTACCAGGCCCACGGCCATCTGGAACGTCCCGGGTTTTCCCGGCGCGACCCCCACGGCGTGCGTGTCGAGCAGCAGGTCGAACCCGAACGAGAAGTCGTCGCGCTCGGTCACGGGGCCGGGCAATTCCCGCGCGAAGAACCCGTTCGGGCGGGAGGAATCCCACTCCACCGCCAGCCAACCGTCGGGCTCCCATCGGAACGAGGAGGCGTCGCCCAACGCCCGCCAACCCCTCGTGGCGGGCTCCGAGTCGAACTCCTCGAAGAAGCCGTCCCATGCCGTGGCGGGCATGGCGAACGCCGCGAGGAACGCGGCCCAGAACGTTGCCCGCGTCGTCACCCCCAAGACGTGGCGTCCGCGCGGGGGCGCCTGCTGCCTGTCCTGCCTCATGGCGCCGTGGCTTCCATGGCTCGCACCACCTCGGCCCTCGGATGCCCGGCGTCGTCATACGGGCAATGACGGCATCCGCTGCCGCAGCAGTAGCCGCGCCGGAGGTGGTAGCGTTCCGTGAAGACGCGCCGCCCGTCGTCGAGGAGGTAGAACTCCCCGTCCTCCGCGAGGGGCATCCACCGGATGGCTCGCCGCTCGCGGGCGACGCAGGCATGGCAGAGGCACGCCCTTGAGCCGCTTGGGACGCGGGCCAGCAGGGATCCCGGCATTTCCACGAACCGACACCAGCACTTGAGCGTGGCATCGGTCGCCGCCGTGGCGCGGTCGCCGGGGGGCGAGCACGCGTCCGGGTGGCCGGTCCCGGGCGCGGCCAAGGAGCAGCGGTTGGGCTGGCCGCACATCGGGCAGGCGCCGTCGGGGCAGGGGGCCGCCCCGCGTGCGTGCGACGCGTTGCTGTCCGTCGTCAACAGGCCCCCCTTGTTCCCTTGCCGGCATGGGCCCCACGCGCCGGGCTCATGCGGCCCCATGCCAGCCATGCGAGGGCCGCGACGCCGCCCAAGGCGAGCGCCTTGGGCTCCGGCACGGGCCGGACGGCGGCGACGGCATCGACCTCGACGCGTCCGGAGAGCACCTCGATTCGGAGGCGGCTGGCCTCGGCGATGGGCGCGGGTTGGCCGGAGCCATCGCGGGCCCACGCGATGGAGAAGCCCGTGCCGCCGCCGCTGCCGCCGTACGCCACGCGAATGCCGTCGAGGCCGAGGCCGTTGAAGTCGGTCGGCTTCAACGCCGGATTGACCGCGCGGGTGAAGTCGCCGGAGCCGTCCGTGGGGAACATTCCCTCCAAGGCCGGCGCGAGGGCGGGGTCGAGGGTGAACCAAGGCCCGCTGGCGTCGGCGACCGAGATGCGCACCTGCGCAGGGTCCTGGCCGAAGGTGGAACCGTCCGTGATGCCCCCGCCGGAGTAGTCGCCGTTGATGATGACGAACCCGGAGCCCCCAAAGACCATGAAGTCGATGCCAAACGGATGGGCGGCGTCGCGGCGGATGGGCGAATCGAGCTGGAGCTCCAGAAGACCACCGGAGCCCAGCGAGGTGACTTGGCTTGGTTGCCAAGGGGGGCTGAAGGGATCCACGGGGCCACCGAACGGCCCGGGGGTGGAGCGGCTGGGCTCGCCGAGGGCGGCGAGGGCGTTGGTGTAGCCGGCGCCGGTTCCGAATTCCGTGGCATGGCCGATGCCGGGCTCGTAGCGCAGCACGGCGGACGCGTATTGCGCCCATCCGGTGGGGGTGGCGATGCACGCGACTCCCCACCCAATCGACAACGCGGCCGCCCAGCGCCTCGAAAGCGCCGGGAGCCCCCATCCATTCTTTGACATGTCCAGTCTCCTGTTCCCCGGCGCGCCGGCCAGAGGCGGCGCGCGGTGTGCGTGACGGAGACCAGTCCGGGGCGGGGCAAGAAAGCGGGCCGAACGCAGCGAAGGTGCGGTCCCGAAACAAAAAGGCCCCCGTCCCGGCAGGAGAGAACGGAGGCAGCAAACGTCTCACGAGCCGCAACCCACGCGGGCGGCGGCCTGGCCTCATCCTTCGCTTTGCCGGCGAAGCAGGCCGCGCGAGGCGGCCCTGACGAGCGAGGATGGCGCGATATCCGGACTCCGGGTCTCAACCTCGCCCCCGCCTTCCCACCGCGGCGAACCGCGACAGTGGCCGTCTTGCGACATGGGGGTCTGTAACCCGATACCGTGGCGGAACCGTCCCCGAGTCTCACGGGGTTCCCGCAACTCCAGCCTCGTCTGGCTTGGGCCCCGCGCATTCGCGGCGGCCCCTTCAAGGAACACGCTTGTTCAAGCGCAGGCGGCACCGCGGCGCAACCAGTTTTTCGGCCCATGCCCGTCGGATCGGTTGCGCCGGCCCGGGCGTCCTGGCCATGCGGTGGCGCCGGTGCTTGAGGACGGCACGAGTCTGGCTAGCCTTGGAGTCGTGAACCCCGCGATGAGCTTCCGGTGGTTGGCGCGTTTCCTCCTGCTTGCCAGCCTGCTTCACGCTGATGGCGCGGAGGCCTGGAAGACCCTCCGGCTGCGCAACGAGACCATCCGCACCCCCGCCAAGGCGTCGGTGGCCGCCGCACCCGGTCGGGTGGAGGCGCCCACTGCGGACGGCCTTTACCTGGTGCAGCTCGAAGGCGCGCTGCAGCCGGCTTGGCGCGACGCCCTTGCCGCCGCCGGGGTGGACATTGCCTACTACGTTCCCGAGGACGGCTTCATTGCCTTCCTGCGGGGCGCGCGCCTTGCGGCCGTTCGTTCGCTGGACTTCGTCCGGTGGGTGGGGCCCTTGAAGCCCCGGCACAAGGTCCACGCGTCCGTCGTGCGGGCCTTGGGCACGAATTCCACGGGCAACGTGGCTGTAAAGGTTCTCGTGCGGCCCGGGAGCGGCGGCGCGGCGGAGGATGCCACGGCCACGCTTCTCTCCGGCGCCAGCCTTCACGCCACCATGCCCCTTGGTCCCGTGGTTTCGGGGAGGCTGGACCGTCGCGGGCTGGCCCGCCTCGTGGGCTCGCAGGATGTCGTCTGGGTGGAGCTGGCCCCCCGCATGAAGCTCCAGGACGAGGTGTCCACCAAGGTGGTCGCGGGCGAGACCGGCGACGTCGGCGACCTCGCCTGGGTGCATCAGTTGGGCTTCGACGGAACGGGCGTGGCGGTGGCGGTGGCGGACTCGGGATTGGACCTGGGCTTCATCGACCTGATGCACCCGGACCTGGAGGGCCGGGTGGATGCCTTGTTTGCCTACGACGGGTTGGAGGACGCCTCGGACGAGCACAGCCACGGGACGCACTGCGCGGGCATCGTGGCGGGCAACGCGGCTCTGGGGCAGACGGACGAGGACGGGGCGTTGTACGGCCTGGGCGTGGCGCCCGGCGCGCACATCGTGGCCCAGCGCATCTTTGACGGCCAAGGGGGCTACCGACCGCCGCCGACGTTCGAGACGCTCACTCGGGATGCGGTGCGAGCCGGGGCTGCCGTGGGGTCCAACTCCTGGGGGGACGACACCCAGGGCCAGTACGACCTCACCGCGGCGGAGTTCGATGGATTGGTGCGGGACGCGGACGCGCTGACGCCGGGGGACCAGGCCTATGTCCTGGAGTTCAGCGCCGGCAACTCGGGCCCTGGCGGGCAAACCATCGGGACCCCGGCCGTCGCCAAGAACGTCCTCGCCACGGGAGCCTGCCAGAACAACCGCTTTACCTTCGGCATCTATGCCGAGGGACAGGAGGTGATGGCGGACTTCTCCAGCCGCGGCCCGGCGGAGGATGGCCGCATCAAGCCGGACGTGGTGGCGCCCGGGACCTGGATTGCCTCCTTGAAGTCGCAGGCGGCCGGCGAGGAAAACGCGTGGTCGCCCATCAACGACAACTACCTGTACCAGGGCGGCACGTCGCAGGCCGGCCCCCATGCGAGCGGTGCCTGTGCCATCTTCATCCAATGGCATCGGGCGACGCGTGGCGGCGGCACGCCTTCCCCCGCCTTGGTGAAGGCGGCGCTCATCAATGCTGCCGACGACATGGGCACGGCCTTGGTGCCGTCGGACACGGAGGACCCGGGGGACCCGGGCATGTTGGTGGGCGACACGGCGCCCGTGCCCAACAACGACGAGGGCTGGGGGCGGGTGAACCTGGAGACGCTGATCGACTCCGAGCGTCGCTTCGACTTCGCGGACCAGCCGGTGGAGTTGTCGGTGGGCCAGGAATGGGAGCGGCGCGTGGTCGTCGCGGCCGGCGAGCCGTTGAAGGTCACCTTGGCCTACACGGACGCGCCCGGCCTCCCGGCAGCCATCCCGGCGCTCGTGAACGACCTCGACCTCGAGGTCACGTCGCCGGCCGGCATCCTGTACCGTGGCAACGCCTTTGCCGAGGGCGAGTCCGTCGCAGGCGCGCCCATCGGCGACCGCCTCAACAATGTCGAGGCCGTCCACCTCGCCTCCCCGGCGGCCGGCGAATGGATCGTCCGTGTCCGCGCCGTCAACGTGCCCCGGGACATCCGCGCCCGCCCGGGCGTGCCGCGGCAGGACTTCGCGTTGGTCGTCTCCGGCCGGCTGCCGGCGCCGGGCGAGGGGTTGCTGTCGTGGGACGCGTCCGCGTTTCGGGCTCCTTCGACGGCCACGTTGCGTCTGCTGGACGACGGCCTTCGGGGCCAATCCAACGTCCACGTCACGGTCTCGGCCGGTCCCGCGACGAACGTCGTCCGGCTCTCGCTCGCCCGTGCCTCCGCGGCCAACACGTTCACCGGGTCGGTGGCGTTGGTCACCGGGACGGCGGGTGCCGGGCAGTTGACGGTTGCCCACGGCGACGCGCTGCTGGCCTCCTACGAGGACGCGCAGCCGCCTGGGGTTCGCACGGCCGAGGCGGACGTGGACAACGTCCCGCCCGCGACGAGCGACGTCGCGGCGGCGGCGGAGTTCGGGCGGGTGACGTTGTCCTGGCGGGGGAGCGAGCCCGCGCGGGCACGCGTCGTCTTTGGGACGACCAATGCCGTGACCAACGTGGTGGAGGACCTCGCCTACCGGACGCAGCCTCGCCTGGCGCTGCCACAGTTGGAGCCCGGCCTGACGATTTTTTGGAAGCTCCTGGCCATCGACCGCGCGGGCAACGTGTCCACCAACGACAACGGCGGCTTCTACTTCCGGGTGGTCACGCCGCGCCCGGCGACGGCGCTGCTCGTGTACTCGCCGGAGTCGATCTTCACCGAGTTGCTGGCCGAGACGCCGTATCCCGGCATCGAGAACTGGACGGCGGTGCTCGAAGCGCTCGGTGTCGAGCATGACATTTGGAACACCGCCGAGCGCGGCGGCGCCCCCACGGCGGAGCAGCTCAAGCCGTACCGCGTTGTCGTGTGGCGGCCCGAGGAGCTTCAGGCGCCGCCCCCCGGCATGATCTCCGCCATGGGGGCGTATGTCGCCGGGGGCGGGTCCTTGTTCGTGAGTTCCTTCGACCTGTTGACGCGCCTCAAGGAGCTCAACCAGTCCACGTTCGCGACCCAGACCCTTCGCGTGTCGAGCTTCATGGAGGACCAAGGTGCGGTCCGTGTGGCCGGGGTGAAGGGCGACCCCATCGCGGGCGCCTTGGCGATGGACCTGGATTACTCGGCGTTTCCGAGCGGCTTCCTCATCGACCTTTTGGGCATCCGCTGGGAGGACGGGCCGGACCATGTGCAGGGTGCGACGAACGCCGCGCCCGTCCTGTTGCAGGAGGACGGCCGGGTGGTGGGGCTGCGTTTCCCGAGGACGGGCGACGACAGCACGGGGCGCGGGGTGTTCCTGACGGTGCCCCTGGAGGCGTTCCCGCTGGATGCACCGGCCCCGAACAATCGTGCCACCGTGCTCGGCAACGCCTTGGAGTTCCTCGTCCCGGGCCTGCGCGGCCTGTCCACGGTGGCCCTCAACAGCGAGGCCTTCACCGTCCCCGGGACGGGCGTCGTCGAGGTTTCCGACGCGCGCCTGTCTTCGAGCAACCGCATCGAGGTGACCATTGCCACCGCCTCCTCGCCCAGCCCCGCGCGCGTCGAATGCTTCGCCACCGCCGTGCGCGGCGTGTTCCGGGGCGGGTTCGTCCTGGCGCCGCCGCCGGTGACGGGTCCGCCACCCTTGCCTGGTGCACCCACCCGCATCGCGGCGCGGGACCTGGACTGGATCGAGGTGCGGTACACCGACGGCGCCGGGCGCGACGTCTCCACGGCAGCCGTCGTGGACACGGTGCCACCCAAGCTCTTCGACCTCGCCGTTGATCCCGCCTACAACGAGGTCTTGGTAACGTGGACCACGGACAAGGCCACGGACGCGTTGGTGCGGTTTGGCGAGGGTGGCGGCGACGAGAAGTTCCTCACGCGCTCGGCTTATGCGGCGGAGCAGGGGACCTCGCATGAGGTGCTCGTGACCGGGTTGTTGCCGGACCGGGAATACACGTTCGTCGTCGTGAGCCGCGACGTCGCGGGCAACGCCAGCACGGACAACAACGGTGGCCGGTTCCACACGTTCCGCACGCTGGCGCCCGTGCAGCCGCCATGGCTGGACGACCTTGAGTCCGGCACCGAGGGCTGGGCCGTGTACAACGACGAAAGCATCCTGGTGGGGGGCGGCGACGACGAGGACGGGGGTGGCGGTTTCGCCTTGTCGGGATGGAACCATGGCACGCCGGTGAACCGCCATGGGGTCGCCCCCCACAGCGGCGACGCCTGCTGGGGCACCAACCTCCATGGCGAGCCCGTGGACTTCGCCATCACCGACCTCATCACCCCCGCCATCAACCTCGGCGGCGGCAACCGCGCACGGCTTACCTTCTGGCACGTGTTCGACTTCCGCACGCCCGAGGACTCCAACGACGAGTTCGGAGACCTCACCATCGAGGCCGCCCAGGTTGCCGTGACAACGGACAATGGCGCGACGTGGCGGCCCCTCTATGCCAACGCCGTCGAGGACACCGGCGGATGGGCCGAGGAATCGATCGACCTCACCCCCTACCTCGGCCGCGTCGTCCGGTTCCGCTTCAACTACCAGATGTTCAGCTTCACCGCCACGGACCGGCTCGGGTGGCTGGTGGACGACGTGGGCGTGACCATCCAATCCGTCGCCGAGACGGGCATCGTGGTGAGCAACACCCTGGCCCAGGCGCGCTTCGTCGTGTCGTCCGGCACCAACCAATGGGTTGGGGAGGGCACTTCATGGAGGACCAACCTGCCGCCCGGCAACTACACCGTCGCATGGGCTCCCGTCCGTTATTACCAGGCCCCGGCACCCCAGGCGTTCACCGTTGGGTCCTCCACCAACCTCACCGTCGTCCCCGGCCGGTTCACCTTCCCCGACGCCAATGCCAATGGCATCTCGGACCTATGGGAGTCGCGCTTCTTCGGCGCCCTGTTGTCCACCCTGCCCACGGCGGACGCCGACGGCGACGGCGCTTCGGATTTCTCGGAGTTCATGGCCGGAACGGATCCCAAGGACCGTGCGTCGGTCCTGGCGCTTTCGATCCCGCGCGAGCTGGCAAACAGCACCGTGGCGCTGCGCTGGCCCACCCTCGCCGGCCGCGAGTACGTGCTCGAGATCTCGACCGACTTGGAGGCGTGGACGCGGTTCGGGCAACCCGAGCGTGGCGATGGCAGCCCGATGACCGCCGTGCTCCCGGCGTTGGATCCCAAGATCACCTACCTCTTCCGCGTCCGGGTGACGCCATAGCCGGAGGGGCGGTCCCCGTTGCCCGGGTCATCGGGCCGCGCGGACCGTGCCCGTCCTTGGGTCGTAGTCGATCCGTTGGCCGGCCGGCATCGATGGAACCCGGGCCAGAAGCCCGGCACGCACGAGTTCCTGCAGGTTTTCGGGCCACCGATCCTCCGTCGTTCGGAACTGTTGCAGCGCCTGCTGGACCTGGGCCAACGAGGCAACGCCCTCCGAGTGCTTCTTCGCCTGCCCTTGCACCGCCAGGTAGTCCAACGGCGCGGTCGCCGCGTTCCGTTCCTTCCGGGGCGCCGCGGTCTTGGAAGCCGAGTCACCACAGCCCACGAGAGCCGCCGTTGCCACCAACCCAAGGTACCCAGCCCTGCGCCGCCGCATCTTCATGACGACGCGACCGTGCGGCCTCCATCCCCGCTTGGAAAGCTTCCACCTTGCAAGGCATCGCGTCGCCCGGAGGGAACTCATCCCCCTGCACGCCACGCCATGCGCGTCGCCCTAGGCCCCTCCCGCGTCGCTGACCCCCCATCCGCCGTCCACTGCCACGACCTGCCCCGTGACGAACCGGGCGCCATCCGACAACAACCACGTCACCGCGGCGTCCAGGTCCTCCGGGCGCCCCATGCGGCCCCCATCCAACGGTTGCTTGGCCCGCACGAACCGCTGGATGTCCGTGTCTGCCTGGGCGCGAGCGGACATCGGCGTTGCGACGAGGCCCGGGGCCAACACGTTGAAGCGAATGCGCTCGGGAGCGTACGTCGCCGCCGCCGATCGGGTCATCCCAACGATGGCGGCCTTGGCAGCCGCATACGCGTGGGTTCCAAAGTGGCGCGGGGACGGCGACGTGCCGAGCACGGACCCACAATTCACGATGGATCCGCCCCGGCCCTCCTGGCGCAAGGCCCGCACCGCAGCCCGGTTGCTCAGGAACACCGACCGCAGGTTCCACGTCAGGGTCTGGTCCCATCCGTTCGTCGTCAGCGCGTGCAACGGGCCGTCGCCATGGCATCGCCCGCTGCCGCCCGCCACATGGTAGAGCCCGTCGAACCTTCCCCAGGCGGCCTGTGCCGAGGCGATGGCGGCCTCCGCCGACCCTTCCTCGCTGGCATCCCCCGCCATCCCGCGTGCCATGCCTCCCAGCGCGTCCTCGGCGGCCTGCGCCTTGGCCGCGTCACGCCCCGTCACGACGACACGAGCCCCGGCCTCCACGCACGCGCGGGCCGCCGACAGGCCCAGCCCGGACGTCCCCCCGATGATCACCACCACCTTCCCTGCCAACACGCCGTCCATGGTCCAGCATTGTTGTGTGTTGGTTACGGCGATGGCGGCGCGCCGTTCCGGTCCGCTTCATCGGGCGGCGGCAACGCCTTCACCCGCATCAGTTGCAGGATGAAGAGCCCCCCCACCAATCCGCCGAGGTGTGCGAAGTGGGCCACCCTGCCAAACGGCAGCACCGTCCCGACCATCGAGATGATGCCTGCCAAGAGCAGCATGACCTTGGCCTTCACCTGAAACGGGATCACGAAGAAGAGCAAGCCCTTCACCACGTCGTCCGCATACAGGTAGCCGAGTGCCCCGAGCAGGCCGCACAAGCCCGCCGAGGCGCCCACCACGGCATGACTAAAATGTCCCGGCCATGCCAGGGCCGCGCCCACTTGCACCAACCCGCCCAGGGCGCCCGAGCCCATGTACAACAGGAGGTACCGCCGTCGTCCCAACGAGGTCTCCAACACGGGGCCCATGGAGTGCAGCAACACCAGGTTCGTTCCAAGGTGCAGCCAGTTCCCATGCAGAAACTGAAACGTCAGCAACTGCCACCAATACCCCGCCTTGAAGCCCGCCACCGACAACGAATACCGGGCGTCAAACCACCCTCGCGTCCCGTCCCCCAGCCTGGGCTCGATCAGGAACACGAACACGTTGAGCGCAATCAATGCGAGCGTCACCTCGCGCTGGACGCGCATCGGCTCCGTGAACTCTCCCCCGTCCTTTGCTTCGGCCAGATTTCCCTTCATCCCACCCTTCCTCATCCGAGCCGTTCCAACTCGGCCTCGACGGCATCCAGCAAGGGGCGCAACGCATCCTTGCTGAAGTCCCACCGGCATCCTGCCGCCTCGAACAACTCCGGCAACGGTCGCGATCCCCCGAGGGCCAGTGCCCCCCGGTATCGTTTCAAGGCCCCCGGTGCGTCCTTCCCTGCGTTCACCCAAACCTGCAGGGCGCCGAGCTGGGCGATCCCGTACTCCACGTAGTAGAAGGGATGGATGAACACGTGGAGCTGGCGGTGCCACCGGCACCGCCGTGCCGTCTCCAGGCCGCTCCAGTCCACGTCGCCGCCAAACCGGTCCATCAAGCCCAGCCATGCCGCCCGCCGCTCGTCTCGCCCGTGCCCCGGGTTCGTATAGGCCCAGTGCTGGAACGCGTCGATCGTCGCAATCCACGGGAACACGCCCACCACCCCCTCCAGGTGCGTGCGACGCGCCCGACGGGCCTCTTCCTCCCCGTAGAACTCGCCCAGCTTGTCCGCCGCCAACAGCTCCATCGCCATCGACGCCACCTCGCAGAACTCGATCGGGCATTCCCGGTAGGACGCCAACGCCTCATCCCGCGATGCCAGCGCATGAAACGCGTGGCCCGCCTCGTGCAGCAGCGTCTCCACGTCGCGCTGCAAGCCGACCGCGTTCATGAAGATGAACGGCAGGCGCGCCTCGCTCAGCGTGTACTGGTACCCGCCGGGCGCCTTCCCCTTGCGGTTCTCCAGGTCCAGAAGGCGCAGGTCCCGCATCCGGCGGAAGTCGCCCGCCAGCACAGGGTCCAGCCGGTCGAAGATGCGCTGGCTGCGTTCCTCCAGCTCCGTTGTCTCCGCAAACGGCCTCAGCGGCGGCCGCCCGAGCGGGTCCACCGCCGTGTCCCACGGCCTCAAGGTGGGCACGCCCATCTGCGAGCGTCGCCGGTCCTGCAACCGCCGCATCACCGGCATCACCACCTCCTGGATGGCGTCATGGAACCGCAGGCAGTCGTCGGGCCCGTAGTCAAAACGGCCCCGGGACCTGAAGGCGTAAGCCCGGTAGTCGCCGAAGCCTGCGTTCGACGCCACCCGCTCCCGCAGCCCGCGCAGCGTGTCGAACAACCCGTCGCACGCGTCCTCCTCCTTCACCCAGCGGTCCGCCACAACGCGCCACGCGGACTCGCGCACCGACCGGTCCGTCAACTCTTGGTACCGGCCCATTTGGGCCACCGTGCGTTCCGCGCCGTCAAACTGCACCGTCAGACCGCCCGTCAGCTTTTGGTACTGCTGCGCCACGCGTGCCTCCTCCGTCTCCAGCGGCACGTTCTCCTCGCGGAACAACTCCACCTCCAGGGCCTTCGCCCGGTCGAGGACCTTGTATCGACGGGCGTCCAGCCGCCCTCGCAACGGATGCGCCGCGTACAATCGTGCCAACGCGAAGAGTCGGGGCTTCATGGGTGGCTCGACCTCCTCCACGAAGTGCAGGTATGCCCTTTCCGCTTCGGCGTCCTCCGTGTTGCAGGTCATCGCGATGTATCGCCGAGCCCGCTCCTCGTCGATGGCCGACGTCACCTCGCCGAGGTCCACGAGCCAACGTTCCAGTTCCTCGACGGTTGCACAGGCGTGCCCGTCGGCCTCCAGCCGACCAAAGTGTGGCGCCAGGGAAGCCCATGAGCCCAAGTCCACCATGGCCGGGAGGAACCGGCGCGTCGTGTGCGGGGGAAGCTCGCCAAACGGCAGCAACGTCATGTCCGCTAGCCTGCCTTGCCTTCCATCCTTTCTCCAAGCCCGGAAACCTCCATGCAGGCCGCCGTGCCAGGGCGGATTCATCGGGATGCGGGGAGGGGGTAACGCCCCGGGGGTTGGGCGGGGTTGAGAGCCCTTCGAAGAGCGGCGGCGTGCCGAAGCACCCCTCGCGGGGCCGCCCTCGGCGTCTGTCCCGCCCTTCCGGGCATGGATTCTCCGTGGTGGGGTTTCCCTGGGCGTCGCCTCCCCCTCAGCCCTTCAGCAGCGCATGCGCCTTCCCGAAGGTCTGCCGCGTCATCCACGCCCGAAGCGACCGCGCGCTCGTCTTGCCTCGCTCCCGGTCCTTCTCGTACAGCGCAATCGCCAGGTTCCGGAACATCGCCAGAGCCTCCGCCGCCCTGCGGTTCGTCCCCCGGCAGCGGTCCTCCCCAAAGCGCACGTCCCGTCGGTGGTGCACCCCGTTCTCGATCGCCAACCCGTGGCCCCGGATCACCTTCGACAACCCCTTCACGCCCATCTGGCGGCCCGTCAGGCTCGTCGCGTAGTACCCCACCTCCCTGCTCGGCGCCTTCTTCGGGTCCAGCGGGATCCGCTCCCGCCGGACGGCCACGAACTGCCAGCAACCCACCAGCCCCGCCTCCTGCGGGCTTATGTCCACCCGCGCGACCCGCCGCCGCTCCAGCCGGTCATGGTGCTTTTCCCACTCCGAGTCCTCCACAGGGGGAAAAGGCCTGCTGGGCCAGCAGGCGTTCGGCGCGGGTCAGTACCCCGTCCTGGTTGCCCTTGAGCCCGAAGAGTTAGTCCCCCCGAACTCCTCCACCACGCACCGCGCCGACTCCTGCTGGCAGTGCATCGCGTCGGCCGTGACCAGGGTCCCCGGCGGCGGCTGCACGGCCCGCAGCAACGGCTTGAAGCTGGGGATCTCGTTGGTCTTCTCCCCGATGGGCAGCTGCTGGAGCGTCATCCGCAGGCGGTGCGTCACCGCCGAGAAGATCTGCAGGGCCTTGCCGTCGCGCCGCCCGCTGCCGCGCAGGGTCTTGCCGTCCACGGCCAGGCGGGCGATGGCCGCGGGCTCCTGCTCCGACAACCACCGGCCGATGATCGCCACCCGCCTGCGCACGTCGCAGGCGACCTTCGCGCGGCCGAGGGGGGTCTCTGGGCGGGCGGCGCACGCCGTCCTTGTCCGGCCACACGTGCAGGGCCTCGGCGGGTGTCGGGGAGGGCGCGGGAAGAGCTGCCTGGGCTTGCCGTGCTCGCGGTAGAAGTCGCGGGAGGCGAGGTAGGGGAGCCTCTCGCGGTCCGGGAAGGCGAGGAAGCGGGCGTGGTTGACGACCAAGTGGTGGCGACGGGCTGGCCGTCGATGAATCAGCCCTGTCGCTCGCGTTGGCCGACGGCCCTCGGAGATCCACAGGTGGCGCGACGTGCGGAGCAACCCCGTGGCGCGAAAGGGCCAAGACACGCCGTTGCGCGTCCCCACGCCCGGCAACGTGGACGTGGGGTGGATCCACGTCCACACGACGGGCTTTCGCTGACGTCACCCAGGGAGGGCGTCGTGAGCCCGACGGATGCCGAACGCCTGGCAGCCCCCGCCGCCGCCCCCGGGATGGGACGACCGCGTGCGGTGATTCCAGGATGGCGCGACGCGCGCGTTGCGCGAGCCAACCGACGCCCGCTACTGCGCCCCCCACTTCGTGTTGCGGAGGAAGGCGAGCAGGTCGGCGAGTTCCTGCCGGGTGATTTGGGTTTCGAGCCCTGCGGGCATGAGGGACACGGTGCCGGGGCGGACCTCGGCAACGTCGGCGCGCGGGATGCGCTGCTCGGCTCCTGGGCCTGGGACGACGACGAGCTCCTTGTCGGACTCGGAACGCAGGATGCCGGCGACCTCGGAGTCGTCCTGGAGGCGCACGATGACGGGCTCGTACGAGCGGACGAAGCTGGCGCTGGGATAGACGATGGACTCGAGGAGGTCGCGCTCGGACCGGGCCTTGCTGATGGAGGTGAGGTCGGGGCCGACCTCGCCGCCGCGGTAGCCGATCTTGTGGCAGTTGTAGCAGGCGGCCTTCTGGCCCATGAAGACGGCCTGGCCGCGGCGGATGTCCCCCTCGTGGGACTTCAGCTCCGCGAGGAGCGCATCGATGCGGGCGGCCTGCTGGGCGACGTTGGCGTCGATCTCGCGGATGAAGGCCTCGGCCTGTTGCTGGAGGGGCGCGGGATGTTTCTTGAAGAGGTTCCGGACGAGCTCTGGCCGCAGGGAGGCCTTGGACTGGGCGGTGCGCAGGGAGGCGAGGACGGCTTGGCCCAGGGCATCGGGGCCGGGATTCTCGAAGGCAGGCAGCAAGGCCAGCAACGCGAGGGGGGCCGCGACCCTGAGGGAGTCGGCGAGCGCAAGGCGGGCATCGGGGTTGAGCTGGGCGCGGACGAGGGCGCTGGCGGCATCCCGCGAGGGGCCGGTGCCGACGAGGAAGGAAAACTCGGCGGCGGACGGTTGCCATCCCTGGGGAAGGGCGGCGAGGGCGGCGACGCGGAGTTCGGGCGAGCGTGCACTGGACGCGGCGACGCGGCGGAGGGCGGACTGGATGTCGGGTTGCGAGACGACGGGCCCGGAGGCCTTGACGGCTGCGAGGACGAGGTCGTTGTCGGACTCGCGGAGGCACTCGGCGAGGGCGGTGGCCCAGTTGCTGGGGGGATCCTTGGGGCCGTTCTCGGCCATGGCTTGGAGGGCGGAGCGACGGGCGGCGAGTCCGTTGCGGGATTGCTGGGCGACCTCGGCGAGGAACTCGCGGCCCTTGGGCGACGCGGCGACGAGGCGAAGCTGGCCGGCGGCGGGGCCGCGGGTGGCGGGGTCTTCCATCTGGGAACGGAACCATCCAACGAGCTGGTCGCCCCAGGCGGGATGACGGCTGGTGATCCAACGGGCGGCCTCCCAGAGGCGGGTGTTGGGCTCGGCGAGGCCGGGGAGGACGTCGTTGGGGGAGAGGAGGTCGCCGGGCAGTTGGTCCAGGACCACGAGGGCGGCGCGGCGGCGTGCGGCGTCCGGGGACTTCAGGGCGGCGCGGAGCGGGGCGGCCTCGCCGATCTCGAAGAGGGCGAAGAGGCAGGCGTGCTCGAGGTGGGGTTCCTTGGCGAGGACGGCGGCGTCGAGGAGCAGGTCGATGGAGTCCTTGTCGGCGATGCGGCCGAGGCCCTCGGCGGCGACGCGGGCGAGGGCGTCTCCGGGTGCCTTCTTGTTGACGAACTTGCGAAGGGCATCGCGGAGGTCGCCGCGGCGCTTGGCGTCGCGTTCGTTGGCGGCCTGGCGGAGCTTCCAGACGGGGCCCGAGACGGCGGGCGGCCCGGCGATGCGGCGGCGGTCGGCACGGGAGGCACCGTGGTTGAAGCCTGCCTTGCGCACGCGGTAGATGCCGCCCAGGACGTCGGGCTTGGCCAGTTGCGCGGTGGGGCAGCAGAGCTTGTACCAGCCGCCCGTGTCGATGATGAGGACGGTGCCGTCGGCATCCTCCAAGACGTCGGTGGGGTGAAAGTCCACGTCGTCGGTCGCGACGAGGTCAGAATCCGTGGAGGCGTAGGTGGAGCCGGAGGGCCGGAGGGCGTGGCGTGAGACCTTGTGAAGGTTGAAGGAGGTGGCGAGGAGGTTGTCCTTGTAGTCCGGGCCGAGGGCGGCGGACTGGTAGCGGCAAAGGCCGGACGGGGCGGCGGCGCCGAGCTGGACGAAGGGATGGAACAGCTCGGGGGAGGTGCGGGGGATGTTCCGGTCGTCCAGCACGTCGTTCAGCTTGCCGAAGACGCCGCCGTAAAGGGCATGGGCGATCCCATCGCGCCATCCGGGCTGGGAGAAGTCGATGAACGTGGAGGTGAAGACGGGCTCGCCGTCCTGGGTGAAGGCGACCTCGACGGGGTTGTCCATGCCGCCGGTCATGACGACGTCGAGGTCGGATCCGTCGGGCTTGGCGCGCAGGATGTGGGCGGCGCGGTCGTGGATGGGGGTGCGGCCGGGGCGGGGGTGGTTTTGCTCGGCGAAGGCTCCCTTGGTCCAGTAGATCCGCCCGTCGGGGCCGAGGTGAGGGCCGTGGATGTCGTTGGCGCAGCCGGTGAGGGTGCCGCCCTTGAACCATTCGTCGCGGACGTCGGCGACGCCGTCGCCGTCGGAGTCGCGGAAGCGCCAGATGCTGGGTGGGGCGGCGACATAGACCCAGCCCGCGTGCCAGAGGCAGCCTTGGGGGAACATAATCTTGTCCGCGAAGACGGTGGCCTTGTCGTAGCGGCCATCCTTGTTGGAATCGACGAGGCGCAGCAGGCGGTGGGTGGGGTTCTTGAGCTGCTCGGCCGGGGGAAGGTTGGATCCGGAGGAATCGGTGACGAAGAGGTTGCCCTCGTCGTCGAGGCTGGCGCTGACGGGGCGGGGGGCGAGGTCGGCGGGGGCGGCGCGCTCGAGGACGAGGCCGTCGGCGACGGCGAAGGAGCGGCCTTCGAGAACTTGGTTGGACGCGGCGAGAACCGGCGAGGCGGCGGGCAGCGCAAGGAGGGCGGCAAGGACGAGGCGGTGGCGACGGCGGCGCATGGGTGGAGATTGGCATGGGGGACGGGGTGAAGGCCATCACGGGATGACACCGAGCCGGGGCGCCTCAACGCGGGGGTGTCCGAGCGTCCATTTCCTCGGACCGTGGGCGGGGAAGGCGTCAGGGGCGGGCTTGGGCCCGGAGGTTTCGTGTCAAATTGGGTCTTTGAAGTTTCCAGAACATCCTTCTAATCGGGCCGTTAGTCCGGGCGTTGCAAACCTTGTAGGGAGGCGGCGTGGAGTCCTTGTGGGTAGCGGGACGTCCAAGTTCCCGGGAACGAGCAGCACATATCCCATGAAGCAAAACGTAATGAGCGGCGCCTTGGCGGGCGCCTTGGCGCTGGGCATGGCCCAGGCCCAGGAGATCAAGCCGGTTTGGGTGCAACACCTCAACGGCCTGGTGAACGTCGAACCCCAAGACAAGATCCCCACCCTCGTCAAGGCAGGCGGGCTCCAGTCGCGCACCACCCAGTTCAATGGGCGCGACGTCATTGACAGCTACGTCAACTTCGTCCGGTACGACGAAAACCTCTACCTCGTGGGCATCCGCGAGAACGGCATCGACGAGCAAGATCCGGCCCTCACGCAGGAGCAGAAGGACCGCGCGGCGGCGTTTCCGGATCGCTCGGTGATCTGGATTGACGCGAAGACGGGCAAGCCCCTGGGCTTGGCGTTGAAGACCGAGATCAACCCGGTGCCCTTGGCGGCGCAACCGGCGGTTTATGCGTGGTGGCGTTGGGGTGTGACCGACGGACCGCATGGCCAGCGCTCCATCTACACGGGCTACCGTTACAAGATCCTCCGCTACGCCGCGACGGGCACGGTGGCGGACGCCAACTTCCCGAACGGCCGCGCAACGTGGGATGCGAAGCCCACCGAGGCCTGGGTTGAGCCCGTCCCGGGCGAGCCAAGCGGCGACGAGAGCAGCAATGGCGACGGCAGCGCGAGCTGGCGTTTCCGGGCCTTCCGAGTGGAGGGATTCGGGCCGACCTTGCGGGTCGTCGCGGGCGGCGGCACCTGGCGCGCCAGCCATCATCCGCAGGAATTCGTCTCCGACGACAACGGCCTCACCCTGCGCCCGATCTCACGCATGGACGAGCGAGACAATGGCGGCTTGAAGGGCTCCTACTCACTGGGGGGGCTCCCCAGCAGCTATGTCGCGTACCCGGCGGACCCGGCCCGTCCCAATCTGGAGGTCGCGTACCAAGGCCACTACCCCGGTGCCGGATGGCCCTCGCGCCCGAACCGCTACACCAAGAATCCGGACGGCGACGGCACCCCGCGTCGGCAGGGCGGCACGGGCCGACCGGACTTCTTTGACCGTGACGAGGAGGCAGGTGGCAACCTGCCCGCGTTCACGTGGGAGGCGGCGGACAAGGACGGGATCCCCATCAACCACGCCAAGGACGGCGTCGAGCATTACGACGGCAACTGGGTCCTGACGGCCGACACGGACAAGGGCCTCGACTACATCGTGGCTTACGCCATCCCGAGCTGGAACCAGCAGTTCGGCCGGTACAACCAGCCCGGCGCCATCTTCAAGCCCGGCTGGCTGGCCATCCATACCCTGGACGGCATGATCGCCTCCGGGAACAGCGCCGCGAAGCTGCCGTTCTACGAGACCGACGAGTTCATCGACGGCTCCGGCTACAACGGCACGGGCCATGACTACGGCTACGACGGCGACGTCAGCGTCTATCCCGTCGCGGGCACCCCAGGCAAGGCCCTCGTCCTTGCCGCCTTCGGCATCTACGGCTTCGGCGTGTTCGAGATCAACAACGTCGCCGCGTCCATCGCCACCGCCCCGGTCAACGTGACCGTGGACGAGAATCGCCCCGCCACCTTGTCCGCCGTCGTTTCCGGCAGCCCCAACAAGTACCAATGGGCTCGCGACGGGAAGGACCTCGAGGCGGGGGACGCCTACGAGAAGGGCCTCTTCTCCGGCGTCAACAAGGCATCCGTCACCATCAAGTCCGCGCAGGTGTCCGACTCCGGCTCCTACGTCCTCAAGATCGCCAACCCCTTGGGCAACCTCCAGACGGTGCCCGTGACCCTCACCGTGGTCCGCGACACCGTCGCACCCACGGTCAAGTCCGTGGCGGGCGGCCGCTCGCCCTCGACCGGCTACGTGGACGTGGAGTTCTCGGAGCCCGTGACGGCCGAGTCCGCCTCGGCCTTGGCCAACTACTCCCTCAGCGGCGGTGCCACCGTGACGGCCGTCAGCGTGGGCAGCCCCACCAAGGTCAGCCTCGTGACGTCCGCCCTCAACGGCGGCACGGCCTACACGCTGACCCTCAACGGGATCAAGGACGTCTCCGCCAACGGCAACACGATTGCCGCCAACACCCGCGTGACGTTCAACGGCCCCGTCCTGCAGGCCGGCTTCGCCCTCTGGGAGGCCTACCGCGGCGTCGATGGCTCCGGCATCACCGGCACCTCCGTCGATGCCCTTACCTCCGACCCCAGCTTCCCGGACCTTCCCAGCCGGCGCGAGTTCGTGACCGCGTTCACCACGGCCCCCGGGTTCAACAACATCCTGGACAACTTCGGTGGCCGCCTCTCGGCGTGGATCACCCCGACGGAGTCGGGCGCGTATCGCTTCTTCATCCGCAGCGATGACGCCTCCCAGCTCTGGTTGTCCTCCGACACCAACCCGGCCAACGCGGTGGCGATTGCCGACGAGGCCGCATGCTGCGGCGCCTTCGAGGAGCCGACGAACGCCGAAGGCAATCCCAATCCCGAGACCTCCGAGCCCGTCAACCTCGTGGCTGGGAAGTCCTACTACATCGCGGCCCTCTACAAGGAGGGTGGCGGCGGTGACTTCGTCGAGGTCGCCTGGCGCAAGGAGGGCTCCACGACCCCCGCCAACCAACTCACGCCCATCCCGGGCGCCGTGCTGAGCGCCTACCGGACGCCCTCCGTCATCGTGGGCACGCCGCCCAACGGCTTCGCCGGAGCCACCCTCACCAACGTCGTCGATGACCCCATCGCCCGGACCATCACGGCGGACCTGCCGTCCGGATCCGACGCCGGCTACCTGACCATCTCGCCCGGCCGCACGATCAAGAGCGTCGAGGTGGCCGGCGGCAAGTTGGTCGTCAAGTACTAGCCCAACGGTTCCCCGCGCGGGAACCTGAGGCCCAAAGCATGGGGCGGCCCCGACCGGGGCCGCCCCTTTTCGTTCCAAGGGGTTGTCGAGGAGCAGCCCGGTGCACCCCCTCCTCGACGCTCGGCGGAACGCGCGGTTGCAAGGTGGGCGCGCCCTGCGAAGGATGGTGAGCGTGAGATGGTCCTTTCGCATGGCGCGCATCCTGGGCATTGAGGTGCGGCTTCACCTGACGTTCCTGCTGCTGATGGGCTTCTACGCGTGGAAGGGCTGGGCGACTTCGGGGCAGGCATCGGGTGCGTTGGTGGGCGTGTTGTTGCCCGCGACGATTTTCGGATGCGTGCTGCTGCACGAGTTCGGTCACGTGTTGATGGCGCGTCGGTTTGGGATCCGAACCCGGGACGTGACCTTGCTGCCGATTGGCGGTGTGGCGCGGCTGGAATCGACGGGGGAAACGCCGCGCCAGGAACTGGCCATCGCGCTGGCCGGGCCTGCCGTGAACCTGGTGATTGCCCTCGTGGCCGGCCTCTTGGTGCTGCTCATGCGGCTGCCCACGACGCCGATCGACCCGGCGACGGGAGCCGGGTCGTTCGCAACGTGGTTGATCGTCTCCAACCTGTTCCTGCTGGGGTTCAACCTGATTCCGGCGTTCCCCATGGACGGGGGGCGCGTGCTGCGCGCGCTCTTGTCCATGAAGGGCGACCGGGTCTGGGCGACCCGGGTTGCGGCGACGGTGGGCCAGGCGCTGGCGGTGGTGCTGGCGCTTGCAGGAATGCTGGCCCTGCACCAACCCATGCTGCTGTTCATCGCCTTGTTCGTGTGGATGGGCGCGTCGCAGGAGGCGGAGGCCGTCTCGACCAGCGCGCACCTCGACGGCGTGCCGGTGCGCAAGGCGATGATGACGGAGTTCCGGACCGTCTCGCCCTTCGACACGCTGGGCGAGGTGTCGCAATGGGTGCTGGCGGGCTTCCAGCACGACTTCCCGGTGACGGCGGGCGGCGAGTTGGTGGGGTTGCTCCTGCGAGACGACCTGTTCCCGGCGCTCCGCGAGCGCGGGCCGGAGGTGTTGGTGAGCGAGGTCATGCGGCGAAACTTCGCCGTGGCCGCCCCGGACGAGCCCGTCGAGCGCATGCTGCGTCGCAGCCAGTTCGAGGACGGGCCCTCGTCCATCCCGGTGCTGGAGGGCGGCCGCTTGGTCGGCTTGGTGACGGCCGAGAACGTCGGCGAGTTCGTCATGCTCAGCGCCGCCTTGGCGGGAAGGCGGAGGTAAGGCGGGGCGGGGGACGAGGGGCGGGAGGCGGGACGGGCAAAGAGGGACGGGAGGCGAGGGGATGGACGGGGCGGTGACCGCTCCTCATCCGGGTTGGGTGGGGTTTTGTCCCTTTGGGTGTTCGTGTCCCCCATGCCAAGTCTGGGGCCGGAACGCGATCCCTGGGCCCGCGCGGGCCGGCATGCGAGGACGCCTCAGCCTGAGCCCTGCATCACGCCGTGCGGTCCGCGCTCCATCCCGCGATTTCCTCCCGCAGGGTCGCGAGGTCGGGGTCGTCCATGGCCAGCGACTTGAGGAAGGCAAGGTCCTTGATCCGGACGACTTCCCGGAGCCATCGACGTGCGGAAGCGAGGTCGCCCATGCGACAGGCGTAGCAGGCGAGGTTGTACCGGATGATCGGGTCCTTCGGAAAGATCGCCGCCGCTGGCAGGAGGGCATCGGAGGCCTCCTGCGTCCGGCTCAGTTCATGGAGCGCGTAGCTTCGGTTCAGCCAGCCCCCGACTTGCCCTGGGTCCTCGGCCACCAAGTGCTCCGCGACGGCCAGCGCGGCCGCCCAGTCCCGCCGTTCGGCATGGGCGCGCCATGCGACCTGCGTCGCGATCAAGGTGCGCCGGGTTTCCGGGCTACATTGGCCCAGCTCCCGCAATGCCTCCAACGGCAGGCCGAGGTCCAGCCAACCGTCGGCGGCAACCACATGATGCCGGTCGGGAAAGGGCAGCTCGTCCATGCGAAGTGGGGACGTCCCTCGCCGCCTAGCGCTTCAAGGCGAGGGTCGCCGAACGCCATTCGCCCTCGGTGGCGTCGCGTTCAACGGCCCAACCGAGGCCCGCATACGCGCGTTCCACGGCGGGAAATTGGTGCGCGAGAATACCCGCAAGGACCAGGCGGCCGCCCGGCGCCACCCGTGCGGCAATACGACGGCACTCCGTCACGAGCAGGTCGTGCATCAGGTTCGCGCAGACGACGTCGAACGTCCGTGCCGGCCTCTTGGGCAGCCGGGTGACGTCGGCCTCGCCGAAGGCGACGCGCCGCCCAAGCTGGTTGAGCCGGGCGTTTTCCCGGGCGATGCGGACGCAGTCCGGGTCGAAGTCGAAGCCCTCGACGTGGCCGTATCCCACGGCGGCGGCGGCCAACGCCAGGATGCCGGACCCCATGCCCGCATCGAGCAGGGAACGTCGCTGGCCCGGCACATGGAGGCGCACCACCTCCTCGAGGCAGAAACGCGTCGTGGCATGTTGCCCGGTTCCAAAGCTCAGCCCGGGGTCGAGCAGCAAGACGGCCGCGCCCGCCCGGGCACGCCGACGGCTCCAGGTGGGCTTCACCAGCAACCGTTGGCCCACCTCGATGGGCTTGAAGTGCCGCTTCCATGACTCCGACCAATCCTTGGGCGGGACCTTGCGAACGGTGACGGTGGCCGGGGCGGGGTCGATGCCGTGCCCGAGCAAGCCGTCGAGCGCGGCCCGCAGCCGGGCGCGCAGGGGAGCGACCCCTGCGTCCGGCAGGTGGACATAGGCGGACACCGTCACGCGTTGGCTGGGCAGCTCCACATGGACCCCGGGGGTGACGCCTGCCACGGCCTCCAGGACGACGCCCACGGCCTCCTCCGCCTCCTGGGAGGTAACGACGGCGACGTGGCGGAGCGGTTGGTTCGAGGGCTTCACAGGTCGCGCCATGGGGTGAAGTTGAGCAGTTGAATCTCCGTTCGCGCCTTGCCGGCCTTGACCTCGCCCACGTCCACCCACGTGGCCGAGGCGTAGTCGATCTCAAAGTGCTCGAACTTGCGAAGCGGCAGGCCGAGCAGCTCCGACAAGGCCATGCGGATGACGCCGCCGTGCGCGAACAAGGCGATCTTCTGGCCGCGGCTGCGGTCGAGGGCGAGGTGGAGCGACTGGGCGACGCGTTGCCGGAACGCCCCGATGGGCTCGGCCTCGTGGATGCGGTCGTTCTCCATGTGCTCCAGCCAGTCGAAGGCGCTCATGCCAAAGCGCTGTTCCACGTCGTTCCATCCGCAGCCGGTCCATGCCCCGAAGTCCACCTCGCGTAGGCCGTCGAGGACGACGGGCTCGGCGGGGTGGTGGACGCGGAAGGGGGCGAGGGTGAGCTGCACGCGTTGCATGGGGCTGGCGTACACGGTGTCGAAGGCGTGCTGTCGCAGCCACGAGGCCAAGGCCGAGGCCTGCGCGTGGCCGCGCTGGGACAGGCCCATGTCGATGCGCCCTCCGAACACCCGGTGAAATCGCTCCTCCACCTCGGCGTGGCGCACGAGGAACACGCTGGTCTTCATGGTTGCCCGCCCGAGATCGCGACGCGTTGGATCTCGAGGATGCGCGTGATGCCCTCGCGCCCCAGCGCCAGCATCGAGGACAGCTCGTCGCCGGTGAACGTGGCCTCCTCGCCCGAGGCTTGCAGCTCGATGAACCGCCCTTGGCCGTCCATCACGAGGTTGAGGTCCACCGAGGCGTCCTTGTCCTCCACGTAGGCCAGGTCGAGCAGCGCGGTCCCGCCGACGATGCCCAGGCTCACGGCGGCCACGGGGTCCTTGAGGGGATGGGTCGCGAGCTTGCCCTCGGCTTGCAGCCGCCGCACCGCATGGGCCACGGCCACGTAGGCGCCCGAGATCGCCGCCGTGCGCGTGCCGCCATCGGCCTGCAACACGTCGCAGTCGATCCAAGCCGTCCGCGCGCCCAGCGCCACCAAGTCGATCCCGGCCCGCAACGACCGCCCAATCAGCCGCTGAATCTCCTGCGAACGCCCGTCGAGCTTCAGCTTCGAGATGTCCCGAGGCTTCCGGTCCAGCGTCGAGTAGGGCAGCATCGAGTACTCCGCCGTGAGCCAGCCTCCCGGGACCTTCTGCGACTGCATCCACTTGGGCACGGACTCCTCCATCGTCACCGCGCAGATCACCCGCGTGTTGCCCCACTCCACGAGCACCGATCCGGTGGCATGGGGCGCGATCCCGGGAACAAATCGAATGGGCCGCAGTTGGTCCGGCTGGCGTCCGTCTGACCTGATGGCTTCGCTCATGTGGCGGCCACGCTACCCGGTGAGGCGCGGGGATTCCAAACGCCGACTTCGGCGGGGGGCGCCATGCCCCTGCGCGGGGGATGGCGCGGGGGATGGCATCCTGGAAGGTCGCGCGGACGGCCCGGCTCAGGGCTTGGGCGAGGCAGGGGTCGAGGGCGAGGCCTTCGGGCCGTTGGTGGGTTCCACCGAACGCTTCATGGCCGGGCGAGGTCCGGACAGGCCTCGGATGTCGTTCAAAAACACAAAGGCCATGAGGGACAGGAGGAGGGCTCCGGAGACCAGCGTCACCCATTCCTGGATGCGGGGATGAATGCGCCGGAACGTGATGGCCTCGACCAGGGAGAAGACGATGTGGCCGCCGTCGAGGACGGGGAGGGGGAGGAGGTTAAGGAGGGCCAGGTTGATGTTGAGCACGACCATGAGGGCCAGGGCGCGTCGGATGTCCACCTTCAGTTCCCGTGCCAGCATGTCGAAGATGCGCACGGGCCCGTTGAGGTTTTCGACGCCCACCTTGGATTGCTTGGGATGGACGAGGGCCTGGAGGAATTGCCCGATGCGTTGGACGGTGCCGGACACTTGCTTCCACGGGGTGGGGCCGGGCCGTTGGACGGTGAAGATGGGCTCGGTGGCGGGCCCCAGGAGGACGCCGATGCGGCCGACCCTGGCCTCGGGATCCATGCGGGGCGTGACGCGGGTGCGCACCGTCTCCTCGCCACGACGGACCTCCAGGACGGCCTCGCGGCCGGCCCGTGCCTGGATGAGGTCCACCAACTGGCGCTGCCCCACCACCTGCACGCCATCAAACGCAATCAACTGGTCGCCCTCGCGCAACCCGGCCGCCTCGGCGGGCGACCCCGCCGTGATGGAGCGAATGGCGGGATGGTCGCGCGGCCCGATGCGCAGGTACTTGAGCTTGAGGTCGGGCTGGTACTCGGCGGGGACCTGGACGGTGGCCTTGGCCCCGTTGGTCCGCTCGACGGCCACGGAGAGGAGGTTGGTGAGGGCCAGCGCCGCCTCGACCTGGATGTCCTCCCAGTTGGAGACGGCCTTGCCTTGCACGGACACGATGCGGTCGCCCTCGCGGATGCCCGCTTGTTCCTCGGGCGAGCCGGGCTTCACGTATCCGACGATGGTGTGGTTGAGCGCGACCGGGAGGCCGACCCACCAGATGACGGAGGCGAGGGCGAAGGCGAGGACCACGTTCATGGCGGGGCCCGCGATGGCGACGGCGACCTTGGCGGCGGGCGTGATGGGGGCGACGGCCGGGTCGGACGATCCTTCGATCACCTCGGAGGTGATCATTTGGGGCAGCTTGACGTAGCCGCCCAAGGGGATCCAACGGAGCGCCCACAGGACTCCTTGGCGGTCCGTCCATGAGAAGACCCTCGGTCCAAACCCGATGGAGAACCCATCAATGCGCAGGCCGAGCCAGCGGGCCATGCGGTAATGGCCGTATTCGTGGACGAAGATCGCCAGCCCGAAGAGGACGGCGACGCCGACGGCGACTGCAAGGCCTGCGAGAAGTGCTGCCATGGAAGGAACACGGTAGCGGCGATGGAGGACGATGCCCAAGCCTGATTCCTGCGCTTCCATGCGCCCGTGACCGGGGCCCTGCCGTTGGCGGGCGCGAGGCCCGGAGGGACGGCGACGACCACGAATGGGGGGCCTGTGTGCGCGGCGGTTTCGTCCGGTGACTTCGCCGAGGGCAAGATTTGGTTCGCATCGGCGACATGATTCTGGCAAACGACCGGGCCGACGTCGGGCTGCCATGGCGCACCAATGCCCACGGGACGACGTCCAGAGCGCACGGAATGAGCAACAGCACAAGCCAGCCGACACGTCTCCGCCTGGGATTGCCCAAGGGGTCGTTGCAGGACGCCACCTTGGAAAAGTTCGCCAAGGCGGGCTGGAACATCACGGTGTCGAGCCGGAGCTACGAGCCGTACGTGGACGACGCGGAGCTGTCGGTGCGGTTGATCCGCGCGCAGGAGATCGGACGCTACGTGGCGTTGGGGTACCTCGACGCTGGGTTGACCGGCCACGACTGGATTGTCGAGAACGGCGTCGCAGGGAAGGTGCATGAGGTGGGCGAGTTTGTGTTCAGCAAGGCGACGCGGCAGCCGACGCGTTGGGTGCTGGCGGTGCCGGAGGAGTCGCCGGTGCGCACCGTGAAGGATTTGGAGGGCAAGCGGATTGCCACGGAGGTCATGGGATTGACGAAGGCGTGGCTGCGGCGGAACAAGGTGAAGGCGGACGTGGAGTTCTCGTGGGGCGCCACGGAGGTCAAGGCGCGCGAGCTGGTCGACGCAATCGTGGACGTGACGGAGACGGGCTCGTCGCTGAAGGCCAACAAGCTCCGGATCGTGGACACGTTGCTGGTGTCCACGCCGCGCCTGGTGGCCAACCGCGACTCCTGGAAGGACCCTTGGAAGCGGCGCAAGGTGGAGACGATCGCCCTGTTGCTGCGCGGGGCCATCGAGGCGGAGGCCAAGGTGGGCCTGAAGATGAACGTGAAGGCCTCGCAGCTCGACGGGCTGCTGCAGGCATTGCCGGCGCTGCGCAACCCGACCGTCTCGGGACTGAGCCAGACGGGGTGGGTGGCCGTGGAGACCGTGATCGACGAGGCCGTCGTTCGGGAGATCGTCCCCCAGCTCAAGGCGGCGGGCGCCGAGGGCATCATTGAGTATCCGCTCAACAAGGTGGTGTATTGAATCCCTCCGGGGACCCGTGCAGCATCGCCGCTCAACAACGAAAGATTTCGGGGACATCCCGGGAAACAAGAAGACAAGACTATGGGTTCGCTCAAGAAACGCAGGAAGGCCAAGATCAACAAGCACAAGCGCCGCAAGAAGCTTCGCCAGAACCGGCACAAGAAGCGCACCTGGCAGAAGTAGCGCGGGCGGGGCCAGCCTCGACTCGATGCGCTGGCCCATGCTTGCCGGAACACCAGCCGCGCGGTCCTGCCTTGCAAGGCCGCGCTTTGCGTTTTGATTGGGGACATGCAGACGCGCGGGGCATGGCCATGGATCCCGATGCTGCTGGCGTTCGCGCTGGCGGCCGGATGCCGTGGGCCCCGCGCGTCCGCCCCTCCCGCCATCACCTCGCCTTCGGGCACCCCGCGTGCCAGCGACGTGGAACTCGACCGCCGGGCTCGGGCCATGGCCGCGTATGGAGCCGGGGTGATCCGCGAGATGAACGACGACGCGGCCGGCCTCCTCGACTTTTGGACGCGTTCCGTGTCCGAGGATCCCGCCAACGCCGCCCTTGCTCGCGAGGTGGCGCGTCGTTGCTTCGTCCGCCGTGACTTTCCCAGGGCGGTCGCCGTGCTGGAAAAGGCGACGCAAGGCTCGCGTGCCGTGCCGGACGCCGGCCTGTGGTCCATGCTCGGTCTTGCCTACGTGCAATCCGGCCGGACCAACGACGCCATCGGCGCGTATCGGCGCGGCCTCGGTGACGGCCCGGAGCACCTGGCGGCCTATGCCTCGCTGGGGCGACTGTTGGTCGAGGGCGGCAAGGTGCCCGAGGCCGAGGCGTTGCTGTCCAAGGCCGCCTTGCAGGAACGAACCAACGCCATCTTCCACCTCGACGTCGCCGAGCTGCTCGCCCAGCTGGCGCTGCGCAACCCGGCCGCCTCGGATCGGTTGAAGCCCAAGGCCCTGGCCGAGCTGGACTTGGTCGAGGGCCTCCAGCCCAAGGAGCCCGTGGTGTTGCTTCGCTTGGCGGACCAGAACCAATCCATCGGGCGCACCAACGTCGCGGAGCGCGTGCTGGGGAAGATGGCGGAGGCCGGCTCCCGGAGCCCGATGGCGGCGGCCAAGCTGGTGGAGATTTACCTGCGTTCGGGGCGCCTGGACGACGCCGCCGCGCAGTTGCAGGCGTTGCGGAAGGCGGCCCCCGCCAATCCCATGCCCCCGTATTACCTCGGTGCCATCGCCCTCGAGCGGCGTCGCTTCGACGAGGCCGCCGACTGGCTGGAGAAGTCGTTGCTCCTGGATCCCACGCAGGAGGCCGCCCATGCGGACCTCATGACGGCATTGCTCTCGTCACGGAAATACCGGGAGGCCAGCGACGTGCTCCAGAAGGGGCGCCTGCGGATGAAGCCCAGCTTCCGCCTGGAGTTCCTGGGCTCGATGGCCTTGGGCCGCCTCAAGCGGCACTCCGAGGCCTTGGCCGCGTTGGACCGGGCGGAACGTGCGGCCGAGGGGGACCCTCGGTTGATCGACCATCGCTTCCATTTCCAATACGCGGTCGCCCTCGAGCAGGCCGGGCGCGGCGAGGACTCCTTGTCACGGGCCCAAAAGGCGCTCGAGTGGAAGCCGGACTTTGCGCCCGCGCTCAACTTCCTGGGCTATTCCTGGGCGGACAAGGGCGTCCGATTGGTGGAGGCGCGTGACATGATCGAGCGCGCGGTTGCGGCCGACCCCGACAACTCGGCCTACCTCGATAGCCTGGGCTGGGTCTTGTTCCGGCTGGGCAAGCCGAAGGAGGCATTGCCGCACCTGGAGAAGGCGGTGGAACTGCTCAAGGAGGAGCCAGACGCCACCGTGTGGGACCACCTCGGGGACGTGTTGGAGGCGCTGGGCCGGTCCAAGGAGGCGCGCGCGGCATGGGAAAAGGCCGAGAAGCTCGAATCGACCCCGGCGCTGCGACGCAAGCTGGGCATGCCCGCGTCATGACGCCCTCGGGTGACCTGCCGGGCCGACGCTTCTGCCGTCATTACACGGTCGCCGAGGCGACGGCCCTCCTGCCGGACGTGGCCCGATGGCTCGACGAGCTGCGGTTGATGCGGCAGGAGGTCGCACGGTTGGGCGAGCGGCTCGCGGAGCTGCGGCACGAACTGGGCGAGCAAGGTGGCACCCGGGCCAACCAATGGACGCGCTCCATGGTCCGTCTCGAGGCCGTGTTCCATGAGTTCCGTCGGCGCGGGATCCTTGTGGAGGACCTTGATCGTGGCCTTGTGGGCTTCCCGTCGATCATGGCGGGTCGAGAGGTCTTGCTGTCGTGGGAGGAAGGGGACGAGGCGATCACGTATTGGAAGGAGGCGGGTCCAGGCAACCTGGGTCGGGAGAGGATGGGTTGACCCTCCATGCGGAATCCCCGGGGTGCCAGCACTTGCCGGGTGCGGCACGCATGCCGGATTCATGCCCCCCGTCCACGCGCCCAGCCGGACCAAGACTCGGCCCCGCACGTTCCGGCACGAGGCCCGTGGCCGGCGAACGACGTGCACTTTGCCGAAGATCTGCATCGCAACCGCCGCCTTTCCAACCGAATCGTCCCGTCCCGGGGCTGGGCTGGCCATCGCGGCGTCGGCCGCAGAGTTGCCCGGCGGCCGAGTCGTGAAGGCGCCCGGCGGCCGCCTCGGGCCAAGACGTGACGGGCGCGATCGGAGCCCGTCATCGGGCGAGTTCGAGCACCTCGGCGGTGAGCGCGAGGACGGCGGTTTCCAAGGCGGGGCCAAGCTCCGGCGCGAACCGGCTGGAATGCAGCGATGGAGCCTGGGTCACGTCGGTTCCGCGGGGCACCGCCCCCACCCAAAGGTCCATCAAGGGCACCTTCTCCGGGGTGCGCCCGAATTCGCTGAAGTCCTCGCCGCCCATGGCCGGGCGCACCGACTTCACGCGTGCCGAGCCGAGCCACGTGCCCAGCACCGACGCGAGCCGGCGAGCGAGGGCCGGGTCGTTGTACAAGGCCGGCGTGAACTCATCCTGCACCACCACCTCGGGCATCCGGTCGTCGGGCACGCCCGCCGCGATGGCCTGCCCGCGCACGATGCGACGGATGGCGTCCAGCGTTCGCCGCCTCACGTCGTCCGTATAGGACCGAACGGTCAACTGCAGCGCCACGTCCTCCGGGATCACGTTGTGCTTCGCGCCGCCATGGACCGAACCCACGGTTACCACCACGGCGTCCAGCGCGCTGATCTCGCGCGACCGGATCGTTTGCAGGGCGAGGATCGACTGGGCCGCAAGCACGATGGGGTCCTTGGTGGTCTCCGGGTACGCCCCGTGCCCGCCGACGCCTCGTACGCGAACGTCGAGGCTGTCCACGTTGGCCAGCATGTAGCCCTCCACCACGCCCACCTCGCCCGCCGTCAGTGCGGCGTGGCAGTGGAGGGACAAGGCAAAGTCCGGCCTGGGAAAGCGCTGGTAGAGGCCGTCGCGGAGCATCGCCCGTGCTCCACTCCCTTTTTCTTCCGCTGGTTGCCCGACGATCAGCACCGTTCCGTTCCACAAGTTGGTCAGGGCGGAGAGCACCCGGGCGACGCCGACGGCTGCCGTCATGTGCAGGTCATGGCCACAGGCGTGCATCACCGACGTCTCCCCGCCCCGGCCGTCTGCCGCGCGCCGCGTGCTGGCGAAGGGCAGGCCCGTTTCCTCCTTCACGGGCAATCCATCCAGGTCGCACCGAAGCAGCACCGTCGGCCCGGCGCCGTTGCGCAGCATGGCCACGACGCCATGGGTTCCCACTCCCGTGGTGACCTCGGCTCCGGCGGCGCGCAACTCGGCGGCAAGGCGACGGGCGGTTTCGACCTCATGCCATGAAAGCTCGGGCGCGGCGTGCAACTCGCGGTACAACTGGTGCAACGACGGCTCCTGGGCGCGGAATACGGCCGTCGCCCGATCCATGGCGGATTGTGCGATGGCCGCCGTGCACCCGATCACTCCCAGGGCGCAGGCCAGCGTGCCTCGCAGGTGTCCAAACCTCTTCATGTCACGGGAGCCTGCCCGGACCCACCCGTCGGCGTCGCCGGAAATCCTCGCAAACCCACCCCGTCCCCAGGGCGCGTTCGCCATGGGTCAGGGCGACGCCCGCTGCATCTTGAATGCCCCCTCATGTCGTGCCGCTCGGGGCCCATGGTCCGGGAACGAATGCCGCGGGGAGGTGCATGCCTGGAGCCGCCCATCGTCGCCCGTGCCCGCGACGGGCTCACGTTCCAACTCGCATACGGCTCGCCGGGGCACCGGGCCACGCACGAGGCCATGGAGGCCAACGGTCCTCAGCCGGGCCATGGCGCTCGATCCAGCACCGGAGGCGTGCCATGGCTCCGGCGCGGTCCATGAGGATGCCGAGCGACGCGAGGCGTCGTTGAACGTGCGTCCGCAGGGCCAGCGTCGACCTGAGGACGCAAGCCCATGGAATTGAACCTTTACCCCGGGGACGCCTTGTTTCTAGGCTGGGGAAGGTCGGCGCGTTGCTGCACAAGAACTTCGAGCGCATCCAAGGATCCGCAGCGTCGTCGTTGGCCCAAGAGGAACCATTGTCATGACGCCTTCCATGCTCGCGATGCTCGGCACGCCCGAGATCATCATCATTGCCATCGTTGTCCTGGTGCTGTTCGGGGCGCGCAAGGTGCCCGAGCTCATGAAGGGCGTGGGCACGGGCATCAAGGAGTTCAAGAAGGCCTCGCGCGAGGTCCAGGACGAGATTTCGCGGGCCTCCGAGGAGCCGGCGCATCCCCCGACGCCCCAGCCCCGCAAGCCCGCCGACACGGTCTCGCAAGGCGCTGGCAGCGGCACCGGGCACGCCTAGGTCGCCGGCCATTCCGCCACGGAGTCACCCGTTCGGCCCATCCGTCGTCCCATCCCGCGCATCCTGACGAGGGGAGCGGGAGGGTCCCGGTCGTCATCCCTTGCACGCAGCGCATGGCTGAAAACAACCCATCCACCCCGCCCCCGCCCGATCCCTTGGCGTCGGCGCTCCCGGGCTCGCGTCCCGAGGATGGGACGGCTTCGGGGGCTGCGGCGGAGCCGGGGACGGTTTCGCCTGCCGAGTCCGCCGTGAGCGATTCGTCGGGCGACGTGGTGTCGTCCACGCCGGGGCCCTTGGATGAGGGCGGCCATGGGGCAGGCGATGGGGGCGGGGTGACGGCGGAAGGAGGCGGGCATGACGGCGGCGGGCCATCGCAGCCGTTGGTGACGACGGGTGACGCGTGGGATTCCGCGGGGGGCGAGCCCGACGAGGAGGGCGGGGGCCCGATCAAGTCCTTCCTGGAGCACCTGGAGGACCTGCGCTGGACGTTGATCCGGTGCGCCGTGTCGATTTTCCTGGGGGTGCTGACCTGCCTGACGGCGGGCAACTTCATCATCGGCCTGCTGGAGGTGCCGTTGGTCCGGGCGCAACGAGCGCGGACGGACAAGGAGCCAGTGGTGGTGATCACGATGGGGACGAACATCCTGTCGAGGCTGCCGTCCAAGGCGTTCCCGGTGCCGGGTGCGGGGACGAACGACGTGATGTTGAGGGTGGCCCCCGTGACGCTGCAAGGGACCACCGTGATGGCGCTGGTGCCGGACACGAACCCGCCGCCGATGGCCGGGTATTCGATGCAGGTGTCGTTGAAGACGTACAGCCCCGGGGGTGGGTTCACGATCGCGGTGCAACTGGCGATCTTTGGCGGGCTCACGTTGTCGGCTCCGTTCGTGTTGTATTTTCTGGGGCAGTTCATCCTTCCGGCGCTGCACGTGCACGAGAAGAAGTTCCTGTTCCGGATCGCCGGGGCGTCGTCGGTGCTGTTCTTCGCGGGGATTGCGTTTTGTTACTTCGTGCTGCTTCCGATCACGCTGGGGACGACGGCGGCGTTCTCGAACTGGCTGGGATTCAGCGCGGACGAGTGGCGGGCGGACGAATACATCAGCTTTTGCTGCTGGTTCCTGCTGGGGATGGGCATGAGCTTCCAGTTGCCCATGGTGTTGCTGACGCTGGTGAAGGTGGGGTTGCTGGACGTGGCGGGGCTGGCGAAGTACCGGGCGTATTTCTACGTGGGCATCCTGGTGATCGCGGGCTTTGTGACGCCGGACGGCAACCCGTTCACGATGATGCTGATGGCGGCGCCGTTGATGGGGCTTTATGAGCTGTCGGTGGTGATTGCGTGGTTCTGGGCGCGCAAGGAGCGGCGCGTGGGCCGGGCTGGATGAGGCAACGGGGCATGGAACCGACGGGGCCCACGGTGCCCCGGATGACGACGTGGCAGGTGGCACGGCGGGTGGTGGGCTACCTGCGGCCATACCCGTGGATGGCGCTGGGGACGATGGGATGCGCCGTGCTGGGGCAGTTGGCGTCGATGGCGTTCCCGCGAATCACGCAGTATGTGATCGACGACGTGTTGGTGGCGCGGCGCCCGGACAAGCTGGGCTGGGCGATTGGCGGGTTGGCGGCGGCCTACCTGCTCCGGGATGTGCTGAACAGCGTGCGCATCCGGTTCAACAACGCCTTCGAGCAGGCCGTGATCCTCGACCTGCGACGGCAGGTGTACGGCCGACTGCTGCGGCTGCCGGCGGCGTGGTTCGACCGGCGTTCCAGCGGCGAGTTGATGACGCGGGTGATCGAGGACGTGGGGTCCGTCGAGCGGTTGCTGATTGACGGGACCGAGCAGGGCGTGGTGGCCGTGCTGGGCGTGGTGGGCGTGGCGGCCTTCCTGTTTGTGACGAACCCGGTGCTGGCGTGGGTGGCTCTCGCGCCCTTGCCCTTCCTGATGGCGGGCGCGGCGTGGTACACGACGACGGCGGGGGATCGGTATCGCCAGCGGTCGAAGGCCAGCGGGGCGTTGAATGCCCTGCTCATGGACAACCTCCAGGGCGTCCGGCAGGTGAAGGCGTTTGGGCGCGAGGAGCACGAGGACGCGCGGTTTGCGGAGCGTGCCGGGGCGTTGCGGGACGCCACGCTGCGGGTGATGCGCGCCTGGGCGTGGTACAGCCCCGGCATGGCGTTCGTCGCGGCGCTCGGGGTCGTGCTGGTGCTGTGGGTGGGCGGCAGGCACGTGCTGGAGGGGCGCATGACGCCGGGCGAGCTGGTGGGGTTCCTGTTGTTCCTCGGCATGTTCTACCAGCCCATCAGCCAGCTTCATGGCCTCAACCAACTGGCCCAGTCGGCGCGATCGGCCGGGGAGCGGATCTTCGACGTGCTGGACGCGGTGCCGGAGCCCGTGGGCGACGGGCGGCCGCCTTCGGCGTGGCGCGCGCGGGGCCATGTCGAGTACGTGGACGTGTCGGCCGGCTACGACCCGGAGCGGCCGGTGTTGTCGGAGGTCCGTTTCGAGGCGCGGCCCGGCGAGGTGATTGCGTTGGTGGGGCCGACGGGCGCGGGCAAGACGACGTTGGTCCAGTTGATTCCGAGGTTCCGAGAACCGCTCTCGGGCTGCCTTCGTATCGACGGTCGTGACATCCGGGAGATCCCGTTGGCGGAGCTGCGCCGCCAGGTGGCCGTGGTGAGCCAGGAGCCGTTCCTGTTCGACGGGACGCTGCGCGAGAACGTGCTGTATGGGCGGCCGGACGCGTCGGCGTCCGAGCTGGAGGCGGCGTTGGCGGCGTCCGAGTGCACGGGCTTCGTGGGGCGGTTGCCCGAGGGTCTCGACACCCCCGTGGGCGAGCGTGGCGTCCGGTTGTCCGTCGGCGAGAAGCAACGGGTGAGCATCGCGCGGGCGCTCCTCAAGGACGCGCCCATCCTCATCCTCGACGAGGCGACGGCCAGCGTGGACACCGCCACGGAACGCGCGATCCAGTCGGCCCTCGACCGCCTCATGCGGGACCGGACCAGCCTCGTGATCGCGCATCGGCTGGGCACGGTGCGCGGCGCGGACCAGATCCTCGTGCTGAACCATGGCCGGATCGAGGAACGCGGACGGCATGACGAGTTGGTGCGGCGCGACGGGCTGTATGCGCGGCTGGTGCGGCTGCACGAGGACCGGGCGGCGCTCGAGGAGGCTTAGCGCGCCGCGCGGGGCGCGACGGGCATGGAAGCAGGCGGTGATCCCCGGGAGCGGGCGTGCACCCACGCCTCGGGGTCATGATCCGGTGGCGAGGCGCGAATCGAACCGCTGCCGTGCCAGTGCAAGGGACCGGCACCGCGTCCCGTTCAGGAAGGTGAAGGCCTCTCCAGAAACCCGGGCCTTGCCCGGACGCCGGCGGCGAGTGCCGTCGAGCCGCGCGTGGCAAGCCCGGGGTGAGGGGTGGCCGGACGCAACAACAAACCCATCCGCAAATCCAGAAAGGCATCCCATGCAGTTCCACATCCTCATCGCCATCGCCATGGCCGCAACGGCCGTCGCCCACGCCCAAACCTTCAAGACCGTCGGCGTCTATGACGCGCCGTCCCACGCCAACGCGGTGGATGTCGCCCTCCCCACCCCCGCATTCTATGCAGGCTTCAGCGCCGGCCTCGCGGCTGCGTTTCCCGCCAACCGGGGCGGCGTCATCAACTTTGACTCGACGCATTCCGCGCCATGGAACGCAGCTGGAATCCCGGTGTGGAAGGCCCTCTATGGCGCGGGCTTGGTCAACGTGTGCACCGTCTCGTTCGGCTATCCGGTGAAGGTCGCCAACATGGTGGGCCAGCCGTGGACGCCGATCTCGGGCAGCCCGAACGGCCCCGGTGCCCTCACGTCGGCGGGCATTTCCCCCATCCTCGTCAAGTTGTCCGCACCCGCTCCGATCCGTCGGATGGGCCTGACGGTCCTGCAACGGGTGGGCGTGCCGCAGAAGGTTGTGGTGAACTTCATGGAGGCAGGCGGAGCCGTGAACTCGCAGTCCTTCCTGATCCCGGCGGGCCTGGCGGGGATCGCGCCAGCCCGTGACACCTTCGTGGGAGCCAACGCCGTCGGGGCCGGCGGGTTCGTGGCGGTGGAGGTGCGTTCCTGCCACGCCAACACGGGCGTGCTCCTCGCCCCGGCCATCGACGACGTGGCCTTCACACACTAGCCACGCCCTTCCCGCAACCCTGCCGTCGCCGCCACGCCCGTCCCCGGTCCTGCCGGGGGCGGGCGCTGGGCCTCCTTGGACTGGCCTCCGTCCCCGAGACATTGTTTGAAACAATCCAAGGCCCGCCGTGTGGTTGTGGCAGGGCGCGGCGCCCGGACGGGTGCCGCCATGCATGAGCCACCCCCGAGACTTCGAGTCCTTCGTGCTGGAGCACCAGGACAAGGTCTTCGCCACGGCCCTGCGCATCCTTGGCAACGAGACCGAGGCGCGCGACGTGGCGCAGGAGACCTTTGTCCGGGCTTGGCATCATTGGGACGACGTCGCCACGAGCGCCGCCGCCGCCGGTTGGCTCAAGACCGTCGCCCGCAACCAGTGCATCAACCTCCTCCAGAGGCATCGCGCCCGCTGGAGCACCTTCACGGACCTGTCGCCGGACGACCCCGAGGCGCCGGGCTTCGAGTCCACCTTGTCCGTCCCGGAGGCACAGTCGGAGGCCATGCTGACCCAGGAGCAGCGGGGCATCCTGGAGCGGGCGGTGGCGACCCTGCCGCCGGACCAGCGTGCCGCGCTCGTGCTGTATCACTTCGAGGACATGGACTACGCGGAGATTGCCCGCGCGCTTCGGGTGAGCCTGGGCAAGGTCAAGACGGACATCCACCGGGCACGGCGAGCGCTGCACAAGACGTTGCAACCTTTGCGCGACGACCTGGGTTGCTAGACCAGGGACATCGATGAACGCACGCAGGAACACCGCTGAAGGCACCGACCCGCTCGAACGCTGGGCGGGGCGTGCCCTGGGTGAGTTGCCGGAGCCCAAGGCGCCGCGTGACCTGCTGCCCGGGATCCTAGAGCGGGTTCGACGCGAGGCGGCAACGCCGTGGCATCGAAGGCCGTGGATGGAGTGGCCGGTGGGACTGCGCTGGACGTCGGCCTGCGCCATGGCGCTTGTGGTGTCGTTGGTGGGGTTGCAAGGCGACGCCTTTCTCGAAGCCGCGATGCGGGCCGTGCAACGGGTGGATGCCCTGCGCATGGCACAGGATGCCGGCTCCAGCCTGCTCTCGGCCGCGTCCATGTGCCTGGGCGTGGCGGCCCGCGTGTGGGAACAGCTTCCCCGGCCTTGGTTCCTCGCGGTCGTGGCCGCGCTGATGGCCCTGTGGATTTCAACCGTCGGCCTCGGAGCCGCACTGTGGCGCCTCCTTCGACCCAACCCATGAAAACGGATCGCACCTCATCGTGGAGCCTCGTGCTCGCCGCCAGCGTCCTCGTCGCATGCGCGGCCTTGCCTGCCGCCGCCGCCTTCCCAAGGGCCGTCGCGGCCACGCCGCCCGTCGCGGCGGGGAAGACGGAGAAGGCGGATAAGACGGACACCGCCAAGGATCCGTCGGGAGAAAGGGATCGTGGGGGGGGCGCGGCGTCCGAGGCGAAGGACGTGGAGGTGGAACATGGCCAGGTCACGGTGGCCAAGGGCGAGAAGGTGGCGGATCTCGTGGTCACCTTCGGTGGCGCTCGGGTGGAGGGAGCGGTGACGGGCGACGTCGTCGTGACGTTCGGCAACGTGGAGATGGATGGCGAGGTCCACGGCAACCTCGTCGTGGTGTTGGGCGGAGCCAAGGTTTCGGGGATGGTGCACGGCGACGCCGTGGCCGTGGGCGGCACCCTGACCCTCGACGAGGGCGCGCATGTGAAGGGCGATGCGATGGCCTTGGGCGGGAGCGTGCGCCGCGCCGAGGGAGCCCGCGTGGACGGGCAAGTCGTCAGCAAGGGATACGAGGCGATCCCCGAGAGCCTGCGTGGGCGGGCGCGATTGTTCTTCGAGGAATGCGTGCTCTTGGCGCGGCCCCTGAGCCTGCGCGTGGACTTTGTGTGGTGGCTGTGGGGGGGGCTGCAAGCCATCGCGGCGATGCTCGCGCTGCTGTTTCCGGGTGCGGTGCAGGCCGTGATGGGGACGCTGCGCGAGCGCCCGGTTGCGTCGGTCTTTGCCGGGTTGGCCTCCATGCCGCTGGCCTTTCTGGTGGGCGTGACGTTGTCCGTGACGGTCGTCCTTGCGCCGGCCGTTCTGCTCCTCGTCGCGGCGATGTGCGTGGGAACGGCGCTGGGCGAGGCCTCGTTCATGCGGTTGCTGGGCGCGGCCCTGTTGAGGCCGTTCCGGCCCACGCCTCTGGGCGGCGGCGTGGAGTTCGTCCTGGGCGCGGTGCTGCTCACCGGCCTGATGCTGGTGCCGTTCCTGGGGCTGATGGTGTGGGCGGCCGTGGACCTGTGGGTGTTCGGGGCCGTGATGCTGACCTTGGCGGGCGGACGCAAGCAGGTGGTCGTTCCACCGGTGGCCGCGCCAGATGGCCCTTCGGCGAGCTCGCCCCAAGGCTTCGTTTCGAAGTCGGCCCCCATGACCGGCGCGCCCGTGTCTTCATCGGCGGAAACTCCCGCCGTACCCACGGCCCCAGTGATGGCGGCGGACACGGGACTCGCCTTGAACGCACCGCCGTCCCCTTTCGAGAACGTGGCAACGCTGCCTTCGGCCTCGCCGGGAACCGAATCACCCATCATGACGACACCCCACGATGTGGCGGCCCTTCCCGGGGCCGCTCCCTGTGCCACCTCCGCCCCGCCACCTCCCTCCCGCCGCTGGCGCGACGCGGACCCTGGGGCCGCCCTCGATGCACGGGGGCTTGCCGAGGCCCAGTACCCGACGGTGGGTCGCAGGCTCGGTGCGTTGCTGGTGGACTGGCTGCCCTTGTTGATGATTGGCGAGCAGATTCCGAAGGACTGGCCGGCGTTGGTGGGTTGGTCGGGCGTGATCGCCTACTTCGCCGCGATGCTGGCATGGCGCGGCACCACCTTGGGCGGAATGGTCGCGGGACTGCGGGTGGTCCGCGTGGACGGGCGTCCGATGGACCGGCCCACGGCCGTGGTGCGCGCGTTGGCGGCCATCCTCAGCGGGCTGAGCGGCGGCTTGGGGTGGCTCTGGGGCTCGTGGGATGCACGGCGCCAGACCTGGCATGACCGCATCGCCGGCACGGTGGTGGTGCGCGACGACACCGGACGCTCCTTGGTTTGAAGGCGTGCACGGACCCCGGGCCGCCAGTTGGCGAGGCCAGCACGAGGGGACTCCACGGCATCGGCCGTCCTTGATGGGACCCGTTCCACGAACCCTCCTTGCCCAGCGGGATCGTTTCTTGGGATCCCCTTGCCCTGTCGCATGGGAAACGGGCCCGAAGCGGGTGGAACCCGTGGAATCGCTTTGACGTCCGGTCGCTCGGACGCGCCATGGTGGACGAATGAGTGCGAGGAATCTTGGGTGGGCGGCCCTGGTCTGGGGGGCCACGTCGGCGTGCGGCTGGGCCCAACTGTCGCTGGAGCCCTTGTGGTCGGTCCCGGCGATCTCCGGGACCGATGCCTTCCCCGACACGGGCAGCCTGACGCGCGGTGGCGCGTTCAACCCGGCCACCGGAAGCTTCCTGGTGGCGACGCGCGTGGGCGGGGCAGGGGTTCGCATCCTGGACGGGGCCACCGGCGCGAGCCGCGGCACGTTGGACATGACGGGCGTGAGCGGCGGGACGTTTGCGCTGAACATGGTGGTAGCCGGATCCGACGGGGCGATCTACGGGGCCAACCTCGTGACCGACAGCTCGGCGTCGCCATTCCGGCTCTATCGATGGGCGACCGAGTCGGCCGTCCCGACCTTGGTGTACTCCGGCAACCCCGGCACGGGCCGGTATGGCGACTCGCTGGCGCTTCGCGGCGGCGGCGCCTCGACGGAGATCATTGCGGGGCAGGGGACCACGGGGGACGGTGCCACTCGTCTCCTGCACCTCGGCACGACGGATGGCGTGAGCTTTGCAGGGCGGACCGTTGCCGTATCGGGGATCGAGGGCGGGGACTTGCGTCTGGGGCTGGACTTTGGCCCGGGCAACACGCTGTACGCAAAGCAGGGCACCAGCCCACTGCGATGGGTGGTGTACGACCTCGCCTCCTCCACGGCGGCGGTGGCGGCTTCCTTTGGTTTGTCCACCGCAGGCGGGTTGGCGGGACCGATCGGGGTCAGCGGCTCCGTGCTGGTCAGCTACGCCTACTCGCGGACAACGGGCCTCAACACGGTCGGCATCTACGACCGTGCCGCGCTGTCCCTGTCGGTCACGAACGCCCCCGTGGACACGGCCAACCTCTCCTCCAACGCCAACTCCAACGGCGTGGGTGCCGTGGACTTCAACGCGGACGGGTCCGTGGTGTACGTGGTCGCCCCCAACAACGGGGTCCACGCGTACCGGGTGGTTCCCGAGCCGGGCACGTGGGCGCTGATGGGACTGGGGGCGACGCTGCTGGCGCTGGGGGCGTGGCGGCCCGTCAGGCGTTGTAGGTGCTCGAGCTGACGCGTCCGCCGCTGCCGGTCCAGTTGGTGTGGAAGAACTGGCCGCGGGGCTGGTCCACGCGCTCGTAGGTGTGGGCGCCGAAGTAGTCGCGCTGCGCCTGGAGCAGGTTCGCGGGGAGGCGCTCGCAACGGTAGGAGTCGTAGAACGACAGGGCCGTGCCGAAGGCCGGGACCGGCAACCCGTGGAGGGCCGCCGCCGCGACCACGCGACGCCAGCCATCCTGGCACCGGGCCAGCTCTTCCCGGAAGTAGCCGTCCAGCATGAGGTTCACGAGGTTCGGGTCGGCGTCGAAGGCCTCCTTGATCTTGCCCAGGAAGCGGCTGCGGATGATGCAGCCGCCCCGCCACATGAGGGCGATGCCGCCGTAGTTGAGGCCCCAGCCGTTCTCCTGCGAGGCGGCGCGCATGAGCATGTAGCCTTGTGCGTAGCTCACGATCTTGGACGCGTACAACGCGCGGCGGATGTCCTGGACCATGGCGGCGCGGTCGGCCGCCAGGCGCGGCGACGGCCCCTTCAGCAGGGGCGCGGCGGCGACTCGCTCCGCCTTCATGGAGCTTACGCAGCGCGCGAAGACGGCCTCGGCGATCAACGTGACGGGCTGCGCCAGGTTCGCCGAGTCGATCACCGTCCACTTGCCGGTTCCCTTCTGGCCCGCCGTGTCGAGGATGCGGTCCACCAGGGGCGATCCGTCGTCGTCCGCCTTCGCGAGGATGTTGCCGGTGATCTCAACGAGGAAGCTGTCGAGCTCGCCCTGGTTCCATTCACGGAAGACCTCGGAGATCTCGCCGGCCGTCATCCCCAGGCCGTCCCGCATGATCTGGTAGGCCTCGCAGATGAGCTGCATGTCGCCGTACTCGATCCCGTTGTGGACCATCTTGACGTAGTGGCCGGAGCCGCCACCGCCGACCCAGTCGCAGCAGGGCGCGCCTCCGTCCACCTTGGCGGCGATGGCCTGGAAGATGGGCTTCACGTGGGGCCACGCGGCCGACGACCCGCCGGGCATGATGCTGGGGCCGAACCGGGCCCCCTCCTCGCCGCCCGAGACGCCGGTGCCGATGTACAGGAGGCCCCGGGCCTCGAGATCGCGGACGCGCCGGCTCGTGTCGTTGAACAGCGAGTTGCCGCCGTCGATCACGATGTCGCCCGGCTCCAGGTGGGGGACCAACTGGGCGATGAACTCGTCCACGGCCGCGCCGGCCTTGACCATGAGCATGATGCGTCGCGGCCGACGCAGGCTGGCCACCATCTCGGCAATCGAGCGCGCCCCGACGATGCGCGTGCCCTTGGCCTCGTTCGCCAGGAACTCGTCCACCTTCGTCGTGGTGCGGTTGTAGGCCACCACGGTGAACCCGTGGTCGTTCATGTTGAGGATCAGGTTCTGGCCCATCACGGCCAGACCGATCACGGCGATGTCACCCGTGGGATTGCTCATGGAAAAGTGTCGTGTGTCGTGCGCGAACGTTTCTCGGAGGATGCTATTCACGAGCCGTGAGGTGGCGAGCGCGAAGTCTCCCGGCCCGGCGCGCGGGGTGCCTCCCGTGGCACTGGAGGCCGGATCGGACCCGCCGGGAGCACGGCCCGCCCGGCGCCGGGTGCCCACGGTACACGGGTCGTAACACGCCCCCGACCTCCCGCTTCACGGATGTCCGCCATGCGAGGCTTGCCCCTCGAAAGCAGCCCCCATCAGGATGGGGAGCATGAGGGACGGATGGCGCGCATGGGTCCGCGGGTGGCGGCACGCGGCGTGGTGCATCGCGGCGTGCGCCGGTGGGTTATCGGCGAGGTCGGAGATCATCGCCGGGCCGCTCACGAGCCCCGTGAACGGGCATGTTTACTACCTGCTGGGCGAGGGGTCGTGGCAGGACGCCGAGGCCTTTGCCGCTCGGTTGGGTGGTCACTTGGCCACGGTGCGCTCCGAGGAGGAGCAGGCATGGGTGTTCGACCAGTTCGGGGCATGGGGCGGGCGCCTTCGCAGCCTGTGGATTGGACTTCGGCGCACATCGCCGGGCGGTTCCTTTGCCTGGGTGAGCGGCGAGCCGATCCAGTACACTCACTGGCTCCCGGGGCAGCCGGACAACTCGCCGGTCACCGGGGGTGAGGGCCACGTCCACTTGCTCAACACCGGGAATGCCTACGGCCACCCCGGCGGCTTTTGGAACGACCTGGCTAGCCCCAACGTCGTGTTCCACGTCTTCGATCCCATCTGCGGCGTGGTGGAACTCGCTCCAACTCGGGACCCCGTCGTCGCTCTCGCCATCGCGTCCGACGCATCCGAGACGCGCCTCCTCGCGACGACGCCCGCCACGACCGTGCGGTTGGTGTGGGAAACATCCCCAACGCTGGACCCGCCGTCCTGGAACGTTGTGTCCGTCCAGACGGACCTTGCCGCTCGTGCGACGTGGTCGCTTGCGGTCGATTGGGGGACGGGAGCGGGTTTTCTCCGGGCGCGGGCACATGACACCCCTGGGTTCAATGCCCGTCTGGACCAGGTCATCCGCGTGGTGCGCGCGACCTATCCCGACGCCGTGTTGCTGGAGGCATCGCCGCGGCTGCAAGGGACGGTGACGGGCTTGCCGGATTCGGCGGGCCTGCGGGCCGTCTTCCGTGCGGCGGGCGGCACCGTGACCGGGGAGCAAGCGGACCCTTGGGGCGCGCCCGCCATGAGCTTCCGGGCCGCCCCTTGGATGGGCAGCGCGAACTTGCCGTGGCCCGTGGACATGGACCTGGAGGAGGCGGAGTCGGCGCTTCGGGCGGCGGGCTTTGGGCAGGATTACAAGACGGTGGTCCTGCGCCAGCCCGTGTATCCCGGGATGACCGAGCCCTACTTTATCTTCGGCACGCCGCTGCATGGGTTCGTGTTTGTTGGGACCAGCACACGGCGGGTGTTCGTGGGGCAATAGGTGAAGGCGGGAGCGCGGCTGTCCCTGGCCGCACCCCAAGATTCAGGCTCGCAGCGCGTGCGCATGTCCGGGCACCCTATTACCAACCTTCCATGAAGCGACGTGATCGTTGGTTTTCGGCCGGCTGGGCGTGGGTGTTTCTCGGCGTGGGTTCCATTCAAGCGGCGGACTTCGCAGTCACCGGCGGCCCGCCGCGCCCGGTGATCGCGGCCGACTACCAAGCGCGGCGCCTCGGCGAGGTCGATCCCTCCGGCAAGCTCCTCTGGCAGGTGCCCATCCAGGACATCCACGACCTCTGGATTCTCCCGAACGGCAATCTCCTCACGCAGACCAGTTGGACGCGCGTCGTCGAGTTGGACCGCAACCAGCAGGTCGTGTGGAGCTACGACGCCGCCACGATGAACGGCAACGCCGGGCGCAAGGTCGAGGTGCACGCCTTCCAGCGCCTCCCCGATGGCCTCACCATGATCGCCGAGTCCGGCCCCGGCCGGATCATCGAGGTGGACCGGGAGGGCCGCATCCAACGCGAGGTGAAGCTCAGGATCGACCGCCCCGACGCACACCGGGACACCCGCCTCGCCCGCAAGCTGCCCGATGGCCACTACCTCGTCTGCCACGAGGGCGAGTCCGCCGTCCGCGAGTATGACGGGCAGGGCCGAGTGGTTTGGAGCCATGCGGTGACCACCGCCGATGGAAAGCCCGCCGCCGTGTACTCCGCCTCGCGCCTGCCCAACGGCAACACGCTCATCGGCGCGGGCAACGGGCATCGCGTCATCGAGGTGGACAGAGCAGGCAAGGTCGTTTGGAGCATCGAGGAGAAGGACCTGCCCGGCGTCACCCTCGCCTGGGTCACCCTCACGGAACGCCTGACCAACGGGAACACCTTCGTCGTGAACTGCCACGCGGGCCCGGACCAGCCGCAGCTTCTCGAGGTCACGCCCGGCAAGACCGTCGCGTGGTCCCTCAAGGACTTCCGCAACTTCGGCAACGCCCTCCCCATCGCCCGGCTTCGGAATCCATGACCCCGCGCGCCCGCCAGCGCCCCGCCCGTGGCCTCCCCTTCCCGCCGGATGGGGCGCGTCGCGTGCGTGCCGCCGCCGTGGCGCCGTTGCTGGGCGTGGCGTTGGCCTGCCTGCTTCTGTTTCCCTGCGGCCTCCGCGTGGCGGCGGCCGGGCCCGCCCCGCGAGGCTCGGAGGCGCATCCCACTTCTTCGCGCCCCACCAACCTCTGGGCCTTCACGCCCGTCCAACGCCCGCCCCTTCCCGTCGTCCCCGGCCGGCCCCGCCCGTCGAATCCCATCGACGCATTCATCGAAGCGCGCCTCGCGGCCCAGGGCATCGCGCCCAACCCGCCGGCCGCGCGCCGCGTCCTCCTGCGCCGCGCGAGCTTCGACCTCGTGGGACTGCCGCCCACGTTCGAGGACGTGCAGGCCTTCGAGCGCGACGCGCGCCCGGACGCATGGGAACGGCGCGTGGAATCATTGCTGGCGTCGCCGCAGCACGGGGAGCGCTGGGGACGCCATTGGCTGGACGTCGTGCGGTTCGCCCAAAGCAACGGGTACGAGCGCGACGGCGAGAAGAAGGGCGCATGGCGGTATCGCGACCATGTGATCGGGGCGTTCAACCGGGACCTGCCCTGGGACCAGTTCGTGCGCGAGCACGTGGCGGGCGACGAGCTGGAGCCGTTCACGCCCGGCGCGTTGCTGGCCACGGGCTTCCTCCGCCTGGGCGTCCTCGACGACGAGCCCGACGACAAGGAAATGGCGGCCTTCGACGACCTCGACGACGTCCTCTCGACGACGGGCGTCGCGTTCATGGGGCTCACGCTGGGCTGCGCCCGGTGCCATGACCACAAGTTCGACCCCGTGCCGCAGGCGGATTACTACCGGTTGCTGGCGTTCTTCCGCGGCCTTGCCCCGGCCAAGGAGGTCTCCAATCCGTCGGCATCGACCGCGCACGTTCCGCTGGCGGACCCCATCGAGGTCGCCGCGTGGCATCGCCAGCGCGAGGCGCGGGTGCGGGACATGGAGGCGGAGTTGGCTCGCGCCACGGACGAAAAGGCCCGCAAGGACTGGAGGGGCCGGATTGACGCGGCGCGCAAGGAGTTGCCGCCCTTCGAGCTGGCCTTGGGCGCGCGCGAGGCCGGAGCGAAGCCGCCCGACACCTTCGTCCTGCGCCGCGGCAGCGCCCGTTCGCCCGGCGAGGTCGCGCCGCCGGGATTCCCCTCGGCCTTGGCCCCGGGTGGTGCGTCCGGTGCGGCGCCGGTGGACGCGACGCCGGGGCGCGGCGGCACGTCGGGGCGTCGGCGCGTCCTGGCGGATTGGATGGCGTCGCGCGGGCACCCGTTGACGGCGCGGGTGATCGTGAACCGGCTTTGGCACCATCACTTCGGGCGCGGGTTGGTGCGCACGACGGGGGACTTCGGGGCGGCTGGCACGCCACCGACGCATCCGGAGCTGCTGGATTGGCTGGCGTGCGAGCTGATGGACCATGGCTGGTCCTTGAAGCACATCCACCGCCTGATCCTGGGCAGCGAGGCGTGGCGGCGCTCGTCCCATGCGGACCCGGCCACGTCGGCGGCGGCCAAGGATCCCGGCAACGAGCTGTGGTGGCGGCAGGGCCTGCGCCGGCTCGAGGCCGAGGCGGCGCGCGACATGGTGCTGTGGGCCAGCGGCGAGCTGAACCTCCATGCGGGCGGGCGCGGCTTCTTCCCGACGTTGGCGGGCGAGGTGCTCGAGGGCGGGTCCCGGCCCGGCACGGACTGGGAGGTATCGCCCCCGGCGGAACAGTCGCGCCGTGCGGTGTACGCGTTCGTGCGGAGGACGTCGCCGGTCCCGTGGATGGAGGCACTGGACTACAGCAACGCCACGGTGCCATTGACGGAGCGCCCGGTGACGACGGTGGCGCCGCAGGCGTTGCTCCTGCTCAACGACGACTTCATGCGATCCCAGGCCCGCGCCATGGCGGCGCGCGTGGCATCCGGTGGCCGGTCGCGCGACGCGGCGCTGCGCGAGGCATGGCGCCGGGTGTTGTCCCGCGATCCGTCGGCCGAGGAGCTGTCCGTGGCGCTGGCACATGCCACGCGGCATGAGGACGCCGTCCGCGCGTTGCCGGGGCGCTTCACCGTTCGCACGGACGTCCCCGCCACGATGAGCCTGGGCTACTTCGGCCAGCTTGAACCCCGGCACTTCGTGTCGGGGCCGTCGGGTTGGACGGCGTTGAAGGGACATTGGCCGGACCAATACGAGGGGAACCAAATCGTGTCGCGGGGCGAGGGCCCGGCGATGCTGGCGAACGGGACGCGGTTTGCCAGGGGCACGGCGATGGCGCGGTTGATACCGCACGCGGGGCTGGAGCGCGGCGGTTGGCTGCTGGGGGCCACGGCGGACGGGCATCGCGTGCGCGGCATGGAGGTGTTGGTCGAGCCCCGCGAGGGACGCGTCTCGGTGCTGTGGCTCGCGCCCGAGCCGCGCGTGCTCGCCAGCGCGCGGAGGGAAGGGATGGAGTCGGGCGTGGACCTGCGCGTGGTCGTCGCGGAAGGCCGGGCGCGGGTTTGGGCGGGGCGCGACGGGTTGGGGGAGCCGTTGATGGACGTGGCCTTGCCCGGGCCGTTGCCGGCGGCGGGCGTGGTGGGCCTGCGGGCTTGGGGCGCGCCGTTGAGCGCCGAGGACATCGTGTTGGAGACGGCGGGCGGGCGCGTGGCCCTCCGACCGGACGTCGCCGAGGCCGACCCCGCCCGGCGCGCGCTCGAGGCGACGTGCCTGATGCTGCTGAACCTGAACGAGGCGTTGTACGTGGAATGAATCCGGGAAAACGAACACAAGGACGGCGCGAGTTCCTGTGGCGCATGGGCGCCGGGTTCACGGGCGTGGCGATGTCCGGGTTGCTCCAGGAGGACGGCTTCTTTGGCGGTCGCGCCCGCGCGGCGACGGCGTTGGCCGATGCCGTGGCCAACCCGTTGGCGGAGCGCCCGCCGCACCGGCGCGGCCCGGCCAAGGCGTGCATCTTCCTGTTCATGTACGGCGGGCCTTCGCAGATGGACTTGTTCGACTACAAGCCCGAGCTGCAACGACGCCACGGCCAGACGATCGACGTGGAGCAGCGGCGGCGCGACGTGAAGCCGGGCAAGCTGCTGGGGTCGCGCCGCGTGTTCCGCCAGCACGGGCAGTCCGGGTTGTGGGTCTCGGACGCTCTGCCCCACCTGGCCCGTCACGCGGACAAGCTGGCCGTGGTCAAGTCGCTGTACGCGGACTCGTTCGCGCATGGGTCGGCCATGTTGCAGCTCAACTCGGGGCGCATCCTGCAAGGGTGGCCCTCCATGGGCTCGTGGCTGGCCTACGGGCTGGGAAGCCCGAACCGGAACCTTCCCGGCTACGTCGTCATGCTGGACCCGCGCGGCGGCCCGATCAGCGGCGCGGCAAACTGGTCGGCGGGGTTCATGCCGGCGTCGTACCAGGGGACGGTGTTCCGCGCCTCCGGCCAGCCGTTGCTCAACCTCGATCCGGGCGCGGGCCACACGGCCGCCATGCAGCGGGACCTGATCGACGCGGCGAACCGGTTGAACGCCGGCCATGCGGCGGCGCACCCGGGCCATTCCGAGCTTCAGGCGCGCATGGCGAGCTACGAGCTGGCGTTCCAGTTGCAACGCGAGGCCCCCGAGGCGCTCGACCTGTCCCGCGAGGACGCCCGCACCCTCGAGATGTACGGCGTCAACGAGGGGCGTCCGGGCGACCATCCGCTGGCGCTGGGCCCGGCGCCGTTCGGGCGACAGTGCCTGATTGCGCGGCGGCTCGTGGAGCGTGGCGTGCGCTTCATCCAGATCTACCACGGCGGCGGGCACCAACAGCAGAACTGGGACGCGCACTTCGGCGTGGAGGAAAACCTTCGCATCCATTGCCCCGAGATCGACCGGCCCATCGCCGCGTTGCTGCAGGACCTGGAGCAACGCGGCTTGCTCGATTCCACGTTGGTCGTGTGGGGCGGCGAGTTCGGGCGGCAGGCCATCAGCCAGGGCGACAAGGACGGGCGCGACCACAACCCGCTGGGCTTCACGTATTGGCTGGCGGGCGGCGGCGCGCGCGGCGGCACCAGCCACGGCGAGACCGACGAGATCGGCCAGGCCGCCGTCCAGGACCGGCATCACATCCGGGACCTGCACGCGACGATCCTGCACCTGATGGGGCTCGAGCCCGAGCGCCTGACGTACTTCTACGGCGGCCTGGAACAAAAGCTGACGGGCGTGGTGGAGCCCGAGGTCATCCTGCCGCTGGTGAGGGGTTGAGACGGCGGGGCAACCCCTTCGCGTTGTTCCGGACCGGCCCCTTGCAAGGGCTTCGTGCCGGAAGGAGGACGTCATCCTCGCGGCCATGTCCCCCTTGGGCTCACGCGCACAGGCCTGTTGTGGTCAATCCATCCATGTCCCGATCCCAGGCGGCGATGAGTTGGGCCACGAAGCGGTCGTTGGGCTTGCTGGAGGCGCGTTCCCTCGCGCGGCGGCCGTGATGTCACATCGCCGTGTGACGGGCCATGGGACGTAACGACGTTGCCGGATGCTGCGATGGGCGGCGTGGAGGGCTGGCTGGGGAAGCGGGGGTGCGGGGTGTTGCTGCGGAGGCACGAGCGGAGGCCACGGGCGACCGACGGGTGGAGCCCCTGGGACCCTGGCAATGGGCGCCAAGAAGGGGACCCGGCGGTTCAGTAGGACTTTCGGAGGTGGCTGGGCAGGACGCCGAGCTCGCCGCGGTACTTGGCGACGGTGCGGCGCGCGATCTGGATGCCCTTGGAGTTGATTTGCTCCACCAGGTCCTCATCGGAGAGGGGGTGGGCCTTGTCCTCGGCGGCGATCATGGCGGCGAGGAGGGTCTTGACGGACGTGTTGGAGACGGCGTCGCCCGAGTCGGTCTGGAGCCCCGAGGTGAAGAAGTACTTCATCTCGAAGACGCCATGGGGGGTGGTCATGTACTTCCCGGACACGGCGCGGCTGACCGTGGTCTCGTGCACGCCCACGACCTCGGCGACCTGGACCATGGTGAGGGGCTTGAGACGCGAGACCCCGTGCTCCATGAAGTCGCGCTGGCGCTTGACGATCTCCGTGGCGATCCGGGTGATGGTGTCCTGGCGCTGGTGGATGGACTTGATGAGGAATTTTCCGGCGCGGATTTTCTCGCGGATGTACTCGCGCACCTCCGGGGCGGTGTCGGCGTCGGCGAGGAGGTCCTTGTAGGTGTTGCTGATGCGGAGATGGGGGACGTAGTCGGACTCGGTGGCGACGACGAAGTCGTTCCCGTCGCGGGTGACGGTGACTTCCGGGACGACGTGTTGCTCGGTGGAGGGGGTGGCGTCGAGGCCGGGCCTGGGGTTGAGCTGGGCGATGTGGCGGGCGTGTTCCTGGGCCTCGGCCGGGGTGATGCCGAGGTGGCGGGCGATCTCGGGGAAGCGGCGCTTGCCCAGGAGGTCGAAGTGGTCGCGAAGGATGCGGTATTCGGGGGACTCGGCGCGCTCGGCGCGCTCGAGCTGGAGCAGGAGGCACTCGCGCAGGTTGCGGGCACCGACGCCGGGAGGGTTGAAGGACTGGATGACGCGGAGGACGGCCTCGATTTGGAGGGAGGGGATGTTGGTGCTGAAGGCGAGCTCGTGGACGCCGGATTGGAGGTAGCCGCAGTCGTCGATGTTGCCGACGATCATTTCGGCGACGCGGCGGTCGTCGGTGGAAAGGTCGGCGAGGCGGACCTGCTCGAGGAGTTGCTCCTGGAGGGAGGTGGGCGCGACGAGGGAGTCGAAGAGGTGCTGGCGACGTTCCTCGTCCTCGGCGGACGGGCGTCCCGCGGCGGAGGCGGCCTCGGCACGTTGATCCCGCCATTCCTGGTCGAGCTGGAGCATTTGCTCGAGTTGACGGTCGAAGTCGTCGCTGGCCTCGGCGGGCTCGGGCTTGTCCGTGGCGGGGTCGAACTGGAGGTCGCGCGGGGGCTCGGCGGGGTCGGCGAGGGCGGCGGCCTCGTTGGCGGCCTCGTCTGGCGCTCCTTCATCGGCGGGCGTCTCGAGGGATGGGGCTTCCTCCAGCACGGGGTTTTGCTCGAGTTCCTGCTCCACGAGGGCTTTGAGTTCGAGCACGGGGGCCTGCAGCAACGCGAGGGATTGTTGGAGCTGTGGGGACAGCACCAACTGCTGGGACATCCGCTGCGTGAGATGGAGGCCTTGCGACATCGTGTGGGGGAGCAGGGTATCGACGAACGAAATGGCCACAAGCGGCGAATTGGCACTCGGTTTGCTTGCGACGGCGTCCCGAAGGCAGGGCAGGGCGGGTGAAAGGTGGAGACTCGCGGAGCGGAAACCGGTCTCCGACGCGGGCTCAGCGTGAGCGCCGGGTGGCTTCCGGCGGCGGTTCTGCGGAACCGATGCCCTTCGGATTAGTCCAGGGCGATGAAGTCGATCTCGACGTCGTCCTCGATGCGAAGGATGGCGACGGAGCGGTGTTCGGTTCCCTTGCGACGTCCGGCGTAGCCGGGGTTGAGGAAGAGGCGGCTGTCGCGCACCTCGTGATGGGCCTCATGGGTGTGCCCGTAAACGATGACGTCAGGGGAGTGATGGAGGAGGGCGAGTTGCAGGCGCTCCGTGAGGTGTCCGGGATCCACGACATGGTGCAGGATGAAGGTGCGCCCGCCGAGCTGGACCGTTTCTAGCTCCTTGTAGCCGGTGCCGGGGTCGTCCGTGTTGCCGAGGACGGCGGTGACGGGGGCGATGTCCTCGAGCTCGAGAAGGATGGAGGCGAACCCGAAGTCGCCGGCGTGCAGGATGTGATCGACGCCTTGGAACAGGGTCCGCACGACCGGGTCCAGGTGCCCGTGGGTGTCGCTGATGATGCCGATGCGCATGATGTCTTGGGGAAGGCTTGTGGGGCGTTGGGTGGGTGTACGAGGACAAAAAAGGAGCGGCCGCAGGGCCGCTCCTTGGGGTGAGGGGAACCAGGGACCCCGGCTAGCGGGCGGCGGCGAAGAGGGCGGCCACCTTGTCCCAGTTCACTAGGTTCCAGACGGCCTTGAGATAGTCGGCGCGCTTGTTTTGGTACTTGAGGTAGTAGGCGTGCTCCCAGACATCGATGCCGAGGATGGGCTTGCCTTCGACGCCGGCGATGGCCTTGCCCATGAGCGGGTTGTCTTGGTTGGGGGTGGAGACGACCTCGAGCTTGCCACCTTGGACGACGAGCCAGGCCCAGCCGGACCCGAAGCGCCCGATACCGGCGGCCTCGAACTTCTCCTTGAAGGTTTCGAAGGTGCCGAAGGCGGCCGTGATGGCGGCGGCGAGGTCGCCGGAGGGGGCGCCGCCCTTGCCTGGGGCGAGGAGGTTCCAGAAGAAGGTGTGGTTCCAATGGCCGCCGCCGTTGTTGCGCACGGGGCCGCGGATCGCGTCGGGGACGGAGGCGAGGTCGCCGATGAGGGCCTCGATGGACTTGGCCTCGAGGGCGGCATTGCCGGCGATGGCCTTGTTGAGGTTGTCCACGTAGGCCTTGTGGTGGCGGCCGTGGTGGATCTCCATCGTGAGCGCGTCAATGTGCGGCTCGAGGGCGTCCTTGGGGTAGGGGAGGGGTGCGAGTTCGTGCGCCATGGTGCAGTGATAACGTTGCGGTGGAATCGTTCACAGAACGCCGGAAGGCGTTCTCGCTTGGGCCAGACCGTATCAGCGTTGCTTGGGACCGCAACGTCGGGCTCCGTGGCAGGCAAGGTCGCAACAAAGGATGGCAAGGAGGCGACAATGGGGTGCCTTGTCGCAAAAACAGCGTCGTCTGTAGGCTGGCGGCATGGCGTTCGATGGGTCCTTTGCGACGGTTCCGACGGGCGACGGCTCGGAAGCCGGAACCGCTGCTTGGCGACCGTTGAGCCGGGTGGCGGCGGGCGGCGTGTTCGTCGTGCGGCGCCTGGATGGGACTGCGGAGACGAACCAGCGGCTGCGGGAGATGGGCTTTGGCGAGCAGCAGCGTGTGCGCGTGATCAGCCTCCAATCCCACGTCCTGTGTCAGGTCTGCAATGCCCGGCTTGGGGTGAGCGCGCGGCTGGCGGATGTGATTCTTGTGGAGCCTGTTGGGACATCCGGAGTGGGCCTGAGGCTTCCAGCCTGAACGGCCCACGGGCCGTCGGTTCTTCCCCGACCCATGAACGCGAGGCCCTTGTCCTCACTCCAGCCCGGCGAGCGGGGCGTGGTGACGGCCATCGACATCCCGCCGGAGCATCGTCGGCGGATCCTGGAGATGGGGTTGTTGACGGGGACGCCCTTGGAGGTGGTGCGGTATGCGCCATTGGGGGACCCGGTTGAGATTCGCGTGCGGGGCTACCATCTGTCGTTACGGCGGCACGAGGCGGACCGGGTGATGGTCCGGGAGCCATGAGGGCGCATGGCAAGGCCGCGCGGCCGTTCCTGGTGGTGCTGACGGGCAACCCGAACTGCGGGAAGACGACGCTCTTCAACGCGTTGACGGGGCTTCGGGCGAAGGTGGGCAACTACGCGGGCGTGACGGTGGAGCGGAAGGAGGGCGCGTTGCTGGGGACGGCCGGGGGCGATCCGGTGTTGGTGCTGGACTTGCCGGGCGCGTACAGCCTGAGCCCGCAGTCGCCGGACGAGCGCGTCGCGAGGGATGTCCTCTTCCAGCGCGAGCCCGAGGTGGCCGCGCCGGACTTGGTCCTGGTGGTGGTGGACGCCTCGAACCTTCAGCGGAATCTCTACTACGCCACGCAGGTGATCGAGCTGGGGCATCCCGTCTTTGTGGTGCTCAACATGGTGGACGTGGCGCGCGCGTCCGGGATGGACGTGGACGACAAGGGATTGTCGGCGGCGCTGGGGGTGCCGGTGTATCCGCTGGTGGCGAGCGACGGCGCGGGGGTTCCGGAGCTGGCGGCGGCCTTGAAGGCGCAGGCGGCCCGCGGGACGACCCGGGTGATCCCCCGCGACTTCACGGAGTTGCCGGAGGGGTTTGGCCGGGAGGCGCGGGCATTGCAGTCCCGGCTGGCGGCGTTGCATCCCCAGCGCGAACGGCTGGCGTCCGCCGAGGCGTTGCTGCTGATCTCGGACGACCGGCCGCATGAGTCGAGGCCGGGACATTACCCGCCGGAACTCCTGGACGAGGTGGCCGGGGCACGGGCTCGGTTGGAGGCGGCGGGAACGGATTGGCGGAGCGCGGCGATCGAGGCGCGTTACGCCCGGGTGGCGGCGATCCAGATGGCGGTCACCCGCGAGACGGCGCCGCCCGGGGAGACGTGGTCGGACCGGGTGGATCGCGTGGTGACGCACCGGGTGATGGGGCCGTTGATCTTCGCGGGCATCCTGCTGGCGTTGTTCGTGAGCATCTTCTGGCTCGCGGAGTGGCCGAAGGGCTGGATCGAGGCAGCGGTGGAGGGGGCGGCGGGCTGGGTCAGCGGCGCGATGCCGGCCGGCGACCTCAACGACCTGTTGTCACGGGGCGTGGTGGCCGGGGTGGGGTCGGTGGTGGTGTTCCTGCCGCAGATCTGCCTTTTGTTTTTGTTCATCAGCCTGCTGGAGGACTCGGGCTACATGGCGCGGGCGGCCTTCCTGATGGACCGGTTGATGAGCCGCGTGGGGCTGCATGGGAAGAGCTTCATCCCGATGTTGTCCTCGTTTGCGTGCGCGATCCCCGGGGTGATGGCGACGCGCACGATCGAGACGCCGCAGGACCGGTTGGCGACGATCCTGGTGGCTCCCTTGATGAGCTGCTCGGCCCGGCTCCCGGTGTACACCGTCTTGATTGCGGCGTGCATTCGAGGCGGGGCGCTGGTGCAGGGGTTGGTGTTGACGGGGATGTACGTGCTGGGCATTGGCGGGGCGCTCGGCATGGCGTGGTTGTTCAAGCGCACGTTGCTGAAGGGCGAGCCCCCGCCCTTGCTCCTGGAGCTGCCACCGTATCGAAGGCCCGTGTTGGGGGTGATCCTCCGCCACATGTGGGACCGGTCGCGCCTGTTCCTGCGGAAGGCGGGGACGGTGATCCTGGGGATCAACATTCTCTTGTGGTTCCTCGTGACGTTCCCGCGGGACGGCGCGGCCACGGCCTCGTTTGATGCCCGGAGGGCAGGGGTGGTTCGGGCGGCGGGCCTTGTCCCGCCGGATGCGTCTGCGGAGGTGGTGGCAAGGGCGGTCGAGCAGGCTCGCTCCGGAGACGAGGCGCGGGCGGCCGCCGCGGTGCGCGAGGCGATTGCACGATTGGACCGCGAGGAGTCGGGCGACGCGCTGCGCCACAGCATGGCCGGGCGCCTGGGACAATGGATCGAGCCGGTCCTGCGGCCGCTCGGCTTCGATTGGAAGATGGGGATTGGCATCGTGGCGTCGTTCGCGGCGCGGGAGGTGTTCGTGAGCACGATGTCGGTCGTTTACAACGCTGGGGACACGGACGCCGGGGACCGGGGCGCCGTGCTGGGGCTTGCGGATCGGATGCAACGCGAGCGGTGGCCGGACGGCACCCCGGTGTACACGACCACGTTGGGGCTGACGCTGATGGTCTTCTACGTGTTTGCGATGCAGTGCGTGAGCACGGTGGCGGTGGTGCGCCGGGAGACAAACGGCTGGCGCTGGCCCCTGTTCCAGGTGGCGTACATGACGACCTTGGCGTGGTTGATGGCGTTTGTGACGCGTTGGGTGGCCTCGTGGTGGGTTGGGTAGCAACGGGCTTGGGTCCATTGGCCCCGTCGAATGGCCGCGTCCCTGGGCGGGTGGCAAGGGGAGATCCGTTGCCTGAGGGTCAGGGATGAGAGCACGGCCGTCCTGCCCGAGGCAGGTGCCGTGGCCATCGCTGGTCCTTGGTAGCGAAGAGCCCGGAAGCGGTGGTGGAACTCATGTCGATTCACCGAAGGCTCACGATGGCTGGGCTCACTGCACGGCGTCGTGCATCCCACGAGCAGCCCCCCCAGCCGATGCCGCCTGGAGGTCTCAAGGACGAGCCTATCCACCATGGCGAGCCGTTGCCCTGGGTGGCTTCGCTTGAGCAGGACGGAGGGGAGGAGGCGGGGTCCCGGTGAGGCCACGCGGGCACCAGGACTGGCGCCCGCTCCTCGCTTGTCGCCGCTCCCGGGGCGGCCCCATGCTGCGCCGCGTGAGCGTTCCCAGGCATGACGTGGTGGTGATCGGGGGCGGGCCTGCCGGGTCCTGTGCCGCGACGTGCCTCGCGCGGGCCGGGCTTCGTGTGGTGGTGCTGGAGAAGGAACGGTTTCCGAGGTTTCACGTCGGGGAGTCCTTGCTGCCCTACAACCACGCGATCTTCGAGGAACTGGGCGTGCTTCCGAAGCTCCAGGAGGCCGGGTTTCCCATGAAGCGCGGGGCGCAATTCCACCTGGGCAACGGGTCGAAGGGGACGGGGTTCGTGTTCCGGTCGGGCCGGTTCACGCGCCACACGGAGGCGTTCCAGGTGGAGCGGTCGCGGTTTGACGAGATTCTTCTCCGGCACGCGGCGTCGTGCGGCGCGGAGGTTCGCGAGGAGGTGGCCGTGGAGCGGGTGGAGTCCGTTGAGGGAGCCGTCCGCGTGACGGGGCGGGACGCCGCCGGGGCCGCCGTTTGCCATGAGGGCCGTTTTGTGGTGGATGCGTCGGGGCAGGGCAACCTGACGGGGACGGCGGAGGGGTTGCGAGACTGGAACCCGCGGCTGCGGAAGTGGGCGGTGTACGGGCATTTCGAGGGGGTGCACGTGGACGCGGGCGAGGCGGCGGGGGACACGGTGATCCTGCGGATGGAGGACGGGTGGTTTTGGATGATCCCGTTGACGTTACCCGGGGAGGGGCGGGCGTCGCGGGTGAGCGTGGGGATGGTGATGGATCGGTCGGCGCGGGAGGGGAATGGGGCCGGGGCGAAGCCGGAGGCGATGTTCTGGGAACGGGTAAAGGCGAACGCGGCCGTGGCGTCGCGGATGGCGGGGGCACGGCCGGCGGGGCCGCTGCGGACGGCGGGGGACTTCAGCTATCGGAACCGGCGGATGTGGTCGGGCCGGGTGGTGCGCGTGGGGGATGCGGCGGGGTTCGTGGACCCCATTTTTTCGAGCGGGGTGTTCCTGGCGATGTTTTCGGCGCGGCTGGCGGCGGAGGCGGTGCGGGGGAGCCTGGAGCGGGGCGACGACGGGTCGGCGTTGATGCCGGGGTACGAGCGCCGGGTGCGTGGGGCGATGGGGTTGTACACGGAGATGGTGGAGAACTTCTACACGACGCCGTTTATGGAGCTGTTTTTGGAGCCGAGGCAGAAGTGGGGCTTGGCGGCGGCGGTGAACGCGGTGTTGGCGGGGGAGCTGGAGGGGGGGTGGCGGCTTCGGTGGCGGATGCGGGTGTTCTTTTGGCTGGTGCGTCTCCAGGCATGGCGGCCGTTCATGCCGCGCATCTCGTTCGCGCCGGGCGTCGGCGCGCCGTCATGAGGCCGGGCGGCGCGGGGGCGTGGTTGGCTGCGGCCGTGGCGGCGTGGGCCGGGGCGGGTTGCGCGGTCCCCGTCATGGCCCCGTTGGACCTTGCGGAGCCGGGGTGGCGCGTGCGGGAGGCGGAGGTGGTGTGGCGCCCGTCGGCCAAGGCCCCGGAACTGCTGGGGGAGCTGAGCGTGGCGCGCCACGTGGACGGGCGGCACTGGGTGCAGTTCGGGAAGCAGGGCCTGCCGTGGCTGACGGCGCGGCGCGGCACCTCGGGCTGGACGCTGGAAACGTCGATGCGCCGCGGCGTGTCGGGCGGGCGCGGCCAACCGCCGGCGCGGGTGCCTTGGTTCCTGTTGGATGACGTGCCGCCGTCGCGGCCCCCGGCCGGGTCCCCGTGGCGCCTGGAAGTATCGGGTCCGCCGCCGGGCACGGGCTGGAGGCTTGTGAACGAATCCACGGGCGAGGTCGTCGAGGGGACCGTTCCATGAAGGGGCCTTGGTGGCTGGTCCTGGCGGGTGCGCTGGTCCTTGGGGCGGGTCTCGCGCGGCTGCGGTTCGACACGGACATCCTTGCGTTGCTTCCCGCGGACCTTCCGGAGGCTCGGGGCTTGCAGGTGCACCAGAGGCATTTCTCGGGGGCGCGGGACCTGGCGGTGATGGTGCGGGCGACGAACGCGGCGGTGGCGTCTGGGGCCGCGCGGGCGATTGCGGAGGCGTTGGAGACGCGGCCGGACCTGGCGCGGTCGGTGCGCTGGCGTGCGCCGGAGATGGATGCAGGCGCGGCGGCGGAGAACCTTGCGTGGCTGTGGTTGCAACAACCGCCCGAAGCCTTGGCAGCCTTGGCGGAAGGGCTGGCGCCGGGGCGTATGAACGAGGCGCTGTCCGCCGCGCGGGAGACGTTGGCGACGTCGTTGGACCCGCTGGAGCTGGCGCGGGTTGGGAACGACCCGCTGGGCCTGACGCGGTTGCCGGGCATGGAGGGGCGAATGCCCGGAATGACGGACGGGAACGGGTTGTTTGAGGGGGATGGGGGGCGGCTTCGGATGGTTTGGGTGGAGCCGCCGGTGGAGGGGATGGACCATGCGGCGGCGACGGCCTGGATTGGGCGGGTGCGAGGGGAGGCGGCGCGGGTGTTGGGCCCGGGGGGCGTGTCGGTGGCGTTCACGGGCGGCCCGGCGTTCCTGGCGGAGATTGGGACGGGGATGGAGGGGGACCTGCGAAGCTCGGTGGTGGCGACGCTGGGTTTGATTGGGCTGTTGTTTTGGTGGGCGCACCGGAGCTGGCGGCCGGTGGGGTTGTTGGTGGGGTGCCTGGTGTTGACGCTGGGGTTGACGCTGGCGTTGGGCGGGCTGGTGCTGGGGACGTTGAACGTGGTGAGCGTGGGGTTCGCCGCCGTGTTGATGGGGCTGACGGTGGACTACGGGCTGGTGGCGTATCAGGAGTTTGCGTCGGATCCGGGTCGCGGGTTGGCGGCGGTGCGACGCGAGGTGGCTCCGGGCGTGGGGTGGTCGGCGGCGACGACGGCGGCGACGTTCCTGATGCTGGGTGCGGCGGGGTTGCCGGGGCTGGCGCAGCTCGGGGCGTTGACGGCGATGGGGCTCGGGGTGGGCGCGTGGGTGATGCTGGGGGTGTTCCTCCCGTTGTCGATGCGGTGGTGTCGGCCGCCGGCGCCGGGTGTTCCATGCGGGCGCGTGCCGGTGGCGCGAGGGTGGCGTCCGGCGGCGTGGGTGGTGGCCGGCGTGGCCGTGGTGTTGGGGGTGCATGGCCTTCCCAGGATGAACCCGGGCAGCGACCCGCTGCGGCCGCGCCAGAGCGAGGCCTACGCGGCGATGGACGCGTGGAAGCAGGCGACGGGGCGGACGCGGGAGACCGCATGGCTCGTGTTGGCGGGGGAGGACCTGGCGTCGATGGGCCGGGCCTGGGAGGCGGCGGAGGCGGCGTTGCAGGCGGCGGTGCGGCGTGGCGACGCGCTGGGGTTCCTGGTGCCCACGGCCTTTTGGCCGCGGCCGGATCGGGCGGGGACGAACGCGGCGGTGGCGTCGGCGCTGGCGGCGCGTGCCGTGGCGCTGGAGGGGGCGGCGCGCGGCGCGGGGTTCACGGGGGAGGCGTTGGGATTGACGCGGGCGGTCCTGGGACGTTGGGCGAGGTGGGATGGGGGGCCGGACGGAGGGATGGGCCGCGGATGGGAAGAAGGCAGGGACGGGGCGGGGCCGTGGCCGACGAACGCGTGGTCGCGTTGGGTGACATCGCAGGCGGTGGCGCGGGAAGCGACGGGACGGTGGGTGTCGGCGGGCATGGTGGAGGTGGCGACGGCCGAGGGGCGCGGCCGGTTGAAGGCGTCGTTGCCGGACGGGATGTGGATGGCGAGCTGGGAGGGCTTGGCCCCGGCGTTGATGCGGCGGGTGGAGGGGCGCGTGGCGGCGTTGACCGGGTGCATGGGGTTGATGCTGGGGACGTGCCTGTGGCTGGCGTTCGGGCGCTGGCGCGAGGTGGCGCTCGGCTTTGCGGGGCTGGCGCTGGGGCTGGCGTTGCTGGTGGCCGTGATGGCTTGCGTGGGGTTGGAGTGGAACCTCCTGAGCCTGGTGGCCTTGCCGTTGCTGCTGGGGTCCTCCGTGGACTCGACAATCCATGTGCAGTGGGCGCTGCGACGGCACGGTGCGGACGCGGGGCGGCTGTGGCGAACGACGGGCCGGGCGTTGGTCCTGTGCGCGGGCGCGAACATTGCGGGGTTTGGTTCGTTGGCGTGGAGCAGCAACGCCGGGCTCGCGAGCATGGACTTGGTGTGCGCGCTGGGGGTGGGCTGCGTGCTGGTGTCGTGCCTGGGGTTGATGCCGGGGTTGTGGTGGGCGTTGGAGGGTCGCGGGAAGGAACGGTGTGGCGACGAGGGGCGCGGCCACGACAGGACGGAAGGCAGGGACCGCAGCGGGGCGGGGCCGTCGTCCTTGTATGGCGGTGCGGCATGGCGGGCGGGGACGTGGTTGGCGGGGAAGGGGAGCCCGGCGGCGTGGCGTTGGGTGGCGCGGTGCTTGGCGGGCTTGTATGCGCGGTTGCGTCCGGGTCGCCTGGCGGTGGTGGAGGCCAACGTGGCCCCGTTGCTTGGGCCGGGCGCGGACGCGCGGCGCGTGGCGCGCGCGAACCTTGGGTGCTTCGCGGAAAAGGTCGTGGACCTGCTGCGGCACGAGGCCGGGCGCGTGTCGGAGGACGAGGTGCGGCTGGGGTCGGGATGGGAGCATTTCCATGGGGCGGTGGGGTCGGGGCGCGGGGTGTTGCTGGTGACGCCGCACCTGGGCAACTGGGAGCTGGGAACGTTGGTGCTGCGGCGCATGGGGGTGCGGCCGCTGGTGCTCACGGCCCCGGAACCGGGCGCGAGCCTGACGGAGGCGCGGATGGCGGCGCGGGCTCGGCAGGGGACGGACACGCTGGTGGTGGGGACCGACCCGTTTGCCTTTGTGGAGGTGATCCGGCGGCTGCAGGACGGCGGGGTGGTGGCGCTGTTGGTGGACCGGCCGATGGCATCGCATCGGACGCGCGTGGAATGGATGGGGCGCCCGTTTGACGCGAGCGGCGCGGCGGCGGACTTGGCGCGGGCGTCGGGGTGCGTGGTGTTGCCGGTGGTGATCGTGCGGGAGGGCGTCGGGTATCGGGCGGATGCTCTGGCTCCCGTGCCCTACGAGCGCGCGCGGCTGGGGTCACGCGAGGATCGGGCGGCGCTGACGCAGGGCATCCTGCGTGCCTTCGAGCCCGTGCTGCGGCAGCATCCGGAGCAATGGTATCACTTTGTGCCAGTGTGGGCGGGCGCGTCGGCCATGGAGGAACGGCCGTGAACGCCTTGGGCGCGATGTCGCGGCGATGGCTGCGTGTTTTCTGGATCTTTGGCTGCGGCGGGCTGGCCCTGTGGCGCGCGATGGCGGCGGAGGGCGGCGTCGTGCTCGAGCGTTGGCTGGCGATGCAAACCAACGTGACGACGTGGTCGGCGGACTTCGTGCAGACGCGTCGGCTCAAGGCGTTGGCGGGGCCGTTGGAGGCGCGGGGCCGGGTGTGGTTCGAGGCCCCGGCGCGGTTTCGGTGGGAGCTGGGGGAGCCCGCGCGGTCGGTAGTGCTGCGCACGGACGAGGAGTTGTTGCTGCTGTCGCCGGGGTTGCGCCGGGCGGAGCGGTATCCGGTGGCGGCGATGGCGTCGGGTCCGGCCGGCGACGTGTTGGCGTTGCTGGAGGGGGGCTTTCCGCGGGACGCGGCGGGGTTCACGAACCGGTTTGAGCTGCTGGGCGAGGGGGCGACGAACGGGGTGCACTGGCTGCGGTTCCGTCCGCGCGGCGAGGGCGCGCGGCGGTTGATGTCCGAGTTCAGCGTGTTGCTGGCGACGCCGGAATTGGCGTTGCGGGGGACGGAACTGGTGATGCGGGATGGCTCGACGATGCGAACGGAGTTTGTGAACGCGCGGATGAACGGGGCGTTGCCGGAGGGATGGCTGGCGTCGCCGGTGGATGGGACATGGAAGGTGACGCAACCCCTGGGGGAGGGGCCGCGATGAGCGGATGGGAGGAAGCGTTGCGGGCGTTGCCGCACGGGCCGGAGTTTCGATTCCTGGACCGGTTGGTGGCCTTGGAGCCGGGGGTGCGCGGGGCGGCGGAGTACACGCCGCGCGGTGACGAGCCGTTCCTGCGCGGGCATTTCCCGGGCGCGCCGATCCTGCCGGGCGTGCTGTTGGTGGAGGCGGCGGCGCAGCTTGCGGGCGTGGTCGCGCAGGCGGACCCGGCGCATGCGCCGTTGAAGGGGCTCAAGCTGGCCGCGGTGCGCCACGCGCGGATCCACGGGACGGCGTTGCCTGGGGAGACGGTGCGCGTCGAGGCGACGTTGATGGGGAGGCTGGCCAACGTCGTGTCGGCGCGGGCGACGGCGCGGGTGGGTGAGCGGGTGCTGCTGGAGTGCGAGGTGACGCTGGCGGGGGCGTGAGGGGCGTGGGGCGTGGGGCGTTGACCGCGTTGACCGCGTTGCGGGCCGCCGCTTCCCGCTTCCCGCCTCCCGCTCCCCGCTTCCCGGGGCGTGGGTCAATCGGGCTTGAGGCGTTGGCGCCATGCGGCGCGCGACAGCTTGCCGCGGGCGTTGGCCTCGAGTTGGTCCACGAGGAACCAGCGGCGCGGCACCTGCCAGGGTTGCAGGCGGGCGTGGAGGTGGTCGCGCAGGTCCTCGGGCGCCACGCCATTGGCCGTGGCCACCACGGCGGCGACCTCCTCGCATCGGGCGTCGTCCGAGGGCAAGCCGAGCACCAGGCACTCGCGCACGGCCGGGTGGGAACGGAGCGCGGCCTCGACCAACTCGGGCGACACCTTGCGGCCGGCCACGTTGATGATGTCCACGGCACGGCCGTGGACGACGATGGATCCGTCGGGCAGGACCTCGCCCAGGTCGCCCGTGCGATAGCAGCCTGGGCGGAGCGATTCCTCGTCCGCAGGCCAATAGCCGAGCCCGACGGCGGGGCCGCGCACCTCGAGCCGGCCGTCCGTGCCGACGGCGACGTGGACGCCTGCGAGGGGTTGACCGGCGAGGCTGGGAAGGCTGCGGGGCACCGTGGATCGATCAAACGCGATGCCACCGCACTCGGATGCGCCGAGGAAGTTGTGGAGCTTGAGGCCCGAGCGGTCGAACACGGCCTGCTCCAGGGCCCGTGGCAGCGGCGCGCCTGCGGAGATGGCGAGGCGGACACGGGACGGGATGGCCCCGGCGTCGTGCCAAGCGCGCCAGAGGGCGGGGACGGCGGGCAAGGTGAGGGGCGCGTCCCCGGTGGTCGCCGCCGCGGCGATGACGGCCGCGGGCAGGGCGGAGGCGGCGAGCACGAGCGGGATGCCGTGGAGGAGCAAGGGCAGCACGAGGCTGGAGAAGCCGTAGCTGTGGGCGAGCGAGATCACGGCGAGGTTGGGGCAACCGCGTTCGAGCCCCATGGTGCGGACGATGGCGTCGGCGTCGGCGGCCAATTGTGCGGCGGTGAACGCGGCGCATCGGGGCGTGCCGGTGGTTCCGGAGGTCAGCTTGAGATGGGCGACGATGGCGGCGGGACGTGGCAGGTCCGGGGACGGTTGCCCGGGCTCGAGCGGGCAGGTGACGACCCCTGCCCGCCATGCGCGCAGGACGTCGAGGATGAAGCCGGGTCCACTTCCACAGGGATGGACGGCCCCGGTCCGGGGATGGGGGTTCGCGGGGCTCGCGTCCGCCTCGCGCGCCAGACGGGCAAAGGTCCATGAACGTCCCGAGGCGACGTCGTGCACGGCGACGTCGTCCGCGAAGGCATCCACGGTTGATCTCCAGCGTTGATCCAGCATGGGGCGGGCCATGGTTTGCCCGCTGGGACGGGGCGATGGCAAGGCGGTTCGCGGCCCGCAGCACGACACGAGCCATCCTGGCGCTTGGGGATCCCTGCCTGCCGCGTGCCGTCTTGTCATGGGGCGGGCGACGGCAACAGGGTCGGCGCGGAGTGATGCAACGGTTCCGTTATCCGGAGGACACGCTGGCGTTTCGCAACGAGACGGAATGGGTGTATTGGCGCGACCCCGTGACGGGGCGGCAGGTGCATCGGCGCCGGGAGCCGCGGCCGTCGTACACGTTGCGATGCTTCGTGATGGCGCGGGTGGTGAGGCAGTTTCACCGGCATGCGGTGTTCGATGGGACCGCGCCGCCGCCGGATGCCGGCGCGCTGCGGACGTTGGTGAGGCGCGTGCTGGCGAGGAGCCCGCGGGCTGGGTCCGCCCCGGGGGGGCAGATCCGGATTCCCGGTTGGCACAACCTCCGCGAGTTCAGCGAGGCGGAGGGGGCGACGATCCGGGAGGAGGCGGGGGGCGCGTGGCGGAGCTACGTGCAACGGAGCCATGCGTGGTTGTTGTTTCCGTTTGGCCGGGCGAGCCGGGAGCGGGAGGCACGGCGGATGGCCCGGGACGCCGTGGCCGGGCGCGGGCCGGTGGTGCATGTGTTCACGTTCCCGGAGCTGACGATCAACCATGCGATGGTGGTCGCGGAGGCGGTGGAGGAGCCCGGGCGCATCCGGCTGCGTTGCTACGACCCGAACGAGCCGGGGGCGTTGGTGCCCTTGGACTTTGACCTGGCGCGGGGCGGGTTCGAGATGGCGGCCACGCCGTACTTCATGGGCGGGCCGGTTCGGGCGTACGAGGTGATGCGCTTCGCGTGGCGTTGATCGGGCCGGACGCCGGGCGTCGGGCATGGGCCTCCTTCATGGCCCTGGGGCGGGGCGGCGTCGCAGCACGCCGAGGCCCAGGAGGGGGCCGCCGATGAAGACGAGGCCGGAGAGGTTCACGCCCATGGAGTAGCCGAGCTTGTAGGTCCGGCCTTGGTTGCGCTCGGCGTAGATGACTTGGTCGTGCCCCACGAGGAGCGCGGGCCATGCGACGGGCATCATGGCCCCGTGAAGCATTCCCCGAACAAATCCCGGCGGGGCTTCGAGCCGGGCGTCGGCGCGCATGGCGAGGCCGCAGAGCCAGCCGAGGAGGAGGGCGACGCCGGCGGTGGCGGGGATGCGGAGGGCGATCGGGACGCGGCGGCGGGCGGGCGGGGCTTGTGACGGGGGGCTCATTGTTCCTAGCCTCGCCACGATGTTTTTGCGTCAACGGGCCACGCAAGCCGAATACTTCGACAGCCCCGACCGCACCCTTGGGGAGTTGCGCGGCCATTACGCCGAGCTGAACCGGTTGAATCGGCTGACGGGCTCGGACCTGCCCGTGCGCAAGGAGTTGCCGTTGTTGGTGGGGCCGGAGGCGTGTCGGTCGTTGAGGATCCTGGACGTGGGCGCGGGGGACGGGTTCCTGGCGCGTCGGCTGGAAGGCTGGGCGGCGGCCCGGGGCTGGAGGTGGGAATTCACGACGTTGGATCACTGCGCGCAGACGGCCCACCTCGTGGCTGGCGGGCGTCACGTGATCGGCTCCGCGACGGCATTGCCGTTTGGGGACGGCAGCTTCGACGTGGTGACGGCGATGTCGATGACGCACCACCTTGGGGATGACGCCGAGGTGGAGGCGCACTTCCGGGAGGCGGGGCGCGTGGCGAGATTGGGCGTGATCGTGTGCGACCTGCACCGCAATGCGGCCTTGCTGGCGGGCTTGTGGGCGGGGTTGTTCTGGATGTCCCGCGGGTTTCGCCAGGACGCGATGTTGTCGGTGCGGCGCGCATGGCGGGTGGAGGAATGGGAGGCGCTGGCGCGGCGGGCGGGGCTGTTGGGCGCGCGGACCTGGCGGTTCCATGGGACGCGCGTCGTGTTGTCATGGAGCAAGGTCGCGGCGGGTGGCCCGGTACCACCGCCACCACCGCCAACCGTCCCGCCAGGGTGAGATCTTGCTGACCTCCGTGCCGTACAGGGTCCGGACCGGGACTGACGCGATGGGGTGGCCGTTGCGGGCGAAGGCGACGCACATCTCGGACTCGATCTCGAAGTGGGTGCTGCGCAGGGGGAGGCTTGCCAGCGTGGGCAGGTGAACGACGCGGAAGCCGGACTGCGAGTCGGGGATGCACTGGCCTGCGAGGCGGGAGATGCGTCGGCTGAGCCAGCGGTTGGTGGCGCGTCGTGCCCATGGCATGACGGAGGGCGCGAGATGGCGCGCGCCGATGACGAGCGGGGAGCCGTCGCCGGCTGCGTCCAGGAGGGCTGGGATGTCGTCGGGGGCATGTTGCCCGTCGCCGTCCATGAGGAGGGCCCATGCATGGCCGCAGGCGATGGCGTCGAGCCACCCGGTGCGAAGCGCCGTGCCCTTCCCCAACGGGCGGTCATGGCGCAGGACCCGTGCTCCGGCCGCGCGGGCCTCGGTGCCGGTGGTGTCCCTGGACCCGTCGTCCACGACGCATGCAGCGGGCAGGTGACGCAAGGCCCCGGCCACGACGGAACCGATGCGCCCGGACTCGTCGCGGGCGGGAATGACGGCGCAGCAATGGGCGGCCTCCAGCGGCATCGGCCGAGGGTTTCCGGGAGGGTGCCGGGAAGTCGATGGGTTTCGGGACGCGCGCGGGATACGAGGTGATGCCCCGCCAAAATCCGATTTGCGGCGGCGACGGCGGGGTCCTAGTCGTGGCATCCCCTTTGCGCTGGGGCGTCCACGACACTGATTGCATGAAGACGTTCGTGATGTTCCCGAGTTCCCGTTGTTTCAGTCCTGTCGTCCGCGTCCTCGCGGCGGCGTTGATCGTGTCCGGCGCGTGCCGGGCGCGTGCGCAGGGTTGGTTCCCGCCGCCCGGCAGCGGCGGTTGGTCCGCCGAGGCCTCGTTCGTCCGGTTGTTTGACTCCAACAACATCGTGTCGGCCTCCGGCACGGTGACGCGGGTGGAGACGTTCACGCCGCGTCGGGGGATGGCGCAGGGCATCCGTGCGGAGGTGGACACGGGGACCAACGTCGTGACGGTCCACCTGGGCCCTCGTTGGTACATCCATCGGCAGGACGTGTTGGTGAAGCCCAAGCAGCGTGTTGAGGTGACGGGGTCCGACGTCACGATTGAGGGACGACCGGTGTTGGTGGCACGGCAGGTGAAGACGGACGAGGGCGTGTTGCACCTGCGGGATGCGAACGGGGTCCCGTCCTGGGCCGGCGGGATGTCGGACGCGCCCAGGGCGCCCTGGCGGGGCCGGCGTTCGCCCGAGGCGGAGGCCACGTGGCTGCCGCATGGGGCGGTGACGCGGGGCGAGGCGGCGTTCCGCGACCTGTGGTGTCACTCGTGCCACACGGTCAAGGGGCACGAGACGATCTTCCCGGCGCCGACGGCACAGCCGCCGGTGCCGGTGGTCCTCGGGGACGAGCCGCGCCGGCGGACGCGCATGGACCGCATCCAGTCGATCGTGAACCCGTCCCATCGCATTGATCCGGCGTACCAGCGCGAACTGGTGGCGTCGGGCAAGCTCTCGCGGATGGGGGACTACAACGAGACGCTGACGTTGCAGCAGTTGTCGGACCTCGTGGAGTTCCTCGACCGTGCGTCGGGGCCGATGGCGTCGCCGTGACCGGTCCGGCGGGCTGGGCTAGCGCAGGGCCGCCGCGATGGCGACGTCGATGGCGGCCACGGCGCCGGAGATGCGCGAGCGGTCGGCGTCGGTGCCGTGTCCGAAGGGCTCGGACATGACGTCGTCGCAGAGGTTGCGGGCGCGGAGGGCGGACTTGATGCCACGGATGACCGACGCGGCGTAGCCGGAGGCCCCGTAGATCTCGCGGGAGACCCGCTGGACGATGTCGTTGAGGGCGCGGGTGCGTGGGAGGTTGCCGACGGCGGCGGCGTTGCACAGCTCGACATAGAGCCTGGGGAAGACCTGTGCTCCGCCGCTCACGCCGCCGTGGGCGCCGAAGAGGACGGCGTCGCCCACAAGTTCCTCCGGCCCGATGTACACGGTGAATCCGGGGCGGGCGCGCGTGACCTGAAGGGCCTTGTGGAAGTACCCGAAGTCGCCGCCGCTGTCCTTGAAACCGACGATGGCGGGCTGGTCGATGGCCCAGCGGAGGAGGTCGAGCGCGATGGGCGTCTTCACGAGGGACGGCATGTTGTAGAGGAAGAGGGGCAGCGGGAGTCCGTCGAGGAGGCTTTGGACATGGCGTTGCATGTCGGGGCCGGTTGCGGGGAGGTAGAAGGGGGGGGCGAGGACGAGGGCATCGGCCTCTGCCTCCGCGGCGATGCACGCGAGCTGTCGGGAATCGTCCGGGGCGCAGGCGGTGATGCCTACGAGGACGGGGATGCGCCCGGCGGCGGCGCGCGTGGTGGCACGAATCATGGCCACCTGGACGGCGCGCGGGTGGCACGGGCCCTCGCCGGTGGTGCCGAGGATGAACACGCCGGCCACGCCCCCCTGGATGACGTGCTCGACGATGCGCGGGACGGCGTCGGCGTCGAGGGAGCCATCGGCGCGGAGGGGCGTGACGAGGGGCGGGACGATGCCCCGGAGGGGCTGCGAGAAGGAGTGCGGCATGTTGATGGGGGAAAGGTTTGCGCGGGGGATGCGGCGAGGGCGAGCGCAGGTTTTTGGAGGAAGATGCGGATGGGAGGATGGCCCGTGTGGGGCTCATGGGAGCCATTGGAAGCTGGCGCGGTTGGGAGGGGGAGGCAGGGTTGCGGCGCATGAGCACGATCGAAAGCGCGGGGCTTGGAGCGGTTGTCGAGAGGGCGATGGCCTACCGGACGTTTGCGGGGCTGCCCGCGTTGGCGGGGCTGGGGTCCATGCACGAGGCGGTGCGGCCGGGATTGGCGGTGGCCGAGTCGGTGCGGCGGCTGAAGCGTCATCATTACGTGCTGCGGCGGTTGCATGCGCTGTGGGTGGGGCGGATCACGTCGGAGCCCGTGTATGAGGTGAAGATGGCGTTCAGCCTGCACGCCCACTTGGCGGCGGAGCACGTGACGGCGTTGCGGGCGCGGGTGGGGGAGATGCGGGAGCCCCCGTTGGGACTCGAGGACGTCCCCCATGCGGGGTTGGAGGTGTTGATGGACGAGGTGCTGGGTTCGGCGGGGACGGGGGAATTGCTGATGGGCGTGTACGAGGTGGTGTTGCCGGCCTTGCGGGACGCGATGGAGCGGCATCGTGGGGAGGCTCACGTGTTGGCGGACCAACCGACGCGGCGGGCGTTGAGGCTGGTGGCGCTGGAGCTGGAGGAGATGTTGGATTGGGGCCGGGCAGCGGTGTCTGCGTTGGTGACGGAGGGGGAGAGGGGAGCATGGGCTCCGGCGCGTGCGGTCCTGGAGGCGGCGATGCGGTCGGCGGGCGGGATGGACGGCACGATGGGGGAGGCAGGCCCGGTCCCGGCTCGGCTGCGGTCGGCGACGCCCTGGCGGTACGACGGGGTGCCGCGGCGGGACGCGCGGTTTGAGGACCCGTACAACATGGGGGTGAATGCGGAGGTATTCCTCTACGACCCCGGGATGCCGTCGGACGCGAAGGTGTTGATGATGTACTACAAGCGCCTGAGGGAGATCGACGTGCCGGAGATGATGGCGAGCATCCTTGCGGAGACGCCCGGCAAGCCATGGGGGTATTACCGGGACATGACGCGGCAGCTTTGGGACGAGGCGCGGCACGCGATGCTGGGGGAGGTGGGGTTTGTGGCGGCGGGGGTGGACTGGCCGCGAGAGGTGCGGGTGAACTTCACGTGGTCGCTGGGCTTGAACACGCAGTTGAAGCCGATGGAGCGGCACGCGGTGTTGTACTTCATCGAGCAGGGGTTGATGCCGCGGACGGGGAAGCGGCACGAGTGGGAGGTGTCGTTGGCGGCGGCGAACCCGTTGGCGGCAACGATCCAGGACTTCGACTGGGCGGACGAGGTGCTGCACGCGCGGATTGGGCGGGACTGGTATGTGTCGGCGATGCCGTCGGCCCACGAGGCGGTGCAGTATGGGGATCGGTGCTGGAGCCGTGTGTTGATGGGATGGGGGGAGTGGCGGGCCCAGGGGTTGACCGGCCACGCGAACTGGTGGCCCGCGTTGTATGCGGGGTGGTGCGCGCGGGAGGGGCGGGAACCGGATGCGCGGGCGGCGGCGTATGCTGTGACGTACGAGACGGTCCGCGCGGACCTCCGGGACGTGTCCGGGTCGGGATAGTGGCGTGCCTCCGGGGCGGCCGGGGTGGGCCGTGAGGGCTAGTGCTTTTTCAGGACGAGCCTGTGGTCGATGCGCTTGGTTTGGTGGTGTTCGAGGGCGGGCAGGTGGGTGTCGGTTGGGGACTCCGTTTCGGCGAGGAGCGCGCGGGCCATGTCCTGGAAGGTGGACCAGCGGTCCCAGTCGAGGCCGGGGGCGTTGGCGACCTGCCGGAGCATGCTGCGCCACTCGATGACGACGCGATCGATGTCGCCGTCGCCGAGGAAGTCGGTGACGAAGCGGCGCTTGCTCCAAGGGTCGCGGTGGAGGGCATGGACGACGAGGCTGGCCCCGTCGCCGTACTTGGGCGGCACGCCATTTTCCAGGTAGCCCTCGACGTTCTGGATGCCGTAGCGGGCATGGCAGGCCATGGCGAGGCGGCCGCCCCAGCGGTTGTCGTCGCCGGCGAAGCGATGCCCGGCGTCGAGGTTGGCGAGGTCGTAAAGGAGGTCGTCGAGGGGATACTTGGCATCCTCGAGGGCGGCGGCCACGGCGAGGCCGTCGCCGTTCTGGAAGAAGCCCACGATGCGGCCGCGACGGGTGGGCTTGCCGCGGGCATCGACGAGGGCGAGGCGACGCCAGAGCATGGCGGTGCCGACGCCAGCCCCGAGTCCCTCGCAGGTGGGGGTGAGGGGGCATTGGGCGCAGTCCTTGGGGAAGATGTTGCGCTCGGGCGGTTGCCAGAGGGGGACGCCGACGCGGTCCACGGGGACGCGGACGAGCTGCTCGGCGAGGGAGACCATGGAGACGATGTGCTGGGGGTGGACGTCCATGCGGACGACGCGGAGGCGCTGGGCGGCGAGGTGTTGTTCCAACAAGGGAGCGATGGAGCCGTGCCATGTCTCGATGGCGGCGTCGCGCCCGTGCCAGCCGGTGGCGCGCCGCACCCACTTCGCCAGTTGGACGCGGTCGGTGCCGATGCGCTCGGCGACGATCATGGAGCGGCCAAGGATGGGGCCGTCGGGGGAGTCGGCGACCTTGGCGAGGCCGCCGGTGCCGATGTCCTCGAGGACGGCGGGGACGACGAGGGCCGGGACGAGGCGAGGCGGGGAGGCCGGGGAGGCAGGAGCGATAGCCGGCGAATTGGCTGGTTCCGTTGAGGCGCTCGGGGACTCGAGGGGTAACGGCGTGAGTGGGACGTGGACTCGGACTTTTTCGAGCGGGGTCTCGCGGTAGGCGGGCATGGGCTCCCATTCGCCGAGGGAGTTGAGGATTTCGCGGACGCGTCGGCGGACGTGGCGTGCGCGCTCGGCGTCGGTCTTGAGGCCGCATGGGACGTCGGGGTTGCGCAGGGCGGCCTCGACGCCGAGGAAGATGGGCTTGGTGGTGAAGAGGCGTCTCTGGACGCGGACGGCCTCGGCGAAGGGGTCCTTGCCTTGGTCGTCGGCGGCGGACATGAGGTTGAGGAGGGCGGGCCAGTCCACCATGCCGGAGCGGGCGAGGACGGCGGGGTGGCCGTCGCGGAGGCGGATGCCGTCGGGGTTGGCGAGGACGTAGCCGGTTTCGTCGATGCCGCGGCGGCCGGCACGGCCGAACATCTGGAGGATCTCGTCGGGGCGGATGGGGATTTCCTGGCCGTCGCGCTTGTAGGAGTCGGCGGTGAGGGCGACGGAGCGGAGGGAGAAGTTGATGCCGGCGGCGAGGCCCATGGTGGCGACGACGGCTCGGAGCTGTCCGGCCTTGGCGAGGGGCTCGATGACGCCGGCGCGGATGGCGTAGGAGAGTCCGGAATGATGGTAGGCGACGCGGGCCCGGAGCATGCGGGCGAGGTGCTCGCCGACGAGGCGGCGCTGGGGCTCGGAGAGGACGAGGGGGTTGGGGGTGGGGAGCTCGCGGGCGATCTCGGCGGCGATGGACTCGGCCTGGGCGCGCCGGGGGGCGAAGAGGAGGACGGGGCCGAGTCCCTCGGCGAGGGCCCGGGCGGTGAACCGCGCCCAGTGCGACCGGATCTCGGAGGGAAGCCGCCAGTTGAGCTGGGTGACCAGGACCTCCTCCAGGGGCACGGGCCGGATGTCGTGGCGGACGAGGACGGCGTCGCGGCCCAGGCGGCGGAGCCATTGGACGACCTGCTCGGGGTTGGCGACGGAGCCGCTCAGGAGGAGGAGTTGGGTGCGTTCGGGGGCGAGGGCGATGGCGAGCTCGTAGTTCAGGCCGCGATCGGCGTCGCCGAGCATTTGGTATTCGTCGATGACGAGCAGGGTGGGGCCGTCGCCATGGATGAGGCGGTTCTTCTGGGTTTCGAGGGTGGCGACGATGACGGGGGCCTCGAGGTTGTCGGAGAGGTCGCCGGTGGCGATGCCGACGTTCCAGCCGCGGGCGCGCCATTCGGCGAGCTTGTCGTTGGCGAGGGCGCGGGTGGGGACGGTGTAGATGGCCTGGCTGCGGTTGCGGCCTTGGTTGGACCAGAGCTCGAAGACGAGGGTTTTGCCGGCCCCGGTGGGGGCATGGACGACGACGTCCTTGCCGGCGCGGAGCGCGGAGACGGCCTGCTGCTGCCACAGGTCGGGGACGGTGACCTGTTGGAGGGCGGCGAAGGACGAGGGCTCGTCCGCAGGTTCCGCCGCCTTGATGGATGCGCCCGGAGGTTGCACGGGCGGAGGGTTGCCTGAATCGGGGCAAAGGAAAGCGCGGGGTGAGGGGCGGGGATCCGGCACGGGAAACGGCGGGCTTTCAGCTAGGCAATACGGGGCGGGTCGGTGTTTCTTTGCTGGAGACGACGTGTGGACGCGACGACAAAGTGGGGGCGGCATTCTGGGCCGGGGCGGTCCTGCTAGGCCAAAAATAGCTCTGCAAACCTCTCGATGTTCGCTCGATAGGGACTTCAGTCTGGGCTTGCCCAAGGCTGATTGGACGCCCACTCGATCCGTCCGTAGTGCAAGGGGTCACGTCCCTGTGGATTCGTTCCACGCGAGCTGGGTCGCGACGGATGATGCCGTGGGCTATTTGGGCATTTTTTGGGTGGACAAGGAGCGTGATGACGGGGGGGCCTCTGGGGGCGTTGAGCTTGTTGTTTCCGGGCGTCCTTTTGGTTGGCGGGCGGTGGCGTGCGGATTCTTGGGGTCTGATAGCCCTGACGCTGTGCTGCGTGACGTGGCCGATGTGCCGGGCGAGTGGACCCGAGGGAGTCCTGATCGGAGGCATGGAGGGCTCGGTTGATATTGGGCGGCATGGGCGGTTGCTGCGGGACCCGTCGCGGCGGATGACGTTGACCAATGCGATGAAGGTAGGAGATGCGTTGTGGGTGCCCTTGCCGGCAGCAGGCATTCCGTCGCTGGGGTTCACGGACGACGCCTTGTGGGTTCGGTATCGGCTGGTGAACGTGGCGACGAACGGTGTGCGGGTGGTCCTAGAGCTTCGATGGGGTCGGTTTGCGGAGCTGGACTGGTATGTGCTCCGAGGGGCCACGGTGGTGGCCAGTGAGTCGATGGGGTTGCTGAGGGCGGGGAGGAGGAGGGGAGGTGAGGGTGGCATGGATTCGCGGTTGCCGTCGCTGGGGGTAGAGATCGGGGCTGGAGAGACTTTGGAGTTGTACATGCGAGCATGGACGCCGGCGTCGGTCCTTTTGCCTTTGCGGGTTCATTCGAGCGTGGAGGCTTTTGGGGCGGCGCGGCTTCGGGAGGAAGGGTGGGTATTGGCCGGGGCAGGGCTAATGGCCGGGGTGCTTGCGGCTGCGGTGGCATTGGGGTGGCTGCTGCACGAGAAGATGTTTCTTGTCAACGCGGGGCTGGTGTTGGTGCATGGGCTTTTGTGCTTTGTGCATGGGGGGTATTGGACATGGCTGGGTTGGCCTTGGGCGGACGTGGTGGTGTGGATGCCGCTGACGGCCCTCCACCACGTGTGCTCCTTCATGGCGACATGGTTTACATTGTCGTTTCTTTCTCGCGGACCGTTGGGGCGTGAGTCCCGGCGCGTGTTGGTAGGGATGTTGGTGGGATTGGCGGGGATGGCAGCCGCGCTGCTGGCCCTCACGCACCGTCCGAGCCCCGATTTGCCCGAGCCGACCAGGGTGGCCGCCACCGTGGGGTGGCTGAGGGGCATCACGCAGGGAATTGGCGGCGTCAACACGGCGAACGTTGTTGTGTTCTTCACGTGTGCGGGACTGGCTGCCTGGCAATGGGTGGCGGGCAGGCATCGGGCGGCGTCATGGCTGGTGGCGGGGTGGGGCGTTTGCGGGTTGCTGCGGTTGCAGTTGGGGTTGCAGTGGCAAGGCACCGTGCCGGTGGTCATCCATCCTTCTACGGGCCTGCTGTTGCTCTCGATGATCATGCCCTCGTTTTTCCTCGTGTCGGCGACGGCGAGGTTCCGGGTCGTGGCGATGGATCGTCAGCGTGCGCTGCGGCTGGAGCAGACGTTGGCGGAGGCACGGCTCCGGGCGTTGCGGTACCAGATGAACCCCCACTTCCTGTTCAACTCCCTGAACAGCGCCATGGGGTTGCTCCTGGAGGATGCGTCGCGAGTGCCCGGCTTCCTGCTTTTGCTGTCGCGGTTTGTTCGCAGCTCGCTCGACGGCAACCCGAGGGGGCTGGTCTCTGTGGAGCGCGAGCTTCAGATCACCCGCGATTATCTTGCCATTGAACGGGTCCGGTTTGAGAAGCGCTTGGAGGTGGATATTAACATGCCTCAATCATTGATGGGCATGGAGATGCCGGAGATGGTGTTGCAGCCCTTGCTGGAAAACGCGCTGCGCCATGGATCGCGGAACGCGGCCAAGGTGCTCTGCGTCCGGATGAGGGCGTGGGCTGAGGAAGGGCGGATGCACGTTGAGGTGGCAAACACGGGACGGCTACGGGCGCGTGCGGGGCAGGCGACGTGGACGGAATCTGAAGAGGGGGGGGTGGGACTCGCGAACTTGCGGGAGCGGCTGGCATTGGTCCACGCCGGTCGGGCCTCCCTTGCGATTGGCGAGGCGGATGGATGGGTGACGGTGAGGCTGGTGCTTCCGGCCAGGCTGGCCTCCAGCGGGCCCGATGCGGCCGAGGAGGCGATCCCGTGAAGCCCATTCGATGCCTTTTGGTGGATGACGAGCGGTTGGCCCGGTCCCTGATGAGGCAGCTCATCGCATCGGCGCCGGAACTGGACCTGGTGGGAGAGGCCGAGGACGTGGACGGCGCGCGTGCGGCAGTGCAGGCGAGCCGGCCGGAGGCTGTGTTCCTCGACATCGGGCTGCCGGACGGGGATGGCTTTGGCCTAATGGGATTGCTGGGGCCGGATGCGCCGGCCGTGGTCTTTGTCACGGCCTACGACCAGCATGCATTGCGCGCCTTTGAATCCGAGGTCATGGACTACCTCGTGAAGCCCGTCGAGCCCTCGCGGTTCCAGCGCACGGTGGCGCGCCTGAAGGCACGCCTGCGACCTTGGACTGGGGACGATGCGAGCCGGAATGCCGGGGCCATCCATCCGAAGCCATCCGTCGCCGTCCTGCCGACGGCCCCTGAGGTGGAGCCTTTGTTCGTAAAGGCAGGAAGCGCGGGCCGTTTCGTTGCGCCGCAGGACATCCTGTGGATCCGGTCCGACCGCAACTATACGGAAGTGAAGCTGGTGGACGGAAGCGTGTTGACGGTGCGCCAGACGTTGGCGGAGTGGGCCAAAGCCCTGCCATCGACTCAGTTTCTGCAGCTAGACCGGACGCTGATCGTGCACCTCGCGAGGGTCCGCTTGACGGAGGTGACCGCCACGGCGGCCGTGGTGCGCTTTCGGGATGCCTCTGCATCGATGTCCATGGGGCGGCGCGCGGCCGAGCGGTTGAAGTTGGCCATGGCGGCGGCGGCGCTCCGTCGGGCTCCCTCGTCGGCGCAACCGACGGCCACCTGACTGGGGCATCCTTCCAGGGCGCGACGTCGCGTCACACGGGCCCTGGGCGGGGACGATTCGGCAAGCCCTTCCTCAATGACCTGGGGTGGGCGTCGCAGCCGTGATGCGTCACCGTCCTCCCATCGGTCTGGGGGTTCCCCGGCCTGCCCAAACTCAAGCCTGCCCGGGGCGAAACCCTCCATGTCACGTCGTCCCTGAATCCTGCACGTTCATCCCACCGCGTTTCGTGACGCCGAGCCGGCCTCGTTAGCCTTTGGATCGTCAAGGCGACAGGTATCACAAAGCTCATGTTCACAGGGTTGTTCCATGTCCAGCCATGCAACGCGCGTCCGGGGCAGCGCTGGACGTTTGCATGGCGGGTTTGCGGATTGGTCCTGGGGTCACTCTTTGGATGGCGTGTTGCGGCGCAGGCCACTGCCCATGACCTGGGTCACACCATCTCCTATCAGGGTCGATTGCAGGTGGCGGGGCAGGCAGCCAATGGGTCCTATGACTTTCAGTTTGTCCTGGTGGATGCAGCGGAGGCGGGGCAGGCCCTGGGGGACCCGATTGCCGCCACGTTGACCGTGCGGCAGGGTGTCTTTTCGGTGCCCCTGGCCTTTGCGGAGCATCACTTCTCCGGACAGCCCCGTTGGATTGAGGTCCGGGTGCGTGCAAGCGCCGCAAACGGGGCGGAGTCTTCCGCCTTCCGGACGCTGGAACGTCAGCGGATTCAATTTGCCCCGTATGCCTTCCGAGCGCTGACGGCGTCCACCGCCTCCACGGTGACGTCTGTCCCCGTGCAGAGCCTTCCAGCCTCGGTCCTGCTAAGGAATGGAGAGGGCAAGTTGGACAGCAGCCTGCTGGGCGCGGACATCGCGCGTTCCCAAGATGTCGCCAGCCTGTCCCAGGGGTTGCAGCAAGCCCAAGCCCTGTTGCAGGTCCAGGCATCGGCCCTTGCTCAGCTCCAAGCTCAGTTCAGTGCATTGACCCAGGAACAGGCCACCATGCGTCAAGCGGTCGATGCGGCCGCCGCGCCCATTCGGTCGGGCTGGATGGTGGCGTCGTTGGATCCGGCGGATCCCTCGCTTTTGGGCGCGGGTTTTGTCCGGGCTTTCTCATCGCCCGAGCCGACGTGGGCCAACGCAACTGCCGCCTCCGCACCTTCGTCCCGCGTGGATGCCAGCGGCGTCTGGACCGGTGAGGAATGGCTGATTTGGGGCGGGCGCGGGCCGGGCCAGACACCGCTTGCATCCGGGTCGGGCTACACGCCGGCAACGGATGCTTGGGTCGGGTTGTTGGCGGCGGATGCCCCGGAGGCGCGCAGCGCCCATTCGGCGGTGTGGACCGGCAGCGAAATGCTGGTCTGGGGCGGATTTGGAAAGTCCCCGTTGAACACCGGAGCTCGGTTTTCCCGGGCGCGGCTTTCGTGGGAACCCATGGCCACGCAGGGGGCTCCCTCGCCGCGCCACCAGCACGGGGCTGCATGGACGGGGCGGTCCATGGCGGTGTTCGGCGGACAGAGCACAGAGGGGCTGTTGGGAGACGGAGGCCTCTATGATCCGGTGCAGGACCAGTGGTCGTCGTTGCCCACCCAGCAAGCTCCGACGCCGCGCGCAGGGGCCACAGTCCTGTGGACGGGAGATGGGTTATTGGTCTGGGGTGGCGAGACCGGGCAAACAGGTGACGCCACCGGGGCGATCCTGCGCTTTGGCCCAGATGGATCGCCCACGGGTTGGGAGACGCTGCCCGTTTTGCCGGGGTTCGTAGGGAGGACCGCGCACGTTTCCGCATGGGACGGCCAGAGGCTGGTCGTGTGGGGTGGCCGGAGTGCGAGCCGCCAGTTGCTTTCGGACGGTGCGATCTTGGACGTGGCAGCGGGAAGTTGGACGTGGATGTCCGAGGCGGGGGCACCGACCGCGCGGCAGTGGGCCAGTGCGGCTTGGACGGGCGACGAGTTGTTGGTCTTGGGTGGGCAGGATGCCAGCGGCGCGACGGCCCAGGGCCACGCTTGGCGGCGGTCAACGGGGACATGGCGATCTTTGCCATCCTTGGGTGCGACGACGGCAAGGATCGGGGGCCTGGCCGCCTGGACCGGTACGGACCTGATCATTTTTGGCGGACAAGCCGCCGTTGGAGGCCCGCCCATCGACCAACCCCAACGCCTCGCAGCGGCACCGCCGTGGCATTTTTTTCGACGGAGCGGGAACTAGACCCATGGGAAACCGGATTGATGCGATGTGCGCCATGAGAGCCTTCTGGAATCTTGCCACCTTGGGACGCTGCGTCCTGCCCGTGATGGCTTGGGCATGCCTCGTTGGGCCATCTAGGGCCCAGTGGCTGACACAGACAAACGAACTCAAGGCGGGATGGAATGCCGTGTACCTCTTTGTGGACGCGGGCTATGCCCCCATCAGCGACGTCATGGCGGAGGACCCGGACATTGAGGAGATTTGGCTTTGGAACCCACCGGCGGTTGGTCAGCAGTTCGCCGTGAGCCCCCAAGTGCCCACGGGCACCGGCTCCCGATGGACCCGCTGGACGAGCTCGCTGGGCCCCACGTCGCCACTCAAGGCTCTCATTCCCAACGCCGCCTACTATGTGAAGGTCGGGAACTCGACGGCCACGTACACGTGGCGGGTGAAGGGACGGCCCACCCCCCCCCTGTACGCGTGGACGTCCTCGGGGCTGAACTTCGTGGGCTTCCCCGTTGCGCAGCCGATCTCCTACGAGCGCTTCTTGCTCCCGGCTTCCCAGTTGTTGCAGGGAACCGAAATCTACGCCGTGCCCGGAGGGCCCTTCGGCCCTGATAATCCATTCAGGGTCTTCGATCTGTCCCGCACGTCGCTGCGCAGGGGAGAGGCCGTGTGGATGCGCGTGAGCGGGGGATTCAACCGCTATTTTGGCCCGTTTGAGGTCAGCGTCGCCAGCCAAGGCGGCATTGACTTCGGCCCGGAGCTCACCCAGTCGGGATTCAGGATTCGGAACACATCCCCTCAGACCAACACCATCCGGATGACCTGGCTGAGGTCTGAATTGCCGCCCGTGGGCCAGCCGCTGATACCAGCAGTCCCTCCCTTGGTCGTCCGGGAGCCGCCGGATCAGGAGGATGGCCCGCTCACCTATCCTGGAACGTCGTTGGTGGCGGACGAGGAGTCGCTGGCTGACAACCCGGATGCCGCGACGAGCATGGAGTGGGTATTGCCCCCCGAGGGGCAGCCAGGGTCGGACATTCAGGTGGTTGTGGGGGTCGCTCGGGCTCGCATGACCCAGCCGCCCGGGACAGTCCTGGCGGGAATCCTCCGGCTGAGCGATTCCGCCGGACTGCTGGAGGTGAACGTGCCCGTGCGTGCCACGGTTCATGCAGACTCGGGCTTGTGGGTGGGCGAGGCACGCGTGACCCAAGTGATGCAGTACCTCAAGGAGTTCGTCCTTGCGGGCAACGGGACCCCCGACATGGGGCGCCGTTGGACCTCCACATCCGTCGATGTCTTCACGGGAGGCGATCCGGGAGAGGGACTCGACCTGGATGGGACGTTCCCATACGCCGTCAATGTGGGGGCCTCGGAATCGTCCAGCGTCCGTGAGGCGTCCTTCAAGCCGGCGGCGTCTAGCCCGGGGTACTCGCAGGTGGTCGATGCGCAGTCGTCGGATTGGGTCCAGCCGGACTATGGTTCCACGGCTGCGGATGACGCCTTGGAGACGGTCATGCGGTCCGCCGCGTCGTCTGCCAGCACGGGTCGGCCGACCTTTGGGATGGCCGTGGAGCCGGGGGTCCGTTACAAGCTCCAGCTGTTGTTCGGTGAGGCGGGCGACACCAACCCGTGGCGGGGATTTGATGTCCTCGTGGACAACAAGGTGGTCGTGCCCAGCCTTGTCCCGGGCACGTATGCCGCCCGCTCCGGCCCGGCTTCGTTTGCCGTGCAAAAGGCCCGGGTTGGGATCGTGGTGACCCATGAATTCACTGCGGCCACGAACCAGGTCACGGTCGCCCTGGACGGCCCCGGGGCAACGTCCACCGACATCCTGGACCGAAGCCCAATTTTGAATGCCCTGACGTTGGAGCGGCTGGACCCGGCCGCGTTGCCCCCTGAGCTGGTGGCCGAGGAGGGAGCCTACATTCTAAAGTCCACCCAGGAGCGCCTGGTCGGCGTGCCCAAGGCGTTTCCCCTCAGGCTGATCGTGCATGACAACGGGACCAACTCCGTTCTGTTGCAACGCGTCTTCGTGGGGCCGGACCGGTCCAGCAACGTGATCGTCGCCACGCGGCAGGAATTGCTTGACCCAACGCGACTGGCAGAGGCCCGGCGTATCTCCGCCGCCCATTTGCCGTGGTCCGAGTCCAATGACCCATGGACCTTTGCATCCGGGGGCACGAACGGCACCAGCCTCGTGTCCATCGTGAGCACACCCTACGACTCGATCGCCTCCAGCCCGTTCGTTCACCAATACCATCCGGATCACGACAACCTTAATGCGCGCTTTTCCGAGATCCTGCCCAAGGGCCAGGAATCCTATGGCATCGTGCGCGCCATTCGCCTGACCCCTGCATCCCTCGGGGGCGATTTTGAAAGCATGACCTCCGGGTTCAAGCGAAGGATCGGGACGTATGAGGAGACGGTGACCCTCGAGGGCTCAGGCGCGAACGTGCGCACTTTTCGTTCGGCTGGAACGTACAGCCTGACCCGCATCAGTGCGATCCCCCGGCTTACCAAAGACTAGACCGATACCGAGACCGCCGATTATCCCCGAAACCGCATCCGTCATGAAGATGTCCCATACTGGCCCCTCCCGGCGCATTCACGGCGCCATCTTGAACCGCGCCATCATCCTTTCGCTTGGCGTTGCGCTGCTTTCACCCGCGGCGTTCGAGCGGGCTTGGGCGCAATCCTCGACGCCGGCCGACCTGATGTCCTATCAGGGTTACCTGGTGGATGTCGGGGGCTCGCCCTTGGCGAGCACCAACCCCGTGAATTTCCGCGTTGTGTTTCGCATCTACGCGTCTTCCTCCGGTGGCAACAGCCTGTGGACGGAATCCCAGGCGGTCACGGTGGACAAGGGGGCATTTTCGGTCGTGCTGGGCGAGGGGGTCCAGGAGGGCAGCGAGCCTCGCCCTTCCTTGTCGTCGGTGTTTGCCAGCAACACGGCATCGGATCGCTTCGTCGGCATCACGGTCAAGGGTTTGACGGGTGGTGATCCCGAGATCACGCCCCGACTCCGGCTTCTTCCCGGGCCGTACGCCTTTCTAGCGCGGTCCGCCAACGGGCTCGTTGCTGCGGATGGAACGGCGCTGCTCACCCCGGACGCCGGCCGCCTTCGTCTCAGCCAGGCCATCCAGTCCACCGGCGGCAATGCCCGTGGTGACGGCGCCGTGGATTTGCAGGTGCTGCGGCAACCTTCGCAGCCGGCACAGGTGGCCAGCGGCAAGGCCAGCGCCGTCTTGGGCGGCCAAAACAACACCGCCTCCGGGGAGTCTGCCGTCGTGTCTGGTGGCAATGGCAACATCGCCTCGGCCTTGGGTGCCAGCGCATTGGGCGGGGATCGGAACACGGCCTCCGGCCAATACTCCACGGCTGTGGGCGGAAGGCAGAACACGGCCTCCGGCGAGTATTCCATGGCTGCTGGAAGGAGGGCCAATGCCGGGCACGCGGGGAGCTTCGTCTGGGCCGATGGCACCGACGCCGAGTTTGCATCCACGGCCGCAAACCAATTCAACATCCGCGCAACCGGCGGCGTGGGCATCAATACGGCGGCGCAGTCCGGCGTTGCCCTCAAGGTAAATGGCACCGTCACGGCCACGAAGCTTGAGGTGGACTCGTTGACCGTGAAGAACGCGACGGCTGCGTCCGAGGGGGCTGGTTCCGTCCCCGTTGGCGGCATCATCATGTGGTCGGGGAGCGCAGCCAACGTGCCCAAGGGCTGGGCCCTTTGTGACGGGAGCAAGGGGACCCCAGACCTTCGTGACCGCTTCATCTTGGGATCCTCAGGCACGCGCAGCGCCGGAAGCACCGGGGGTGCCAATACCATCACGCTCACGACCGACAACCTGCCTGCCCACAACCACGTGGCGAAGGGATCCGTAAGCGAGGGTGGCGAGCACAAGCACAAGTTCCGGTCCTTCAAGGCGCGGCTGGAGGACAACAGCGGGGACTCGGACAACTCATCCACCAAGGACGAAAAGAGGGGTGAGCTGACGGATGACAATGCGGTGCAGGCAGCAGGGAAGCACACCCACACCTTTGAGGTCACCACAACTTCCGTGGGTGGCGGCAAGGCCGTGTCATTCATGCCCTCGTACTATGCGATGGCCTTCATCATGCGGGTCCAGAACTAGGCGGCAACCCGGCGGCTACATGCAAACCCCGCGAACCCCATGGAGATGAAAACACGCCTCACTGCCCTGGCATTCTGGGCGGTTTTCACGGTGGGCCTGATGGCCCAGCAAGCAAGGGGGCCTGCACGCCTCCTGCTGGAAGAGACCGTGTTCAACGTCACGACCCGGCAAGGCGTGCCGATATCCAGCACCGTCAACAACCCGCCGGGCTCCGACGGCCGCGTCCCCGCCCAAGGGACGCAGGCCCCGCCCCTTCCATCTGGGCCCCCAACGCGATCCCAGTTCCAGTCCGTGGTTACCTTTGCGGGGGGCGTCCAGCCCAAGCCGGATCTTCTCGACAGCTCTTTGTCGCTGGTTGGGAACGCAGTCCGGCTCGATCTTCCGCGTCTGGGCGGGAATTCCCCGACGCATGTGTTGCTCCGCGCCCGGGTGGGTGCACCGCTTCTGAGCCGGGGCGAGGACTTCCTGTTTGGGTCCATCATCCCTGTTCCTTCCACGGACGAGTATGGGCTCATGCTCCCTCCGGGGGTCCGGAAGGAGGACTATTGGTATCCCGAGCCGTTCAGCACAAACAACCACACGAATGCGCCCTACTATTGGAGTCCGAACGCACGCACGGTGTTCGCCACCCGGCCGGGCGTGATCGAGGTCACGTGGCGTCGCGCGGTGGGTTCCCTTGCCAAGCCTGGCCCCCCGGCATCCACCAGCGCGGGCACGTTCACGGGGGGGGACCCCAACGAGGGGCTCGACCTCCAAGGGGACTTTGCATACGCGGCCAACCTCGGCGGAACGACTGGCGTCATCCTGGGCGATGCCACGTTTGTTGGCGAGGCAGCAGGCGCCGGCACCACGGCGACGTTCGAGGCTGGAGCCAGTGTGACATCCCCATCCCGCGTGGCCTCCTTCGTCGTCCCCAATTTTGGAAACAGTGTCAATGACCAGCGCCTCTCCGAGTTGGTTCGTTCCATCCGCACGGGCATCAGCCCGGCGAAGCCCTCCCTCGACCTAACGGTCGTCTCCGGTACTCGGTACAAGCTGCAGTTGCTTTTCGTGGATAACCCCGGCGTCAAGCGCGGCTTCAATGTCGTCGTGAACGGCCAGGTCGCGATGGCCAACTTTGTTCCGGGCGACTACGTGCTGGTCGGCACGACCAACCAGTCCACGCGCGGCATCGGCGTGGTTGTGACACATACCTTCGAGGCTTCGTCCAACAGTCTCCGAGTGGAATTGGACGGGGCCGGCGCATCGAATCCCCTGCTCACGGACCGCGATCCGGTCATTAGTGCGTTCACCCTCGAACGTTTGAACAGCGACGTGCAGCTGGCCGGCCCGGATGCCGTCGAGGACTCCGGGGTCTGGTATCCGGCACTCCGCCAGCGGCTCGTCATTTCCGGCACCTTGGTGAAGCCGTCCCGGCCCATGTACTGGACCCAGGGTGACTTCCAGAAGACGGGCAAGCCCGTGGCCGTGCCGGGCAACCGGGTTGGGGATGTCAAGGTCGTGTACAACGACCAAGTCCCCGAGCGCGTCTTGCAGGAATACCAGGGGTCCAGTCTCATCACCGCAACCAACCCTGTGCCGGAAACGCGCACGTTGTGGTTTGACCGGACGACGTCCCAGATCTTGGCCTACAACCGGGAGGGACGCGTCTTTGTGGAGTTGCTCGGCGACGTCAAGCAGGACGGTTCCCGGCAACATCTTGGATTCGAGCTGGTGGACGTCCTGCAGCAGCCACTCCCGCAGGACGTGCGCGTCGAACTAGGCGACCGGCTCAAGGCGTTCGCGGATTCGTCCGTGGATGATTCCCGCCTCTTCCCGGAGGTCGTGCCTGCCATGGGCCCCCAGTTTGTCGAGTCGATGTCGGGCGGCGACAACAAGCCGGTCCTCCTGTATGCCGCCCGGGAAACGCGCAACCTAAATGACGTGCTTGTGTTCTGGATGGAGCCCGGCGAGCAGGGACTCAAGTGGCCGCGCGTCCTGGCGCGCTATGAAATGCAGTGGCCACGTGATCCGTCCCGGTACAGCCATTATGTCAGGCCTGTTGTGGATACCGAGGCCGACGCCAAGGCCACGGCCGTGCGCTTGGAGCAGAAGAACATTCCCACGCTCCTGTATCAGGATCCCTTGGATGAGGAGCGAGGCAAGCTGACGCCCGACCTCCTCTACTACACCTATCTCGTGCCCCAGCAACCCGCACACCGGGCGCTGTTCCGATATGGCACCGAGAAGGGCTTGGTCTTCGAGCGCGTCTTCTCCTGGCTGGACATCAACCTCAAGGCGACGAACTGGGCGGGGACCCTCGTGACCAACCTGGCCGGTTGGAATCCTACCAACCAGTCCCTTGTCTTCCGGGACCCGCTCTCAAGCCCCCGCGTCGTGTCCGCCACGGTTTCCGTGGGAGACCGCTTGGTGGCCCCCGACGGGGAACTGGGATCGGTGCCTGGCGACGCCTACCTTGCGGGCCACCTGCGCGTGGAGGCAGGTGATTCCTACCTTCCGGGTGCCTACGTGGACCCTCTCGCCCAAGGCTTCGATGCAGCATCGAAGGGCTCGATCATCCCGGTGAATGCAATCCCTGGCAGCAACCGGCTCGAGGTTTGGTGGTTTCGCAAGGACCGGCTTCAGGCCGGTTTGGGGCTCACTCCCATCGCGTGGCCGTCGGTGGTCGGGCGATACACCATCCGATACCCGGACGCCGCCCGGGAGATCGTGCTGGCAAGCAACGCGGGCACGGGCGGCCTGAGCAGCCTCGAGGCCAAGGGATCCATCTATTACCAAAATGATCGCAATGCCCCGGGATACAATCCCAACGAGGAGCATGCGATGATGATCGGTGGCCAGGGCTGGGCCCTCCGTGACGATCTCAACGTCACCTCCGGGGGCGACTTCTCGTCCCTGCCCTTTGTCTTGATCAGCCATGTTGGATCCGACAACCGACCCAGCATGGCGGTGTTCCGGGTGCTCCGGGAGAAGGCGTCAGAGGGTTGGATGTTCGACTATGTCGTGGACGCTGGCACCATCCTTCAGGCTCCGATGCCGTTGCCGTTGATGCCATCCCCCACTGAGGGCGAGGGGGTTGGCCTCGTGAACTACAACGTCGAAGTCCGCGGTGCAGGCGCGGACATGCCAACGGGTTGGAACGACGCGTCGGACCCGGAGGGCCCGCTCTCCCATTATCGGCGATTTAGCATCCGCGATCGCAAGCAGTCCTTTTGGGTGTACCGCGGCCAGCACCGCGAGCCTGGCCTTGCGGCGGGACGCTACAACACGGGCTCGCGCCTGTTTGGACCATTGAACAAGGCCGTGGCCATCGTGGGACGGCCGTTCACCAACTATATCCATGCATCCCGCCGCCCCCAGGGTCTGGTCCTGAGGGAGTCCAAGAGCCAGCCGCTCCCGGGATGGATTTCGATCAACTCAGACATGGAGGGCGTGTACCTCTCGGGGACGCCCACCGCCACGAATGCGACCACGACCTACCCGATCAGCCTGGTGGATGTCGGCATCGACGCGACCGTGCAGCTTGCCTTCACGTTGGAGGTTTTGGGGTCCGGGGCGGACGTGTCCCAGCCGCCATTGCGCATTGCAAGGGCCATGGCGGACGGCTCGCAGGTCGAGTATCGGGGTCGCCCCCCCTACCTCGCGGCGGCCCCCACGGACGCCAACAGCTTCACCATGCGCTTCTACTACAAGACGCAGGAGGGGTTTGCATGGCCGAGGGCGAACGTGCCCGTGGGCACGATCGTGCCGTACCTCAGGCCCCCGGGCTCGGCCCCGGGAAGCTATGTGGGTGACGCCGCGTCGAAGGCAACGCCGTCCCTGGGGATTGTGTATCGCCCCGCATGGCCGGCTTTGCCGCCGGTGATGCAGGTGGGACAAACGCTTTCCACGGCCATTGCCGGACTGCCAGACCTGCGGAGCCAGAGCAGCGCAGAGGTCCTGTACCAGCAGTCGATTGGCACCAACTTTGCCGGCAAGCCCCCCAGCGTGGTCCTGATCGACCCGATGCGGGCCAAGACGGCATCCTTGGAAGAGGCGGGCATGTCCGATCTCCCCCCCGGGGTTCTGTCTGAGCCGTACCAAGGGAAATCCTACTTCCCCAACCTTCCGCCGCATCTCGCGAGCCGCGTTTACTTCGACCCGAGCATCGGGCCGAGGGGTTCCTTGGTGCTCAAGGGCGAGTACGCCGGCGATGTGGCGACGGGCCAGTACCTCCGCCTGAACGTTCTAAGGGGCCTCGGGAGCAAGCAGGATCTCCAATGGATCCTCGACCTCTGTCCCACCTCGCCCGCCGAGGACAAGTCCAAATGGGACGGCCTCGTGGGATCTCTGGGTGCGAAGGTGGAGACGTTCGTGGAAAACGACCAAGTCCCCGGCCAGTTCATCGTGGACGAAAGCCGTAAGAAGTCGGTCCAGGTGGGCGTGGGAGACATGGTGGAGGTGACGGACGCCGACACGGCGGTGGCATCGTATGCCATGAGCGCCATGGGGCCGGGGGTTGGCTACGTGACCTTGATGGTCGGCAACGGGCGTGCGTTCACGCAGCCGGGCGAGCCGGTCTCCATGCACGTGTTTCGGGTGGGTGGGCCGTTGTCGCCTGGGGAACTCAGGGTGGTGCCTTCCCTGAACCCGCTCAACGAGCTGCTGACCTTGGAGCACACCCCGGACCTTGGCGGCCGCCAAGGCCAGTTTGAATACGAGTGGAAGATCGCGGCCCCCGTGGATGGGGGTCCTCCCTCCAAGAGCAACCTGAGCCAGTGGATGGACCTGCAATCCGGGGAGGGACTGTCGCGGTACACGCTGGGCGGTGCCGGAATCCAGGTCCTTGCGGACAACTATCTGATGGTCCGGTACCGCCTGGCAGGCGGGACCGATCCGCTGCTGGGACCATGGTCCGAATGGTCGGAGCCCCAATTGGCTGAAGGTTGGGTCAAGCGTGTCTTGGCAGGCATCAACCCCTTCCAGCAGCGCGTCAAGGACCTCTACAACAACGCGGTGAACACCGACGTGAGTTCCATCACCCAGGCGGGCCGACGCTGGGAGGGGGCCATCGCCCTGAACCTCGCCAACATGGACCGGTTTGGGCTCATCGAAATCTACGAGACTGTCCTGCGCCGGGCACGGGACCTGAGCATCAACGCCGGCATCAACTATGGCCCCGCCAACGATGCGCTTCTGTTGGTGTCGGGATATCTGAACGACTTGTACACGATACTCGGCGACGAAGCCGCCGCCGATGCGGCGGACCCGACCATCTCGACGGCAACGGCAGCCGGCGCGCAGAACACGATCGCGACGGCGCGGTTTTCCTTTGCGGGCCAAGTGGGCTCGTTGCTGGAGGAGGAGCTTGGGTTGCTGCGGGGCCGGGACGACTTCATGCAGCCAGGTGTCCAATCGGCCCCGGCGTACAACCGCCTTTGGTGGAACTACACCCGCGGGATTGCGGCGGGCGAGGTGACCTATGCGGAGAACTACAACATTCAAGACCTGAACCACGACGGGGTGATGGACGCGGCGGATGCGGCGATTGCGTTTCCCCAAGGCCATGGGGATGCATACGGGCATTATCTAACCGCCCTCAAGGGCTATTACGCATTGCTGCTGAACAGAAGGTTCGACTGGGTTCCCCGCAGCGAAGCCGTGCTCATCCTGGGAAAGCCCGTCTCGGTTGACTATGCCGACGAGCGCAAGTTCGCGGCTGCGGCGGGTGCCGTCAGCGCGACGGCGGTGGACGTCCTCAAGCTTGTGTTCCGGCAGGCCTACAGATCGGAGCAGGGGGTGGGTTGGGATCGCTTCGGTGCGACGCGTGCGAACACGAACCGAGCGGTTGGATCCGTCAGGCACTGGGGCTTGGATCATTGGGCGACGCGTGCAGGACAGGGGGCGTATGTCCATTGGCTTGTGGGCAATTCCATGCTGCCGGAAGTGGACCCCGATCCTTCGCACGAGGGCATCCAGAAGATCGACCGCACGACGGTGCCCGAGTTGACGCAGCTTCCGGCCAGCCATGAGGAAATCCAGGGTGTCTTGGACGGGGCGGAGGCGGGCCTTACGCCCCTGGGGCTGTCGGCGGGCAGCATCGCGTTCGACATCAATCCAAACCTGGTGGTTGGGGCGGATCCCCAACCGCACTTCGAGCAGATCTACAAGCGGGCCGTGCAGACCCTTGAGAACGCCGCCTCGGCCTATTCTGATGCCACGCGCCTGACCACGGACCTAGGCAGCGAGGCAGACACGTTGGAGAGGGACAAGCAGGCGATCCGGGAGTCCGAACGATCCATGACGGCCCGGCTGATCGAGATTTACGGGACGCCCTACACCGACGACATCGGCCCCGGGAGAACCTACCCGCAGGACTATGAGGGTCCCGACCTGTTGCATTACCTGTACGTGGACCTGCCGGAATACGACTTCTCCAGCATCAAGGGCGCCATCCAGCCGAAGACCTTCAACATAGACGTTTACGGCGTCCCGGTACCCTACGACAACCAATGGGGTGACGACGACATCAAGGATTTCGACAGTGGCAGTGGGTCCCTTTCATCCTTTGTGGCGGCCATGTCATTTCCGAAGCTGACGAACATCCAAGTCACGCTGACGCTCGAAGGGTACACTCCCCGGCCCGCCGACTGGCGGGGCCGGCGCAGAAGCCCGGGTCGCATGCAACAGTCCGTCTCGCGCCTGATCGCGGCCCATACACGCTTGGTGAAGGACTTCGACAGCATGTATGGGGCGAGCCTTGCATGGCAAAAGTCGGCCAGCCTCTTCAAGGCCAACTGGTACACGGCACAGGAGATCAACGAGCTGAACCTTGACCTGCTCATTGCAAAGGAGGCCTTGGACTCGGTCAACCTTGCGAACGATCTCTTCGAGTTGGTCCAGTCCTCGATGCAGAAGGACATCAAGTTTGCCACGGACGCCATTCAGGAGGCCATTCCAGGCAGCTTTGTGGTGGGTCTTGCAAGCGGTGGCGACCTCACATCCGCCGCACGGTCGGCCGTTGAAATGGCTGGGTACAGCGTTGTCAGCACCCTCGACAAGGTCACCTTGATCCGAAAGAGCATCGTCCGGGCGCTCGACTTTGCGGTGACCACCGCCGACCAGTGGGTTCGCTTCGAGGAGATCGTCCCCCGGGAGAGGAGAATGGACCTTAGACAATCCATCATGGACCTCTCCGAGGCGGCCAACAGTCTCCAGTTCATGCTGTGGGACATCAACGCTCGAAAGCGAGAGCTCCACGACGCCGAGTTGAGCCTGCGTGCCTTGGTCGCCGAAGGGGAGCGGTTGCAGGCGGACCGCCTGGCATTCCGGCGACGAGCGGCGGCGATGATCCAAGGCTACCGCACGCGGGACGTCGCCTATCGGCTGTTCCGCAACGAGAAGCTGGACCGGTATCGGTCGATGATGGACTTGGCCTCGCAATACGCCCTGCTGGCGGCCAACGCATACGACTACGAGACGGGCCTGCTGGGGACCTCCGCCGGCCGTTCGTTCATGGACCGCATCATCCAGGCACGTGCCTTGGGGGTCGTGAAGAACGGGGTGCCGCAATTCACCGGGAGCCAGATCGGCGATTCCGGCCTGTCCGGCGCCCTGGCGGAGCTTCACGCTGACTGGTCCGTCCTGAGGGGGCGCCTCGGATTCAACAACCCGGACGCTTATGGAACGACCGTGTCCTTGCGCATGGGGAAGCATCGGATTCTCCCAGGGGTCGAGGGTGATTCCGCATGGCGGGACATCCTGCAGCAGGCCCGACGGCACAACATCCTGGAGGATGCGGACGTTCGTCGGATGTGTCTGGGAATGAACCGGACGGACGGGTTGCCCTTGCCGGGCCTGATCGTGGAGTTTGCGACGGTGGTGGAAGATGGCCTAAATGTCTTCGGGCAGCCCTTGGCGGGCGGCGACCATGCATTCAGCAGTAGCTCATTTGCGACCAAGGTTTTTGCGTTGGGAGTGGCATTGGAGGGCTACAAGGGCATGGACACGCCCGGGTTCAACACCGGTGCGGTGGCGGGGGCAGGGGGAAGCACGCCCTCTGACCCCACCGTGACATTCCTCGACCCGGTCTCCATGGCGGCGACGCCCCATCTGTTTGTGATTCCCACGGGGCTCGACACCATGCGAAGCCCACCGCTTGGAGATCAGGGAAGGGTCCGGTCGTGGGCGGTCGAGGACGTCACGGTCCCGATGCCCTTCAACGTTGGGGCCTCCGACTTTTCGTCCAAGCGGTACTGGCAGACTTCGGACTCGTTGCAGGAGCCCTTGTTTGCCTTGAGGAAGCACCAGGCGTTTCGACCGGTGCCGAGCGCGGCGTTGTTCACTGCCAACATCTACGGCGGCACCGGGGGGTTGCAGCGGTCGCAATTCACCAATTCCCGCCTCGTTGGGCGGTCTGTCTGGAACAACCGTTGGAAGCTGGTGATTCCCGGCACGACCCTGCTGAACAATCCCGACGAAGGCCTGGAACGATTCATCCAAAGCGTGAAGGACATCAAGTTGCACATTGTGTCCTACTCCTTTTCGGGCAACTAGACGACGGCACGGCACCATGGACACAATGATCATGCGAAGGGTTTGTTTGGCCATCGCCTGGATGGCTCCGGCATGGGTGGCGGTGGCCTTTCCCCCATTGCCTCATCACACCGTTTACGGGCTCGTCCGTGACGAGTTGGGCACGCCCCTAACATCGGCCCAAGGGGAGGTTAGCCTTGAGACGTTGTCCGGGACGACCCTGACGACGACGGTGGTGCCAGGGGTGGCCTCGGGCATCAACTACCGGGTTGAAGTGCCCATGGACGCGGGACTGGCGTCGGACGCTTACCTTCCGACGGCGATGCAGCCGACCGCTCCGTTTCGAATGCGGGTGAAGCTTGGCAACCGGTCGTTCGTCCCGATGGAAATGCGGGTGGCGGCTCCGCAGCTTGGCCAACCCGCCGAGTCGTCTCGGGTGGACCTTACCCTTGGCGAGGACACGGATGGCGATGGCCTCCCGGACGCCTGGGAACGCGCCATGATCCAGTCCGGCAGGCTGGCCATGAGCCTTGCCCAATTCTCGCCCACGAACCGGATCAACGGCAATGCGTTGACGGTGATGGAGTCCTATGTGGCGGGAACCTATGCATGGGATCCCAAGGATGGCTTTCGACTGGACATCCAGTCGATGGATCCTGCCGGGCCAGTGCTGCGGTTCATGGGCCTGCGAGGCCGGAGCTACACGATTTCCGGTTCCGACGACCTCAAGGCGTGGGTGCCGTTGCGCTTCACGGTGCGGGGCCTGGCCAACGCGAGCGAGGTTGGCTTCTTCCAGCCAACCGCAATGCAGGAGGTCCGGGTGGTGGTGCGACGCCGTGGCGACGAGGCTCTCCCGAGGTTTTTCCGGCTTGCGGTGCAGTAGGCCCGCTGATGTCACATGCGTCGATGTCCCTCCAATCTAAGGACGGGCCTTGCCGGGCTTTGGCGTGCTGCCTTGCTTCCCGCATGGCTCCTTGCCTGCTCGGTGGCCACGCGGGGGCAAGGCATCTCGGGGCTCAAGGCGACCACCTATGACTGGTCCGGCTCGCCGCCCATACCCAACAACTCGACGCCGCTGAGCACCCTCACGGTGCCCAACATCGACTATTCCTGGGGGACGGGGACGGTGCTAAACTCGGGTCAGTCCTCGACCGTCCAGGTCAAGTTCGAGGGCTACATCAAGTCCACCTACGCGGGGACGGTGTCGTTCCGCATCTACCGAAATGACGGCGTGCGCCTGACGGTGGGCACAGCCACGTTGATTGACAACTGGACCAGCGTTTCATCCTCGACTTATTCATCGACGGGATCCATTAGCTTCGCGGCCAATGAGACCAAGCCGATTCTTCTTTGGTACTACGAAAACACCGGGTCGGCGACCTGCATCCTGCAATGGAGCCAAGGTGGCGGCCCATGGTCGGTGGTCCCCGCCTCGGCCTTGACCCTTGCCACGGTGCCTTCCGCGCCTGGCACTCCGACCGTTTCGCTGGGCGATGGGCAGGCATCCCTGTCGTGGGCTGCCCCGTCCAGCGACGGCGGCGACCCCATCGATGACTATGCGATTGAGTATTCCACAAATGGTTCGACGTGGGCCGTCTTTGCGGACGCAGTCTCCACGACCCGGTCGGCCACCGTCACAGGCCTGACCAATGGCACAGGCTATTATTTCAGATTGCGTGCGACCAATGCGGCGGGAGACGGGCCATACGCAAGCGTGGTGGGACCCTTCACGCCCAAGGGCAGCCAGAGCATCACGTTCAACCTGATTCCCACCACCTATGCTTATGGGGATGCGGTGAACCTAACGGCCACCGCGTCCTCGGGGTTGCCCGTGACCTATTCGGTTTCTCCATCCACGATTGCCGAGATCGTCAACTCGCAATTGGTGATGCGTGGGGTGGGGACGGCCACGGTGACGGCAACGCAGGCCGGCAATTCGACATGGAGCGCTGCCGCCTCTGTCGTGCGGAGCGTGACCGTCGCTGCGAGGCCGCTGTCGGTCGGTGCACCCGGAGTGACATTGTCCAAGGTTTACGATGGCCTGACCGCGGCATCGGTGACGATGGGTGCAGTGTCTGGCGTGGTGGCCGGGGACATTGTGAACGTCACGGCCAGCGCAAGCTATGCGACGGCGGGGGTGGGAACCGGCAAGACGGTGACGGTGGCCTATGCCTTGTCAGGCGCCCATGCGGCCAATTACGTGGTGCCGTCGTCCCAGACCTACTCGACGGGCTCGATCACGTCACGTGCCCTCGGTGTTGCCGGGCTGGCGGCGTTGTCCAAGGAGTACGACGGCACGACTTTGGCGGCGCTGGAGGGGACCCCGACCTTGACGGGTGTATTGGCTGGGGACTCGGTGGCACTCGTCGGCACGGCGAGCGGGGCGTTTTCAGACCCGCAACTGGGAGTTGGGAAGTCCGTTGCGGTTTCGGGGCTCGGCCTGGGAGGCGCGGGCGCGCCGAACTACACCCTGGCCATGCCGACGCTGGCGGCGGACATCTTCACCACGACTCCGTTCGTGGAAGTGCTGGCCGTGGGGGCCTTGAGCCTGTCCGCGGGAGGTGGCGGATCGTATGGCCAGACAGAGCGATTGCCAGCCAACGCCAGCGCCCAGAGGACCGTCCTCACGGCCGAGTACAGCACCTTTTGGACCTGGGATGCTTACGCCAACAACCCAGTGCTCCTCAATGGTGTGGATACCTCCTTGGGGTGGTCATCGGGCGGCACAGGAAATGCCTGGCTTAGGGTGGTCCGGGACGTGATGGGGCTTCCCATGTCCTACTCGTCGATGACGAACACTTGGCGCCTGAGCTCGGACTGGAACCCTTCGAGCATCCGGAACCTGAGCATCAAGGTGTACTACAAGCTCGGGCAGTTGATCGGGTTCGGAACCCTGCCTGACATGCAGTATGGTGCCGGTCCCATTGCGCTTTCGGCGACATCCGATTCTGGGCTCCCGGTGTCGTACTCGGTCATAAGTGGTCCGGCGACGGTCTCGGGAACCACGCTGACAATAACCGGAGTTGGAACGGTGGTGGTCCGCGCGTCGCAGGCTGGCAGCTCCGGATACGTCGCAGCCACCCCGGTGGACCGGGCGTTCACCGTGCTGCCGAGGCCGCTGACGGTTTCGGGACTTGCTGCCAACCCGAAGGATTACGACGGATCGACGTCCGCCTCGATTTCTGGGACGCCCGTCCTGACCGGGGCCGTGGAGGGGGACGTTGTGACGTTGCAGGGAACGGCGGCCGCGGCGTTCGCGGACCCGAGCGTTGGCTTTGGGAAGATGGTGACGGTGTCGGGGTTGAGCCTCGTTGGAGCGTCGGCGTCCAACTACACCTTGGTTGTGCCGACGCTGACGGCCGACATCCGCGCGGTGATGCCATCCGTCGAGGTGCTGGCGATTGGGTCCGTTAGCCTGACGTCGGGGGGGGCAATGGACTATGCCCAATCGGTCCAGTTGCCCGCCGACGTGCTGGTCCGCAAGACCGTCTTGACGGCCGAGTACAGCACGTATTGGACATCTGTGGCTTATGCGAACAACCAGCTGCTGCTCAATGGGGTCAACAGCGGACTGGGTTGGACATCCGGTGGCACGGGCAACGCTTGGCGACCAGTGACCAAGGAGGTGACGGGTTTGCCCCCGTCCTATTCAGTTGGCGGCAACACGTGGCGCTTCACCTCCGCTTGGAACCCATCGAGCATCCGGAACCTAAGCGTCAGGGTTTACTATCAGGTCCAGCAGACCATCCACTTCACGGCGTTGCCTAACGTGACTTATGGCGATGGTCCACTGACTTTGTCTGCGAGTTCCAGCTCCGGGCTTCCGGTGTCTTATTCCCTGGTGAGCGGCCCCGCGACCCTCTCTGGGAACATACTTGCATTGACCGGTGCGGGGACTGTTGTCGTCCGCGCCACGCAGGGCGGAGACATGACGTTCGCGGATGCATCCGCCGTGGAACGGTCCTTCAACGTTTCGCCAAGGCAGCTGACCGTGGCAGGGTTGGCGGCAGCGTCTCGGACGTATGACGGGACGACGGCGGCCGCGGTGACCGGGACGCCGGTGTTGGATGGGGTGATCTTGGGTGACGAGGTGACGGTGTCGGGGACGGCGACGGGCACCTTTGCGGACAAGAACGTTGGGGTTGGGAAGACGGTGACGGTGTCGGGCCTGATGCTCGGGGGAGCCGACGCCGCGAATTACGAGTTGGGGACGGTCGCGTTGACGGCGGACATCTCTGCCAAGGCGCTTCGGGTGATCGCCAACAGCCAGCAGAAGGCGTATGATGGCTTGGTCTTCGCGGGGTTCACGGTGCGCTGGGAAGGCTTTGTTTCAGGCGAGACGGAGTCTTTGGCGATGGGTTCCGTGGGGTTCGCCGGGGATGCGGTGACGGCCGTTGCGGTGGGCACGTACACCATCATCCCGCTGACGTCGGCCGTGACGGTTCCAAATTATGCGTTGGAAGCCGAGGCCGGGCCGCTTGAGATTTCGGATCCGGAACCTGTGATTCTTTTGTCAACCCGTGCCGGTGGCGTGGGCTTGTCGCGAGTCGTTGATGTGGGCGGTGAATTTGAGTTGACGGCGACGATGGGCGAGGCGGCGGTGGGTGACGTGACGGTTGACGTTGTTTGGACGCTCCGGACGGGGTTCTGGAACGCGGTGGAGGAGGGATTTTTGGAGGAGGCTGGGCCGACGTCCTTGGACAGGCCATCCCATGCGGTATCGGCGGGCGTGTTGAAGGGGGGCGATGTTCCCGTCTCGACCTCGCTGAGGCGGCTGAGCTTTGGCCTGGATGCGGGCAACCGTCTCGCGTTGCCGTCGATTGGCGATGCCGGGGTTGTGGTGCCGATGGGCGTGCACGGGGCTCATCCCCAGGCAACCTTGCAGGTCGTTGGGCGGATGCAGGACGGATGGCTCCGATTCGAGGCTCGGGCTGGTGCGAGCGGGCGCTGGCTGGTGCAGGCCCGCACGGACTGGGTTGCTGGCGAGTGGCGGACGGTGAGCTGGATTGACCTGGATGAGGCGGGATTGGGGTGGATTGATCTCGAGCCGGCCGCCATAGACGCAACGGTGCTCCTACGGTTGGCGTGGACGGACCCATAAACGGGATGCAATGGAGTTCGATGCGGTCAGGCATGAGCAACAGGGACGAATCAGGTCGAGAAAGGGGGGCGGCTATGGCCATGGCTGTTCTGGGCCTTCTGGCTGTCTTCCTGATGGCACGGCGTTCTCATGCGGCCTCCGACCTCTACGCGTGGGGCTGGAATGGCGTTGGACAATTGGGGATCGGCGGAGCGACGGATGCTGCACTTCCCGTAGCCGCTCCGCCCGGGGCACTACCGTCGGGAGTTACCTGGAGCCGCGTTTCCGGTGGCGGCAGCCACAGCCTGGCCTTGGGCAGCGATGGGT
>CAYSGH010000001.1:0-148449 GCA_964430505.1 uncultured Akkermansia sp. | reverse complement strand
GGCGCCTTTGGTGCCATGGGCCATGGCATGGACACCCGACGCCCGATGGGCGAGGCCCCGTGAATGGGTCGCCCAACGGGAGTGATCGCGGGGCGAATTCATCAGCCCAACTCCATGCCAGCGACCGACACCTCCCTTGGCTCGGATGTCGCACGCCCCAGCCCGAACAGCATACGGCAAGGCTTTCACCCGCCGCCGAGGTTCCTCGCGCCCATGCCTCGGAAACCCCGAATGGTATCATTGCGTCGGCCATGCTGGCTCGGGTTCCTTCCGCAAGTCTGTGAACCTCGAAAGGGCGGCTGAGGCGCCTTGCGTTGAGAGGAAGGGGCCTTCCCATCAAAGGAGGATGGGCGCATGGGCAGCCATCGGTGGGCTCACCCTGCCGGTGAGGTCGTGGAGGGGCACGCAGGTTTTTGGGCCGGCTCCCCTGACCCGTTGCACGGGGATGCGGCATCGGTGCCGCCGCGGATGGGACACGCGGCCTGCAACAGCCCCAATGGCCGTCTCCACGCGGATGGTGCGCTCGTACCCCGCCCTTGCGGCAGGCCCCGCTCACTTCCACGCATGCTATCGAATGGCCATCGCCATCCCCGTCTTCCCAGCGAAAGCGTCCTGGCCAATCCGCCCCCGTGTCAGCCGGCCCGGCCTGCACGACGCCCCGCCTCGCTCACGCCCAGGCCTGCGGAGGGAGTGGGTTGGCAATCGCCTCCGTTCCAATGGGATCGGCTACGTCCGCGGCGGCCCATGCAGACGGCCTTTGTCCGGCTGGCCGCTGGAGGGGGCGCATCCTTCAGACCTCGAACACGGCCACCTCAGGGCGGCAGTTGAAGCGCACGTCGAAGCCCAGGCAGCCGATGCCCGGGTTGACGTACAGCGGCCCGGCCTGGGTGGCGTACCACCCCAGTTCGTAGGGCCCCACGTCATGGGGGCGCACCAATGCTCCCATCAGGGGCAGGCGGACCTGGCCGCCATGGCTGTGGCCGGCCAGCACGAGGTCTGCGGCCCAGGACAACCGATCGGCCCAAATGGGATAGTGCATCAGGACCAGGTGGAAGGCGCCGTCGGCAGGGCGCGCCACGGGGAAGGGCACCAGGCGGTCCACGCCCGTGATGCACAGGCGGCCCCCGGCGGCCGTCGTGGACTCGTCCTGAAGCCAGCGGCCGCCGGTGGCGGCGAACGCGCGGCGGGCGGCGGCAAAGTCCGCGCGCGCCCAGTGGTCGTGGTTCCCCGGGATGCCATAAAGGGGCGCGTGGAGCCCGGACAACACCGCCAGCGCGGATGCGAAGTAGCGGGCCTCCTCGACCAGGTCGCCCGTGAACACCACGACGTCCGGACGAAGCCCGTTGATGGCATCGACGACGTCTTGGAGGCGCCCCTCGTCGCCTCGGTAATGGACATCGGTGAAATGGGCGACTCGGAGGCTGGGCGTCGAGCTGAACCGATGTTGCCGGATGGCCAGCCAACGGGGCTCCACGCGCGTGACATGGAGCAGTCCGGCGGTCGGCGTGGCCCATGCTGCCTGCAACAACCAGCGCCGACGCGACCACCGTGCCGACGACCGGCACGCGGGCGCGGATGATGACGGGACGGGAGTGTCGCTCACCGACGTGCGGACACGTCCGGCGCGGGGGCGTTCAAGCATCGCCGGAATCGTGCCGGATCGCGCGGTCGATGGCCGAGGCTGGAAATGGCAACGCCCCGCCCCCTCAACCCGGGTCCGACGGGGGAGGGCGGGGCCTGGGCGTCGGGGGCGAATGCGTCAGCGTCGGACGCGGTAGAACCGGCGGTCCTCCGAGGAAGGGGCATCCCAAGGCGATTGGATGGGGCCGTCCACGGGGATCCACGGTCCGGAGACGTCCCGGGAGGACTCGAGGGATCCGTTGCTCCAGGTGATGCGGAGGCCGCCCGCGATGGGGGCGAAGGAGAGGGTGGGCGGGGGCACGAACGTGGATTGCGTGACCTGGAGGCGGCCGACGCCCGTGATGGGCGCGGTTTCGGAGCCATAGGTGCCGTTGGGCAGCTCCTGGCCGTTGATGAAGAGCTGCTTCACGGGGGCGACGCCCGCGAAGTCGAGCTGGAGGACGCCCCGGGTGGTGTTGAGTCGGAAGGCGCTGTTGGGGCTGACGGCGACCTGCGACAGCACCTGGAGGATGCCGTCGTTCACCGTGGTGTCGCCGTGGTAGTTGCTGGCGACCGGGTTGGCGGGGGTGTCGGCGGGGTAGGTGCCGATGGGTTGGATGGCGGGGCCTTCCTTGGTGAGGGCGAGGACGCCGCCGGTGTCGGGGTCGTCGAGAAGGGCCGTGCGGAGGCCACGGGGCGTGGCGGCTCCGTTGAAGGCGACCAGGTTGGTGCAATTGAAGCAGACGGAGAGGGTCGAGACGGTGCCGTGGGCGCTGTTGGTGATGACGGAGTTGGCGTCGTTGCCGGTGAAGACGTACCCGACCCTTTGGCTGGTGCCATTGAGGTCGATCTTGCCGCTGTTCATGAGGATGTGGCGGGCGGGGCAATTGGCCGGAGGGGGGTAGCCCAGTGTGCCTTGGTTGGTGAGGATGATGGTGTTGCCGGCGCCGCTGTTGAGGCGGACGAAGCCGGTGAAGGAATTGGAACCGCCGAGCACCAGGGTGTAGTTGCCGCCGTTCATGTCCACGTTTTGCTGGAAGGCGATGCCTTGCGGGGTGGTTTCATTCGGGCCGCCGTCCTTGATTTGCCCGTTGAAAACGAAGATGCCGCCGTCGCCGCGATGGAGCTTCAACACGGCCCGCTTGTAGGGGGAGCTGTTGACGATGGTGCCATGGCCCTCGGGTGGGGGGTACTGGAGGCCGTTGTCGTCGCCGTGGTTGTCAAACGTGCCGCCGGTCAGACGGAGTCGGCCGCTGGTGGCGGTACGAAGCACCTGACCGTCGGCGGGACGGAGGTTGTTCGTGCCATCGTTGACCGTGCCCACGCGAACGGTGGCGCCCTCGTCGATGGCCTCGATGTTGCCGAGAGCGAAGGAGTCGCCGGCGGTGGTCACCCCGGTGGCCTTGAGGACGACGGTGCCGCCGCGGACGTAGGTCCCGCCGGTGAACGCGTTCGCGGCGTTGCCGATGGCGTCACCAGCCAGCGTAAGTTCGGACGAGCCTACCACGACGAGGCGTTGGTCCCCAACAAGGCTGGTTGCGAGGGTGGCGGGGGCGCGGACCGAGACCACGGCCCCGGCGGCGTCGCCGCCCAGCTTCAGGGAACCGCCGTTGCCTTGGATCACGTAGCCCGGCACGCGGAAGTCGAGCTTGTGCACGGCCGTGGCGGCCGTGACCAGCACGGTGCCCGCGCCCGCCTCGCCGAACAGGGCGTCGCCGTCGTCCGCCCACGAGGCTGGGCTGGACCAGTTGGCGCCGGACCACGAAAAGTCGCCAACGGCGTTGGACCACCGATTGGCGGTGGACTGGCCGAGGGCATGCTGGACCGCGTTGAGGAACATTTTCTGGCCGTCGGCGGACAGGTCGAGCGCCCCGGCCTGCGGGTTCGGGGACGATGTCACGGATCCGGAGGCGTCGCGGGTGCCGCACGCAAAGAGCAGTCGGTAGCCGGCCAACGTCTCGGAACCGTCGGGCACCTGGGTGGTGCGGACGACGGTGCCGGCCGGCCATTCCACGACGGCATAGCCGGTGGCGACGTAGGACGGGTTCACGGCCGGCGCCTGGCCTGCCGGGATGTTCACGCCAGGGTCGAGGGGGTTGAAGTCGATGGTCGCGAGGACACGCCCGCCGGGCTCGACCTCGTTGGCGATGCCTTGGTCCACGCCGTCGATCCTGAGACGGAAGTATTGGATGGAGGTGCCCCGGTTGTTGGCAGGCGTGGCGACGCGGACGTTGGCAAAGCGGTCCATGACGTCCTTGCCTCCGACGGAGGAACGGGGGATGCCGGCGAAGATGGGGTGATTGGGCTCGGTCAGCGTCCACTTCCCGCTGGCGGTGGTGCTGGCGTCGGCAGCGCAGTCGAACTCCTTGTTGTCGAGGAGGAACCCGGTTCGGTCGCGGCGCACGAGGGTGGACTTGGTGTAGATCATCGGCGCCGTGACCATGGTGTTCCACTTGGCACCCCGGGAGTTGAGGTTGAAGGGGCCGCTGTTGAGCGCGGTCGCGGCGATCACCAGGTCATGGCTGTTGATCAGCGGGACGTCGTCGAGCGACATCACCGTCGAGGCCGGGTTGTAACGGGTGACCATGTGTCCGGCCGCGACCAGCAAGTCCACGAAGGGTTGGTCCACGTAGGGCACTCCCGAGGTGGATGCAGCGGGATAAAACGCCCCGCGCGTGACGCCGTCGCTGCCGACCTGAGTCCCCTTGGGGCCGTTGTCGCTGACGAACAGGATGGATGCGGACTGAAGCCCGGGCAGCAGGCTGCCGAGGCCGACCGCGCACGCCGCCACCGTGGGCCTGATCGAGGAATGAAGTCTCATCTTTGGACTCGCGAGTGATGGAATCCCCATGGCCGCAGGCCGCGACACCACGCCCGTGGGCGCGCCGTGTGACACAAGGTTTGCACGATGTTGTTCGAGCGTGGCGGCCTGGATCAAGGAGCATCCTGCGACCTCGCGGCAACGCCCCACAAGGCGGGATGGTTTTCCTCCGAGAATCGAGCCATCCCACCCGTGCCGTGCGGCGTTCAGACAAATCCCGGACAATAAGTGGGGCGGCTGGCTTGACCGGCGTTGGGCACGGTCCGATGCGTCCGGTCGCATGCATATGACTTCCTGCCGAATCCCATGAATGTGAACGAGTTGCCGCCGAGGGACCTGTGGGAGGTCGCCCGCCGGCTCAAGCATGACGAGCCCTTGGATGCCGGGGATTCCCGTTGGGTGGACACAAGCCCGGGACGGATCTTGGGCCACGAGCGACTGTATCGAAGCCTGGGCGTGGATGCCCGGACATGGACGCTTCGGATCGACCGTGCCCGCCATTGCAGCCTGTTCTCGGGACATCGCGGCACGGGCAAAAGCACGGAGCTGCGCCGGATGGCCGCCCAGTTGCACGGGCCCGACTTGTTCCGGGTCGTGTTCATGGACACCCTGAGGGAGCCCGCCGGCGGTGGGCGGCTTCAGACGCACGACATCAGCCTTGGGCTGTGCCGCCGCCTTGTGACCGAGCTGGAGCAGGAAGGGCTGTCCCTTGCGGGCGATGGAACGCGCGCGCTCGAGGCGTGGTTCCGAGGCCAACCCCATCAGCCTCCGGCCCATGCCAGTACCGCCCCCTCCGAGGCCCGATTGGGAGGCAATGGCACCCATGGCGTCGGCCCCGTCCTCGAGGACTGGATGGCGTGGAATCGTTCCGGCGTTGCTGGGCGCGAGGCCGTCGCAGGCGCCTTTGCGGATGGGTTTGAAGGCTTTGCGGACGCCTTCAACCGTGTGCTGGCGATGGCAAGGCGTCGGCTCAAGGAAGAGGGCATGGGCCGGGATCTGCTGTTCGTGCTGGATGGCACCGACCGCCTCGATGGCGAGGATGGGAGGTCGTTCTTTGGCGGGCAGAGCCATCCATTGCGACGCATGGACGGGATCTTCGTCCATTGCGCGCCCGTGCAGCCCATCCGGCCTCCCGGCGGCGTCCAACCCTTGTTCGACCACGTGGTCCGCCTTGCGCCGCTCACGCTGCACGAGAAGTTCGACCCCGGCAGCCCGAGCCTTCCTGTGCGACTCCAAGGCCCCATGGATGGCCAACGACGCGCGCCGTCCCAGCAACGCTTCGAGCTGGGCCCCATCCCCATTCCGGCCGCGTATGACGCGATGCGGCGGATGATCTTGCAACGTGCGCCGGCGCGCTTCTTCGACCCGGACCCCGTGGAGACGGGGGACTGGAGCCTCCTCGACCGCTTGGTGGGCGCGAGCGGTGGACACCCGAGGGACCTGATGCGCCTGCTGGACCATGCCTTTGGCCATGCGACGCGGGAACGCTTCGATGCCGAGGCGGTTGCGGAGGCCATCCGATCGTTGGCAGGGGAGTATCGGCGGATCCTGGAACCGGATGACTATCGGTTGCTGGCCGAGATCGACCGGGGAGGCGCTCGATGCACGCCGCACGGGGAGGCCACCAGCCGGTTGCTCGGCAACCTCGCCCTGTTGGAGTACGACGGCGACTGGTGGCAATCCCATCCCGTGGTCCGGACGCTCCCGGCGTATCGCGCGGCCCTCGAGAAGGTGCCTGCGGCCGGCTGACGTCAGCCAGCGAGGTGAAGGCCGGCGGGCGTAGCGCGGACGTCATGGGGTTTGGGCTCGGGCTCGCCAACGGCCCGGCGCATTTGCTGGAACCACCACAGGGCACGCTCCCGGCTGCACGGCCGCCGCGCCGGGCGCTGGGGCCGGGCTGGTCGCGGGGCACGGCCCAGGTCGAGCCCCAGTTGCTGTCGAGTGGACGCTGCCGTCGTGTTCATGGGCGCAGGTTGCGCCATGGGGTCAGACAACCGCTGTCCACGGGTGGGCCAGAGCCCCGGAAACTTTCGTGGGGGCCTGGCCCTGCGGATCAGTGAGCCTGCCGCAATGTTACGTCACCCGTGCCTGTCACCCGGACGCAGCACGTCAGACGGAACCGTTCCGGGTCGCGGTTCCACTGGTCGAGCACGTCGAGTTCCTCGGGCGTCGGCGGGGCCAGGTGCTGCATCCCCTCGACGATCTCGGCGCAACACGTGCCGCACGAGCAATTGAAGCAGCCCGCCTCCATGTCCACGCCCGCCTTCTCGCCTGCGTCCAGCAGCGTCACGCCCGCCTCCACGTCGGCCGACACGTTCTGGGGAAGAATCGTTACCTTCGACATTTTGAATGACCGCCACCCTTCCCAGCGAGGCATGGAAGTCAACCGGGGCCTTCCATCGCGATCCCCCACCCAAAGTTTGGGGTGGCGGCGTGCGCGCGCTTCATGGGCCAATCTCATCCATGGACGATGCACCATGCCATGACGCCGACACGGCCCGCCTGGAGGCGGACTTCATGCGCCGCGCCCTCGACCTGGCGCGCCGAGCCACCGGCGATACCGTCCCCAACCCCCTCGTCGGGGCCGTCCTCGTCCTCGCCGGCCGTGTCCTCGGTGAGGGATGGCATCGGCGCGCCGGCCAGCCCCATGCCGAGGTCGAGGCACTTCGGGACGCTGCGGCGCGGGGCGAGGACGTGCGCGGGGCCACCCTCTACGTGACGCTTGAGCCCTGCTGCACCCACGGACGCACCCCCCCCTGTACCGAGGCCATCCTCCGTGCCGACATCCGACGGGTTGTGGTCGCCACGACCGATCCCAACCCGGCTCATGCGGGCAGGGGCCTCGACATCCTCCGGCGTTCGGGTGTCATCGTGGACGTCGGGCGCATGGCGGATCGGTCGGCCGCCATGAACGCGGGCTTCAACCATTGGATCGTCCATCGCACCCCCAGGGTCACCCTCAAGGCCGGCATGAGCCTCGACGGCAAGATCGCCACCCGCACCGGCGAGTCGCGCTGGATCACGTCCGAGCGGTCCCGGGCCGCCGCCATGCGCCTGCGCCTCCAGCACGACGCCATCCTTGTCGGCATCGGGACCGTGCTGGCCGACGACCCCTCGCTAACGATCCGGCTTCGGGGCAGGCCGCGTTGCCCTGTGCGCGTCATTCTCGATTCCCGCGGCCGGATGCCGCCCGGGGCGCGGATGCTTGCGGACGCCTTCGCCTCGCGAACGATCGTGGTCGCCACGCATGCGGCGCCGGAGGTGCGCCTCCGGCGGCTGCGGAGCGTTGCCACGGTGTGGATGGCCCCGGCGGACGCGGCGGGTCGGGTGGACCTTCGTTGGTTGATGGGGGAGTTGGGCCGCCTGCCGGTCACCAGTCTGTTGGTCGAAGGCGGCGGCGAGGTTCACGGGGCCTTCCTCGAGGCCGGGCTCGCCCATGCCATCCGGTTCTTCTACGGACCCTTGGTGGTGGGCGGACGCGAGGCCCGGCCTGCGGTGGGTGGAGCGGGCTTCCAAAGTCTTGCCACATTGCCCCGCTTGTCCCAAATCCGTTGGCAACGCCTTGGCGACGACTGGAACGTCGCCGCCGATATTGAGAACCCGGCCCCACCTGCCGCCGCCACGTAAGCGATGCGCGGACGCGGCGCGATGGCGCGGGGGAAGGCAACGAGGGCATGGGGCCCGTGGCAGTCGTTCGAGGGATGGCGTCCGATGCGGTCGTTGTCGAGGAACCGGAGGTTGCTGAACCAGGGGCAACAGCCCATGCCACACCATCCGGTTCGTGCTGAGGTTCTTGGGGCGCTTGCAAAGCTTGTATTTGGTTGACGTCATGGGGGAGCTTCTCTTCTTAATGGACACGATCCTCATGGATCACGGGCCGTGCCTACCACATCGTGCCAAGGCGACATTGCCCTCATGCTGGTTTCGTCCGCGCCGCTTCGAGGAGCGTAGCAAATGCATCGATCAGCCCGGACGACGCTTCATAGCGACGCGAAACGTTCAAAGACATCATGCGAATTCTTGTCACGGGAGGGGCCGGTTTTCTGGGGAGCCATCTGTGTGATCGGTTGATCTCCGACGGCCACGACGTCATTTGCCTTGATAATTTCTTCACGGGGGCCAAGTCGAACGTGGCGCACCTGGTGGGGCATCCACGTTTTGAGTGGGTCCGCCACGACGTGACGGAGCCATTTCGATACGAGGTGGACCGGATCTACAACCTCGCGTGCCCGGCGTCGCCGCCGCACTACCAGTTCAACCCCATCAAGACGGTCAAGACTTCGGTCATGGGGGCGATTCATTGCCTGGGATTGGCGAAGAGGGTCCGGGCGCGAGTGTTCCAAGCGAGTACGTCGGAGGTGTATGGGGACCCATCGATTCATCCGCAGCCCGAAACGTATTGGGGCAACGTGAATCCCATTGGCCTTCGCTCGTGCTACGACGAGGGGAAGCGCGTGGCGGAGACACTGTTCATGGACTACCACCGGCAGAACGGAGTGGACATCCGGATTGTTCGCATCTTCAACACGTATGGGCCGCGGATGAACCCCGTGGACGGCCGGGTTGTGTCCAATTTCATCGTGGAAGCGCTGCGAGGAGAGGATTTGACGGTGTATGGGAATGGGATGCAGACGCGGTCGTTTTGCTATGTGGACGACCTTATCGAGGGCTTCGTTCGGTTCATGGAGCATGAGGGGACGACCGGACCGATGAACCTGGGCAACCCAGGCGAGTTCACCATGCTCCAGCTTGCGGAGCAAGTGGTCCGGCTAACCGGCAGCCGATCGCGAATCACATTCAAGCCGCTTCCTCCGGATGACCCCAGGCAGCGGCAACCGGACATTGGCCTGGCTCGGCGAACGCTGGGTTGGGAGCCCAAGGTCACGCTGGAGGACGGATTGCTCCGCACGATCCAGTATTTCCGTGGGATCCTTTGATCGCCGATCCCACACAACGTCGAGCATCATGGCAGTCAAACTAAGCATCATTGGAACCGGCTACGTCGGGCTCGTGACGGGTGCCTGCTTCGCCGAGGTTGGCCACCAAGTCATCTGCGCGGACAACAACCCCGCCAAGGTCGACCTCCTGAAGTCCGGCACGATTCCAATCTTCGAGCCAGGGCTCGAGGACTTGGTGCGGCGCAATGTCGCGGGCGGTCGGCTTTCCTTCACCACATCGACGGCTGATGCGGTGGCGGGGTCGGACGTCGTCTTCATTGCGGTTCCCACCCCGCAACAGCCAGATGGCTCGGTGGACTTGAGTTACATCGAGGCCGTTGCTCGGGAGATCGCGGCGAGCCTAACGGCCTATCGAATCATCGTGGACAAGAGCACGGTGCCGGTGAAGACGGCGGAAAAGGTGACCGAGACGATCCGGCGATACGCAAAGACGAAGGTGGACTTCGACGTGGTGTCGAACCCGGAGTTCCTTCGCGAGGGATTCGCCGTGGAGGACCTGATGAAGCCGGACCGGATCGTGATTGGGACATCTTGCACGCGGCCGGCGGCCGTGATGCGCGAGATCTACGAGCCGTTTCGCGCGCCGATCATCGTGACGGACACGAGTTCGGCAGAGCTCATCAAGCATGCGGCCAATTCATTCCTGGCCCTCAAGATTTCCTACATCAACGCCGTGGCGACGATTTGCGAGGCGTCTGGAGCGAACGTTTTGGAGGTGGCCCAGGGCATGGGCATGGACGACCGGATTGGCCGCCGCTTCCTCAACGCGGGAATTGGGTTTGGAGGCTCCTGCTTTCCCAAGGACCTGGCCGCCTTCATCAAGATTTCGGGCCAGTTGGGATACGATTTCAGGCTCCTCAAGGAGGTGCAGCGCATCAATGCCGACCAGATGGAACGCTTCTTGGACAAGATCACGAACGCCCTGTGGGTGTTGAAAGACAAGCGCGTCGGGGTCCTGGGGCTCGCATTCAAGCAAAACACCGACGACGTCCGGCAGTCTCCAGCCATCGACCTCTGCCAACGGCTCCTTAAGGACGGCGCCCTGCTTCGCGTCCATGATCCCAAGGCCATGGAAAAGGCCCGGGCCATCCTGCCGCCTGGCCCAGCCGTGGAGTATGTGGACGCGGCCCAGGACGTGCCGAAGGGATGCGACGCCGTAGTGGTGGCCACGGAATGGCCCGAGTTCGCGGCATTGGACTGGCAAAAGGCCCGCCATGGGATGGTTGCCCCGTTGGTATTTGACGGGCGCAACATCCTTGACCGCGAGCAAATGGAATCCTTGGGCTTCATTTACAAGGGGGTCGGCCGCTAGGCCCCCGCACACCCGCAATCACGTGAAGGCCTTGGTCACTGGCGCAGCCGGCTTCATCGGGTTTCACGTAGCCAAGCGCCTTCTGGCGAGGGGCACTGAGGTCGTGGGGCTGGACAACCTGAGCGACTACTATGATCCAGCGCTCAAGGCGGCGAGGTTGACGTTGCTGCGGGAGGACCATCGGTTCGAGTTTGTCATGGGGGACGTCGCCGACCGTGCCCTGGTGCCCTCGGTCTTCTCGCGAATGCGCCCCCGGCACGTCATCCACCTTGCCGCGCAGGCGGGGGTGCGGCATTCGCTCAAGGCCCCGGAGGCCTATGTGGACTCCAACCTCGTGGGCTTCGCCAACATCCTCGAGGCGTGTCGGCATCACGGCGTGGAGCACCTCACGTTCGCGTCGTCCAGCTCGGTGTATGGCGCGAACGCGGCCATGCCGTTTAGCCCCCACAATGGCGCCGACCACCCCCTGAGCCTTTACGCCGCGACGAAGAAGGCCAACGAGGTGATGGCGCATGCCTACAGCCATTTGTTTGGCCTGCCGACGACGGGGCTACGCTTCTTCACCGTGTATGGGCCATGGGGGCGCCCGGACATGGCGCTGTTCCAGTTCACCGAAGCCATCCTTCAAGGGCGGCCCATCCCGTTGTTCAACCAAGGCAACATGCGCCGCGACTTCACCTATATTGACGACATTGTCGAGGGGGTCGTGCGTGCCAGCGACCACGTGGCTGCGCCGAACGAGCAGTGGGACCCCTTGCACCCGGACCCAGCCAGCAGCCGGGCGCCCTACCGCCTCTACAACATCGGCAGCCACCGTCCCGTTGCCGTCATGGACGTGGTGCGCGAAATCGAGCGAGCCCTCGGCCGCAAGGCGGAGATCGAATACCTCCCCATGCAGCCCGGCGACGTCCCCGCCACCTTCGCGGACGTTACCGACCTCACGCAGCACGTGGGATTTCAGCCGTCCACCCCCATCGAGGTCGGCATCCCGCGCTTTGTGGAGTGGTATCGCGACCATTACCAACGCTGATCCGGGTTTTGGCTCGCCCACGCCCGCCATCCTCCGTGTGATGTTCCCATGAATGCAGATTCCCCCGTCGTTGCCGTCGTTGGCCTTGGCTACGTCGGACTGCCGTTGGCGCTGCATTTCTCGGAGGCCTCCACCCGCGTGGTGGGCTTGGACATTGATCCTGCCAAGGTTTCGAGGCTCAACGCAGGGGAGTCGTACATCTCCCACTTGCCGGCATCGCGCATCCGGGCCGCCTTGGACAAGGGGTTGTTTTCGGCCACGACGGACTTCGACCGCCTCCGCGAGGCCGACGCCATCCTGATCTGCGTCCCGACGCCGTTGACGCCTCAGCAGGAGCCGGACCTGTCCTTTGTGATGGCAACGGGCGCGGAGGTGGGCGCGCGCCTTGGCCGGGGGCAGTTGGTCGTGTTGGAATCCACCACCTACCCGGGGACCACCGAGGGGGTGCTCCGAGACGTCCTCGAGTTGCATTCGCGCCTCGTCGCCGGACAGGATTTTCATCTCGCCTACTCGCCCGAGCGAGAGGACCCCGGCAATCCCGAAAGCCGTATCTCGTCCATCCCAAAGGTGGTGGGCGGGTTGACCCCGGCGTGTCGGGATGCCGCCGCCGCCCTGTACCAGCGGGTCGTCCAACGCGTCGTCCCCGTCTCGTCCTGCCGCGCGGCCGAGGCCACCAAGCTCCTCGAGAACATCTTTCGCTCGGTGAACATCGCCTTGGTCAACGAGCTCAAGGTCGTGTACGACGCGATGGACATCGACGTGTGGGAGGTCATCCATGCGGCGGCCACCAAGCCCTTTGGCTTCATGCCCTTCTACCCTGGCCCGGGACTCGGCGGCCACTGCATCCCGGTCGATCCCTTCTACCTCGCATGGAAGGCCAAGGAATTCGGGCTCCGCACCCGGTTCGTCGAGCTCGCCGGCGACATCAACACCGCCATGCCCGAACACGTGCTTCACCGGGTGGCGGATGCCCTGAACGACGTCGGGCGCCCCGTGAAGGGCTCGCGCGCCCTCGTCTTGGGCCTCGCCTACAAGCCCGGCATCGACGATGACCGCGAGTCGCCCAGCTACGCACTGATGGAAGGCCTCGCCCGACGGGGGGCACTCGTATCCTATCACGACCCGCACGTCCCCGTCATCCGGCCCACGCGCGAGCATCCCCAGTGGGCCGGAACCCGGTCCGTGCCCTTCACCGAGCAGGTGGTCGCGTCCCAGGATGTTGTCATCGTCGCCACCGCGCATCCCTCCGTGGATTACGACCATCTCGCGCGGTGGGCGAGCCTTGTCGTGGACACCCGCAACGTGATGCGGTGCCCGGCCCGTGAGCGGGGCAAGGCAAGGGTCATTCGCGCGTAGGGCCTGGCGCAGGCCCCGCCTGCTACCGGGCTATCCCGCGCGGATGTCCGTGAAGACCTTGGTTGGGCCACGCCTCGCCAAAATGAGTCCCAACGGGGTCGTCGATCCCGGAGCCAGTGACTCCTGCAACGCGGCGTCCTTGCCGACGCCAGAAGCCAGCACCCATACCTCGGCTGCCGCCCGCAATGCCCCGAAGGTCATGCTCACCCTTTGTGGCGGAGGTTTTGGGCCCTTAACCGGCACGTAAAACGCCGGTGCCTCAGCCGTTCCTGGGGGAGTTCCCGGGAACAACGATGCCACGTGCGCATCCTCGCCCATTCCCAGGAACACGAGATCCAGCACCGGCCACTCCGACCCGTGGATGCCTGTCGTGCGCCGCACATCCTGTTCCGCCATCGCTGCGGCCGACGCCGGATCCAGCTCTCCAAGGACACGATGGATGCGCGACGCCGGGACAAGGGCAGGCCTCAGCAAGGTCTCCCATGCCAGGCGATGGTTGCTCTCGGGGTCATCGGGAGGCACGCAGCGCTCGTCGCCCCAGAAGAAGTCCACGCCGTCGAACCGGACGCCGGACGCAGATGCCTGTTGGAATGCCTCTGACAGGAACCGCCGGGTGATGCGGCCGCCGGGCAGGGCCACGCGATGCGGCCGTTGCTCGCGTGCAGCAAGCGCCACGCGGGCCACCCACCGTGATGCCGCGTCCCGGGCCAGCGCGGCGTCGTCCTCGTACCGGATGATCTCGTAACCCATGTCGATGTGCCTCCAACGCTACCCAGGACCGGTCCCGGCGTTGAGCACCGAGTTTGCCACCCGAGCATTCATGGCCGAAGACCTGACCAAGCCGCGGCAGCATCATCGAAGCAGCGCGCCAATCCTCCGGGATGCCCCCTCCTCGATGGGGTCCCCGTGGGCAAAGACCGCACGCGCGAAGGGCGTTTGGACAAGGCGGAGGATGGCCTTCCGAAGGTGAGCGGGATCGGTGCAATAGCGATCCGGCAACAACTCCAGGCCTCGCCCTGCGAGGTTCACGACGGCGTCGCCGAAGACCATGAGGTCCAGTCTTGGGATGCGCAGGGCCACCTCCCCGGGTCCGCCCCCCGTCAGGTCCTCGACCATCCAGTCGTCCTGCCATCCGGGTCCATGCGGCAACGGCCGCCACGTGGGCGAGTCGAGCCCGCTGCCCGATGCGGCCCACAATCGCACACGGCCCTGATGCGCCCATTCCACGGCGGCACGCTCGTGATTGCCATTGGTGGCGACGACGGCCGCAACGCGAGGCCCTTCCGCATCCTTCCAGCCCAGGTCCGCCGGACTGCCGATGGGATCCACCATCACCCATGAGCCATTGTCGGCTTGGAGCGCATGGCACGACCATTCCACGCGGATGGCGGGGTTGTGGGCCTGCCAACGCTGGATGCCTGGAAGCCAGTTCAACCCCGGGAGCGCCACGCAACGTCCTTGCTACTGCTTCTTCTTGCTCTTGCTCTTGTTCGCCTTCGACTCCGCGTCGCGGAGGACCTTGTCGGCCTTGTTGTTCTCGGCCTCCTCGGTGCGCTCAAACTCCTTTTCGGCGACGCGGACGCCGGGGAGGCGGGCACGCTCGGCGTCGGCCATGCTGGCGGCATCGGTGGGCGTGGGGAGCACGGTGGGGCGCATGAGGACCATCAGCTCGGTCCGGCTGCCGGTGCGGGACCGGGACGAGAACAAGTTGCCGAGGATGGGCACGCTGGAGAGGCCGGGGACGCCGGACTTGGACCGTGACGTGTTGGAATTGATGTAGCCGCCCAGGAGGATGGACTCCTTGTTGCGGACCGTCACGGTGGAGGAGGCCGTCCGGGTCTGGGTAGAGGGAACCTCGTTGTTGTCGATCTTAAAGGTGGGCCCGAGCTGGTCGATGTTCTGGGTGATTTCCATGACGACGAGGCTGTCGGGGGTGATGAAGGGGATGACATCGAGGCCGACGCCCACGAACTGGCGTTGGATTTGGGTGGAGTTGCCGAAGCCGCCGCCGAAGAAGGAGCCGGTGACGAAGGGGATTTCCTGCCCGACCTGGAAGCTGCCGGGCGTGGCATGAGAGGTGAGGACACGAGGACGCTGGATGACGTTGATGCGGGAGTCGGAGGCGAGGGCGTTCATGGCGACGTCCCAATTGTTGCCGAGCTGCATGAAGTAGGTGAGGCCGGAGCCGGAGGGGAAGTTCGAGGCGGATTGGGCGATGCCACCGAGGAACTGGTTGCCGGTGCCGAGTGCATTGCCGCCGTTGTTCATGACGCCGCCGCCGACGACCCGCGGGTCGCCGTTGAACTGCTTGGGACGTTGCCCGGCCGTGACGCCGTAGTTGAGGCTGTCCTGGAGGGAGACCTCCATGATGATGGCCTCAATGAGGACTTGGGCGAGGAGGGTGTCCACCTTGGCGACCACCTCCTTGATCTTGGCGATGTCCTTCTTGCGGGCGTAGACGATGAGCGAGTTGGAGCGGAGGTCGGCCGTGATGTTGGCGTTTTGCATCAGCTCCCCGAGGGAGCCCAGGCCGCCTTGGCCGCGTCCCGAGGCGTTGAGGCGGCTTTGGAAGGATTGGCCGGCCGTGGTGCCCGTGGTGACCCGCGCAGGCGTGGTGGCTTGGTTCGGGAAAAAGCCGCCCCGGTTGCCGTTGTTGAAGCCGGAACCCCCGAAGCCGCCGCCGAAGCCGCCCATGCCGGAACGCCCGCCTGAGAAGCCGCCCCGGCGCATGCCGCCCATGCCGCCTTGGTTGAAGCCCGAACCCATGCCGCCCCCAAATCCGCCCATGCCCACCCCGCCGCCCGCCCCGCCGACGCCGCTCATGCCACCCCCGCCACCGCTGCCGGAGATGACGCTTTGCATGGTCTGGTAGATGTCCTCGACCTTGCCGTAACGGATGGGGATCACCTCGAGGATGAACTCGTCCTCGATCTCGATGTCCACGCGTGCGATCAACTCAAGCATGCGCTTCACGTTGATGGCGAAGTCGCGCAAGATGAGGGTTTTGGTGCTTTCCAGCGCCACGATTCCATTCGCCCCCTGCGCGGAGGCGAAGACCTTCACCAGCTCGCTGGCTTCCTTCGGGTCGAGGTGCTTGAGCTGGACGACGTGGGTCACGAACTGGCTGGCCTCGGCGTAGTTGGTGGAGGCCACGTTGCTAAACTTGCTGCCCATTTGCATGGCCTGCTGGGAGGGCACCACGAGGATGAAGTTTTCGCCCGTGGGAATCGTGGTGATGGCGTTCAACGCCATCACCGTGTCCAGCGCCTGGATCGTCTCCTCGACGCTCAGGGTCTTGGTCGGCAGGTAGGTGATTTGCTGCTTCAGGTTCAATCCCTGCCCGCGCAGAACCGTGCGGCCCGTCAACCGCGAGTAGAAGCCATCCAGCATCTGCTCCAGCTCCATGTTGCGAAACTTGACGGACTCGACGAGCTCCTCGGGCGTCTCGGCGTCCTGTGCGGCGGCAATGGCAGCGTCGTTCGCCTCTTGGTCGGCGTTGCTCACCGGTTGCTGGCCGGGCGCGGGTGGCGTCCCGGGCTTTGCGGCGCCAGCACCGGGTGCTCCCGGGCCCCCGGCACGAGCGGACCCGGCGGTGGCAGGCCCTGCACCCGTGCGTCCCGCGTTGGCGGGCGTGGCATTCGTGGCCTTGGCGGCTCCGCCAGGCCTGGGGAACTGCGGCGGCAACGCAATGCGGTTGGTGGTCGCCGCCGTGCCCGGCGCGGCGGCGGGTGCGGCCGGGGCGGGAGCGGCGGACGGTGCCGTCGGCGCGGGTGCCGGTGCCGAAGGGGCGGCAGCCGGGGCCACGGCAGCCTTGGCCGGCGTGGCGCCCTTGGGAGCAGGCGCCGTGGGCAGGGGAGGCAAGGCGGGAGCCGTTGGGGGCGGCGTCTGGGCGGACGCCATGCCGGCCATGGCAATCCAAGCGACGCAACGAAGGGCGGCGATGCGGGTCTTCACGGTTTTCCTTTGGAGGCGGGCCGGTTGGTGGCGGCCGATGGGGAAGTCTTGGGCTTGCTCGCGGCATTGTTGGGGGCCTGGGTCCCGGCCGGGTTGGCCCCGGGCTTGCTGGCGGCGCCGCGTGACGCAGGGGCGGCCATCTTCTTTTGGACGCTGGCCACGAACGTGATCGTCGCCGTCAGCCGCGTGTGCGAAGGGTCAAGCCTTAGGTTGGAGACGTCGCGAACCCGGACCATGGAGGCGCCGGACCCGAGCGCGTACAGGAACGCCACCAGCTCCGGCTCGCCGGCGTTGAGCGCAACGGTGACCTGCAAGTCGTCGAAGAACTGATTGGTCTGGGAGCCTCCGACGCGCGCGGACACGGTCGAGGGAATCATGCTCAGGATTTGGACGCCGGCGGCGGCAGCCTCGCGGTTCACGTCGGCCTGGAGGCGATTGGCGGCATCGTCGCCCGCGAGCTGGGCTCCGCTGGTCTGGAGTTCCACCAGGCGCTTCGCGTAGGCATTGGTCTTGGTGGTCTCCGCCAGGTACCGCGCCTTCAGGCGGCCCGTCTCCTCCAGCCCGCGCTCGATCTTTTGGTACTCGTCCCACTTCGGCCACACGAACCAGTAGCTCAGCAACGCCACCATCACGACCATGGCGACCAACACCATGCGCCGTTCCGCGGGCTGCAGGTTGAGGCGGTCGAAAAACGCCGTCATTTGGCCTCCATTCGGTTGAGCTCCGCCTCGAAGCTCCACGTCGCCAGCGTCCCTCGGACCTGGACTTGGGCGGGCTTCACGGCGGAAAACAACGACTGGTTGCGAACCTTTACCCCCAGCAGGTCCGAGTTGTAGCGCGTGACGGCCTCGCGACGGGACGGGTCCACGGTGCCGTCCAGGCGCAGCGTGCGGCCCCGGACAAAGTTCAACGAGGTCAACGTGAGGTCGTCCGGCAACGTCTCCACCGCCGCCTTCCAGCAATCGAGCGCGGCGAAGCGTAGGTTAGCCTGTTCCTCCAGGATGAGGACCTGGTCGCGTAGGCGCATGGCGTTGGTGTAGTGCTGGGCCAAGCCGCGGGCGTTCACTTGCTCGTCCGCCAGCTCGCTTTCCTTGTGCGTGAACCATGCCAGTCCACCCAACACCACCATCAGGTACAAAGCCCCCAGCGAGCCCAGGCCCCGCATCCACAGACGATCCACGAACGCCTGCCGGTTGCGCGTCGCCACGTCCTCGGGCACGAGCGTCAGGCCCTTGCGGGCCAACGCGGCGCGGGCCGAGTCCGCCGCCACCGCCGCCTCGTCACGGACCGGCTCCACGGCCGGAACACCCCGGCCAGTCCATTCGGAAAGTACAGGGGCCAACGAAGCCGCCAGAGCCTCCGAAGCCACCACGCGGACCGACGGAATGGACGTGAGCCATCCTTCGAGCTCGGCCGCCCATGCCACGCGCGTCAACGCCGCCACCAACGAATGCGCACCCGCGTCGCCCGGGGCCATTCGCAGGACATCCAGGTGCCGGAGCCGTCCTTCGACGCGCCATGCCACGGCGACAAGACCTTTGGCGCCGGCCGGGTCCGCCACAATCCAAAGTCCATCCTCGCGTGCCCGCCCGGCCAACTCCCGGGCCAGCGGCACGTCCAGCCGGTCCGCCACGAAGCCCTTCTCCGCGAGGGTAGCCAGCCGTTGCTCCACGGCCGTCCGGGCCATGATCGCCACCAAAACCGTCGTGCTGCCGGAGCCCGTCGGGCCTGGCACGACCTCGAACCCATGGACCGCCTGCGCGGCTGGGATGGGTGAAATTTTTTCCAACTGCAACTCGACCATCGGGCCGACCTCGGCCGCCTCCGTCGTGGGCAGCTCCAGGACACGAAGGCAGGCGGCCTCGGAGGCGACCCAGGCAACGTCGAGACGGGGCTTGAGGAGCAGTTGCCAGTCGCGTCCGGCGACGCCCGAGGGCAATGGCTTGTCGCCCGGGACGTCATGCACGGCATCCTGCCGGACGCCGTCACGGGCCGCGCTGAAGGCATGGACCTTGCCGCGCGCAGCTCCGCTGGCCGTGCCGGCGCCGTCCAGCAGGACGATGCAGCGCCGTTCCTTCGCCCGACGGTCGCTCATGCGCGCCCGCCTTTTTCCTCGCCGAGAAGGCCCTTCACGTGTTCCTCGGTCTGGGTGACGCGCAGCACCTCCTCGATGGTCGTGATGCCGGCCTTGACCTTGCGCCAGCCGTCCTCGCGGAGCGTCCGCATGCCCGCCGCGCGCGCGGCCTGGCCCAGCGTGGAGGCGGGAGCACGGTTCATCACCATCGGCCGGATCGACTCCGAAACCACCATCAGCTCATGGATGCCGAGGCGGCCTTGGTACCCCAGTTGCCGGCATTCCTCGCACCCTTGCCCCTTCATGAACGCGGTGGCGTCGATCTCATCCGCCGGGAACCCGGCCTTCAGCAGGTATTGCCGGTCCACGTTTTGGCGGGTGGCGCAATGCTTGCAGATGGTGCGGACGAGGCGCTGCGCCATCACGGCCTCGACGGACGACGCGACCAGGAAGGGCTCGATGCCCATGTCGATGAGGCGGGTGAAGGCGCTGGGGGCGTCGTTGGTATGGAGCGTGCTGAAGACCAGGTGGCCGGTGAGGGACGCGCGGATGGCAATCTCGGCGGTCTCGAGGTCGCGGATCTCGCCGACCATGACCACGTTCGGGTCCTGGCGCAGGATGTGGCGCAGGCCCACGGCGAAGGTGAGGCCGATGTCCGACCGCACCGGGATTTGGTTGATGCCGCGCAGCTCGTACTCGACGGGGTCCTCGATGGTGATGATGCGCTTCGTGACCGAGTTGATGGCCGAGAGGAACGCGTAGAGCGACGTGGACTTGCCGGAGCCGGTGGGGCCTGTGACGAGGAAGATGCCGTGCGGCTTGACGATAATCTCGCGGATGACGGACTCGGTGCTGGCGTCGAACCCAAGCTTCTCCAGGCCGAAGAAGATCTTGCCGCGGGTGAGAAGGCGAAGGGATACGGACTCGCCCCAGACGGTGGGGACGGTGGAGACGCGGATGTCGATCTCCTCGTTCTTGATGCGGACGTTGATGCGGCCGTCCTGCGGGAGGCGCTTCTCCGCGATGTTCATCCCGCTCATGACCTTGATGCGGGAGACGAGGGCGGCCTGGTAGCGCTTGATCTGCGGGGGCAGCGGCGTCTGGTGGAGGATGCCGTCGATGCGGTAGCGGATGCGGAGGTCGTCCTCGGAGGGCTCGAAGTGGATGTCCGTCGCGCGGTCCTTGAAGGCCTCCCAGATGACCTGGTTGACGAACTTGATGACGGAGGCCTCCTGGTCGTCCCCGGTGATCTCGCGGTTGTCGCCCAACTCGAGCTCGACGGGCTCGTCCTCCGCCATCTCGTCGAGGGTCTCGGCGCCGACGCCGTAATACTTCTTGAGGGACTTCTCGATCTCAGCCTTGGGCGCGAGGGCGAACTCGACGGGCCCGGCGGCCTCGTATTGCACGGCGCCGAGCATGGAGGGGTCGAAGGGGTCGCTCACCGCCACGCGCAGGACGCCGGCCTCCTCGGAAATGGGCAGCACCGAGTGCTGGAAGGCGGTCTTGGTGGAGATGCGCTTGAACAGCTCGGGCGGGACGGTGACGCCCTTGAGTTCCACGTGCGCCCAACCGAGCGCGGCGGCCAGCCGTTGCAGGAAAACGTCCTCGCTCAGCCCCGCCTCGCGCGCCATGAACGCCACGCGCGTCTCCGTGCCCCCGGACTCCGTCGCCGCGCGCCATGCACGGTTCCATGTGTCCCATTGTTCCGCGCTGGCAAGCCCGGACTTGGCAAGGACCATCCTGAGGGGTGAGTGCGACATCGTTGAGGCAGCGTCCGCGCTTCATCCCCGCGGAGCCGGCAAAGTTGCGCGGGAGTCAACGGCTTCCCCCGCGCGCTGCCAAACCTATTTCCCGCCCTCGCGGGCATTCATCCCCTTGAGCAGGCCGAACACGTCGCCATCGGTGCCGACGACGAGGGTGGTGTTGGCGTCGGCGGCCTTTTGCCATGTCTCGAGGGTCTTGAGGAACGCGTAGAACGAGGCGGCGGCGGGGTCTTGGTTGTAGGCCTTGGCGTAGATTTCCGAGGCGCGGGCGTCCGCGTCGCCGCGCACGGACTGGACCTTGCGATAGGCCTCGGACTCGATGAGCTGGAGCTCCTTCTCGCGGTTGCCGAGGATGCGCGCGGCCTCGCCCTGGCCCTCGGAGCGGAAGCGCTCGGCGATCTGCTGGCGCTCGCTGATCATGCGTTGGTAGATGGATTGCTCGACGGCGCGGTTGTAGTTGATGCGGGTGAACTGGACGTTGAGGAGCTCGATGCCAAACGACGCCAGCTTGGGGGCGGAGGCCTCCTGGACGAGGCGCTCGAGTGCGGCGCGTCCCGACTGGATGGGCGGCCAGTGCACCTGCAACGCGATGCCGTCGGCCTTGGCCTCCTCCCGGGCGGGTTGGCGCTCGCGGTTGCTGCGCACGATCTCGATGAGGTCATGGGCGGCCACCACGCTGCGGATCTCGCCGCCGATGATGTCGTCGAGGCGCGACTGGGCGCTGCGTTCGTCCCGAAGCCGGAGGAAGAAGGCGCCGGGGTCGCTGATGCGCCAGCGCGCAAAGGCATCCACCACGAGGTAGGTCTTGTCCTTGGTGGGCATCTCGCGCGGGTCGCCGTCCCATTCGAGGGCGCGCTTCTCGATGCGGTTCACCTCCTGGATGAAGGGGACGCGGACGTGGAGGCCCGCGTTGGTGACGGCGAGGCCCACGGGCCGCCCGAACTGCGTGACGATCACCTGCTCGGTCTCGGTGACGACGTAGAAGGGGTTGGCCCACAGCAGCAAGAGCGCCGCGACGGCCGTGATGGCGAGGTTGCGAAGGGAGCGGTTCATGGCCTGGGGGATCCGTTGGGGCGTTGGAGGGGAGCGGGGGATGCCGACGTCGCGGGGGGGCGCGCCGGGGCGAGCCTTGCCCCGGACTCCGGGCCGGGATCGAGCGAGAGCAACGGCAGCACGCCCTTGAGGTCTGCATCGACGACGTAGCGGCGCCCGAGCCTTGGGAGCACCTCCTGCATGGTTTCGAGGTACAGACGGCGTCGGGTGACCTCGGGGGCCTTGACGTATTCGGCCAGGACGGCGTTGAAGCGGGCGACGTCGCCCTCGGCCTCCTTGACGCGCCGCGTGGCGTAGCCCTCGGCCTCGCTCAGCTTCTGGTCGGCGGCTCCGCGTGCCTGCGGGATGATCTTGTTAAACTGGCCCTTGGCCAGGTTGATGGCGCGCTCGCGCTCCTGCTGGGCCTGGTTGACCTCATTGAAGGACGCTTGGACCTCCGATGGCGGGTTCACGTCCTTGAGCTGGACTTGGTCCACCGTGATGCCGGTCTCGAACAAGTTCGCCAGCCGCTGCATTTCCTTGAGGGCCTCAAACTCGATCTCCTGCCGGCCGATCGTGATCACCTCGTCCACGGTTCGGTCGCCCACCACCTGTCGCATCACGGACTCCGAAAGGTCGCGCAGCGTCACCTCCGGGTCGCGCACCTTGAAGGTGAAGGCCCGAGGGTCGTTGACACGGTACTGCACCACCCATTCCACGAGGGCCACGTTCAGGTCGCCCGTCACCATGCGCTTTTCCTGGGCTTGCTCGGTGGCGTCCGTGGATTGAAACGCGTTGCCCGATCCGGAGGTGGAAAAGCCAAACTCGACCTTCAGCTGGCGCTTCACGGGCACCTTGCTCACCTCGTCGATCCCCCACGGCAACTTGAACCGCAACCCGGGCGTGACCACGTGACTGAAGCGACCGAAGCGTGTCACGACCGCCTCCGAGTCTGCTGGCACCGTGTAGAAGCTCGACCATGCGGCCGACAGGAGGAGCAAGCCCGCCATGGCGGCGGGCACGTGTCGAAGCCACTCCATGCCACCGCCGCCCCCCCGGGCCCCGCCCGGGCCCCCGGTCACGTCGATGATGGGGGAACTCCTTGGCCTTCGATACCAACGCATGGCTCTTGTTGTCCCATGCCACGCCCATCCCGGCCATGACAATCCCCCGGCACCCTTTCCAACCGCGCGGCTCGCCGGCGTGCACCCTTCACGTGCCCATCCTTCCCAGACGTTCGAGCCGTTCGCCCGCCGCCATCAACGTCTCCTCCCGCTTCGCAAAGTGGAACCGAATGTACCGGTGCTCGGGCTCGCGGAAGAAGCTCGAGCCCGGGACGCCCGCGACGCCCACCTCGCGCACGAGCCATTCCGCCGCCGCCGTGTCCGTCCCAAACCCCAGCGCCGAGATGTCCACCATCACGTAGTACGCCCCCTGCGGCTCCGTGAACGGCAGGCCCGTCCGCCTGAGGATGCCCAGGAAAACGTCGCGCTTGCGGGCGTACATACGGCCCAGCTCCTCGTAGTACGAGCACGGCAGTTCAAGCCCCGCCACCGCTGCCTCCTGCAACGGCGCGGCCGCGCCCACCGTCAGGAAGTCGTGCACCTTCCGCGCCTGCGCGATCACGGCCGGCGCCGCCTGCACGTAGCCCAGGCGCCAACCCGTGATCGAGTACGTCTTCGACAACGAGTTGCACGTGATCGTGCGGTCGAACGCCCCGGGAAACGCCGCGAGGTACTCATGCCGGCCGGGCTCGTACACGATGTGCTCGTAGGGCTCGTCCGCGATCACGAACGCGTCGTGCTCCTCCGCCAACGCAAGGATGAAGCCCAGCTCCTCCCGCGTGAACACCTTGCCCGTTGGGTTCGAAGGGTTGCACACCACGATCGCCTTCGCACCCCGCCCAAACGCCCGCCTCAGCTCGTCGGGGTCAAAGCCAAACCCCGGCGGATGCAGCGGCACGTACACCGGCTCCGCGCCCGACAGGATCGCGTCCGCCGCGTAGTTCTCGTAGAAGGGCGAGAACACCACGACGCGGTCGCCGGGGTTACACGCCGTCATCATGGCCACCATCATGGCCTCCGTGCTCCCACACGTGACGACCAGGTGCGCGTCCGGGTCCAGTTGAAGCCCCGAGAACGCGCCGATCTTCCGGGCCAACGCCTGGCGGAAGCGCGGCGCCCCCCACGTCACGGCATATTGGTGGCAGTTCGACCGCGCCGCCCGCTCCAGCGCGTCGAGCAACTCCCTCGGCGGGTCAAAGTCGGGAAACCCCTGTGACAGGTTGATGGCCCTGTGCTGGTTCGACAGCCGGGTCATCCCCCGGATCACGGACTCGGTGAAGACGGACAAGCGCGTCGCCGTGGCTGGCATGAACGTTGACATACCCGACGTCGCCCGCCGTTGGCGAGAGTGGGTCGGCGGGCCTTCATGGCTCGGGCCGAGCGTCCATGCGCTTCAAGACCTCGCCCGCCACGGGCACCGAGGGCCGTTCCCGCACCAAGCGTCCGAGGATCTCTCGCGCCCGGGCCGGCTCCTTGGATGCCAAGGACATCGCCTCGCCCAGGAGGTGGCTGTATCCCGTCGGGAAGTCCGCGCTGGTTGTCACGCTTTCCCAAAGCGCCTCCTCCCCGGCACCGGGCCTTCCCGACACCACGGCGTCCAATCCCGTGAGGTACGCATCGCGCGCCCGACGCATCCGCACCCAACGAACTCCGTCCTCGCCATTCGCCGTGGCCCAGGGCGGTCGTTCCCGTGAAACATCCTCAAGCCATTCCAGCAAGCCGACGCGCGAGCCTGCGCGGGCCTCGTCCATGCCCCGGGCTGCCATCCACAAGACGATGGGGCGGTCGTCCGTGTTGGGCTCCACCGTGCCCTGGACCAAGCTCGTCGCCGGTCCCGCCCAGCAACCCCACAACTGCCATCCATCCGTCAGCCCGCTCCGACGCAACGCCTCGCGCAGCAGGCCCGTGCCCACGCGCCCGCCCCAATCGCGGGGCGTCATCCGCCCGGCCCCGTGCACCAATCCCACCACCGGCGTGTCCAGCGTCGTCCAGCGCAGCAACCAGGCCTCCGACCCCGGGAACACCTTCACCCACGCCGCCGCCACCGATGCCCGCGAACGCGCATCCAACTGGAACCACGGCAGCCACTGGCACGCCACCCCGCCCTCCGCCAACCGCGACCGCATCGCCCGGAAATGCTCCTCCGTGTACAGCCACGCCGCACCGTCCCGCTCCGGATGGAACAGGTCCGACACGATCACGTCATACGTCGGCCCGGGTGCGCGAACGAACCGCCGGGCATCCGCCGTCACCACGCGCAACCCCGGCCCGAGCGCGTTTTCCGGCGCGAACTCCCCCAGCACCCGCACCACCTCCGGCACCAGTTCCACCCCGTCCGCCTTCAAGCCCGGATGCGCCCCGGCCGCCGCAAAGCTGATCCCCGTCCCCAATCCCAGGAACAACGCCGTCTTCGGCCCGGGATGCAGCAGCAATGGCACGTGCGCATGACGCGCCGCCGCCGCCGCCGTCGCGGTCCCGCCCATCGTCATCCGCCGGTTCACCGCGAGCGTCCGGCTTCGGTCCGGCCATTCCCAGACCTCCACCGTGTCCGACATGCCCGGCAGGCGGCGCACCCGCCGCGCGCCCTGGGGTGGCGAAGACAGGTCCAAGTCTGGAACTCCGCCCGTCGCCAGCAGCGCCACCGCCAACCCGGCCGTCCACCACCGGTTCCCCGAAGGCCCGCCGTCCCCCTCGGTGGATCGGAGCCCGAGCCCCCAGCCCAAGACCGCCCCCACCCCCATCAATGCCGCCCATGTGCCGCGTTCCCCCAACATCGGAACCGCCAGGGTGCCCCAAACGCACGGCGCCAACGTGGCCCCAAGCAGGTTCCAACCCACGGCACGCCCCGACGCCATCCCGGACTCCATCGCACGTTCCATCCCCCGGACGAACCATGCGCTGCTTACGGCCGACAGAGGCCCTGCCACCGCAGCCACCAAGGCCCATTCCCTCCACACCCCCTGCCAGAATCCGCCCGGAGCCTGGCTGGTCATCGCCCATGCCGACCCCAGTTCCATCGCCCACGCCGCCCATGCCGCCGCAGCGACCCATCCCAAGGCCAGCCCCAGCCCCCGCCCGCATCCCAGCCAACCCCGAATCCACGGCGTGGCGCCCGCCGCCGTCCCCGCCAACCAAACCCCCAGCACAACCGCCTGCGAATACACCGTCCCTCCCAACACCGGCGCCAACACCCGAATCCCGACCACTTCCAACCCCATTCCCAAGAATCCACCCAACGCCAACCACGCCACCCATCGCCCCTCCCGGCCTCGATTCCCGCCACCCGCATTGGGTGACCTATCCGCCCCATTCGCCTCATGCGCCCCATTCCAACAGGCCACAAGGGCCACGATGGCCACCAGCACGTTCCCCGTGGCGGCCACCACGGTGGCCCCGGCAAGCCCGAGGGTCGGTTGCAGCCATGACAGGGCCCCCACCACCCCGGCCACGGCCCCCGCCGCGTTCCAGGCATACAGGGTTCCCACATGCCCGGTGGACGCCTGTGGATCTTTCGCCCTCAACGCCCACGTCCGCTCGAACGCGGCGAAGGTGGCCCCCATGGCAACCGTCCCCGGCAGCAACCCGGCGGCCGTCACCATGGCGGCCACGGCCGCGAACCGCGCCCAACCCGGGTCGGCACCGGTCCATGTGGCCGAAGACTCCCCAAGCCACCGCAACCACGGCACCGACAGCAGTGCCCATGCGGCGATCCCCAGCTCCAATCCCGCCAGCCACCTCCACGGGCGCGAGGATCGTCGAATGCGCCCGGACAACCCCCATGCCCCCGCCGTCATGCCGAGGAAGAACGCGGTGAACACGGCCAAGGTGGCCGGCCATTCGTGGCCGAGCGTCACCGCCAATCGCCGCGTCCACGCCAGTTGCAAGCCCAACGCAGACGCCCCGGAAAGGAATGCCGCCAGCGAAAGCGCCCCATGAAGAGTCGTTCCGCTCATGCCCGGCGCTTCAACCCGTTACCTCCGTGGACCACGCCTCCCCCCAACCCGCCGCCTCATGATGCAGGACATGCAGGCGCCCGCCCGCCAGGTGGACCACGAGGAACCCCTTGGGCGTGCTGTCCACCCCGGGGGTCTTGGGATCCCGGTCACGTTGCGGCGACGGGCCCATGAACACCGGGATGCCCTCCCAGGTGTACCGCGCATACGCATGCTCATGCCCATGCAGGATCAGGACCACGTTGTAATCGGCTACCGCGGCCTTGAGCGCGGCCAGGTCCTCCGGGGTCCACCACTTCTCCAACCCCCATCCGCGAAGCCCGTAATGCCACATCAACGCCACCGGACGACCGCTTCGCCCCACCCGCTCCCGAAGGTCCTCCCTTAGGAAATCCAGGCTCCCAGCCGGGTTGTTCCATGCCGCCGGACGATCATAAACGGGGCGTGCCACCGTTCCCGGGAACAAGTTCAAGTTCACCACATGCAGGCGACCCCAATCCCAGGAATGATGGTAGCCGTCGGCGTCATAGTGGAATTGCTCCGGTCCCCGACGCAGCCGATGCCGCCGCATCACCTCCCGCTGCACCCATGAGAAGCCCGTCGCCGACTCCGGCGACAAGTCATGGTTGCCAATGCCCTCGAACGCCCGGAACCGCAGCAACGCCTCCCCGTTCGGGTCGAACATCCTCCGGTAGGACTCCCAATGCCTTCGGTCGTCCACCACGTCCACGAGGTCGCCCGCCACCAGCACGGCCCGGGGCTCGGGCACGACACCGCCCACCGGGAAGGCCTTTCCTGGCAAGGCATTCATCGTCCGAATCATCGCCTCCGTGCCCGCCACGCCCCACTTTTCCAGGTGCACCTGGGGGTCCGCCACGACAAAGAACGTCACGTCCTCGGCCGCGGGCCGAGCAAGGCCACAACCCGCCGCAGCCAGCGCGGGCAACGATTGGATGAAGTGACGACGACGCACCACGCCATCGAGCCATGGCCCGGCCCACCGGCGCAATCGCCGTTCTCCAGCCGCCATCGCCTTCCTTGAAACTTCCGCCCGAAGCCGGAACCCTGACCGCGCTGTGTCCGACCTTGCAGAAGCCGCCGCGCGTCCCGCTCCTTCGGAGTTGCTCCGGAGAAGCCTCGCGCGCGGTCGCCTCGGCCATGCCTACCTGTTCCAGGGGGATTCCATCGAGGCCTTGGAAACCGTCGCCATCGAGTTCATCCAGGCCTTGTTCTGCACCCGGCCCGTTGCCGGTCCCGACCCCGATGTGGCCCCCTCCGGCTGTCGCCAATGCACGGGCTGCCGACGCGTGGAGCACTTCAACCACCCGGACGTCCATTGGGTGCATCCGGAGTCCGCCCTGCGCCAAATCAAGGTGGACTCGATGCGGGAGTTGATGGCCGAGATGGCGCTCCGCCCCTCCGAGGCCGGGCGGAAGGTCGCCGTGGTCGTGGGCGTGGACCGCATGAACGCCAACGCCGCCAACGCCTTCCTCAAGACCCTCGAGGAACCCCCCGCCAACTCGTTGATCCTCCTTCTATCCACCGAGCCCGGCCGGGTGCTGGAGACCATCGTGTCCCGCTGCCAACGCCTGAGCATGGGCACCGGCGTCCCGCGCATCGACCCCGCCATTGTTGAATGGGTCGCGTCGGTCGCCCAAGCCTCGGGACAGGCCTCCGGCAAGTCGTTGCTGCCCCGGTACCGGATCCTGTCCGACTTCCTCGCCGTTCTCGGAAAGGTCCATGAGGGCATCGAGGAACGCATCGAGGCCGACTCGCCCATCCGCCGCTACCCGGACGCCGAGCCCGGCCAAAAAAAGCAATGGGAGAAGGAAATGGCGGGCGCGGTGGAGGCCGAGTACCGGCGCGTCCGGGCCGCCTACCTTTCCGGGCTTCATGCGTGGCTCCGTGACGTTTGGGCCACCCGGGCCGGGGCCGGGACGGACTTGTTCCTGCCTGAATTGAAGCCCTCCACGGAGGCCTTGGCGGGCCGGTTGACGGAGGCGGAGGCCCGGAAAAACCTCGAGGCATGGGAGCGCACGCAGGGGTTGCTGCACGGCAACGTGCAGGAATCGCTCGCGCTGGAGGTGGGGTTGCTGCGCCTAAGCCTATGAACGCGCCCTCCAAGGCCGCCGCGCCCGCATGGCCCGCCGCCGTCCTCGGCGCCCTCCTGGGCCTTGCCATCCTGAAGCTGGGCAACCCCGTCATCCTGGAGGAACAAATCGGGCGACCCACCACCCCCGACGAATGGTGGTCGCAGCCGTGGCCGCCGGGGACGGGTCGTTGGTGGTTCCTAGCCCTCGCCTTGGCCATGGTCCCATTGCCCGGCGTCTGGAGACACCTCAAGGATGGATTGCGGCCCCGATGGCTGTGGCTGCTTCCCTTGGGTTGGCTGGGGTGGCAGGCCGTGAGCGCGTCGGCCACGGTGGATGCCAAGCTGACGGCCGCCACGCTTCCTCACCTGGCCACCGTGGTGGTCGCCTTCGCGCTGGGAGTCACCTGCGCGCGCCTTCGGCCCTTGCCCGTGTTGGTCGGCGTGGCAATGGCCTCCGCCGTTTGCTGGCTCAAGGCCGTCAATCAACGAACGGTGGAGTTCCCCCGCGACCGCGAAGCCCTCGTCCAAGGCGAGCAATCCGGCTGGACCAACTTCACAGCGTCCCAGGTCGCGGAAATGCGGGCGTCCGGCTTCATCCTGCGCACCAACAACGTGGACGTCGCCAACCCGGCCATCCTCGACAAGCTCACCCGGGCGCGGGTTCATGGAACGCTAGTGTACCCCAATGCGCTCGCAGGGTTGGTGCTGCTGGTTTTCCCGGTGGTGTTCGGGGCGTTGATGCCCTTGATGAACGGGGCGCGGCCGCTGGTCCGATGGGCCGCCTTGGGGCTGTTGCCTGGGTTGGCGGGAGCCAGCCTGTGGTGGTCTGGGTCGCGTTCCGGATGGTTGCTGGCGCTGGCCAGCGGGGTGGCCGTCGGATGGCTCGCTCCTACGTTCCGGCGCTGGCGGACGCCCCTGACCTTGGCGGTCGTGGTGGGCGGGTTGGGGATCTTCGTCGCACGGAATGCGGGCTACCTTGGCAAGGGCGCGACGTCGGCATCCGCCCGGTTGGATTATTGGAAGGCCGCCGTGCAGGCGACGGCGGAACGGCCGTTGCTGGGCCACGGTCCCGGGACGTTCATGCGGCCCTACGCCCGGCTGAAGGCCCCCGAGTCCGAGATGGCGCGCCTGGTCCACAACGATTACCTGGAGCAGTTTTGCGACTCCGGCGTGCCAGGAGGCTTGGCCTACCTAGGATGGGTCGGGCCCGCCCTGTGGCTCGCTTGGACGCGGCATCGGGATGGCCGGGAGCCCTGGAGGACCGGGTTGCTCGTCGGCACGACGGCCTGGTTGGCACAGGGCGTGGCGGAGTTCGGCTTGTACGTGCCCGCCATGGCCTGGACGGGGTTCGTCTTCCTCGGTTGGCTGGCGGCGGAGGCCGGGGAATTGCCATCGACACCCAAGGTGGGGGGTTCCAAGACTGTCCCGGCGACGTCATGAAAATTCTTTTTCTCAATGGGCCGAACCTGAACCTGCTGGGGAGGCGGGAGCCCGGGATTTACGGGACCCTGACCTTGGCGGACATCGAGGCGGCCGTGCGGCAACGGGCCCAGGGAAGGCCCATCGAGGTGGAGTTCCGGCAATCCAACCACGAAGGCGAGTTGGTGACGTGGATCCAAGAGGCCCGGGGCAAGGCGGACGCCGTCGTGCTGAACGCCGCCGCCTACACCCACACGTCCGTGGCGCTTCGGGATGCGATCTCGGCCAGCGGCGTCCCTACCGTCGAGATTCATCTGTCAAATGTGCACGCGCGTGAGGAGTTTCGCCATCGTTCCAAGATCGCGGCGGTGTGTCGGGGGCAGGTCACTGGGTTTGGGTTGGGATCGTATTTATTGGGGTTAGAGGCGGCTATTATCGTTATTGAAAGCGCGTAAACTTCGCTTTTTGACCAAGTTGACGCCGTTTTCACCATGACGCCCCCGAAACGGAACCTTGACGCCCGAGCAACGGCGTCTCTAGCGTCCCTCCCATGGGTGCGTTCTTCCGTCCTGCCTCCCGGCAGGTCCGAAAGCATCGCCCAGACCGGGAACCCTTCCCGGACCTAACCAAGCGCGCCACCCCGGCGCAAGACATCGAGGAGCAGCTCTGTGGACCTGAAAGAGATCAAGGCGATCATCGACTTGATGAAGAAGAACTCCCTCTCGGAGTTCGAGCTGGAGCAGAAAGATTTCAAGATCAAGCTCAAGCGTGGCAGCGAAGTCGGCCACGACGAGGCGAGCTACGGCCTCCCCCGCATGACGGCCCTGCCCGTCTCCAGCCTCCCGGTGCCCGTGGCAGCCTCCCCCACCACAGCCCCCGCCGCCGTACCCACCACCCCGGAGACGGAGATCAAGTCGCCCATGATCGGCACGTTTTACCGATCGCCTTCCCCGGATGCTGCACCCTACGTCGATGTCGGCGTCGAAGTTGGGCCGGATACCGTGGTCGCCATCATCGAAGCCATGAAGGTGATGAACGAGATCAAGGCCGAGACGCGCGGCGTCATCACCGCCATGCTCGCCGAGAACGCCAAGCCTGTGGAGTTTGGCCAACCCTTGTTCCGCATCCGGCCCTTGTAACCCGCCCCGTTCTCGCTTCCTTCAACCTCGCCGACCGCCCACCTCCACCCACCCCATCTCCCATGTTCGAGAAGATCCTCGTCGCGAACCGCGGCGAAATCGCCATGCGCGTCATCCGCGCGTGCCGGGAACTCAACATCAAGACGGTCGCCGTCTATTCCAAGGCCGACGCCAACTCGATGCACGTGCAGGTCGCCGACGAGGCCATCTGCATCGGTGACGGCCCCTCCTCGGACAGCTATCTGCGCATCGACCGCATCATCTCGGCGGCCGAGATCACCGACGTGGACGCGATCCACCCCGGGTACGGGTTCCTCTCCGAAAACGCCCACTTCGCGGACGTTTGCGAGTCCTGCAACATCCGCTTCATCGGGCCCCGGTCGGTGGCCATGAACGCCCTGCACGACAAGGCCTTGAGCCGAAACCTCGCCAAAAAGGCCGGAGTCCCCACCCCACCGGGCTCCGAGGGCCTTGTCGAGTCCGAACAAGAGGCCCAAGCCATCGCCAAGCGCATCGGCTACCCCGTCATGATCAAGGCCGTGGCTGGTGGCGGCGGACGTGGCATGCGGGTTGCCCACAACGACATCTCCCTGGTCAAGGGCTACCACACCGCCCGCACCGAGGCCGAGAAGGCCTTCGGGAACTCAGGCGTGTACATCGAGAAGTTCATCGAGAACCCCCACCACATCGAGTATCAGATCCTTGGGGATAACCGCGGGAACATCATCCACCTCGGCGAGCGCGACTGCTCCATCCAACGCCGCAACCAAAAGCTCATCGAGGAAACCCCCTCGCCCCTCCTCGACCGCAAGGACCTCAAGGACCTCCGCAAGAAGATGGGCAAGGCCGCGCTCCGAATCGCAGAGGCCGCCCATTACACCAACGCGGGCACCGTCGAGTTCATCGCCGACGACCAAGGCAACTTCTACTTCCTCGAGGTCAACAAGCGCATCCAGGTCGAGCACCCCATCACCGAGGAGGTCACGGGCGTCGACCTCGTGCGTCAGCAAATCCTCATTGCATCCGGCGAAAAACTCTCCATCTCACAGTCCGATGTCGCCGTGCGCGGCCATTCCATCGAGGTCCGAATCAACGCGGAGGATCCCTTCAACGACTTCCGCCCTTCGCCCGGCCGCATTGAAATGTACTACCCCCCGGGCGGCGGCGGCGTCCGGCTCGATTCCCACGCCTACGCGGGCTACACGATCCCGCCTTACTACGACTCGATGATTGGCAAGCTCATCACTTGGGGCAAGGACCGCACCGAGGCCATGAACCGCATGAGCCGGGCCCTCTCCGAGTTCATGGTCACCGGCGTCAAGACTACCATCCCCTTTGATCTTGCCATCCTACAGGACCCGGACTTTCGCCGCGGCCAATACACCACGAACTTCGTCGAGCGCTTCCTCGGTGGCGCCCGTCGCGAGTTGATCCAGGAAAACGCATAGGCCCCTGCCTTCGGCAGCGGCCTGCCACCCGGCCAACAGCGCGTTCCGATCTGGCCGCCTTTGGCTGCGGGCCCCGGCTCATGAATCAGCCGCCGGTTGGGCGTCGCCATCAGCGAGCAGGGTGGTCAGGGTTCACCCCGTGAGTTCCAGCGGGGACAGTGCCTCGGCGTACATTCTGGCCGGGTCGGAGCAGCAAGCCATGGACTGGGCGCTTGTGCTGGTCAGCGAAGGGATCCCGGTCGCTGTGGACAGCGAGCCCAGCGGCGGCCGCATGGGCGTCCGTGTTGCGGGGATGGACGTGGAGCGTGCACGAGCAATCCTTGGACGCTACGAGGAGGAAAACCGTGGCTGGTCTCTGCGCCTTCGGGTGCCAGGCGGCAAAGCACGGCTGCATGGGTTGGCCTTGGCCTGGGCCCTCGTGTTGGTGGTGATTCATGCGGCGAATCGGGGAGAGGCACCGTCACGTGCGGTGTTTGATGCGTCGGCCTTCGTCCGGGGCGACTCGTGGCGGGCGTGGACGGCTACATGGCTGCACGCGGACGTGGCGCATCTGGCCATGAACGTGGTGTTCGGAGGCCTGCTGCTAGGCTTGGCCATGGGCCGATACGGCCCGGGCGTGACACTCTGCGGCACCCTCGCGTCGGGTGCACTAGCGAACGCACTGGGTGCATGGATTCGTCCGGAACCCTACGTGGGCCTTGGTGCATCCGGCGTGGTCATGGCGGCGCTGGGGATGCTTGCTGCCAACCTGTTTGGCCTGTGGCGCAAACGCCGTGGGGCGGCCCGTTGGGTATTTCCCACGCTTGCCGCCGCCTGCGTCTTGTTCGTGCAAGTGGGGACCAGCCCCAAGGGCGACGTGGTGGTGCACGCACTCGGCTTCCTGGCAGGGATCCCCGCTGGCGCGCTGGCGGCGATATGGCCGCGCCGCGCTGCGGGCCGGCTCGAGGCCGTCGGCTGGGTGACCGCCTTGCTTACGACGGCGTGGGCTTGGTCGCGTGCCCTGCGGTGGATGCCTTGAGATCCTTGGAGACCCGCAGACGGAACCAGACCTCCTCCGGCGTGAACCAAGTGGCGAGAAAGCGCTCGTATAGGACCGGCTCAATGTTGAGCAGCGCGCCCGTCCAACGCAGCAGCGCGAAGTTCGAGACGTGGAAGCGCTTGTCCTCGACCTTGAACCTCGCCGGCGACTGGTAGTTCGTGCGATGCCCCAGCTTCCATCGCTCGTAGAAGCGAAGCACCCGCCCGTCCACATCCTCGTAGTTGTCGAAGGATCGGATCCCGAAGGGCGTGCGGTGGTCGGGCTCAGAGTAATACTTGGTTGACAAGAAGAATGGCACGCGGACCACGACCAGTGCCCCGGGCTTGCAAACACGCCAAACCTCGGTGACGACGGCGTTGAAGTTTGGGAGGTGCTCCAAGATGTGGCTTGCCAGCACCTCGTCAAAATGGGAGTCGGGGAACGGCCACGGGTAACGCGTCAGGTCCGCAACGGTGTTCCCGCCGTAGTCCACGCAGTCGAGGTTGACCCAGCCCGGCCGAATATCGAGCCCGCACCCAATGTTGAGCCGCCGTGCCAAGCGCCCTGTGTCCGCATCGCTCACGCGCCAAGCCTTGCCCAGACCCCGCACAATACCAAGGCGGGAGACGCTGGAAGCCCGCCCGCCCGTGAAGCAGCACCGGATCGCCCAGGACCAACCCCAGCAGGCCCGCGATCCCCCTCATCTGTCCTCCCACTCGAAGCCGTGAATTTTCCAGAAAATGTTATTGCAGCAGGGGGCGATGTCGGTAGTCTCTCGGTCCCATTTCGCCGCTTCGGCGGCTCAATTTTAGGCTGAGATGCCCACAATAAATCAGTTGGTCCGCAAGGGCCGCAGTAAGTTGGTGTACAAGAGCAAGGCGCCTGCCCTTGAGAACAACCCGTTTCGACGCGGGGTGTGCCTCCAGGTGATGACGCGTACTCCCAAGAAGCCGAACTCTGCCATGCGCAAGGTGGCGAAGGTCCGCCTCACGAACGGAAACGAGATCATCGCCTACATTCCTGACGAGGGACACAACCTTCAGGAGCACTCCATCGTCCTCGTCCGCGGTGGACGCGTTAAGGACCTTCCGGGCGTTCGATATCACATCGTCCGCGGAACCTTGGACGCGGCCGGCGTCGAAAAACGCAGGGTGAGCCGATCAAAGTACGGTGTGAAGCGTCCCAAGGCTACCGCCGGCACCGCCAAGAAATAGGGTACCCGTCCCGTCCACTTTTGCTGCCCTCAGTCCACAACCTTCCGAGTTCATCGTTTCCTCGCTAACCCACTCGTTCTTTGTATGTCCCGTCGTCGTCGTGCCGAGAGGCGTTCGGTAGTTCCGGATGCCAAGTACAACAGTCCCTTGGTGGCTCGCCTCGTGAACACCGTCATGTACGGTGGCAAGAAAAGCCTCGCCCAGCGCATCGTTTATGGCGCACTGGATGTGATTGCGGAGAAAAACCCCGGTGCAAGCCCTCTTGAGGTCCTGCAGCGGGCCATTGACAATGCAAAACCCCGCATCGAAACGAAGGCCCGCCGCGTGGGCGGTGCCACCTACCAAGTTCCCGTTGAACTTCCTGTTGACCGCCAGACCTCGCTGGCTATGCGGTGGATCGTCAAGTTCGCCGACGACCGCAAGGGGATTCCCATGACGCAGGCCCTAGCTGGAGAGGTCATGGAAGCCTACCAAGGGCAGGGAAATGCCATTCGCAAGCGGGATGACGTTCACAAGATGGCCCAAGCAAACCGCGCTTTCGCACACTTCCGCTGGTAACACCATCTTAGCATCATGCGCCCCGAGCATTGCGGGGCGCTTTTCGTCTCCATTCCCCCCTTTAGCCACGCCTGACCATGAGCGACGCCACCGCGATCAACACGGCCGTTAACTCGCCCAACCGCCAGTTCCCTCTCGAGCGCACCCGCAACATTGGCATTGCCGCCCACATCGATGCAGGCAAGACGACCACGACCGAGCGCATCCTTTTCTACACCGGCCTGATCCACAAGATTGGTGACGTGGATGACGGCAACACCGTCACCGACTGGATGGAGCAGGAGAAGGAGCGTGGCATCACCATCACGTCCGCCGCCGTGACCTGCTTCTGGACGCAAAAGAAGGAGGAGGGCCTCTTCAAGTCGAGGGAGGGCATCGGCCATCGCATCAACATCATTGACACGCCGGGCCACGTGGATTTCACGGCGGAGGTGGAGCGTTCCATGCGCGTCCTCGACGGTGCCGTTGCCGTGTTCTGCGGCGTCGCGGGCGTCCAACCCCAGTCAGAGACCGTGTGGCGCCAAGCAACCAAGTACCGCGTTCCTCGAATTGCCTTCGTCAACAAGATGGATCGTACCGGGGCGAATTTTGACAACGCGCTGAACGACATGCGTCGCAAGTTGGGTGCCTATGCTTACCCGATCGCCCTGCCCATCGGTGCGGAGGAGAAGTTCGAGGGTGTCATCGACCTCGTAAACCAAAAGGCCGTGGTCTGGGGGCCAGGGGACGTTGCAAACGAGGGCCTGCGATACGAGATCAGGGAGATTCCCGAGGCGCTCAAGGAACAGGCTGCGCAGGGATTGAAGGAGCTGATCGAGGCAGTCTCCAACAAGGACGACACGATCGCTGAAATGGTCCTTGAGGAAAAACCAATCTCCCCTGCCGATTTGAAGGCAGCCATCCGACGACTGACTTGCAAGATTGAGCTCATCCCAGTGCTGTGCGGGTCCGCCTTCAAGAAGAAGGGCGTCCAATTTCTGGTTGATACGGTCATTGACTACCTCCCCTCGCCTTTGGACATTCCCCCCGCCGAGGGGCAAGACCCCGTCACCGAGGAAAGGATCACGGTCCAGACGACCGACACCGGGAAATTCTGCTCGTTGGCCTTCAAGCTTTGGACCGACCCTTATGCCGGAAAGCTGGTCTTTTTCCGTGTCTATTCGGGTGGCCTTAAAAAGGGCGACACCATCTACAACCCCCGCACGCGCAAGCGAGAGCGAGTCAGCCGGTTGATGGTCATCCAAGGCAGCGAACGAAAGGACGTCGATGGCGTCTATTCCGGCGACATCGCAGCCTTGGTTGGCCTTCGCAACATCACGACGGGCGACACGCTCTGCGATGAGTCCTATGACGTGACATTGGAGCCTCCGACATTTCCGGAGCCGGTCATCAGCATGGCGATCGAACCCAAGACAAAGGCTGACCGGGACAAGATGTCGGAGGGTCTGCAGCGTCTCGCCGAGGAGGACCCCACGTTTCGCGTGTTTACAAATGAGGAGACGGGCCAGCTGATTATTGCAGGAATGGGTGAGCTGCACCTCGAGATTATCCGGGACCGATTGAAGCGAGAGTTCAAGGTGGAGGCGGATGCGGGTGCGCCGCAGATTGCCTACCGCGAGACGATCACCAAGTCTGCGGACGGCGAGGGCAAATTCATCCGCCAGTCTGGTGGTCGTGGCCAATACGGCCACGCCTGCGTGAAGGTTGAGCCCAACGAGAAGGGCAAGGGCGTTGAGGTCTTGAATGAGATTGTTGGAGGCGTCATTCCCCGCGAGTATGTTCCGGCGGTGGAAGACGGTATTCGCGAGGCCATTAAGTCGGGTGTCTACGCCGGCTACCAAGTCATCGACATCAAGGTGAGCATCGTGGACGGATCCTTCCACGAGGTGGACTCGAACGAGTTGGCCTTCAAGATGGCGGGCATCTTCGCCCTCAAGGATGCCTTCAACGATGCGGGACCCATCTTGCTCGAGCCGATCATGAAGGTAGAGGTTACGACCCCGGACGAATACCAAGGGGACATCCTGGGCGACATCAATCGGCGTCGGGGCATCATTCAAGGCGTGGACGCCAAGGCAGGCCAGACGATCGTTACGGCCCAGGTACCGCTTGCGGAAATGTTTGGATATGCAACGGCCATTCGCTCGCTGTCCAAGGGCCGCGCATCCTACAGCATGGAGCCGCAGAACTTCGAGCAGGTCCCCAACAGCGTCCTGACGACGGTGTTAGACGCGGCAAAGAAGAAGCCCGCCGCCCGCAGCTAGTTTCACTAACCGAAATTTAGAATTGTTCTTTGTATGGCAGGACAACGCATTCGCATTCGTCTCAAGGCCTACGACCACCGCGTCATTGACACATCGGCGAGCGACATCGTCGAGACGGTCAAGCGATCCGGTGCGCGCGTGGCTGGTCCCATCCCCCTCCCGACCGCAGTGGAGAGGGTCACCGTTGGACGTTCCCCGCACGCTGACAAGAAGTCACAGGAAACGTTCGAGCAACGCACGCACAAGAGGTTGATAGACATACTTGACCCCACTGCCAAGACCGTGGACGAGCTCAAGAAGCTCAACCTGCCGGCCGGCGTGGACATCACCATCAAGATCTAAGGAGGAGCCATGCCAATCGGACTTTTAGGAAAAAAGATCGGCCACACGCGGGTGTATGACGCCAACGGCGTGATGACTCCTGTGACGGTGGTGCAGGTTGGACCAAACCGGGTGCTTCAGGTGAAGACTGCGGCATCCGACGGGTACAACGCGGTCCAGCTCGGCTTCGATGACCAGCTGGAGCAGCGGCTGAGCAAGGCGGTTCTGGGTCATGTGCGGAAGCACAAGGGCGTGGCCGTTCGTCGCATCCGTGAGTTCCGCGACTTCAGCAAGGCCGTTAGCCCTGGCGACATCCTCGGCCCCGATGTGTTTGCGGTAGGCCAGTTTGTGGACTGCATTGGCGTCACCAAGGGGCGCGGCTTTGAGGGTGTTGTTGGACGGTGGGCTTTCCGCGGCGGCGACATGACACACGGTGCCAAGGGATGGCATCGTCGCTCTGGTGCCATTGGACAGCGCCTGTTTCCAGGCACGGTCCGGCGCGGCCTAAAGATGCCCGGTCACATGGGTGCTGTTCGTCGCACGGCCCAGAATTTGGAGGTCATTCAGGTACGTCCCGAGGACAACGTGCTTCTGATTCGCGGCAGCTTTCCGGGCAGCGAAGGCGACTATTGTGTTGTTCGTGATTCCAAGAAGATCCCGCTGGATGGTCGTAGGCACAAGCTAATCCACGACGCCCGACAGAAGGCCAAGGAGGCCGCTGCGAGCAAGAAGGAAGACAAGAAGGCTGCGGCCAAGAAGAAGTAAGGAGATGCAACGATGAAGCTTTCTATCAGGGACTTGAATGGCAATGCATCGGGCGAGTTGGATGTTTCCTTCGAGGTGATCTCGAATGGCCGCGGCTCTCAAGCGGTGCATGATACGGTGGTGGCGTTCATGGCAGGGCGGCGGTCTGGAACGGCATCGGCGAAAACAATGGGCGAGGTGGCGGGCACGGGGAAGAAGCCATGGCGCCAGAAGGGCACCGGCCGGGCGCGCGCTGGATCCTTCCGGTCGCCATTGTGGCGCGGCGGCGGCGTGGTCCACGGTCCCAAGCCGCGGGATTTCTCGAAGAAGGTGAACAAGAAGGTCGCGCGCCTAGCCCTGCGCAAGGCTGTGAGCGAGCGGTTGGCTGCTGGGGACGTGCAAGTGGTCTCCAACCTGAAGCTGGCCCAAGCCAAGACGAGGGAATTTGTTGCGGTACAGGGCAAGCTTGGTTTGGCAGGCCAAACCGTGTTGTTCGTCCTGGATGGGACAGATGACGCTTTTGAGAGGGCTGCGCGCAACGTCGTCGGGGTCGGCTTGGCCCAAGCCTCGACGGTTAACACGTATGAAATCCTTCGTTATGACAAGCTGGTCTTTAGCCGGGATGCATTTGCTCGGTTTTCAGAGCGGCTTGCGGAGAAACCTTAACCAGGACTGGCTCCATGACATCTTTTGACATCATTAAGACCATCCGAATCACCGAGAAGAGCACACTGCAGGCAGACAAGCACAATCAGTACACGGTGGTGGCCGACCGTCGCGCTTCGGCACCGCAAATCAAGCGTGCCGTCCAAGAGCTCTTCAAGGTCAAGGTCCAACGGGTCAACACGCTCAATGTCCGGGGCAAGGCCCGACGGCAAAACACGGCGGCGGCCGGACGCACGAGCGATTGGAAGAAGGCCATTGTCACTCTCAAGGAGGGTGAGAAAATCGACCTGAACTGACGTGGCCAAGGCGGTGCTGGCGTCGGGAAGTAGTTTTCCTGCCGGCCTATCCCCTAGGCTTTAACCGTTGGGGGCGCAAGATGTCCTCCTTGCAACAGGCCGGGTCTCAATCAGACCCGGCCTTTGCCTATCCGGAGCGGCCATCGGATCGGGCCCGGTGGATTCTAGACGCCCGGCCCATCCGGCGGGGGACAGGAAGGATCGAGGGAGGGCCGACAGCCTTTCTTTGGGAGGAGGAATGGCAGGGTGGCAAGACGATTCTTCCGGGCTTGACCGTTTTTCTGGCGAACCGGGAGTGCCCGTGGCGGTGCGTGATGTGCGATCTATGGCGGGGTGCATCGTCCAAACCCGTGGGGGCTGGTGATATCCTAGCCCAATTTGACGTGGCCTTGGCGTCGCGGCAGACGCGGCGCATGGATTGGGTGAAGCTCTACAATGCCGGGTCGTTCTTCGACGTGGGTGCAATTCCACCCTCTTGCTATGACGGGATTGCGCAACGTTGCAGTGGAATTAGCCGCCTGGTGGTGGAAAGCCATCCGGCGCTGATCGGGGACCGGGTTAGGTCCTTCCTTCGGCTGCTTGCGACGGGCGTGACCTTGGAGGTGGCGATGGGGCTTGAAACCATCCATCCGATCGCCCACGAACGGTTGAACAAGCGAACAAGACCGGTGGATTTTGTCCAGGCGGCTGGCCGGCTGAAGGAAATGGGGGTTGGAGTGCGAATGTTTCTTCTAACGAGTCCCCCTTTCGTGAAGCGTGAGCTGGCGTTGGAATGGTTGCTGCGCAGCGTGGACTTTGCCTTGGACGCGGGCGCGGACCCTGTCGTTGTGATTCCGACGCGAGGTGGAAATGGGGCGATGGAGCGGCTTCGTGTTGCTGGAGACTGGGAGGAAGGTCCTCTCGAATGGCTTGAACAAGCGGTGCTTCATGGCCGAGAGAGGGGTGCCGGACGAGTCATGGCGGACACTTGGGACCTTGAGCGACGTGCCGCCCGGGACCCTGCGGTCGAGGCAATGCTGGAGCGAGTGGCAAGGCTGAACCGGGGAGGAATCAATCGGCCCCCGGATGAAGTCCGAGCGAGCGAAGTTTTTCGCGAAGGGTAAAACGCGAAATACCGAGCCACCGAGCGACCTGAGATTGGTTGCCATCGGCACGGCGCATGGCTTGCTCGAGCAGGCGACACTCTACCATGCGCACCACTCGGGCGTGGCCGTCAGCAAGGTCTCCTCGTTCGGCCGCTGAGAGGGTCGCGTCAATCAGCGCATCCAGCCCTGGCCCCTTCGGCGACTGTGCGGGCGCGCTAATCCTCAGGAGCTCGGCGGCATCAGCCGGGCTCGGCCGTTGGCCATTGGACTTGATTAGGATTTGGCGCACCACGTTTTCTAGTTCACGAACGTTGCCGGGCCAGAGATGGGCTTGAAGCGTGGCGATGACGTCTTGATCCAACGAGATGGCAGGCACGCCCATCCGCGGCGCATGGAATTGGACGAAGTAACGGGCGATGTCGGGAATGTCGTCGGTCCGGTCCCGAAGCGGAGGAACAAAGACGGTCGATTGGTTCAGCCGATAATACAGATCCTCACGGAACGAGCGGGCTGCGATGGCTGACTCGATGTCCAAATGGGTTGCTGCCACCACTCTTGCGCGGCCTTGGATCACCTGCCTGCCTCCGACGCGCTCGAAGGTGCCTTCTTGGAGGACGCGAAGGAGTTTGGCTTGCGTGGACGGCGTGAGTTCACCGATTTCGTCGAGGAACAACGTTCCGTCAGCGGCCTGTTCAAATCGGCCGATGCGTTTCTCGACGGCGCCTGTGAACGAGCCTCGCTCGTGTCCAAACAGCTCGCTTTCCAGCAGCGACTCGGAGAGCGCGGCGCAATTGACGGCGACGAAAGGCTTTGAGTCCCGGCTGGAGTAATGATGGAGGGCCCGGGCGACCAACTCCTTGCCGGTCCCAGTCTCGCCGCGGACCAGCACGGTGACGGGGCGTGGAGCCAAGCGTCCGATTTCCTTGTAGAGCGCCTGCATGGCCCGGCTTCGGCCGACGAGGCCGACAGAAGGCTCCAAGTCACCGATGCCGGACTGGGCTTCAGGCCAGCGTTGCAAGGACCTGCGGACCGCTGCGAGAAACTCGTTCATCTCGAACGGCTTGCACAGGTAGTCGAAGGCACCTGCCTTGGTGGACTCGATGACGGACTCCGGGGAGCCATGGGCTGTCATGAGGATGATGGGAAGGTTCGGCCGGGCGCCGCGGACGTTGCGTATAAGGTCGAGGCCACCCATGCCCGGCAGCCGGAGGTCGGTGACAACGAGGTCTGGATTGTCGTCAACCGCCCTCCGGCAGCCCTCGTCACCCCGGCGCGAGGAGGACACGCGATAGCCCTCGCCCGCGAGAATCGTGTGCAAGGCATCCCCGAGGGAAGTGTCGTCCTCGATGACCAAAACATGGGAGGGCGATTTCATGGAATTGCCGGAAACACCACAGCAAAGAGCGTCCCACGTCCGGCCTGGGAAGCAAACTCTAGCAAGCCCCCGTTTCCTTCGACGATCCGCGCAGAAATGGCGAGGCCCAAGCCTGTGCCTTCGGGCTTGGTGGTGAAGAACGGGTCAAAGAGTCTTTCCTGCACCGTGGGCGGAATGCCAGGGCCGTCGTCTTCGATTTGAATCACCACTCCGGGCCGCAAGCGGTCGCCAAACCTTCGCATGGCCTGTCGCACGCTGAGGTGGATGTTGCCTCCCTGGCCCACGGCTTCGACGGCATTCCGGACGAGGTTGAGGATCACCTGGTGGACTTGGGCGGCATCCGCTCGAAACGGCAAGTGGCTGGCGCATTCCAAGGAAATCCTGATGTCTTGCCTGGCACAGTCCGCAAGGACGAGTTGGCGTACTTGGTCCAGCACCTGCGCCGGATCGACCTCGACGGGTTCCGGGGGCGTCGGTCGAGCGAACGCCAGCACCGTGCGCACGATGCCTTCCAGGCGGTTGATTTCGCGGTCGATGATGCGCGCATCCTCCAACGCTGGGCTGTGCGCTGGAAGGCCTCGTTGCTGGATGAAGAGTCGCGCCTTGATGGCGGTAAGCGGATTGCGGACCTCATGGGCAAGGCCGGCGGCGAGGATGCCCAGCGACGCAAGCTTCTCGCTTCGTCGCGCCACGTCCTCGCTGGCAATCAATTGACGTTGCAGGCTGCGAACCAATCCCCTCCAGACGATGGTTGCCAGCACGATGATCAGCACGACGGTGAGCCAAAACGAGGTAGCGGCAATCGTCACCAACCGGGCGAACCTAGAGCGGGCGGCCGCGAGGTTTTCCTCCAGCACCCTCTGCCGGAGAGACACGATTTGCCGCAGGTCAGCGGCCATGTCGGAGGCCATGTCGCCCAGTTCCGCCAACGTCCGCGCCAGATCATCCCGCGATGCCTCACTCAGGAGTTGAACGTGGACCTTGGAGGACGCCGCGACGTATTCGTCGAGGTCGGACTTCAATGCGGTTATTGCAGCACCCTCATGGCCCGACGCCAGGTGCGCCTCATCTTGGATTCGGTCCGCGATGCGTCGCGCGTCCTCCAAGAATTGCGCCCAGTGGGCCTCGTTGCGCGTGGCCTCATACCGACGAAAATGCGACCTCAACTCATGGATGTCGGCTCCAAACGTATCTCCCATTCGAAGCGTCTGCAGGCGGTCCCTGGACAGCTGGAAGGCGATTTGGTCGGCCGTGTCCCATGCCATCCAACCCGCCCATACAAGCACGGTGAAGACTCCCATGATCACGATGACAAACGCCGTCACGCGCTGGTACATGCTTGGCTTGTATCGTGGCCCCGGGATGTGGAGCAAGCGGGTCGGCATCGACATCGCGACATGGCGTTGGGCAATTTTTTGCCGCACGTTGGTCACCCATTAGCCCATTGCATCGCCTCGCGCCGTTCCGGACCTCCGAGACGCAAGCCCTGTCGATGGCCTTCAAGCTGGGCGGGCCATGGCCCAGCAGTCCCAGCAGCCTGGTTCCCATGCATTTCCGGGATGCAGGAATCGGCATCTCATGACTTGGCATGACTTAAGCACGTGGTGTCGGAAGAAGGGCAGAGCGCAGCTTAATTCCGGCATGGAATGCCCCGCTGCCCATCGTGCAAGTTTGTGGGGGTAACCATGGCCGGTCCCTCGCTTCGTGGCTGCAAACAGTTGCTAGCGAGCAAGGATCGGTGCCGAAGGGCACCCGCAGAATTTGGCGCCGACCGCCGTGTTGTTGGTCTTGCCGACCGTCCCACCCCGGCAAACCCATGGCGGCCGGCGCCTTTCTGTCGGGCACCAGTTGGCTAGAAGTCCCCTTGCGAAAGTCACTCGCTTGACGGTCTTGCGGGGTCTCTTCACGATGGCCTCGCTGCCTTGGAAAACTTGGACAGGCGTACATCTTCGTCCCGGAAATCTCGGAGCATTTCGAGCACATGATCACCCCTCACGATTATCTTGGTACTCTTCAGTCCTTTGAACTTGGAGACGGCCGGAAAGGCAGGCTTTGCTCCATCCCCGCGTTGGGCCGTGCCCTAGGCCTGCCAGTCCGGAGGCTCCCCGTGTCCATCCGGCTGGTGTTGGAGTCGGTCTTGCGCAACTGCGACGGGCTGAAGGTGCAGGAGTCGAGCGTGCGCGAGTTGGCGGCGTGGAAACCTGTTGAGGCGCGCACGGCGGAGATTCCCTTCGTGGTGGCGCGCATCGTGCTGCAGGACTTCACGGGCGTGCCGCTGCTGGTGGATTTGGCGGCGATGCGCTCTGCGGTGCAGCGGCTGGGGAAAAACCCGAAGATCATCGAGCCCTTGGTGCCGGTGGACTTGGTCGTGGACCATTCCGTGCAGGTGGACTTTGCGGGCACGGCGGACGCGTTGGGGCGCAACCTCGACCTGGAGTTTCATCGCAACCGTGAGCGCTACCAGTTGCTCAAGTGGGGCATGCAGGCCTTCGATACCTTCAAGGTCGTCCCTCCCGGCATCGGGATCGTCCATCAGGTCAACCTCGAATACTTGGCCAAGGGGGTGCTCAACCAAGGCGACGTGTACTACCCTGACACGCTGGTGGGCACGGATTCGCACACGACGATGATCAACGGACTGGGCATCGTTGGGTGGGGCGTGGGCGGCATTGAGGCCGAGGCTGGGATGCTGGGGCAGCCGGTGTACTTCCTGACGCCGGACGTGGTGGGGGTTCACTTGACGGGTGCCTTGCGCGAGGGAGTGACGGCAACGGACCTGGCGCTGACCCTCACGCAGCTTCTGCGCAAGGCCAAGGTGGTGGGCAAGTTCGTGGAATACTTCGGCCCGGGCGCGGCGGCCCTGCCTGCGGTGGACCGGGCAACGATCGCCAACATGGCGCCGGAATACGGCGCGACGATGGGATTCTTCCCGATCGACGGCGAGACTGTCAGCTACCTGCGAGCCACGGGCCGTCCGGAGGACCATTGCGTGGCCTACGAGAACTATTACAAGGCGCAGGAAATGTGGGGCATCCCGCAGGAGGGTGAGGTGGACTACTCGCAAGTGCTGAAGCTGGACTTGGCTACCGTGCAACCGTCCGTTGCGGGGCCGAAGCGCCCCCAGGACCGGATCGAGCTGGGCAACATGAAGCGGGAGTTTTTCCAAGCGTTTGGCAGGCCTGTGACCGACAACGGCTTTGGCAAGGCCCGGGGAGAGTTCCTGACGAAGGGGGCGGACGTGGCCTTGGAGGGCGGATCGGTGCGCCTGGGGCATGGGTCGGTGCTCATTGCCGCCATCACGAGCTGCACCAACACATCGAACCCCAGCGTGATGTTGGCGGCAGGATTGCTTGCCAAGAATGCCGTGGAGAGGGGCCTCCGGCCGAACCCCGCCGTCAAGTCGTCATTGGCTCCGGGCTCGCGCGTTGTTTCCGACTACCTGTCCAAGACCGGGCTCCAGCCGTACCTCGACCAACTTGGATTCCAGGTGGTAGGCTACGGTTGCACGACGTGCATTGGCAACTCAGGCCCGCTTGCGGCGCCCCTGGAGGAGGCCGTCGTCAAGAACGATCTCGTGGCCGCCTCCGTGCTCTCCGGCAACCGCAACTTCGAGGCGCGCGTCCACCAGTCCATCAAGGCCAACTTCCTGATGTCACCGCCGCTTGTCGTCGCGTTCGCGCTCGCTGGCACGGTGGACATCGACATGACCTGCGAGCCCATCGGCATCGGCAAGGACGCCGTGCCGGTGTACCTCGCCGACATCTGGCCGACGCTCGCCGAGGTGCGTGAGGCGATGCAATCGGCGCTGAAGCCCGAGATTTTCCGCCGCTTGTACACGGACTTCGCGGCGCAAAACCCCAAGTGGAACGAGATTCCGGCGACGCCGGGCCTCGTCTATGCGTGGGACACGGCGTCCACGTACATCCAGGAGCCGCCCTTCTTCGCGGACTTTTCCCTCCAGCCGGGATCGACCGGCGAGATTCGAGGTGCTCGGGCGCTGGGCATCTTCGGCGACTCGGTGACGACCGACCACATCTCGCCGGCTGGCTCGATCAAGAAGTCGTCCCCGGCCGGTCGTTACCTGGTGGAGAACCAGGTCGCCCTCGAGGACTTCAACAGCTATGGCAGCCGACGGGGCAACGACCGCGTGATGACGCGCGGCACGTTCGCCAACGTCCGAATCAAGAACCTGATGCTGGGCGGCGACGAGGGCGGCAACACGTTGCTGCAACCCGAGGGCAGCAAGCTGGCCATCTACGACGCGGCGGTGGAATACCGCAAGCGCGGCACGCCGCTGGTGATTCTTGCCGGGCAGGAATACGGCACGGGCTCGAGCCGCGATTGGGCTGCCAAGGGCACGGCGCTCCTCGGCGTCCGTGCGGTCGTGGCCCAGAGCTTCGAGCGGATTCATCGATCCAACCTCGTCGGCATGGGCGTGTTGCCGCTCCAGTTCAAGGAGGGCACGACGGCTCAGTCCTTGGGCCTCGATGGCGGCGAGTCCTACGACGTCGTGGGCCTCGGGGCTTCGTTGAAGCCTCAGCAGGACCTGGTCCTCCGCGTCACGCGCAAGGACGGGTCCGTGCTCGACGTGCCGGTGCGTTGCCGCATCGATACGCCCATCGAGATCGAATACTACCAGCATGGCGGGATCCTGCCGTTCGTCCTCCGGCAGCTCGTTGCCAAGGCCTGACGCCGCAATCCCGGGTGTTCCCCGTGAAGACCATCCTTCTGACCGGGGTCGCCCGCGGTCTGGGCCGCGCGTTGCTGTCTGAGTTCGACGCCTTGGGCCATCGAGTCCTGGGCTGCTCGCGGTCGGCGGAGGACATCCATGCTCTCCAAGCCGCGCATGGCCCGCCCCATTGCCTGTCGGCCGTGGATGTCTCGGATGACGTCCAGGTGCATTGCTGGGCTCGCCGCATGCTGGCCGAGTTCGACGTGCCGGATCTGGTCCTGAACAACGCCGCGTTGATGAACCGGCCCGGGCCGATCTGGTCCGTGGGCGCCGCCGAGTTCAGGCAGTTGATGGCGGTCAACGTCGATGGCATCGCCAACATGGCCCGCCACTTCCTTCCGTCCATGGTCCGGCGCGGATCCGGGGTGTGGGTGAACTTCAGCTCGGGCTGGGGACGTACATCGGACGCCGGCGTTGCTCCGTACTGCGCGTCGAAGTGGGCGGTGGAAGGGCTTTCGCAGGCGATGGCCCAGGAAGTGCCACCGGGCATCGGCGTGGTGGCCCTTAACCCTGGCATCATTGACACCGACATGCTGCGCCTGTGCTGGCCGGGCAACGCGGCGTCGTTTGAGGGACCTGGAGACTGGGCGCGCCGCGTGGCGCCGTGGCTGTTGCGCCTCGACGGCTCCTGCAACGGCCATGCGTTGACCGCACCGGGTTGCGCCGCATGAGCCATCCCTCCGAAACGCCCGCCGAGCTGGTGCTCGTGACGGGCTCCTCCGGTCGCATTGGAAGGGCCGTCGTCCGGGCCCTGGCCGACGCGGGCGTTCCCACCCGCTTGCTGGACCGCGTCCCATTCCCGGGTCGGCCGGATGCAGTCGTTGCAGACCTGTGCAACGTTGCGGCCTTGGATCGGGCCATGGCTGGAGCACGGGCGCTGGTGCACTTGGCGGCGACGCCGGACGACGCGCCCTTCGAGGAATCATTGGTCCCCAACAATGTCGTCGGGCTGGAACGTGTCCTCTCGGCGGCGACGCGGGCAGGGATCCGGCGGTGGGTCTTGGCCAGCAGCATCCAGGTCAACCTCCGCCAGTCCCGCGAGGGACCGTGGCCGGTGCGCGTGACGGACCCCATCACGCCCTTGCATTGGTACGCGGCGACGAAGGTATTTCTCGAATCCGCCGGGTACTCCCATGCGCGCGACCATGGCTTGGAGGTCCTTTCGATCCGGCTGGGCTGGTGCCCGAGGGATGCGGTGCAAGTCGGGCAGATCGAGGCTGAGACCATCGCGCAGGACACGTACCTCAGTCCCGGCGATGCGGGCGCGTTGGTGCTGGCGGCCGTCACCCGGCCCGTGCCCCGGGGGCATCACGTCATCTTCGGGACGAGTCGTCCGTTGGGGCAGTGGGTCTTTGACCCGGAGCCGGCCCGCGCATTGTTGGGGTGGGAACCCTTGGACGCATGGCCGGTCGGGGCAGTAGCCTCGGGGTCATGAGACGCGTGTTCCTACGATTCGTTGCCCTGGGCCTGCTGGCTTGGGTGATGCAGGCGGCCGACACGAACCGAATCGAAGGCGTGGTGGCTTTGTGGCGTGCTGGCAAGGTGGACGACGCCATGGCGGCGGCGGCGGCGGCCATCCAGGAGGAGCCTCGGAACGCGCGCTTGTTCAACCTGCGCGCGCAAATGCGCTCCATGACGGGCCAGCATGCCTTGGCGGACGAGGATCTTTCGGCCGCGATCCAGCTCGAGCCGGACTCGGCGTCGTTGCACCAGACGCGGGCCCAGTTGCGGTTTCGACTGGGGCGCATCGAGGACTCGGTGAAGGACTTCGACCGAGCCAACGAGCTCGCGCCCAAGCTCGTTCCACAGAACTGGCAGCGTGGGATTGCGCTGTATTACGCCGGGCGCTTCAAGGACGGGAGGCTCCAGTTCGAGACCCACCAGACCTTCAACACGCAGGACGTCGAGAACGCAGCGTGGCACTTCCTCTGCACGGCCCGCGAGCAGGGGATCGAGGCCGCACGCAAGGGGCTCATTGCCATCGACCGCGACCCGCGCGTGCCGATGCGCGAGGTACAGGGCTTGTTTGCGGGGAAGGTGAGCGCCGAAGCGGTGCTCCAGGCGGCGTCCAAGTCCATGGACGCCGACGTGCGCCGCGACCAGGAATTCTACGCGCACCTATACCTCGGCCTTTATTTTGAGGCCACGCAAGACCTGCCCAAGCGCGACCTGCACATTCGCAGGGCCGCCGAGCTTTCAGAAAAAGACAACTACATGGGAATCGTCGCACGCATCCACGCAGACCGCATCAAGGCCCCAGCGGCCTCCAAGCCATGAATTCACCCGAAGACGGACAAAAGCGCCCGTTCTGGCAGAAGGTCCACCGCTCCGGGCCAGGCCCGCGACGGCCCTACGGTGGTGACATGCGAGGAGGAAGGCCACGGCAAGCCCGGCCGTGGCAGCAACGGGGCGCGCCCGGCATGGAATCCGGCGGCGCGCCCGAGGCGGGGCCTCGTCCAAGTGGCGCGGCCCCCGAGCGGCGGCCTTGGGGAGGGCAAGGCTTCGGAAGGCCAAGCCGTCCCCCATTTCGACCGCAGGGAGACCGTCCACCGGGAGATCGACCTCCGGCAGGTCGGCCGTGGGAAGGTCGCCCGCGGCCTGATGGCGGCGGCCGACCGCCCTTCCAGCGCTCCTTCCAGCGCTCCTTCGACGACCGCCCGCAAGGGCGTCCTCCGTTCCGGGGCCGACCGGCCGACGGGACTCCTCCCGATGCAGGCGGAGCGCCGGAGGGTGGATACCGTCCTCGCGGCGCATGGGGGCCGCGTCCGTCCTTCGGATCCGGCAACCAGCAGGGTCGGCCGTGGGGAGGTGGTCGCCCTCCCTTCCGACGGCCCTTCGAGGATCGAGGTGGCGACCGCCCTCCCTTCCGACGTCCGTTCGACGATCGAGGCGGTGGTGAACGTCCCTCGTATCGTCGTCCCTGGGATGGCGGCGGCGGCGGCGGTGACCGACCTCCGTTTCGCGACCGCCCCCCGCGCCCCGGTTGGCAACGGCCCGAGGGCTTCGCCGGACCCGGCCTTGGACGGGGTGCGGACGGCCCGTCCTCACCTCCGCCGACACGGCCCTACGATCCCCGCGACGAACAGGGCGGCGGATTTGGAGGCGACCGTCCCGTGGCGGGTTCGCGCCCATGGGAGCGTCGGGGACCCCGTCCAGATCGTGGGTTCCGGGGGCGCCAGGATGCGGGCGAGCGTCGCGAGGGAGGCGCTTCGGGTGCCGAACGGCCGACCCAACCCCCCCGGCCGCGTCAGCAGCGGACGCCGGTGCAATGGGCGGCCCGCATCGTGGCGCGGTCGGGTCCCCACAGGGCGGCGGACCGGGAATTACGTTCCACGATGAAGATGGCGAGCGGCCTGTCGCCGGAGGAGACGCGCTGGATCAGCCGAGCCGTGTTTGCGTATTTCCGGTGGCAAGGCTGGCTGGACGCGGAGATTCCGCTGGAGCGTCGCATCGACCAGGCAACGGGCTTTGCGGACACGTATTCGCGCAAGCCCGGCTTCGTGAAGGACGAGGCCCTTGCGGCACACGCCGTGCCCGCTTGGGTTCGGGAGGCCATGGACGTGCCCGTCGAATGGCTGCGGGCGTTGCAACGAGAGCCTCGCCTGTGGCTGCGTGCTCGTCCGGGGCAGGGGGTGGGTGTTGCGGCGGCGCTCGGGGGCGACCCGGACGCCGTGCCGGGACCGGTACCGGACTCGGTGGAATACCGGGGGCTCAAGGACCTGTTCAAGACGCCCGGCTTCCACAAGGGCGAGTTTGAGATCCAGGATGTCGCGTCGCAGGCCGTGGGCCATTGCTGCGTGCCGAAGCCGCCTGCGACGGAGGAACGATGGTGGGACGTGTGTGCTGGCGAAGGAGGCAAGACGCTCCACTTGGCCGACCTTTTGGCGGGCAAGGGCACGGTCCTGGCGACCGACCGGGCCGAGTGGCGGCTGGACCGGCTCCAGCAACGCATCTCGCGCGCGAAACTACGCGGTGTGCGCTGGGCGGCATGGGAGGACGCGCAACCCATCCCGGGTGAGGGAGGGTTCGACGGGGTGCTCGTGGATGCGCCGTGCACGGGACTGGGAACGTGGGGACGCAACCCACATGCGCGCTGGACGGTGCAGCCCAAGGACGTCGACGAGCTGGCCGCGCGCCAGTTGGCGTTGCTGGGACGGGCCGCCGAGGCGGTGAAGCCTGGCGGACAGTTGGTCTATTCCGTCTGCACCCTAACCCGCGCGGAAACGTTGGGTGTTTACGAGTCCTTCCTGAAGGCTCATGCGGAATTCGAGCCTTTGCCATTCACGAATCCGTTCAAGGCCGACGCCCCCCCTTCTGCGTCCATGGTGTTTTGGCCGCAAGAAACGGGGGGAAGCGGCATGTTTGTCGCGAAATGGCGGCGTCGGGCCACCTAGCTGTTCGGGGGACGGGTCGGCCCGGGCTTGGGGAGCCAAGTCCGGGCACGCGGGCGCATGGGGACGACGCAAGGGTCATGGCAACGCAAGTCCAGTGAAATGCCTTGCCAACCCTTGAGGGGCGTCGCGTGATGGCCGGGCCATGACGCGACATCATTTTCCGGGTTATCGCGGAGTCATCCTCGCCCTTGCGGCGGGTTCCATGATGGCCTCCGTGCAAGCCGAGACGCTCTTCTCGGACAACTTCGATTCCGACACCTCCGCCGCATGGAACATGCGCGTGGGGGTGTTCAATGACGGCGACACCGACTACAACGTGGACTGGTCGTTCGACTACAGCCAGCAGACGTACAACCTGTTTGCCGACCCCCTCGACACCACCGGCCAGAGCCTCATGGTGCCGCCCGCGCCCAACTCCAACGGCACGACCCGGGGCGTCAAGCTCACCGTCAACAAGGACGACATCGGCGCGCGCGTCGTGGTCAACCTCTACCCAAAGAACCAGAACTTCAGCGGCAACTACGTGCTCAAGTTCGACATGTTCATGAACCACGGCTCGTGGGGTGACATTGGCGGCGGCACGACCGAGAACGCCTGGTTCGGCATCAACCACACGGGTGCGGGTCCGAACTGGGCCGTGTTTGCCGGCAACGGCCTGAGCTCTGCCTTCGCCGCGCCCATCGCGGGCGCGGACACCAGCGATGGCTTGTTTTTCACGGTCACCTGCGACGGCGGCGGCGCGAAGGATCTCTGGGCCCTTGCGGGCAATGCGGGGGGCCGACCCACGGTGCTGTTCGGCGACGCCGGCGGCATCCTCGACCTCGATGGCGACACGTTCCCGGACCACGGCGACGAGCAGGGCAACTTCCAGGGCACGTTCACGTCCCCTCCCTTCGAGGCCCCCGGCATCATCGCCAAGCGCTGGATCCCGGTGGAGGTCTCCCAAATCGACAACCTCGTCACCATGAAGCTCAACGGGCAGGTCTTCTCGCGTTACACCAACTCCACCCCGTGGAAGTCCGGCACCGTCATGATCGGGTACGCGGACATCTTCAACTCCATCTCCACGTTGCTGGACGAGAATTGGGTCCTGTTTGACAACGTCCGCGTCGAGCGCGTCCGCAAGGTCGTGGTGGACACGGCGGACAACGGCAGCACGGCGGGCGATGGCAAGACATCGCTCTTGGAGGCACTTCAAGGTCTCCAGGAAAACGACCTCATCACCTTCAACATCCCCGGGGCGGGTCCCCACATCATCCAGACGCCCCTCGGTGGCTACCCGCTCATCAACAAGGCTGGGGTGGCCATCGACGGGTACACGCAGCCCGGAGCCACGCCGAACACGCGCGGCATCCTCGAGGGCAACAACGCCCAGTTGAAGATCGTCCTTGACTCGAGCGCCGACGACTCCGGCCCGGGCACCCTCCCGTCGCGTCGTTCCACCCGCCTGCCCTTCCCCGGCTACGGCGACTCCGAGAACGCCATCCTCGGCATCTACGAGGCCGATGACGTCACTGTCCGCGGCCTCAGCTTCCGCAGCCGCCACACGCCGGGCAGCGACGAGGATCCCTCCATTTATTGCATCGCCCTCGTGAAGCAGGCCGAGCGTTGCAAGGTTCAGGGCAACTGGTTCGGCCTCGACCCCGACGGCAAGACCGTCTCGGGCTCCGCAGCCGCCGTCGCCGCGTTCCGGCATCGTGTCAACGTGGGCGGCGTGAACGTGGACACGTTCTCGGCCCAGCTCACGTTTGGCACGGACTCGGACGGCGTGAACGACCGGGCCGAGTTCAACATCGCCACCGGGATGCACATCGCCCTCGCCCTCGAGCTGCCCTTCGCACGCACCAGCGGCAACTACTTCAACACCCTGGCGGACGGGAAGACGTTCGTTGCGCCCGACGCCATTTACCAAGCCCAGCTCGACTCGGGCCGCAGCAGCGGCGACTCCTCCGTCGAGAACTACGAGAACGGACGCAACACCGAGGGCTCCGTCATCGGCACCGATGGCAACGGCGTGAACGACGCCAACGAGCGCAACGTGTTCGGGCAGGTGTTCTACAACCACCTCATCGAGTTCTACAGCAACGCCAGCTCGGTGAAGATCGCCGGCAACTACTTCGGCGTCGGCGTCGATGGCTCGTCCCTCGCGACGCCCTCCGACCTCAAGCCCACGCCCAACCTCATCTCCGTTCCCGGCACCGCCAGCGTCGTCATCGGCTCCAATGGCGACCGCAAGAGCGACGACGTCGAGGGCAACGTCATCCGTTCCATCGGCGGCACGAAGTTCCTCGCCGGCTCCGCCACGTCCCTCGTGGCCGCCCGCGGCAACTCCATCCAAGGCTCCGGCTTCGACGGGTTCCCGTTCCCCGAGGCCTCGCCTGCGTGGGACGCGTACTTTGCAGACGCCGTCGTGGACCCCACGGCGGTCCAGTCCTTCGTCACCGGCTTCGCCAACGACGAGGTCAGCGGCACCGTCCCGGCCCCCAAGGGTGATCCCTACACCTTCCATGTCGTGGACATCTACCTCGCGGATCCTGCCTCCGTGGATCCCACGGCGCCGGTTCCGGGCACGTGGGTGACTTCCGGGCGCGAGGGTCAAGAGGGCGAGGATCTGGAGCCGGAGGCGAACAAGTTCCGCTTCAAGGTTCCCACCGGCTCCGTCCCGGGCGGATCCAAGCTCGTGGCCTTGGTCACCTACGCGAAGGACTTCCTCGACTTCGGGGCGGGCGTGACGGCGACGGTCGCGTTGCCGGGGCGTTCGATCACCGGCCCTGCGGGCATGGCCTTCACGGTTCCGGGTGGTGGCGGCGCTCCCATCACGGGCGTCACGGCCACGCTGAATGCGGGTGGCATCCAGATCTCCGTCACCGGCGGCACGCCACCGTTCCAGCTCCAGAAGCGCTCCACCCTCGGCGGCGCATGGGTCAACGAGGGCGCAACCTTCACCGGTTCAACCACCACCGTTCCGGCGACGGGCGGGGAGGGCTACTTCCGGGTCATCGGCCAGTAGCATCCCCTGAATGACAGGACGAGAACCGGGTTGCTGAACTGGGCAGCCCGGGCAACGTCAGGCCCGAGGCAACCGACCTCGGGCCTCTTTTTTGCGCCATGACGACGCCCCCTCGCCACCGCCAGTCCCCGCCGGGCTTCACCCTCATCGAGTTGCTCGTGGTGGTCGCCATCATCGCCATCCTCGCGGGCATGCTCCTCCCCGCCCTAGCCAAGGCCCGCGAACGCGGCCTGCGCGTCTCATGCCTCAACAACGTCAAGCAGATGGGCTACGGCTGCATCCTGTACGCCGACGACGACCGCGAGGGACGCTACACCAACCTGCGCAGCTATCTGGACGACGACATCAACTTCCTCTTCCCGAAGTACATCCCGTCGCTTCGCACGTTCATTTGCCCCGCCACCAAGAACAACGTCCGCACCAATGCGACGCGCAGCCCGACGACGGGCGCGGTGAAGCTCGTGGACCTCATGGACGTGGCCCCCAGCAAGTGGACCAATGGCTATTCCTACGAGATCTACGGCCACATGCGCGTGATCGGGCCGGAGACGGCCGGGGCCATCCCCAAGACCATCACCAGCGTCCAGAACTACCAACGCCTCTACTCCGTGCCGAAGTTCGGCCTGCAACGCGGCCAAGTCATGGGCCCCGCCGACATCTGGATTTTCGTCGATGCCGACGACGGCCCCACGCGCGGCCCGCGCGGGGAGGTCTTGGACCCGCCCGGGCTGAACGATTTTCCGGACCGTTGGGACAACCACGGGGCTGCCGGGTACAACGCGGTCTTCCTCGACGGCCATGCCGAATGGATCCCCGGCAACCAGTTCGTCCGGCGCCTCGAGATGTCCCAGGACATTGGGCGGGACTAGCGGTCCCATGTCGTGCTGATGGTGGTTCGGCGGGCCTGACAACAAGGTTGCAAACGGAAGCAGACCGCCAATCGTGAAGTCATGAACGGGCGAGTGGTTCAGGTTGTATTGGTGGCGGCCTGCTTGGGCCTCGGTGCGTGGCTGTACCAAACCCGGAAGCAAGCCGCCGAGGCGAAGCAGGCGCACCTGGCCAAGGCCGACCAGTTGTCGGCGGAGCTGGTCCGCGCCGAGATGAAGCTCCAGGAGCAGCTCAAGGTGAACGCCTCGCTGGAGACCAACCTCGCCCGGCGCGTCTCCGAGCTGGGCCTCGTTTCCAACAAGCTCGCCTTCGTCGCCACGGAATTGTCCCGGACCGAGGGCGAGGCCAAGGCTGCCATGGAAAAGGCCCGCCAGGAGATCGTCGCCCGCGAGAAGCAAATCGAGGGGCTTGAAGGCGAGAAAGACGACCTTGCCCGGCGGATGCAGGACCTCACCAGCCGCATTGGCACGTTGCAGTCCCAAATCACCGAGACCGAGCGACGACTGGCCTCCTCCGAAGGTGACCGCGAGGGGCTTCGCAGGGAACTACGCCGCCTCCTCGCGGAAAAGGCCGCCCTGGAGCAACGCTTCAACGACATCGCCGCCGTGCGCGACCAATTGCGCGCCTTGCGTGAGGCCGCCTACGTCGCACGCCGCATGGAGGTCATCCGCAACGGCGTGGTGGGCACCGACCGAAAGGGAGCCCAGCTCTTGCAGGAGGGCATCCGCAAGCCCGCGCCGGCCGTCGCGCCCGTCCCAGACGCATCCCTCGACGCCGAGGTCAAGGCGTCCGGGGCTACCAAGGGCACGGCACCCGGAAACGAACCTTGATGCGCCTCGACACGCGCAGGGCACCCCCTTCTCGCCAACACCGATCCGCGCCCGCGCCGACGGCAGCGCGGTTGACCATCTGGCCCGGCCATCCATAGCCTCCGGCGCTTTATGCACGTCTTGGTCTGCGACCCCATTTCCCCCCGCGGCATCGAATACTTCAAGGAGCGCCCCGAGTTCCGGGTGACCGTCCTTTCAAAACGCCTGCCCGAGGCGGAGCTGATCCCGCTCCTCGGCGACGTCGAGGCCATGGTGGTCCGTTCCGAGACCAAGGTGACCCGCAAGGTCATGGAGGCCGCGCCGAGGTTGCGCGTCGTGGGCCGGGCGGGCGTGGGCGTGGACAACGTGGACGTGGCGGCCGCCACCCAGCGCGGTGTCGTCGTCATGAACACCCCCGGCGGCAACACGGTCACCACCGCCGAGCTCGCCTTCTTCATGCTGGGCTCCCTCGCCCGCAGGATCCCCGCCGCCCATGCCTCCATGGTCGCTGGCAAGTGGGACCGAAAGCTGTTCCAAGGCACCGAGCTGCAAGGAAAGACCCTCGGTGTCCTCGGCGCCGGGCGCATCGGCACCGAGGTCGCCAAGCGTGCCCTGGCCTTCGGGATGCGCGTCGTCGCCTACGACCCTTTCCTCACGGACGCCCGCGCCCGTGCCTTGGGCCTCGAGTCCGCGTCGGACCCCGACGGCGTGTACCGGGAGGCGGACTTCATCACGGTGCACATGCCGGTGACGCCGGAGACGCGCGGGATGCTCAACGCGGAGGCGTTCTCCCGCATGAAGCCCGGCGTCCGGATCGTCAACTGCGCCCGCGGCGAGATCGTGAACGAGGCCGACCTCGTGGCGGCGCTGTCGTCCGGGCGCGTCGCGGGGGCCGCCCTTGACGTGTTCATGGTCGAGCCCCTCGCGGCGGACCATCCCTTCCGCACCCTCCCCAACGTCATCCTGACGCCGCATCTAGGGGCTTCGACCGAGGAGGCTCAGGAGAAGTGCGGGCTGGAGGTGGCTGAGATCCTCACCGCCTTCCTCCTCACCGGCGAGGTGTGCAACGCCGTCAACCTCCCGGGCGTGGACGCCAAGACCTATGAGCTGGTGAAGCCCTACCTCCAGCTCGGCGAGAAGCTGGGCTCGCTCCTCGCCCAGCTTGAACCCGGCGCGCCGGACCGCATCCACATCACCTTCGGCGGGCGCGCCCGCGAGCTGCCCCAGACCGACCCCATCACCCGAGCCATCCTCAGCGGGTACCTTCGCCACGGGGCCGTGTCCGACATCAACAACATCAACGTCCGCTCCGCCGCTGCCGCACTGGGGCTGGCGGTCGAGGAGAAGCGCTCCGACGAGGCCGTGACGTTCAACGAGTGGCTCCACGTGCAGTTGTTCCGCGGCAACGAGAAGCTGCTGTCGGCCGGCGGCACGTTCTTTGGCTCGCCCAACAACCCCCGCATCGTTCGCCTGTTCTCCACGCCCGTTGAAATCCCCGTGTCGGGCACCGTGTTGCTCGTCCGCAACGAGGACCGGCCCGGCATCGTCGGCAAGCTCGGTACCGTCCTCGCCCGGCACGCCGTCAACATCGCCAGCATGTCCCTCGGGCGCGACGCCCAAGGTGGCCAGGCGCTCACCGTCCTGGTCCTCGACAGCAAGCCCGACGCCGCCTGCCTTGGCGAAATCACCGCCGACCCCGCCATCGCCAGCGCACGCGTCGTCGTGCTGTAACGGCAGGGGCCGTGCGCTGGCCCTGCGCCCAAGTCATCGCCATGAGCCCCACCCCCGGTTCCTCCCGCCCGTTCTTCCTGGGCATCGAATGCGGCGGCACGCGGTCCGTCGCCATCGGGGCCATCGCCCAGGACGACGGGTCGCTCGGATCCCCCGCGCGATTCGAGACCGGGCCTTGCAACCTCCGCCTCGTCACCGACGACGCGCTGGAGTCCCACTTTCGATCCATCGCCGCCACGTTCCCGTCTCCTTCCGGCGTGGGCGTCGGCATGGCCGGCGTGCGCGACGCGGCCGACATCCAACGTGTCCTCAACGTCCTCGGCCGTGTTTTCCCCGGCGTACCCGCCGAGGCTGACCACGATCTCGAGTCCGCCCTGTGCGCCGCCGACCTGGATCTTCCGGCATCGCGTCGGCATCGCGTGATCCTCCTGAGCGGCACGGGCTCCTGTTGCTACGGGCGTTCGGCCTCGGGCAGGACGGCCAAGGTGGGCGGATGGGGCCATTTGCTGGGCGACCGCGGCAGCGCCTACGACGTGGTCCACCGCGCGCTCCGTGCCGCCGCGCATCACTTGGATCACTCGGGCCGTTGGTGTCGCCTGGGCCAACGCGCGCTGCGTGCCACGGGCCTCAACGCGCCCAACGACCTCATCGCGTGGATGCAGGCCGCCACGAAGACCGACGTCGCCGCCCTCGCGCCGGAGGTGTTTGAGGCCGCGTCCGCGGGCGATGTCGTCGCGCGGGCGGTGCTTGCAGACACCGTGGCCATCCTCGCGGAGGATGCCGTGGCCTGCATCCGCAAGCTGGGCTCCTGCAAGGAGGGCGCGGATGTTGTTTTGGCGGGTTCCGTGGTGTTGCGACAGGCCGGTTTTGCGCGCCGCGTGGCGGCCCGGGTGCGCCAGGCGATGCCCCGGGTACGGGTCATTCCGCTGGAGCGGGATTCTGCGTGGGGAGCCGTGGTCATGGGGGCGCGCGCGTGGCGCAGGGCGGGTGGGGATAGGCCAGCTAGGCCAGATAGGGCGGACAGGGCGGACGGGGCGGACGGGGCGGATGAGACGTGCCCCATCCCGGGCTCACGCGGGCTTTCTCCCACGGAGCTGCGCAACCCGGCCTCCATGGAACTCGACCGCATGCCCGTGGAGCGTGCGGTGGGCTTGATGCTGGACGAGGAATCGCGCGTGGCCGGGGCGATCCGGCCCCATGCGCGCAAGCTGGCCTTGCTGGTGCGGCGCGTCGCGGCGGCCTTCGGTGCGGGCGGACGGTTGATCTATGTGGGCGCGGGGACGAGCGGACGGCTGGGCGTGCTCGACGCCAGCGAGTGCCCGCCCACGTTCAAGAGCCCGCCCGAATGGGTTCAGGGCATCATCGCCGGCGGGTTCCCCGCGTTGCATTCGGCGGTGGAAGGCGCGGAGGACAGCCCGGACCAAGGAGCGGCCGCCATCGCGGGACGCGGCGTGGGTCCACTCGACGTGGTCGTGGGCATCGCCGCCAGCGGCCGGACGCCGTTTGTTTGGGGAGCGCTGCATGAGGCCCGTCGGCGCGGCGCCTCCACGGCCTTGCTGTGCTTCAACCCGGGCATCCAGCCCCTGCGGGACGGCCCGCCCGACGTCTTGCTGGCCATCGACACCGGCCCGGAGGTGCTGACGGGTTCCACGCGGCTGAAGGCCGGCACGGCGACGAAGGTGGTGCTGAACATCCTGACGACGCTGGCCATGGTGCGGCGCGGCAAGGTGGTGGGGAACCTCATGGTGGACCTGAACCCCTCGAACGCGAAGCTGCGCGACCGCGCGGCACGCATCGTGATGGAGCTTTCGAGGGCGACGCACGACGAAGCCGACGCGGCGTTGGAGGCGGCCCGGTGGTCGGTGAAGGACGCGCTGGCCAGGCTTGGAAGGAAACGTCGCACATGAACGACTCACCCGTCGTGATGGAGGTCTCGGGGCTGACGAAGGCCTTCAAGACCGACAAGAAGGAGCCCGGGCTAGCCGGGGCGTTCCGGGGCTTGTTTCACCGCAAGCACGAGACGGTGTTCGCGGTGAAGGATGTTTCGTTCACGGTGCGCGAGGGTGAGTTCGTGGGTTTCCTTGGCCCGAACGGCGCGGGGAAGACGACGACGCTCAAGATGTTGTCGGGCCTGCTTCACCCGACCTCCGGGTCCGCCCGCGTGCTGGGATGCGTGCCGTGGGAACGCCGCGACGAGTACCGGCGCCAGTTCGCCTTGTTGCTCGGGCAGAAGAACCAGTTGTGGTGGGATCTTCCGGCGCGTGACTCGCTGGAGCTCAACGCCAAGATCTACGCCATCCCGAAGGAGCGGTTCGAGCGGACGCTGGACGAGCTCACCTCGCTGCTGGGCGTCGCCCCCAAGCTGGCCACGGCCGTGCGCGAGCTGTCGCTCGGGGAGCGCATGAAGTTCGAGTTGATTGCCGCGCTCCTGCACGAGCCCCGCGTCCTGTACCTCGACGAGCCCACCATCGGGCTGGACGTCGTGTCGCAGCGGGTCGTCCGCGACTTTCTGCGGGACCACAACCGGCGTCGGCGCACGACCATCCTCCTCACGAGCCACTACATGGCGGACATCCAGGAGCTGTGCGAGCGCGTGGTCATCATCGACCGCGGCACCCTGTTCTTCGACGGGCGGCTCTCGGACATCCTCGACCGTTTCGCCGACTTCAAGGTGGTCACGGTCCAGCTTGCGACGGGCGCAGCGGCGTCGCTTCCCGACCCCGCCCGCTACGGCGAACTCGTGGACAGCGAGCCCGGAACGCTGCGGCTGCGGGTGAAGCGCGACCGGGTTATCGCCGCGTGCAAGGCCCTCCTCGACGAACTGCCCGTGAAGGACATCGACATCGAGGAGGTGCCAGTCGAGGACATCATCCGGCAGTTGTTCCAGCGCGACACGCAGCCGGCGTCGGGCGCGGGGCCTTGATCGCACCGTCTTGTGCGGGCCCCGCCGCGTCGGGCGCGTCAGGCAAGGACGCGTTCGAGAAGCTGGTTCATCCGCTGGATCATGGGGCGCGGGTCCTCGACGAGGCCTGCGGCCATGCGGGCGTTGTCCAGGAGCTGTGCGGCGGCCTGGGAGGCGAGTTCCGGATCCTTGTGGCGCATTCCCTCCAGCCGTGACACCAGCGGGTGGCGCGGGTTGATCTCCAGGTCGGGGCTTGATCCCGGGAGTTCCTTTTGGTCGCGGTTCATCGCCTTCAGCGTCCGGCGCATCGTGGCGGTCATGAAGCCGTCGGACTCCACGGCGATCACCGGGCTGGCAGCCAGGCGCTTGGACACGCGGACGTCGGACACGGCGTCCGCCAGCGTGGTCTTCAGCCACTCCGCCAATCCCGTGGCCTGCTCGGGCGTCAGTTGCCCGTCCGCCGCGGCGGGCTCGGGCACCTCAAGGCTGGCCTTTTCCGCCGCGACGATCTTCTTGCCCTCGAACTCGCCGACGCGGTCGAGCACGAACTCGTCGGCGGGGTCGGTGAGGATGAGGACCTCCAGGTTGCGGGCGGCGAAGACCTCGTGCTGCGGGCTGGCGAGGGCGGCGTCACGGGACGGGGCATGGAGGAAGTAGATTTCCTTTTGCGCCTCCGGCATGCGGCTGACGTAGGCGGCGAGGCTGGTGGCCTTGCCGGCCTCCTGAGTGGACGACTCGAACCGCAGCAGCTTGGCGAGGGCCTCGCGATGTTCGTGGTCCGACAGGACCCCCTCGCGCAGGAAGCGGGCGTACTCGGCGTGAAACGTCGCGTAGGCATCGGGGTCCTTCGTCGCTTCCTCTGCCAGGAAGCGCAGCACCTTGGACGTGAGGGCGCGGTTGAGCTTCCGCAGGAGCGACGAGTCCTGCATGCGCTCGCGGGACACGTTGAGGGGCAGGTCCTCGCAATCCACGACGCCCTTCAGGAACCGCAGCCAGTCCGGGAACAACCCCTTGGCCTTCGGCTCGATGAGCACCTTGCGGCAATGGAGGTTGACCTCGGAATCCACGCGGGTGAGGCCGAGGGTCTCCAGGTTGTGCTTGGGCACGAACAAGACGGACTGGATGGAGAGCGGCGCGTCGGCGGTGAAGTGAAGGCGGTAGAGCGGGTCCTCGTTGTCGTGCCCAAGGAACTTGTAGAAGGCCTTGTACTCCTCCTCGGTGACGTCGTTCTTGCTGCGCGCCCAGATGGCCTGGACGCCGTTCACGCGGGACGCATCCACCTCGATGGGGAACGTGACGAAGTTGGAGTAGCGCTGGACGACGGACTCGACACGGGCCTTGTCGGCAAACTCCTTCGCCTCGTCCTTCAGCTCGAGGATGACCTGGGTGCCGCGTGGCAGGTCCCCGGCGGGCTCGATGGTATAGCCGCCCGCGCCCTCGCTGCTCCAGCGCCACCCCGTCGAGTCGGGCTGGTGCGACCGCGACAACACGGTGACGCGCTTGGCGACCATGAAGGCGGAGTAGAAGCCCACGCCAAACTGGCCGATGAGGCGGGCGTCGGACTTCGCGCCGTCCGCCAGCGCCTTGAGGAACGCCTTGGTGCCGGAGTGGGCGATGGTCCCGAGGTTCTGCACGATCTCGTCCCGCGTCATCCCAATGCCGGAGTCGGCGATGGTGAGCGTTCCGGCGTCCTTGCCGGTCTCGATGCGGATGGCGGGGGCGACGTCGGGCTGATGGACGGCGGTGGTTCCGCCGGCCTGGAGAAAGCGAAGCTTCTCGCACGCGTCGGCCGCGTTGGACACCAGCTCGCGCACGAACACCTCGCGGTCCGTGTAAAGGGAATGGATGACGATGTCCAAGACCTGCTGGATCTCGGCCTGGAAGACGTGGTTTTCCTGCTGGCTCATGTTCGATGTGATGTCGATGGGGCGCGCCTTGTTGAAGGGAGGCCGCGCCCTCCGCCCTTTCTAGTGTCCCAGCGGCCGGGTGTGTCAAGGAGGGCGATGGGGAAGCGGGAAGCGGGGGGCGGGAAGCGGAGGGCGGGCGAAAGGGGGGGAAGTGCCAGGGCACCCACGGCAATCGGGGATCAAGCTACCGTTGCTGCATTCCTGCCCTGGCGGGGTTTGCAAGCCCCCGATCCATGGACCCTGGCACGCGGAGTAAACGGCCCCGGGCGTCGGGACGGCAAGCGTTTCCCCGGGAAAGTTGGGCGGCGTCGGGGACGCCCGATTGACGGCCCGGGCGGGTGGCGATAGAGACTGCGCACTCTCATGAGCAGAAAGATTCGTTACGGCATGGTCGGCGGCGGTCGTGGGGCCTTCATCGGGGCGGTGCATCGCATCGCGGCCGCGATGGACCAGCAGATCGACCTCGTGTGCGGCGCGTTTTCGTCGGACCCGGAGAAGTCCCGGGCTTCGGGGGCGGACCTGTTCCTTCCGGCGGGCCGTTGCTACGGGAGCTTCCAGGAGATGATTGCGGCGGAGTCGAAGCTTCCGGCGGGCGAGCGCATGGATTTCCTGGCGATCGTGACGCCGAACCACGTGCACTTTCCGCCCGCCAAGATGGCGCTGGAGCATGGGTTCCATGTGTTGAGCGACAAGCCGGCAACGTTTGACCTCAAGGAGGCGGTGACGTTGCAGAAGTTGGTGAAGAAGACGGGCCTGCTCTACGGCCTGACGCACAACTACACGGGCTACCCGATGGTGAAGGAGGCGCGCCACCTCGTGCGGTCCGGCAAGCTCGGCAAGATCCGCAAGGTGGTCGTGGAGTATCCGCAGGGCTGGCTCGCGACCCGCATCGAGGCCAGCGGACAGAAGCAGGCGTCCTGGCGCACCGACCCGAAGCGCTCGGGCGCGGCCGGTTGCATTGGCGACATCGGGACGCACGCCGAGAACCTGGCCGAGTACATCACCGGGCTGCACATCGAGGAGCTGGCGGCGGACATCACCGCGTTCGTGAAGGGCCGCAAGCTGGACGACGACGGCAACGTGCTCCTCCGCTTCCAGGGCGGGGCCAAGGGCGTGCTCCACAGCTCCCAGATTTCCGTGGGCGAGGAAAACAACCTCAACATCCGCGTCTATGGCGAGACCGGCGGGCTCGAGTGGCACCAGAGGGAGCCCAACACGCTGCTCGTGAAGTGGAGCGACCAGCCCATGCAGGTGTACCGCGCCGCACAGGGCTACCTCAGCGACGCCGCCAAGGGCGCCGGGCGCACGCCTCCCGCCCATCCCGAGGGCTACCTCGAGGCCTTCGCCAACATCTACAAGAACTTCGCCAACGCCATCCGCGCGCGGGAAGAAGGTCGCACACTCGCCCAAGAAGACCCCGCCAACGACTTCCCCAAGATCGAGGACGGCGTCCGCGGCATGGCCTTCATCGAGGCCGTCGTGAAGTCCTCCGCACAGAACGCCCGCTGGACCCGGGTCAAGGCATAGGGTTGGGGGTCGGGGGGCGAGAACCGGGGATCGCGGGGCGGGAGGGCGCGATGGGTTCCGCAAGCTCACCCGGCACAGGGGGTTCCTGCGCCGGGCCTTTCTTTTCATGAATCTGTGGGCTGATTGCCGGTTGTACGCGTTTGTGGACACGGCCTATCTCGAAGGCCGCGCGCCTGAGGAGCTGGCACGCGCCCTCTGCGGTGGCGGGGCCGACGTCGTCCAAGTTCGCGCCAAGGGCTGGGAACGCGACGCCACGCGGCGTCTCGTCGAGGCCGTCTTCCCCGTGGTGAAGGCGGCAGGTGCCCGGATGGTCCTGAACGACGACTGGACCCTGGGATGCGAGCTGGGCGTTCCGTGTGTTCACCTGGGTCAGGAGGACTTCTTCGATGCGGGCCATGCAACCAACGCGGACCTTCCCGGCACGCGCCAACGTCCCGAGCTGGGACTGAGCAGCCATGCGCCCGACCAGTTCTTGAGGGCGGAGGCGGCTGGCGCGGCCTACGTCGCCGTCGGCCCTGTCTTTGCCACGCCCACCAAGCCGGGTCGGCCTGCTGTCACGTTGGATTACGTGCGCTGGGCCGCCGCCCATGCCCGGGTGCCTTGGTTCGCCATTGGGGGCATCCAACCCGGCAACCTCGACGCGGTGCTGGAAGCCGGGGCCACCCGCGTGTGCATCGTGTCCGCCCTTTTGCTCCAGCCGGACGTCGAGGCCGCCACCCGGGCCATCCGTGCGCGCCTAGACGCCGCCCTTTGATCCGCAGGAGGCCAACTCCTCCCAGCGAGGGCCCCGGCGTTCCATCGTCTCAGGCCACGCCTTTTTGGGCCTGCTTGGCCAAGTCCACGGCCCTCCAGAGGTACCATGAAGCCACGGTGCGATGTGGTCGCCACCGCTCGCCATAGGCCAGCAATTCCCGGGGGCGCGGCAGCTCATCCCATCCGTATGCAATGCGGAAGCCGGTCCGGACGCCGTAGTCGTCGGCAGGAAGGACGTCCGGCCGACCCAACTGGAACATGAGCAGCATTTCTGCCGTCCAGCGCCCCACGCCGCGTGCCGCCGTCAGCCGTTCCACAACCTCTTCGTCCGACATCCCACGCATGGTGCGCGATCCCGGGATTTCGCCGGACAGAACCCGCGCGGTGATGTCGCGGATGGCGGCGACTTTCGAGCCGGAGAGGCCGGCCGACCGAAGCGCCTCGTCGGACGCAGCGGCGACGTCCTCCGGCCTTGGGAAGCGTCGGCCAGGGAACAATCCCTGGAACCGTCGCAGGATGGTGGCGGCGGCGGTGCCGTTGAGTTGCTGGTGCGCCACAGCCCGGACCAAGGAATGGTAGGGCGTCCTTCGCGGCTCGGGCTTCAACGTGCAGGGACCCACCTGACGGGTGAGCCGCGCCATGACCCGGTCGTGCCGGGCAAGGTGTTCCATCGCTTCCTCGTGCATGATGGGCATGGGGTGCCATCCGGGTCCGCACCTGCCAACGAAAAAGGCCAAGGTGCGTCGGGACCGATCACCGCCAAGTCGCCCGCCTGCTCAAGGCTTTCCCGGGTTCATCGGCCAGCGTCGGACGCGGCCGGTCACGCCGAGGGTGATCAGTTGCTGGAAGCGCGGGTCCATGGTCACGTTCGCCAGACCGTCCGGGTCGGCCTTCCAGGACCCCGAGGGCTGGAGGTCATCCCCTTGCCAGAAGCGCAGGAAGCCGTCGTCGGCAATCGTCACCAACCCCGTCCCGGATTCCTCCCAAGCGACGCCCACGACATGGCCGGCGTGGGCTCGAACCGTCGCAAGGGGCCGGGTCGCCTCCACGGCCTTCCCCGTCGCCGGGTCCGGGGTGGCATGTAATGCCAGCGAGCCATCCGAGCGTCCGACCACGATCCGTGCTCCCCTTGGATCCCACTTCAGCACCGTGGCCTTTGCGAGCCCGGCCATGGGTTTGGAAAGGCTCCATGCCAACGGGCCGGTGGACACATCGACGACCTCGACGGAGCCATCGGGAAACGAGCAGGCGAGGAGGCGACCCGCAGGATGCAACGCCAGGGCGACGGGGGGCTGGCGCAACGAAACCGATTGCGGGGCTGCATTCGTTTCGAGCCGTGCCACCACGGCCAACCCAGCGCCACGGCCGTCGTCCGCCCCTACCAACACATGCCCCGGGGTGCGCATCACATAGGTGGGCGGAGTCGTTGTCAGGGGCGGGGACTGCCACTCGATGGCATGCCCGGGCCATGAACGTTGTTGAAGGGCCAAGCCTGGCCCCAGATACCAGGCGCGTTGGTCATCGGCCGTCGGCTCCAGCGGCTGGAAGGAGCCTTTGACTTCGCCGACCACCGCCAGGCTTTTTGCATCCAGCACGGCGACGGCCGCCTCGTTGCGGGTCGCGAGGATGTGGGTTCCGCCCGGCCCAGGAACGGCATCGCCGAATTCACCCGCCCAACCTCCCTCCCATGCACGGCCCGTCGCCGCTGCGGGCCAACGACGAACGGAGCCATCCTGCCCGAACGAGACGACGGGTGCGTCTCCGCCGAGCCATGCCACCGAGCGAACCGGGCCGACGTGCCCGCGTCGCTCCTGGGCTGCGGGTGCTCCGGGTGCCACGTCATGCCAGCGAACGCACCCGTTTTCGGTGCCAGCCATCCACGTGGTGCCATCGGGGGCCAAGGCGGAGCAACGAATCCATTCGCCGGCCAGGTCGGATGCGACGGGCGGGCCTTCGGAGGGGTCGTGCCATGCCGCGCGGCGGCCATCGGCGATGTACAGCGTGCGTCCGGCCTGGGTGGCATGGAGGCCCCAAATCCAGCCATCGACGGCCTTGACGCCGAGGGGGCGCGGCGGGTTGAGGCTCCACAGGCCGAGACGGCGTTGGCGCAGGCCGTTGGTCAGCTCGAACCACGCCACGGCCATGGTCTCGCTGCGTGGGGAGAGGGCGACCCACAGGAGTTGCGGGCGCGGCACGGGGAGCGTGACGTCGGGCAGGGCGGGCTGGATGTCCCGCCAGAGTCGAAGGACGACGTTGGTTGCGACAGGATCAGAGACGACGAGGCCGCCACCGTCGGGCGCGGCGGCTTCGGGTTCACCCGACAACACCGGTGGGCCCAGGCGGGCGTCGGCGGGACGGAGGGCGTGCCATTGGTTGGAGATGGCGACCCAGGCCTCTGTTCCGCCCGGTCGCCACGGCCCGACCTTGCTCACCTGGACACCCGGGACCCATGCCCACTGGTTCGACTGGAGGGAGCCCCACGCGACGCGCCCATCTGGCGTGGAGGCGATCCATGAGCCGGACGCGAGGGAGGCATGGCCGGACGCCCATGGCTGGCCGTCCTGTGCCAGCAGCACGCTGGGGTCTCCGTCAATTTGCCCGCGGAGAAAGCTGCCGGGCAAGGTGGCATCCCCGAGGCCCGGCACGGAACGCCATTGCGCGAGGGCAGCGGCAGGGTTCCCGGCCTGAAGGAATTGGAAGGCCGTGTTCACCGCGAATTGGCGGCGGGTTGCGGCCAGGGATTCGCGGTCCTTGGCAACCTGTGCCTCGCGCAAGGACAGCCCCGAGGCGACGGCGCAGGCGACCAACGCGCCCATGGCCATCAGGCCACGCCTCTTCCAACGACGTCGCGCCGCGTCGATGGCGGTGATGGAGCGGCCAGACAGGAACGCGGCAAGGTCATCGGCGAGGGCCGCAGCCGACGCGTGACGCTCGGAGGGCTCTCGCGCACAGGCACGAAGGAGGATGTCGTTGAGGGCGGAAAAATCGCGGGCGTCCGGCCATGACGGCAGGTCCGGGGGAAGGCATGGGAATTGGCTGGTGGGTTGGTCGGTGGCCAACTCGAACAAGACGAGGCCGAGGCTATAGAGGTCGGCCAACGCAGTGCCCGGTCCTTCAGGGGCGACGTAGCCCTGCGTCCCGATTCGCGTCACGGCGGTCTCCGAGGAGGTGACAAGGCCGAGGTCGGAGAGCTTGGGAACGCCGCCAACCAGGATGATGTTGGAGGGCTTCACGTCGCGATGGAGAAGGCCCTTGGAATGGAGAAAAGCCAGGCTGCGGGCGACGTGCACGCCGATGCGGGCCACTTCCGCGACGGGCAGGCGGCCGCGTCGCAGCCGCAGCTCTTTCAGCGTGAGCGGGACGTACGACGACGGGTCGAAGGCCGTCGTGCCCGAGGCGTCGTCGGCCAGCTCCATCACGTAGCGCAGCAACCCCTGGGCGTCGTCGGCCTCGACGTGGAGGATGGCGAGCTGCGTGGGCTGACCCAGCGTGGCGTTCTGGAAGCGCGTGATGCCCGAGAGCTCGCGGCGGAAGGCCTCGCGGTCCGCCGACGAGGCGGACGCGACGATCTTCACGGCCCTCCAGATCCCGGTCTGGGCCCGTGCGATCCAGACCGTTCCAAAGCCGCCGGAGCCGATTTCGCGGACGAGATCGTAGCCGGTGGGGGCGACGGGCGCGGGCATGGGTCAGGACTTGGCGCGCGCGGCAAGCATCTCGGCCACGCGCTTCCTGAGGGATTTTTCCAGTCGATGGCATGCCAAGTACACGGACGCGCGGGGCATGCGCAGAACGCGGGCCACATGCTCCGGGCTGTTTCCCTGAAGAACCACCAGGTCAAACGCCTGGATGTTCTTGGGGTTGATCCGTGCCGACAAGGAACACAAGGCGGCCCGTACCAAGGCGACGCGTTCGCTCCGATCCATGGCTTCCGCCAAGTCCACGGCCTCCTCGATGAGCCCGGGCAACGCACGCTCCGAGTCGCCGTCCTGGTCTGGCAACGGATCCTCCCGGTCGCGCTTCCGGGCGCGCACGAAGTCGGTGATGCGCCACCGGACGCGTTGGGCCAGCCAACGCCGGAAGGACCCGCGGCGCGGACGCGGCTTGAACCCGACGATGCCCTCGACCAGTCCCAGCAGCACCAGTTGCTCGAGGTCCTTCGCGTCGTGTTCCGGCAGGCCATTGCGAGTCGCAAGCTCCCGTATGAAGACATGATACCGATCGTGGAACTCGGACCACGCATCCGAGTCGGAGGCCGTTGCCATCCGCTGCAGGAGGCCGGGATCCGTCAGCAAGCTGTCCGTGTTGCTGTCGCTCATGGTCACACCGATCCAACGGTTTGAGGCCGTGGGATCTTTCACTGATGGCTCCCGAAATCCCCGGGACGCGCAACGCCAAACCCGCCGATGCTCGCGGTTGCCCCAGGCGCGCGCTTCGGAAAGCCTTCGGACATGCTCCGTCCCCGCAAGAGGTACACCGTCTTCGACCTGCGCCAGCTCAAGGGCAAGCGCACGCTCGTGCATGTCCACGTGAAGTCCCCAGAGGAGGCCGCCGCCGCCGACGCGGCCGGCGTGGACATCATGAGCTGTTCCTTCGACTCCCCCGAGTCCCAGGCTCGCCTTCCCATGCTGGTCGCCGCCGCCCCCACCGCCTTCCTTTCCGGAGCCACGCCCCACGGGATGGCATCGGCCGAGGACGCCATCCGGGTGGGCTTCCGGGCGCTCGAGTTGGGGGCCAGCTCCGTGTATTGCTCTTCCAGCCCCCGCATCATCGAGGCCATGGCCCGCGAGGGGCTCCCCGTCGTCGGGCACTTGGGAATGATCCCCAGGCATGTCACGTGGACCGGCTACCGCGCCGTCGGCAAGGGCGAGGAGGAGGCCATCGCCTTGTACCAACGGATGAAGGAACTCGAGTCCGCCGGGGCCTACGCCGCCGAGATTGAATGCGTTCCCCACCGACTCGCCTCGTTCCTCTGCTCCCGAACCTCCCTCATCCTGATGTCCCTTGGATCCGGGCCTGGATGCGACACGCAGTTCCTGTTCTCGGACGACATCCTCGGCGACTACGACGAGCGCCTTCCACGCCATGCCAAGGCGTATCGCAACTTTCTGGAGGAACACCGGCGGCTGCAACGCGAGCGTGTCGCCGCCTTTTCCGAGTACGCCGCCGACGTCCGCGAGGGACGGTTTCCCGCGCGGCAACACCTGGTGGACATCGACGACGAGGTCCTGGGAAGGGTGATGGGGCGGGTGGGTTGACGCGCTGCGCACGATTTGCCCGCGACGCCAATCGAGGATAGGAAGGCGGGCATGAATTGGGTGCGTCGTTCCGGGTGGGCCTTGCGCGGTTGGCTGGCATTGTGCGCGGGCGGCTTGCTGGGGGCCTTGTGGCTCTCGGCCAATGCCCAGGACACCAACGCCGCGCCCGTCTCCCCCACCAACGCGGTCGTGGCCGGCGAGGCGGCGGCGCGGGCCTTCGTCCGAGCCTACCGAACCGAGCTGTCCTTCGGCCTCAACCACGTCGAGGCCCTCCAGGGCAACCTCCTCGGGGTTCCCCTGTGGGAATACCTTGCGACCCTCGCCTATCTCGTCCTGGCCTTTGGCGTCGCCAAGGGCCTCGACATCCTCGTGAAGACCCGGCTGCGCGCATGGGCATCACGGACCGAGAACCAATGGGACGACGTGCTGGTGGGATTCGCGGACGGGCCCGTGAAGGCCGTGGTGTTTGTCGTGCTGATCAACGTCGGGCTCCATTTGTTCGACTGGCCTCGCGAGATCCAGTTCTACGTGTCGCGCCTCGGGTTCATCGGCATCGCGTTGTCCCTCATCTACGTCTCCCTCAAGGCGGTCGATGGCGCCGCGCATGCCTGGGCCTCTCGGCTGCCGGACGACGGCGACCGTGCCTTTCAAAAGCACTTCATCGTGCTCATGGGGAAGGGAGCCAAGGTCGTCCTTGTGTTGGTCGCCCTCCTCACCTTGCTCCAGAACCTCGGCGTCAACATCACCGCCATCCTGGGCTCCGTCTCCGTCCTGGGCCTCGCCCTCGGCCTCGCCGCCCAGGACACCGTCTCCAACCTGTTCGGGGCCGTAGCCGTCTTCATGGACCGCCCCTTCAAGGTCGGCGACCGCATCAGGGTGGGGTCCGACGTTGACGGCGTGGTGGAGGAGATGGGCCTGCGGGCGACCCGGGTGCGGACGCTCGACGGCTTCCTCGTCACCGTCCCCAACAAGACCGTGGGGTCAAACACCGTGACCAACGTGTCCGCCCGCCGCTTCATCCGGGGCGTGTTCGACTATGGACTGGTGTACGGCCTCCCCTCGGACCGCCTGCGTCGGGCCACCGAACTGCTTCGCGAGATCTACGGGAGTCACCCGCAAACCCAGGAGGTGCTGGTTCACTTCAACCGTTTCGGCGACTTTGCCCTGAACCTGAACGTCGTCTGGCTCTGGAAAGGCACGGAGTGGAAGGAATACATCGCGTCCGTCGAATCCCTCCAGATCGAGGTGAAGGCACGCTTCGACGCCGAGGCCCTCGAGTTCGCCTTCCCCACCCAGACCGTCCACCTGCGCCAAGATGCGCCGCGATGACGGGAAGCGGCCTGGTGACACAGCCCTTGCTCGGCGCGGGCGAGCTGGAACACATCCGGGGCGACCGGCGGCGGCATCCCGAGGTCCATGCCGCCCCGTTGTTTGGTTCCCGAGCCACGGGAACCCACGGGGAGCATTCCGACATGGACATCGCCCTGACCGGCAATGTCGATCCGCTGCGGGCGGCGTGCATCGCTGCCGAGTTCGAGGAGGTCCCCTCGCCTTGGGCTATCTCCGGGACCCCGACCCCTTGGACCCACCCATCGCGTCGGCATGGCTTGGATCGCCAGCACATTGGGCGTTGGCCTTCCTGAACCACTCGTTGACATGGAATGCCACGCGTCGATAGGGTCGCCCTTCAATTTTCGACGAGTAAGACGCTATGCCGAACACGAAGTCCGCCGAGAAGCGCGTCCGTTCCACCGCCCGCAAGGCTGCCCGGAACCGGTCCGTCAAGTCGCGCCTCAAGACCTTGGAGAAGAAGTATCTCTCCACCCTCTCCGCCGGGAAGCCTGACGAGACCAAGGCGGCCCATGCCGACGTGGTCTCCGCGCTGGCCAAGGCCTCCAAGGCTGGCGTCGTGCACCGCGCAACGGCCAACCGGAAGCGTTCTCGACTGGCCCTGCGCCTGAACGCTGCCAAGGCCAAGGCCGCAGCTGCGCCGGCCGCCTAGCTCGCCCGGTTGCCTAGCCCCGGGGGAGCCCAGCTAGGCTTGCTCTGGCAGGCTGCCATGCTCACCCCGAGTTTCGCCCCGCTGCGGAGGCCACAACCGAGGCGGCGCTCCTCGAGGCGGCACTCCTGAAAGGCGTCACGGGCCGAGGGTCGTGACGCCTTTCGTTCTTCCATCCGTCGTCGTTGGCGGTGGCAGGATTTCCAAGATGGACGCGATCACGTTCCCCTCCCACGTGCGCAACGTGTTCTGGCGGCCGTAGAGGTCCGGATCACCCTGGAACCCCAAGGAAACGCGCAGGAATCCATCTGGCCGGACCCTTAGGAACGCCGACGGCCGACTCGTGTAGGCTTTGCCGCTCGCATTCAGGATGCCGCCCAGCGGCCGCCGCGACGCCACGATCTGGGACCGCCACGGTTCCTCGAACGCTTCGAGCCACGCCAACGTCGCCCCGAATTCCACCGGCACGTTGTCGCGGTCCCGGCACAGCACCACCTCGCGGCGCAAGGTCTTGGCATCATGCCCTAGGCTGAGCACACGAAGGTGGATGCCATCCTCATGGTGCTGCTCCAGCGTGCTGGTCATGTCCCGGTTGTGCGCCAGCAAGGACCGCATGGGCTCCGGAATGGCATCCGGTTGCACCGCCTCGTGCCACGGCAACTCCCGGCCCGCCTCCCGATAAAACACGTCGAGGGGATGCAGAAGGCTCACGGGGGCTGTGGGCGCTGACGACGACATGGGCGGGGACCTAGGCGTACCGGCCTGAACGATGCCGCGGGTCAAAGAATTCCATCAGGAGCCGATCGACCTGCAACAACCCGTCACGCGTCAGCCCGATGCGGTCGCCGTCCTCCACCAGGAACCCCCATGAACGCAACGTCGCCAGCGGAGTCGCGAACTGCACGCGCGGATCCTGCCCAAACTTTGCGGCAAAGTCCGACGCGCGCACGGACCCCAGCTTGAGCTGCAACATGAACTCGCGCGTGTACAGCTCGTCGGCCGTCGGGCGCAATGCCCGGTACACCGGCAACCGTCCGGCCCGCACGGCGTCGAGGTGCGGCTGGAAGTCGTGCAGGTTCTGGTAATGCACCCCGGAAAGGTGCCCGAAGCTCGCCACCCCCACGGACAACAGGTCCGCCCCCGAGAACAGCCCGGCACGGTACTGGAACTTCACCCGCTCCGGGTCCTTCACCACCGTCGTGGTGCTGGTGAGCGTGTAGCCCACCTTCTCGAACTCCCGGTACGCCTGGTCCACCCAGCGCCGCTTCGTCTCCCAGTCCGCGACGGGAGCGGTCAGGCGGCCCTCCGCCTTCATGCGCTGGAAGATCGTCGTGTTGTACGGCACCTCCATCTGGTAGATCGTCACGGAGTCCGGCCGGAGCTCCACCGCCTTGGCCACCGCCTCGCGCCACTTCTCCTCCGTCTCCTCCACCATCCCCGCGATCAGGTCGATGTTGACCTGCGGGAACCCAATCTCCCGCGCATACGAGTACGCCCGGAAGATCTCCTTGGAGCGGTGCGCCCGCCCGTTGATCTCGAGGATATGGTCGTCGAAGTGCTCGATCCCGAGGCTGAGCCGTGTCACCCCCATCGCGCGGATCGCCCGCAGCTTGTGGTCCGTCAGCGTCCCGGGCTCGGCCTCAAACGTGATTTCCTCCGCTTCATCCCAAGGCACGAGTCGCTTCATGCCTTCCGACAACACCCCAAGCTGGTCGGGCGAAAGGTAGCTCGGCGTGCCGCCGCCAAAGTAGAGGAACTGCGGGCGCCGCCCCCGGATGGCCGGGCGCGACGCATACATCGCCAGCTCCGCCAACACGGCGTCGATATAGGCCCGAATGTCGTCCGCGTTCTTGTCCGTATAGACCCGGAAATAGCAGAAATGGCAGCGCTTCCGGCAAAAGGGGATGTGCGTGTAGAGCCCGAGCGGCACCCCGGGGCGCGGCGGCTGTTCCAGAACCGACTCCAGCTCCCCCACGGCGTCGGTACGCCACGCGCCAAACGGGGGGTAATTCGAGACGAAATAATTCCCAGCCGTCGTTTCCGTGCGCGCGGGCACGGTGGCTTCGGCTGGCTTCGCATCAACGACAGGCGCGCTCATGGGATCCCTTTTGGATATCGTGCCCGGCTTGGTATCGGGCTGCAAACGGGAAGCCGGAGCCGCGGCTGGGCCGGAAACCCGTCACGCCAGCAACCCCTTCACCACCTCGCCATGAACGTCCGTGAGCCGGAAGTTCCGACCCTGGAACCGGAACGTCAGCCGGGTGTGGTCCACGCCCAGCAGGTGGAGCAACGTCGCGTTGAGATCGTGCACATGGACCGGATTCTCCACGATGTTGTAGCAGTAGTCGTCCGTCATGCCGTACGTCAGGCCCGCCCTAACGCCCGCGCCCGCCATCAGGATCGTGTAGCACCGGCCGTGGTGGTCCCGGCCATGGTTGTCCTTCGTCAGAGACCCCTGCGAGTACACCGTCCGCCCAAACTCGCCGCCCCACACCACGAGGGTGTCCTCCAGCAACCCGCGTTGCGCCAGGTCCTCGACCAACGCCGCCGTCGGCCGGTCCACGTCCGAGCATTGCCCCCGGATCTGCCGCGGCAGGTCCCCGTGCTGGTCCCAGCCCCGGTGAAACAACTGCACGAACCGCACCCCGCGCTCGATCATCCGCCGCGCCAACAGGCAGTTCCGCGCAAACCCGCCGTCCTTGGCGTCCGGACGCACCCCATACGCCTCCAGCGTCGCCGCCGACTCGCCCTTCAGGTCCGTCAGCTCCGGCACGCTCGCCTGCATCCGGTACGCCATCTCGTACTGAGCGATCCGTGCGTCGATCTCCGGGTCACCGAAGCTGTCGGCCGCCAACGCATTCAGCGCACCCGTCGCGTCCAGCATCCGCCGGCGCGTCGGGTCGTCCATGCCGGGCGGATTCGACAGGTACAGCACGGGGTCGCCCTGGGAACGGAACCGAACGCCCTGGTGTTGTCCCGGCAGGAAGCCGCTGCCCCAATACCGCGTGCTGAGCGGCTGGTCCGTCTTGTTGCCGCTGCCCTGCGAGATCATGACGACGAAACCAGGCAGTTGCTGGTTCTCGCTCCCGATGCCGTAGGACAACCACGAGCCCAGAGCCGGCCGGCCCGCCTGCTGGTGCCCCGTCTGGATGAACGTCACCGCCGGGTCGTGGTTGATCGCCTCCGTCCACAGGGACTTCACCACGCACCAACGGTCCGCCACCCGTCCCATCTGCGGCAGCAGCTCGCTCATCCACAGCCCGCTTTTCCCATGCTGCCGCCACTCAAACATCGGGGCCACGCACGGGAACTTGCTCTGGCCCGACGTCATCCCGGTCAGTCTTTGGCCCATCCGGATAGACGCGGGCAACTCCTCGCCGTGGTGTTGTCGCAGGCCCGGCTTGTAGTCGAACAAGTCGATGTGTGACGGGCCGCCCGACATGAACAACCAAATGACTCGCTTGGCCTTGGGTGCGAAGTGGAGGGTGCGAAGCAAGCCGGGCGCGCCGCCCTCCGCGCCCGCAGCCCCCGCGCCGTTCAGCAGGCCGGGATTCATCACCGACGCGAGCGCGGCGGTGCCGATCCCAGCGCTCATCCGCCCGAAGAAATGACGGCGCGTCAACAGCCGCGCCCGTGCCTGCATCCAATGTTCCATAAGCCTGGTTCAACCCTTCGTGACCGCCTCGTCCAAGTTCAGGATGGCCCCCGCCACCACCGCCCATGCGGCCATGTCGGCCGCGTCCCCGGCCGTCGCGGGCGAGTCGCCCACCGACAACAGCCGCCGGGCCGCCTCGGCGTCCTTCAGGAAGACCTCGCGTTGATCCTGGTGCAGCCGCGCCAGAACCGCCGTTTCCCGGGCCGTGGGCAGGCGACCCAGGACGCGCCGGAAACCGCTGGCGATGCGGGCCTCTGCCGTTTCGCCCGAGCCCACCATGCGCGCCGCCAAGTGCCGTGCGGCCTCGACGTAGGTGGGGTCGTTCATCAGGGCGAGCGCCTGCAACGGCGTGTTCGTGCGCGGGCGGCGGACGCTGCACACCTGTCGGTCCGGCGCGTCGAAGTTGCTCAGGCTCGGGTGCGGCGACGTGCGCTTGATGAACGTGTACATCGTGCGCCGGTACAGGTCGCGCCCCTTGCTGGGAACATACTTCTGTGCCGTGAACGCGTCGTTGTCCTCGCGCGACATCAGCTCCTCCCATAGCCCGGCTGGCTGGTACGGGAACACCGGCGGCCCGCCAATGCGGTCGTCCAGCAAGCCCGAGGCGCTCAAGGCAAGGTCCCGCAGGAACTCGGCCTGCAACCGGATGCGCGGCCCGCGCGCCAGCAACCGGTTCTCGGGGTCGCGCTCATACAGCGTCCGCGGCGCGCGGCTGTCCTGCCGGTACGTGGCGCTCGTCACCACCATCTTCAGGAAGCCCTTCACGTCCCATCCCGTCCGCACCAGCTCCAGCGCCAGCCAGTCCAGCAGCTCCGGGTGGCTCGGCAGGTCGCCCTGCGTCCCGAAGTTCTCGGCGGACTTCACCAACCCGTTGCCGAACAGCATCTGCCAGAAGCGGTTCGCCGTGACGCGCGCCGTCAGGGGCTGTTCCGGCGACACGAGCCAACGCGCCAACGCCAATCGGTCCGCCTCGCCCCCGCCCGGCAACCCCGGCAACGCCGACAGCAGCGTGCGCCCGACCTTCTCGCCCTTCTTGTCGTATTGGCCGCGCACCAGCACGAACGTGTCGCGTGGCTTGGCCATCTCCGCCATCACCATGCTTGTGGGGATGGCCCTCTCATGGTCGTCCCGGGCCTTCTTGGCCGCCGCGACCTCCTCGCGCAGGCGGCGCATCACCGGCGACACCTGCTCCTGGTAATGTCGTGTGATGTCCTTCCCTTGCTCCGCCGTCCGCGCCGAGGGCTCGACCCGTGCGATCGCGCGGATGGCCTCCGGCACGTCGGCCGCATCCTGCGGGTTGGCCTCCGACGTCACGGACACGCGGAATCGGCCCAGCGAATGCCGGTCGAAGGCGGGGCTGAAGCGAAGCGTGACGACGAGCTGCGCGGTGCCTGCCATGACGGGCTCGGAAAGCGCGAACACGGCCGACGACGCCTTGCCGGCCCGCGGCAGGATCGCCCAGCCGGTCGCCAGGTCGCCATCGATGGCCTTGGCGACGGGGTACCCGTCCTGGCTGTGGCTTGCGCTGGCTGACTTCCACGAAAGCGTGCGGCCCCCCGAGGTGGCCACCACCTCGCCGAGGACGATGTTGCCGTTGTCGAATCGTCCCGGGCCCTTCGAGGGCAGGCGGTCGTCGGGCAACGCCTCGATGCGCACGCCGGTGATGGGAGCATCGACGGGCGGCAGCGTGAGCACGTAATCCTCGCGCGGGGCGGCGGGCAACGGGACGAACCAGGAACCGTCCTTTTGTTCCTCCATGCGCGCCCCGGCGGACGACTCGGCCTTGGCAAGGCGGGCGACGTTCCATGCGGCCCCGGCCTTGGACAAGGACTGCTCCCATTCCCGCTGGGCCTCCCGCACCTCGGGCGGCGGGCTCGCGAGGCGCGCCTCGGCCGTGCGCACGAGGGCGGCAAGGCGCTCGGACTCGGCGGCTTGCTCGGCCTTGGGAAGGCGCACGACGGGGACGGCGTTGCCGTTCCGGCCGTCGAGGCCGTTCTCGGGGACGCCATTGAAGATCGCGTACATGCCGTAGTAGTCCCGGGTCGTGATGGGGTCGTACTTGTGGTCATGGCATTGGGCGCACGCGACGGTGAGGCCAAGCCACACCGTGGAGGTCGTGTTGATCCGGTCCACGATGTAGGCGGTGTGGTACTCCTCCGGGATGGCGCCGCCCTCGTAGTTGATCATGTGATTGCGATTGAAGCCCGAGGCGACCTTCTGGGCCTCCGTGGCTTCGGGGAGCAGGTCGCCGGCGATCTGCTCGACGGTGAACTGGTCATAGCGCTGGTTGTCGTTGAACGCACGGATCACGCCGTCGCGCCAGGACGTCATGTCGCGCGCCGAGTCGATGTGGTAGCCATGCGTGTCCGCATAACGGGCCGCATCCAGCCAATCCACGGCCATGCGCTCGCCGTAGCGGGCCGAGGCCAGCAGACGGTCCACCAACCGCTCGTAGGCGTTGGGTGCCGTGTCCGCGACGAACGCGTCGATCTCCTCGGGCTTGGGCGGAAGCCCGGTCAGGTCCAGCGACAACCGCCGGGCCAAGGTGGTGCGATCAGCCTCGGGCCGGGGTTCGAGCCCCTCGCGTTCCATGCGTGCCAGGACAAACGCGTCGAGGGGGCTTCGTGCCCATCCCTCCTTTTTCACGGCCGGCACGGGCTGCGGCTCCGGGCGAAGGAAGGCCCAATGAGGCCGATATTCGCCCCCCTCCGCCACCCATCGCTCCAAGGTCGCCCGCTGGGCGTCCGTCAACGGCACGCCCTTCTCCTCGGGCGGCATCCGGTCGTCGGGGTCCGTCGTGCGCAGGCGCTTGACCAACTCGGACTCGGCCGCCTTTCCGGGCACGATGGCCGGGCGTCCCGACTTGCCGCCCTTCCACGCGTCCTCCGCGCGGTCGAGGCGCAGGCCGCCCTTGCGGGTTCGGTCATCGAAGCCATGGCAGTTGAGGCAATGCTCCGCGAGGATCGGGCGGACGTCGCGATTGAAGTCCAGCCGTGCGGGGTCGGCCGCGACGGCGGCGGCCGCGAGAGAGGGCAACACGGCGGCCCACGCGAACAGGCGGCGGATCGAGGGATTCAGGAAGGGCATGGCGGGGAAGGTGGTTTTCCAGGGTTCACTCCGGCTTGGGCATGGCATGGCCGAGCTTCAGGTATTCCCAGATGCCATGGATGGTACGCGGGCCGTCGCCATCAAAGAACTCGGGCAACGGGCTCTTGCCTTGCTCGTCGAAGTACACGGGCATCTTCGTGTTGGGATCGATGCTTAGCGGGCTGCGCAGCCAACGGCGGTAGAAGTCCGGCTGCAACCGCTCGAAGGACAGGGCGAGGTTGATCCCCGGGGCCTCGAAGACGGCCGTCGCCCCGAAGTCCGCGAACCCGTGGCACGACACGCACGAAAACCCGCCATTGGCGCTCACCAGCTTGCGGCCCTTCTCCGCGTCGGCGGCGACCGACGGCGGCTCCTGGGGCGTCTGCGCAGGCCAGCCGTGCCGTGTCGCCAGGCCCTCGGCCAGGGCATTCGCATACGCCGGGAAGCCCGGCATGCGCGACTCCAGCCACGGGCGCGGCTTGGGCATGGGCTTGCCCGCGATGAAGCCGGCGGCCCATTCGGGCCGGAGCTTGCCGCCCAGCAGCTCCCACGCGGGGAAGCCCTCGTGCTTGCCATGGCACTCCGCGCATCGCAGCGCCGCCGACTGACGCTCGACAAACTCCGACGCCACGTGCCGGCCCAACGACGCGCGGTCCGTCTTGGCGAACGCCCGCAACGCGTCCCGCTGGGCCGACGTCAGGGCATAGGCCGGGACCTTGCCACCGACCGGCGTGTCCGCCATGCAACCGCCGGACCACGTGTCCCCCGCCAACTGGGACAACGGACGCGACCTGCCCGAAGGCTTGCCGCCGGGCAGCGCATGGCATTGCAGGCAACCGGTCGTCTCCACCAACCGCTTGCCCTCGTCCCGCAGCGCAGCCTCCGAATCGCCCTCCGCCGGCGCGTCGCCCTCCGCGTGCTTTGCCAGGTAGGCCGCCAGGTGCGCCGATTCCTCCGCACCCAGCCGGAAGTCCGGCATCCGCGTCCATTGGAAGTGCTCCGAGGGCCGCGACAGGAACGCCGCCAAGGCGCCCGGCCGGAACTTCGCCTTCACCTGCTTGTGCGACACCTTGCCGGGCTCGGCCTCGCCGCCCTCGGGCGACGGATGGCACGCGATGCAATGAAGCTTCTCGAACAGCGCCTTGCCTTGCTCGGCGTCGCCCTCCTTCGCCGCCTGAACGTTGGGCTCGCGCAACGACGACAAGAACGCCGCCATCGCCTTCGCCTGCGTGGCTGCCTCCGGCCCATGCACCATGCGAGGCATGGGCGTCCCGGGGCGCACGGACGCGGGGTCGGCAATCCACCGGGCCATCCAGGACGCGCCCAGCCGCGAGCCAATGCCCGCGAACGTGGGCGCATCCATCGCCAGCTCCGGCACCGACGCGCGCTCGCCGGCGTCATGGCAACGCACGCAGCGGAGGTCGAGGAACAGGCCGCGTCCCTCGCGCACCCGCTCGCCGGACTTGAGGGCCTCTGACTCGTCATGTGCCAGGGCCGCCGACGGCACCGGGTTGCGCGGCGTCTCGGCGTTGGACCAGTAGAGGCGGACGACGGCGTCGCCGGCGGCAGGGCTCTTGTACGCGACGCGCAGGGCATTGGCGCCCTTGTTGAGCTTCACCGGCCCCGAGGAGAGCGGCTTGCCTGCGGCCGCCGCGCCGGACGCGACGGACGCGCCGTTCACTTCCACCACGACCTCCCCGGAGCCCTCGACGTGGAACGTATACTCGGAACGCAGCTCGGAGTTCACGTAGCCATTCCACGTCGCGGTGAAGGCCCCGGGGGGGACGAAGGGCGACGGCGGCTGGCCCGATGCCACGTGGAGGTGGACGCCGGGCCATGAGGTCGTGTCGCTCGCCCCGTTGGATGCAAACGTCACCGCCAGGCCCGTGGGCCGCTCGGCTGCATCCACGAAAAACGACCCGCCCAGGCAGGCAAGGGCAAGCACCATGAACCGAACCAGGGGAACGCGCGGCATCGCGTCGAGACTATGCACGCACCTAGGACGGTCAAGAATGCCCCCGGGCTTCAATCGGAACCGCCGATGGAGGGTTGGCCCGGAGCCGCCCGGAGCCCGCGCCCGTCGTGGTTCCGTGCCGATGTGGGCTTCTAGGCCGCGGTCGGGGCTCCGGCTTCGAGGTCGCGCTCGGTTCGGAGCCGAAGCTGGCCGCAGGCGGCGTCGATGTCGTGCCCCTTCTCCATCCGGAGGGTCGTGGGGACGCCGCCGGACTCCACGGCGTCGGCGAAGGCACGGCACGCCTCCGGGCCGGGGCGACGCCATTCCAGTCCTTCGACCGCGTTGTAGGGGATGAGGTTCACCTTGGCGCGGAGCTGTCTCGCGATGGCGACGAGCGGCGCGGCCATCGAGACGTCGTCGTTGACGCTCTCGATCAAGATGTACTCGAGGGTGATCATGCGCCCGCGCCGCGCCACGTAGTCCGAGCAGGCCGCCACGAGGTCCCGGATGGGATACTTGCGGTTCACCGGCATGATCCGGCCCCGGACGTCGTCGGTCGCCCCGTGCAGCGAGATGGCGAGCTGGAACTGCTCGGGCTCGGACGCGAGGCGCCGGATGCCGGGGACGACGCCTGAGGTGGAGATGGTGACCTTTCGGGCGCCGATGCCGCCGCCCCACGGGGCGTTGAGGGCACGCAGGGCAACCATGAGGTTGTCGTAGTTGGCCATGGGCTCGCCCATGCCCATGATGACGAGGTTGTTGACCATCCGTCGCACGCCGGGCGCGGGCTTGCGGGGGGGGGGCGGCCCGGCGTCGGGGCTGCCGTTCGTGGTGGTCTCCGGCGGGGGGGCGGCGTCGTTCGCAGCCCCCCATCGCTCCACGGCGAGCACCTGCCCGGCGATCTCCCATGGGGCGAGGTTGCGCTTCCACCCGTCGAGGCCGGACGCGCAGAAGCGGCAGCCGTAGGCGCAGCCCACCTGCGTGCTGACGCACAGCGTGTGGCGGTCGGCGGCGTCCCCATAGAGGGCCGGGTTGGCTGGGATGAGGACGGACTCGACCATGGCCCCGTCCTGCAGGCGCCAGAGGAACTTGCGGGTGGTGTCGCGCGAGCCCTGGACGCGCACGGGCTCGATGCGCCCGATGGACAGCGCGGCGGCCAGTCGTTCGCGCAGGGCGCGGGGGACGTTGGTCATCTCGTCCCAGGCCATGGCGCGGCGCTGCCAAACCCAGCCCAGGACTTGGTCCACGCGGTAGGCCGGCTCGCCGGCAAGCCGTGCCAGCAGGGCCTCGCGGGTCTCGTTGCGGATGTCGGTGGGCATGGGGCTATTCCTGGACGAAGTACGAAAGGTTCTCGAGCTCGATGGCGAGGTTCACGTTGTTGACGGTCACGTGCTCGGGCACGTGCGGGATGATGGGTGCGAAGTTGAGGATGCCCACGACCCCCTCCTCCACGAGGGCGTTCACCACCTCCTGCGCGCCGGCCCCGGGCACGGCCACGATCGCCATGCGCACGTGGTGTTTCCGGATGACGTCGCCCACCCGCTCCATGGAATGCACGGAGACCTTCTGGGTGCGCTCGCGGGCGCGGGCTGGCTCGGCGTCGAAGGCCGCGACGATCTCGAAGCCCTCCTGCTCGAAGCCGCGGTACTGGAGGAGCGCGGCGCCCAGGTTGCCCACGCCCACGAGGATGACCGGCTGGAGCCGGGACGTGCCGAGAAGATCCCCGATCATCCGCCCAAGCTGGTCCACGTCATATCCCAGCCCCCGGGTCCCGAACTGCCCAAAGTACGTGAGGTCCTTGCGCAACTGCGTGGGCTTCACCCCGGCGGCGCGCGCCAGAGCCTCCGAGCTCACCGTCTGGAGCTGGTTTTGCTTCAGCCGCTGCAAGCAGCGCAGGTAAACGCTCAGGCGATACACCGTCTTGCGCGGGATCTCTGGCCGGGTGCCCTTCTTCAATCCGGCCCATCCTGCCCACGCACGGGGCCGGGCCGCAATCCCGTCGGCGCCACCTCCCACGAGACCCCTGCATCCCGCAGGTGAGGGTGACGAATCGAGCCCCGCCCCCCCGCCCCCCCGCCCCTCGCTTCCCGCTTCCCGCTTCCCGCTACGCCCCCCGGACAAACCCCCGCCGCCGCGCCAGCTCCACCAACACCCGCAACACCTCGTCCGGCGTCAGCCGCGTCGTGTCCATCACCAGCGCATCCTCCGCTGGACGCATCGGGTTCGGGCGATTCCGGTCCGCGAGGTTGCGTTCCAGCACGTCCGCGTAGGCGGCGGCAAATGTCATCCCAAGGCCACGCTCCAGCCGCCGCGCCGCCTCCACGGGATCGACCTCCAGCCACACCTTCAACCGCGCGTTGGGAAACACCACCGTGCCGCAGTCGCGCCCGTCCGCGACCAACCCTGGCTCGGCAAACAACCCGCGCTGGAAGTCCAGCAACGCCGCCCGGACCTCCGGCACCCGGCTGTACTGCGGCGTCAACGCGGATACCTCCGGCGACGTCAACGCCTCCACGGCCAGCAGGCGCAGCCCGCCCGAGGCATCCCGGATCCCATAGGCCTGCGCCTCGACGTCGTAGTCCAACGCCCCGGCACGCAGCCGCTCCGCCAGCCGCCCCGCCGCATCCGCCGGCCCGATCCCCTCCGCCATCGCGAGCATCGTTGCCGCCCGGTACACGTGCCCGGTCGAGATGCCCCGCCACCCTAGGTGACGGCTCAGCCGCACCATGGCCGTGCTCTTGCCCGTGGCGGCACCGCCGTCGATCGCGATCACTCGTTCCAACATGCCGGGCAACCCTGCCTTTTCCTGTCACCCGCTTCCAGAACGCGTTGCAACACGCCGCCCCGTGCGGCTTCCATCCTCCCATGCGCTTCCCCGGTTGGCTGGCCTGGTGCCTCGTCCTGATTGCATCGCTCGCGCCCGAGCGTCGTCTCGATGCAACGCCGCCCCCTCGCCTCACCCCGCGCCCCCCAAACCTCCTGCTCATCATCGCCGACGACCAGGCATGGACCGACCACGGCCACATGGGCCACCCCGTCGTCTGCACCCCGCACCTCGACCGCCTCGCCCGCCAATCACGCGTCTTCACCCGAGGCTACGTGCCTTCCAGCCTCTGCTGCCCCAGCCTCGCCTCCATCCTCACCGGCCGACCGCCCTACGCCCACGGGATCACCGGCAACGACCCCCCCATCCCATCCCAACTCTCCGGCCCTGCACGCTATGCCTCGGACGCCTTCCGCGCGGGACGCGACCGCATGAACGCCCGCGTCGCCACGCTCCCCACCTTGCCCCGACTCCTCGCCCAGCACGGCTACCGTTGCCTCCAGACCGGCAAGTGGTGGCAAGGCCACTTCCGCCACGGCGGCTTCACCGACGGCATGACCCTCGGCGAGGAGTCCAAGTCCGGTCGCCATGGCGACGACGGCCTTCGCATCGGCCGACAAACCTTGCAGCCCATCCGCGACTTCCTCGACGACACGGCGCGCACCGGGGAGCCGTGGATGGTCTGGTACGCGCCCATGATGCCCCATGACCCGCATACGCCGCCCGAACGCATCCTCGCGCGCTACCTGCCGCTGGCGCCCTCGGTCCATGTCGCCCGTTACTGGGCCATGATCGAATGGTTCGACGAGACCTGCGGCGAGATCCTCGGCGAGCTCGACCGGCGCGGCCTCTCCGACAACACCGTCGTCGCCTTCGTTACCGACAACGGCTGGATCCAGTCGCCGGACTCGCCACGGTTCGCGCCTCGTTCCAAGCAATCCCCCTACGACGGCGGCCTTCGCACGCCCATCATGGTCCGTTGGCCCGGCCATGCACGGCCCGAGCGCATCGACCACCCCGTCAGCTCGCTCGACCTGTATCCCACGTTGCTGCGCTGTGCCGGCATCGAGCCACCGCCCGGCCACCAAGGCATCGACCTGCTCGACCCCCGCGCCGTGCAACGTCGCAAGGAAGTCCACGGCGCCTGCTTCCTCCACGACATCCCCGACCTCGAGCACCCCGAGAACGGCCTTCGTTGGCGATGGATCGTCCGCGACGGCTGGAAGCTCATCGTGCCCGATCCGGTTAACGAGCCCGGCGAACGGCCCCAGTTGTTCCGCGTGTCCCGGGATCCCCACGAGGCCCGCGACCTCGCGGCCGCCGAGCCCCGCCGGGTCCGCTCGATGACGGCCCGCCTGGACGCATGGTGGCCCGGGCCGCGCCGATGACGCATCGACGCGCAGTCCGGGAATCGGGTTTGAACGCGGGGGACGCGGCCGGATAGCGTGGCCACTTTCCTATGGCAACGATCGCGGTTCTTGGGACGTTCGACACGAAGGGCGAGGAGCATCGGTACGTGGCGTCGCTGATCGAGCAGCGCGGGCACAAGGTGCTGCTCGTGGACGCCGGCACGCTGGGGCCCGCCACCCTGGCGGCGGACATCCCCCGCGAGGCCGTGGCGGCGGCCGGCGGCGGCAACCTCGCCGAGGTCGCCGCACGCAGGGACCGCGGCGAGGCCGTGGCCCTGATGACGCGCGGCGCGCCCGCCATCGTGTCCGCCTTGCAACGCGAGGGCCGCATCGACGGCATCGTCTCGCTCGGCGGCGGTGGGGGCACGGCCATTGGCACGGCGGCCATGCGCGCGCTGCCCGTGGGCTTCCCCAAGCTCATGGTCTCGACGCTCGCCAGCGGCAACACCGCCCCCTACGTCGGCGTGAAGGACATCGTCATGATGCCCAGCGTCGTGGATGTCGCCGGGCTCAACCGCCTGGCGCGCCGCCTCCTGGCCCAGGCGGCGGGGGCCATCTGCGGCATGGTCGAGGCCCGCGTGCCCGAGGGCGCCGCCGACCGCCCCGTCGTCGTCGCTTCCCAGTTCGGCAACACCACCGCCTGCGTCACCCACGCCCGCAGGATCCTCGAGGACGCCGGGTTCGAGGTCCTCGTCTTCGCCGCCACCGGCATCGGCGGCCGCACCCTCGAGTCCTTGGTCGAGTCCGGCATGGTCGCCGGCGTCCTCGACATCACGACCACCGAGTGGGCCGACGAGCTCGCCGGGGGCGTTCTGGGCGCGGGTCCCACGCGGCTTGAGGCGGCGGCGCGGGGCGGCGTCCCGGCCATCCTCACGCCGGGCTGCCTCGACATGGTCAACTTTGGCGAGCCCGCCAGCGTGCCCGCGCGGTACCAAGGACGGCGGTTCTACCAACACAACGCCCAGGTCACCCTGATGCGCACCAACCCCGAGGAATGCGCCGAGCTCGGCCGCATCCTCGCCGCCAAGGCCAACCTCTCCACGGCGCCCGTTACCGTCCTCATTCCCCTCGGCGGCATTAGCGTCATCAGCGCGCCCGGCCAGCCCTTCCATTGGCCCGAGGCCGACGCAGCGTTGTTTGGCGAATGGAAGCGGAACCTCCGGCCGGACATCCGCGTGGTGGAGCATCCCGGCAACATCAACGACCCCGCCTTCGCCGAGCTGTGCGCCCGCGAGTTGATCGACAACATCCAGGCGCGAGGCCGGCCTGCCGCCTAGCCGGACCAGCCCCAAAAACACGACCTTTCGGTGTCCACGGCCGCGGAGCCAGCCGGGCCGCCGCCGTACCCCTCGTGCGGATCGACGGCCGGTGCTACTCGCCGCGCAGCGCCTGCAACAGGCCGCCTCGGCAAGCCCACCGCGTCGCCAGCCACGTCCACGCAAGGCCGTTGGCCAACACCAGCCCCAGCACCGGCCCCAGCGTCGCCCAGGGCAATCCCGACCCGCCCGGCCCCAGCGTCACCGGCGCCACGGCAATCCACGCCGACGCCATCCCAAGGCCCAGGCCGTTCAACACGAGGGCCACGTGTTCCCACAACACCAGACGGCGCACGCGTCGTGTCGCGAAGCCCATCGCCCGCAGGATCGCCAGCTCGCCCCGACGCTCGTGCACGTTGCGCAGCACCACGATCCCCAACCCTGCGCTGCCCAGCAGCAACCCTAGTCCGCCCAGCACCTGGAACGTCCCGAGGTACGTGTTCTGCACCGCGTTGAACCGATCCAGCCGGGCCACGGTGGACGTCACCTCGCACCCTTGGTCCCGCAACGCCTGCGACCACCCCTTGCCCACGGCCTCTTGCCGCGCCGCCGGAGCCTCCAGCCAGAACATCCTCCAGCCCGACTCCCCGGGAAACCTCCGCCGGAACGCCTCCTCCGACATCACCAGGCTTCCCTGCAACGTGCTGTTGCGCACCGCGCCCACCAACCGCACCCGCATGGGCTTCCCTTGCCCGTCCTCCAGTTCCAGGACGTCCCCCACGCGCCGTTGCAACGCGTACTGGATCGACGCCATGTCGCCCACCACGGGGATCGCGTCGTCGGAACCCGACGCTTCCAGGCAACGCCAGCCGGACTTCGGGTCCACGCCCTTCGCCCACGCGGCGAACGTAAACGAGCCCCGCGCCGCCAACACGGCCGCGTCCACCCCCAGCAACCGCGGCCGCGCCGCCTTGCTCAGGTTCAGGCAGCTCGCGTCGTCGCCGTCGCGCACCCGCACGGGCACCATCTCCACGCCCTCGACATCCGCCGCCGCCAGCCCCGCCGCATCGCGTCCCTGCTCGGTCCGGACGTCGTGGGCCACCGGCAACGCCGTCTCCACCCAATGCGTGAACCCGCCCGTGCCGCCCGGCCGCCGCCCGGCCTCGCGTCGAGCCTCCAGTCGAAATGCCGCCAACGCCACGATCAGGAACGTCGCCGACGCCAGCAACGTGACCGTGGCCAGCGAACGCCCCGGACGCCGGCCCGGCGACCGCCATGCCAACCCGCCCAGCGACAGTCCCTCGACCCGCCGACGGGGCTTGCCCCATGCGCCCCGCAGGGCCGCGAGGGTGCTCGCCATCACGAGGGCCCCCGCGCCAAAGAACAGGCCCGGTCGCCCCGCCTCATCGGCCCGCCATCCGAGCACGATCATCCCGACGCCCGACGCGAACAGCAGGGCCGTCCATGGCACGCGCAGGGTCCGGGTGGTTCCAGGCATGGGTGAGGTGGCGGCCCCGCCTGCGCCCTCGTTCAACAACTCCCGCGCCGGGCGCCGGGCCAGGCCGCGCAACGTCCACGCCAACGCCATCAATCCCACAAGCGCCCCGGCGCCGGCCCCGCCCGCCACCGCCCCGATGCCGGGCTCGAACCCGACACCCAGGCCGGCGATGGCGTCGCTCCACGCGTGGTTGAGGCCCCACAGGATGCCCCGCGCGTAGCCCAGGCCCAGCGCCACGCCGGGCACCATCGCCACGCACGCCAGCAACGCGCCCTCGCCCAGGAACAGTCGGCGCACCTTCGCGGGCTTCCATCCCAGCGCCAGCAGGATGCCCACCTCGCCCGCCCGTTGCTCGATCCCAAAGCGGAACAGCAACGACGTCAGCAGGAGCGCCGACACGATGAGGAACAGGCTGAACCCAATGAACAATCCCACGAACATCTGCGCCGTGCCCGTGGCCGCGCCGTTCAACGCCTCGCTTCGCACCGGCCGCATCGCGAGTCCCACCTCCGCGGGCTGGAGACCCTCGCGGATGGACCGAGCGACGGTGGCGGCCAAGGCGTCGGCGTCCTGCCCCTCCGGCACCCTCCAACGCACCGCCGTCCACGATCCGAACCGGTTCGACCACATCCGTGAGCCCGTCGCCGGGTGGATCCATGCCTTGGGCGTGCCGCGCCATTCCTTCCAATAGGCCTCGTCCTGGTCGCGGATCTTGTGAACGAGGTCGAACCCGGCGTCCCAGTCGTGCGTGCTCTCGGCCTTGGAAAGCCCCGGGAACTCCGGCATCAGCGTGCGGTCCGCCCAGGCCCCGCGCATCGGCACGACCGACCGCACGCGGAACACGTTGGTGCGCTCCACGAGGCGTGCGGCGCTGTCGGCCTCGTAGTAGCTCATCGCGAGCGTTGCGCCCGCGGCGATGCCGAGATCCTTGGCCAGCCAATCGTTCACGACGACCTCGTCCTCGCGCAGGTCTGCGGGCGCCTCGGGGGCACGGGTCGCGGCGACCATGGAGTAGGGGGCCATGCGGTCGCCGGAGCGCAGCGTGTTGACAAGGTAGGTGGCCACGGGCTGCGGCTCGATGCCGGTCGGCCGCGTTGCGAGGGCCGCGCGGGCCACGGGTTCCTCCAGGAAGATGCGCCGCGTCGCCAGCTCCACCGCCACGGGCGCGGGCTCGCCTCCCGTCTGGTTCAAGGGTGGCCGCACGACGCGCACCGTCAGCTCCATGTCGTCCAGCGTGGCCTCGGATTGGACCCGCCGCGCGGCGGCCTCGGCGGCCGCCTGTGCGTCGTCGGTCACGGTGCCGACCCTGCCTGGATCCGACGCATGAAGGAGGACGTTGGCGCGGTCGCCCAGCCCCGAGACGCGCTGCAACAGGTCGCGTCGGACGAAGGCGTTGAGGGTTTCGCCATGGCCCACGGACAAGTCGAAGGCTCCGCCGTCCGCGTCCGTCAGGATGCGTTCGACGCGCGCACGGAGTGCCACGCTGGCGTCGTCGCGGGGGGACACGATGGCGTCCATGGACAACGCGCCGGGCTTGTGGAGGCGCACGACGAGGGCGTCGCCCTCCTTGGCCCCGAGCCGGGCGGCGAGGGCGGCGTTGAGCCACACGCCATCGTCGGTGGGCAACCCGGACCGGGCAGGGCCTCCGAGGTCGAGGAACGCGTCGTCGATGCCCAGCACCTGGACGCGGTTGGCGCGTGCGGAACCATCTTGGCGCGCGACCATGCTGGGCAGGCGTACCACGGCGGCCCAGCCCGGCCGGGCAGCGCCGACGTTCGTTCCCGACGTGGCGAGGAAGCGGTCCCTCCCGTCATGGGCGGCCACGACCGGACCCAGGCGCAACAGGGCGCGGCGGCGCAGCTCGGCCTTGAGCGAGTCGCCCACGACCATGGCCCCGACGAGGACGGCGGTGGCGACGGCGGAACCGGCGACGATGCCGAGGTGGGACCGCGCGTGGAAGGCGAGGCCGCGCAGGACGAGGCGGATCGGGTTCATCGGCGGGTCAGGCCGGGACGAGCTGGCCGTCGCGCATTTCGAGGATGCGCCCGAGGCTGGCGGCGAGCTCGCGGGAATGGGTGACGACGAGGAGCGTGACGCCGTCGCGCTGGTTCACCTCGCGCAGCAGCCGCCCCACCTCGCGGGCCGACGCGGCGTCGAGGGCGCCGGTGGGCTCGTCGGCAAGCAGCAGGGCAGGGGAGGGCACGAGGGCGCGGACGAGGGCGACGCGCTGGCGCTCGCCGCCGGAGAGGCGGCCGGGCAAGTGATCGATGCGGCCCGAGAGCCCGACGCGTTCGAGCAGCGCGCGGGCGCGTTCGATGGCGGCGGCGGGGGCGGCGGGATGGCCAGCGAGGACGGGCACGAGGACGTTCTCCAGCACGGTGCAATGCGGGAGGAGGTGATGGGACTGGAAGACGAAGCCGAGGCGGTCGCGGCGGACGGCGGCGAGGGCGTCGTCGTCGAGGCCGGCGAGGTTTTGGCCGTCGAGCCACACCTCGCCGGCGTCGGGCCGGTCGAGGGTTCCCGCGACGTTGAGCAGCGTGCTCTTGCCGGAGCCGGAGGGGCCGATGATGGCGACGGCCTCGCCCTTGCGGACGAGGAGGGAAGCGTCGCGGAGGACGGCCAGGGGCGGGGCGTCGCCCTCGGGCTGGTAGGACTTGGTGACGCGGCGCAACTCGAGGAGGGGCGCCGCGTCACCCGGGACGGACGGTGGGCCCGGTGCGTGGGGACGGTCGTGGGGAGCGTCCATGGGGTTCCGGGCGCGTGCCGTCAGTTGAACGTGTTCTTGCGGTAGGCGCCCATGGCGGGGGCGTCGGGGTTCACCTCGGGCCCGAAGTAGCGGAGGGTAACGAGGGGCTCGGTGGCGCTGGTGTTCTCGAAGGTGACGCCGGCCTTGGCGCCGTCCTCGGTGCAGAAGTACTCGTCCTCGGTGAGCTCGTGGAAGCGGATGAGTTTGGGGCTGTTGAGGGGCTGGCCGTTGATCTTGCCGGTGCCCTGGACGCAGATGAGGCCGTAGGCGCCGGTGTCGCGGATCGTGCAGGAGCGGCCGGGCTCGACGGTGAGCTCCTTGGCGGTGAACAACTGCTCGCCGTCGATCTTGCCGTACACGATCCAGCGGTCCACGTAGCCACCGGCCCGGGTGTCGGCCACGGGCACGGGCTCGAGGTAGTGGTTGTCCTTGAAGTTGGGGTCCGTGTTCTTGTCCCAGTCGAGCTGGTCCACGATGAAGTCGAGGTCCTTGTGCTTGGACTTGGGCATGTCCTTGACGAGGAGGCTCCAGGGGACGTAGCGGCCCTCGACCATGCTTTGGTACATGCCGAACACGTCGCTGCCCCATTGGGGCTCGTAGGTGCAGAGGGAGCCGGGGGCGTGGAGGACGCAGGGGTCGATGAGCCAGCCGGTGCCGGGCTTGAGGCGATAGGCGCGGGAGAGGTCGAGGATGCCGTTGTCGCCCTTGTTCCAGTCCTCGAGGCACTTGCGGACCTGGGCCTTGGTGGTCCCGGGCTCGAGGCCCATGAAGGTGTAGGGGAAGTTGTTGCCCACGTTGTTGTGCTGGGGCGGGAAGTAGTAGGACTCCGGCTTGCCCTCCTGGCCCACGAGCTTGGCCTGCTTGGCGCTCTGGTGCATGTGGTGCGGGATGGGGCCCATGTTGTCGAAGAACTTGGAGTACACGGGCCAGCGGCCGTACTGGCGCCAGATGTCCTTGCCCACGAGCCCGGCCCCGACGTCCTCGACCGCCTTGCGCAGCGTGAAGCGTTCCTTGCCCACCACGACGTAGGAGAGGCCCTCGTCCGGCACGCGTCCCTCGTTGGCGGCCTCGGTGGTGGAGGCGAACCAGCGCTCGTCGATGCCGCCGCGGTTCGCGCCGAAGGCGTAGGTGTCGTCCGGATGCAGCTTCAGGCGCAGGCCGGGCTGGAGGAACGAGCGCGGCACCCAGGCCGGGGCCAGCCGCAGCAGGCCGCCCGTGCGCGACAACTCGGCCTCAACCTTGCTCTTCGTGGATCCCTTGACGGTCTTCAGGGCAGTGACGGTGTTCATGTGCTCTCGTGTGCGTAGTTCGCGCGAAATGCTACCCACGGCTCGCCGTTCGGGAAGCTTGTTCTCCGGGGCGCGGCTTACACGGCGAGGTCCAACGGCAGGTCGGCAATGTCACGAAGGCGACGCCCCTCGACCATCATCTTCAGGAGGTCCATCCCGGTTTCATCCCCGGCGGCCTGCACCTCCTCCTCAAGCTCGGGCAGAGCGAAGTGATAGACGCAGTCAATGTCGCCGGTCCCAAGGGCAAGGGATGAAATCCGCGAGGGAGTAGGCTCGGCGGTGACGACGGCGATATGCGGCAGACGCCCCTTGCGGTTGCGAATCAGGTTCAGGGCCTCCGAACGGGAGTTTTGGGCCCGGTCGCTTCGGATCGTCCACTTGCACGAGACGCTCGCGTGGGCAATCGGGAGTTCACTGTTCAACGACCGAATGGGGGTCCTCCGTGCAATCGTGGGGTCCACCATCCAGCCATGGCGATTGATCACCTCATCAGGCTCGGGACGACGGACGACGAGGATGTCCGGCATGATGAGGTAATCGGAACCCAAGGTCACCTGGAGCTCCGGATCCCGCTCGCAGGCCTCACGAATCGCCAACAGATGCTGGAACTGCTCGGTGCCCGTGATGCCCTCATGCCCGGCCTGACCCAGTTCCTGGATCTCCCATCGTCCCGGCCTGAGTGCGTCCAGCTTGGGGAAGGTCCTTCGCAAAAAGCTCGCAACGGCAGCCTCGAAGTTCTTCCCGGCTGTTTGCCCCTTGAGCTTGCCCGAGGCTTTGGCCCCGAGCCGCCTCGCCAAGCCGAGGCCCAGTTTCCGGCTCAGTGCCTGGGACGTGTCGGATATCGACGCATTGCCGTTTTCATCGATGACCAAGGTCTCGGCAACCAGGTCGGCGTGGAAAGCCTGTCGTTGGACCTGGAGGAGGGATCGTTTCATGGAAGCGCACGTTGCGTGGGACGTCGTCTCGATGCCTTGCCCTCGATCAGGTTCCGGGGCGCATCGCAAAGCCGTGACTCGAACTGGAAGTACCCAAACTCCGGGGACCATGCGCCTCCGCTCCATGCGCGGCGGATGGACGAGGCGACCGCACAGGCAACCTTCGGGGGAAACGCATTGCCGACCTGACGGTACTGGGCTGTCTTGCCTCCCGAGAAACGCCAGTCCTCTGGGAAGCTTTGCAGGAGCGCCACCATCCCAACAGTCAACCGGGGCATCAGATCTGGGGGCGCCATCGCCTCGGGAGGCGCGTTGGCGATGCCCATCCCGTCCACGTGCAACTCCCGCCACTGGCGCTTGGCCCGTGTGGGGCCGAGGTCCGGGCCGCCATGCAACTTGGAACCGCCCACGACCGTGGGCGCAATGCGGTTGGCCTTTTCCGTCCACTGGCCGGTACCGCGCCATCCCCGCGAACCCATCACGCCCGCCAACGTCTCGCCCACGGTCCTGGGTGTTCGCGTGCCCTCGGGCCATTGGAAGCAGTCCATGTCGGCGGGCATCAGCGCCACCAGCACGAATCGCGGGCGGAGCTGTGGAACATCAAAGTCGGAGGATTGGAGGATCCGCCATTCCGACGAATAACCCATGGCGCTCAGCTCGCGCTGAAGCTCGCCTCGGTAGCCCGAAAACTTGGCCTCGGCGAAGCCGGGCACGTTCTCGAGCATGACGCCGCGCGGCCGGATTTCCCGCACCAGCCTCAAAGCCTCCGGAAACAGGTCGCGTTGGTCCTCGCGCCCCAGTTGCTTGCCAGCCTTGGAGAAGGGAGGGCAAGGCACCCCTCCCGCCAGCAGGTCCACGCCCGAGAACTCCCGTCCACCGACGGCCCGGAGGTCGTCCTCAATCACCCGGCTTGGAATGCCGCTGGCACGCAGCGTGTCGCAGGCATGGGGATCCAACTCCACCGCAGCCAAGCACTCAAACCCAGCCCGGTGCAGTCCGATCATTTGCCCGCCCCCTCCCGCGCACATCTCAACGACCGTCCATGCCATGCCCGTTTTTTCATCCATCCGGCACCCGGGGTCAATCGTGCCGCATGGCTCGTTCGCCTTGGTGGCGGCCGTGCCATGGCGAGAAGCCTAGGCAGGGCGTATCCCGCCCGCCCCGCGCGAGCCCTTCACCTCCCAAACATCCGCACGAGCCACCGTTGCGGGTTTTGGACGAGCAACTCGCGCAGGAGGGCGTCGGCCCCGGCCGCCTTGGGCTCTTGCAGTCGTCGCGCCAGGTGGAAGGCCCAGGCAAAGGCGGCGCAGGCCAGCCCGAAGAAGACAGAGTAACGGTTCCAGGTGATTCCGAGCCAAGGGCCCGAGCGATCGCCCACGGCGTCCAGCATCACCCCCCACAGGACGGGGGAGACGCCGAGCGTCAACTGCCACACGACGGCGAACAGCGCGAAGAAGTGGTTCCGGCCCATGGCGGGGACGATGGCCATGGCGAGCCGGTTGTTGGCCACGCTGAACAATGCGTTGCAGAGCCCGACCATGAGCGCGAGGACGCAGGGCCATGCCACGCCCGCACCGGCCACGCCGCCGGCCACCAGGGTCCAGCCCATCGTGGCCATTATTCCCATGGCCATCGTGAGTCCCAGCACGGGCTTGGAGCCCAGTCGTTCCATGCGCCCGGCCGCAACCGCATACGAGGCGAGGCCGCCCACGAAGGACAAGGACATCACCAGCAGCACGGTGCGCTCGCCCATGCCGGCCGCCGACTTCAGGAACGCCACGATGAAGGTCGTGAGCCCGCCGTAGGCCAGCGACCATGCCGCGTTGAGTTCCAGGAGACGGCGAAACGGCGGGTGCGCGGCCAGCGCGCCCCACGGGACAGGGCCCTTGCCGGTGTCGTCCTCGGCGGGAACGGGCGCGTCCGGCATGCGCCGCAGGAAGAGGAGGCTGCCGAAGCCGGCCGCCGCGCTCAGGGCGAAGACCCATGCGAAGCGGCCCGGGGACGCCTGCGTGCCCAGCAACACGGCCGCCAGGACGAAGGCCAGGGCGCTTGCGGCGTTCACGCATGCCTGGTCGATCCCGAGGAAACGGGCGCGGATGGCGGCGGGCACCAGGTGCGTGATCCAGGGGAGCCACGCGCAGCTCGAAATGCCGCGCGACAGGTTGAACGCGAACAACAACGCCATGACCAACGCCAGGCGCGAGCCCTCGTTGAGCCAGGCCCCCGCCAGCGGCACCAGCGCCATGCCCACGATGAACATCACCCGCGTCGTCCAGCCGCCCACCACGAACCGCTTGTAGCCCACGCGCGGGATGAATCGCGCGGCCGGCAACTGCGCCACCGTCATGATGGGCATCAAGCCCGCCACCAACCCAAGGACGGTCGCCGACGCCCCCAGCGACTTCGCGTACAAGACCATGGGGCCGCCCAGCACCATCTGGAACGACAGCGCGTTCAGGACCGCGAACCCATACGCGTTCCCCATTCCGGCCGGGAGCCTCCCGCCGGGCGGGGACACCGCCGCCGTCTCCGTCGCTCGGTTCACGGCCGCATCCTTGGGCAACGCAACGGGCTTGGCGAGCCTCGCCCTTCCTCGCCCACGGATGCCGGCCGGAGCCGTCCTCCAGCTACGCCTTCACCTTCTCGCCGGGCCCGGGCTGGACGACGCGGATGCGGGGGTGTCGTCGTTGGATTTCCTTGGCCATCCAGGCGCGGGCGGGGCCGTCGCCGTGGCCGAGGAGGACGGTCTTGGGCTGCACGCGGGCGACGAGCCCGAGGAGGTCCTCACGCTGGGCATGGGCGCTCAGGTCGAAGTCGTCCATGATGCAGCGGCGCTTGAGGTCGCCGGCGCCCTCGCTGAAGCGGAAGCGCTTGCCCGTCTTGCTTTCCTTGAGGCGGCCGCCGGGGGTGTCGGGATCCGCGTAGCCCACGAAGAAGATGCCGTGCTTCTCGTCCTGGGCCATCCGGGCGGCAAGGTCATGGGCGGCGGTGTTCTCGTTCATCATCCCGGAGGTGAGGACGAAGAGATGGGGCGTGGCGAGGCGCAGGGACGCGACCTGGTTGACGGACAGGACGCGCAGGTCGAGCGCCTCGGTGAGCTTGAGGTTGCGATGGCTGCGGTTGGCCCGGTGCGACTCGATGTCGTAGATCTCGGAGAAGACCTTCCCGAGGCCGCCGATGTACACGGGCTGGCGCTTGAGCTTGCCCTGCGCCATCCAGAGCGCGAGCTGCGCGAGAATCTCCTGGGTGCGGCCGAGCCCGAAGGCGGGGATCAACACGGAACCCTTGCGCTTGAACGTGGCGGATACGGACGTGAGCAGGCGCTCGATCTCGGTCTCGCGGGTGACGCCCGGCACGGCGGCCCGCGCCCCGCGCGTGGTCTCCAGGATCAGCACGTCGGCCCGCGCATCCCCAAAGTCCGCGCCGCGCAGGATCGTCTGGTCATGGAAGCAGACGTCGCCGGAGTACAGCAGGGACTCCTTGGCCCCGCGGACCATGACGCCGGCGGACCCGAGGGTGTGGCCGGCGTCGAGGAACTCGAGGGTGGGCATCGTCTTGCCTGCCTTGCGCCGGTGCGGGTGGGTCCACTCGACCTGGCGGCCGTACTGGTAGCCCATGATGACCGCCGCGTAGTCGTCCACCTCCTCGTGCGTGTAGAGCGGATACTCGCGGATCCCCTGCTCGTCCCGCTGGCGCTGCATGACGTTCACCGAGTTGTGGAGGATGCGCTCGACGAGGAAGTAGCTCAGCTCGGTCATCAGCACGTTGGCGTGCGGGAACCGGCGGAGCGCCACGGGCAACGCCCCCACGTGGTCGTGGTGGCAATGGGAAATCGCGATGGCGTCCACGCTGTTCTTGGGGACGCGGTCGAGGAGCGGAAGCCCGTGCTTGCCCTCGCGCTTGGGATGGATGCCGGCGTCCAACAGGAGGCCGTGCCCCTCGAAGTCGACATGCCATGCGCTGGCTCCAATGTCGGCGTCGGGGTTCAGGTTCGTAATCAACATTCAAACGCCATGATGCCCTTCCGCCGCCGGTGGTCGAGCATGGAAACCAAGGGGGCCACGGGGCGCAGGGCATCCCGAGGCCGGCGATGGCCCGTGGGCGGGAAGTGGGAAGCGGGAAGCGGGAAGCGGGGGGCGGGGGGCGGGGGGCGATGGGGTGGTGCGACGCATGTATCGGGAGATCCGTGGCCTCTGCGGCTCCGTGAGCGGACCTTCCCAAGCACCCCAGCACATGGCCGGGGCTCCGCCCTTTGACGGAGGCCGCGAGCGCCCCCGAAGGTCGGCCGCATGATTCCAGCAACCGATGACGGGTTCTATGCGGATGGGCTTCAGGCTTGGCGGCGCGGATCCGGACTGCGCGACGAGGGGCGCCCGCCCGAACATTGGCTGCAGCACATCTGGCGGCACCAACGCGTGCTGCGCGACGGGCTGCTCCTGACGGATGACCGTGCCCTGCGCATCCTGCATCCCGGCTTCTGGAACCGGGGCCCGGGCCCGGACTTTCGCGGCGCCATCGTCCGCCTGGACGACGGCCCGCCCATTCAGGGGGACGTGGAAATCGACGTGGATGCCTCGGGCTGGAGCGTGCATGGGCATGACCGGAACCCGGCCTATCGGGCCGTCGTGCTGCATGTCGTGTGGGAGAGGCCCACGGGTGGATCGCCGGTGCCGACGTGGACGATGCAGGACGGGCTGGAAGCTCCGTTGCGGGACCTGGTGCCGTGGCTGGAAGGGGAGGCGCCCGGGCTCATCCCGGCCAACGTTCGCGGCGGCTGTTGCGCGCCCTTGCGACGCCTCGGGACGGCGGGGCTGGAGGCGTTGCTGTTGCAGGCGGCGCGGCATCGACTGGACCGCAAGGCGGGGGAATTCAGCCACCGGGCGCGGCATCGGGGATGGGAGGGGGCGTTGTGGGAGGGGCTCGTCTCGGCGTTGGGCTACCGGCACAACACGTGGCCGCTTCGCTGTCTGGCGGAGTGGGCTTCGCCGGAACGCGATCGCATGGACCTTCTGGGGGCGCAGGCGTGCTTGTTTGGCTTGTCGGGCCTGCTTCCGGCGCAGCCGGAGGGTCCCAACGCCGGGCACCTGCGGGCGATGTGGGACCGTTGGTGGCGCGAGGCGGGGCGCTGGCCGCTGGGCGGCCTTCCCCGCGACGCATGGAGGCTGGCGGGGTTGCGCCCGGCGAACCATCCGGAGCGGCGGGTGGCCTTGGCGGGGCATTGGCTGGCGGCCGGGCCGCGCGGCGGGGCGCTCGTGGAAGCCATTCTGAAGGCGGCGGACACGGCGTCGGCGTTCGCCAACGTGGCCCGCGTGTTGCAGCCGTCCGGAGATGCCTTCTGGGAGACGCATTGGACGCTGCGGTCGGGGGCCACGCGGCCCTCGCCGTTGCTGGGCGGCCCGCGCTTGGTGGACCTTGTGGTGAACGTGGTCCTGCCATGGCTCTGGGCGCGCGCGTTGGCGGTGGCGGACCCGGCGCACGACGTGCGGGCGCTGGTGTGGCGGCGTTTCCTTGAATGGCCGTCCGGCGAGGACAACGCGGTGCTGAAGATGGCCCGGCTTCGGCTCCTGGGCGGCGAGAAGCGGCCGCTGCCACGCACGGCGGCCATCCAGCAAGGGTTCCTCCAGGTGGCGGCGGACTTCTGCGACGCCTCGAACGCGCTCTGCGAGGGGTGCGGGTTCCCGGCATTGGTGGAGGCCTGGAACACCCGCCGGGGCGCGGGCGCGGTTCCTTGAGGGATCACCCGAGTCCCATGCGGGCACGCCGGGCGCGACGCCGGGCTAGTTCCCGAAGGGTGCCTTGGAGAAGAGGGAGACGGACAAGGTGTGGTTGTGTTCCCAGACGTTGCCGCCGCGTCGTTGGAGGGTCTGCTCCATGAAGCCGACCTCGAGGCGCACGTACTTCGAGAGGTTGCGCCCGAGGGCGATGGTGGCGCGGTTTTGGTCGAAGTCGTTCCGGAGGACGTTGTCGCCGAAGTTGACGAACACCTCATCCCAGAGGGCGACGTACCAGCTCTTGTCGCGCGTGAGGGGGATGGTGGTGCGGAGCATGGTGCGGACGCGGTTCTCGTAGCGGTAGTCGGCGACGTCCCAGCTTTCGCCCAGCTTGTGCATCTGGCCGATCCATCGCTGCTCCAGCCGCGCCCGGTGCATCCAGTTCAACCCGAAGGCGGGATGGGTGTAGGCCACCTGCTCCCAGGATGCGTGAATCGGGTAGTCATGGGCGACGGGGAACTCGCCGTACGGGAACTGCTCGATGAAGCAATAGCCGCCGGACAACGTGATGCTTGGGTTGAGCGCGTAATTGATGCCGGGGCGGATGAGGATCTGCTGCCAGGGGTCGCCCATCTGGGCGAGGCGGGCCTGGCCTTCGAGATGAACGCCCCAGCGGTGGGTGCCGATGGGGTGGTCCCCGAAGTAGCTGATCCACATGTTCGCGTTCTCGCTGATCTCGGCGCCCTGGGCGGCCGACCCAGCAAGGGCGGCCGCAAGGGCGATGGACCAGCGGGTCGCGCGGACGGGGACGATGCGTGAAGGGGTCATGGAGCGTGTCGGTAATGGCACAGCCGTGAACGTCTCGCCGGGGCCGGGGGCGTGGCCATCAGGCCTTGGGGCGCATGCGGGCGGCCAGGGGATGGTCCGAGACGGGTTGGTGTTCATCGAGGCCCACGACGAGGAGTTCGCGGTTCTCCAGCTTCCAGTCCTGCGCCATTTCCTCGAGCTTCTTGATGACGCTGTGGTCCACGAGGTGCGCCTCCGAGAGGTCCACGCGGACGCGTGGGGCCTGGTTCTTCATCCCCAGCAGGCGGCTGCGGATCGGAAGCCAGTTGGAGAAGACGGCGGCCTTGCGGACGCGGAGGACGGGGTCGCCGGTGGTCTCGCAAACCGTGGGATGCACGCTGGGGACGAACAAGGCCCCGGGGGACACCCCGGCGGCCACGTGCAGCACGAGCTTCATCACGATGCCCGCCGCGATCCCGACGAGCAGGTCGGTGGCCAGGGTCGCCACCATCGTGACGACGAAGACTAGGAACTGGCCCTTGCCGACGTGCCACATGTGGAAGAACTCCTTGGGCGCGGCGAGGTTGTAGCCGGTGAAGACCAACATGCCGGCCAGGGCGGCCAGGGGGATGTGGTTCAGGAGCGAGGGCACGGCGGCGACCAGGACCAGGAGGAGCGTCCCGTGCCAGAAGTTGGCCCAGCGGGTGCGCGCGCCGTTGTTGCGGTTCGCCGACGAGCGGACGATCTCGGAGATCATGGGAAGGCCGCCGAGGAAGGAGACGGCGGTGTTGGCGAGGCCGACGGCGAGGAGGTCGCGGTTGAGGTTGGTGCGGCGTTGCCAGGGGTCGAGCAGGTCCACGGCCTTGGCGCTGAGCAAAGACTCGAGGGTGCCCACCAGCGAGTACATCACGATCCACTTGATGCTCGCGACGCCCAGGATGGCCGAGAAGTCCGGGAACTTGATCGCCGAGAGCATGCTCATGGGCAGGGCGACGAGGTTCTTGGGGCCGACGGCGTATTCATGGCCCATGAACTGGTAGGAGTGCGATTGCTCGAGGTGGAACCCGTAGCCCAGCGGGGTCGCCACCATGAGCACCACCATGGGCCCGGGAATCCTCTGCACGACGGGGTGCTTGATGAGCAGTCGGCCGAAGAGGATGGCGAGCGAGATGCCGCCGATGATCGCGAGCTCGGGGTTCAGGCTCATGACCGAGTGCGGGATCTCGGCGAGGAGCTCCAGCGGTTCCTTGGACTTGGCGGCCACCCCGAGCGCGACGTGCACCTGCTTGGAGACGATGATGACGCCGATGGCGGCCAGCATCCCGTGCACGGCCGCGACCGGGAAGAACTCGCCCAACGTCCCGAGGCGAAACAGCCCGAACAGGACCTGGATCACGCCGGCGACGACGCCCACGGCCAATGCCTTCTCGTAGCCCAGGTCCGTCATCGCGCCGAGCACGATGACGATCATGCCCGCCGCCGGACCCTTGATGGTGAGTTCCGAGTTGCTCAGGAACGGCGTCAGCATGCCGCCCATGACGGCGGTGAAGATGCCGGCGATGGCGGGCGCGCCCGACGCCACGGAGATGCCCAGGCACAGGGGCAGGGCGATCAGGAAGACCAGGAACCCCGACATGAGGTCCTTGCCGAGGTGACGGCGGAAGCCGTCGAGGTTGCCGACGGGCGCGGGCCCGGCCGGACGTGCGATGGATGCAGGCGATGACATGACGAATCCTGTGTTTTCGACGTGCAGGCCATGGAAGGCCCGTCCCGTCCGAGAATCTGCCCGGTGGCCTCGCGTACCGGGTATCCCGTCGTCAGGCTAGGGTTCGCGTCCCGAATGGGGGTCCCGTGCCGGGGTGCCGAACCGTCGCCCGGAGACGGGATGGCGTCGTCGGAAGCTCTGTCCCCATGCTTCACCTCCATGGTGATGTCGGACCACGGCGGGGCGGAGGTTCATGGAGTCGGCGGGGATGTGGCGCGGCTGCGTGGGGTCCTTGCGCACGCGGCGCACTTGTTGCCCATCCAGGGGCCCATCGGCGTGTTCGTGCACCACAACACGCTCCATGCGTTCCAGCACATCCCCTTCGAGCAGGCCGTGCTTGAGGCGGGACGCACCTTTCGTTCGGAGCCCTTCCTGTCGGAGGCGGCCTATCGCGCGGCGCAGGCGCAGGGACGCATCCTGGACGCGGACATCGACGTGGTGCTCGCGCGCGAGCTGGACGCCGACATCCTGCCCGGGCGGCTGACGTGGCGGCAGTTAGTGGGCGCATGGCTGAAGGCGGGAAGCCGGACCGTGCCGCAGGAAACGATCCCGTGGCACCTGGAGGAGGGCGACTGGCTCGAGCGGTTCCGGGACGACCTGCCGGAGGCAACGCGGCAGGCCTTGGCCGACGGCAGCCCGCGTGCGCTGTGGGAATGCTGCCTGGCCCGCGTGCCGCGCCTCGGCGCGACCGAGGCGGTCGTGCCGCGGCGGCCCGCCGACGTGATCGAGGGCATGGACGAGCGGGTACACCCGACGCTCATCCGGCTGGCGGGGGCGTTCCTGGACCAAGGGGTGGCGTACTGGCCGATGCCGCTGCGTTGCGACGGATTCTTCAAGGCGTGCGTGCAGCTCCTGTCACGCGGGGCGTCCGTGGCCCCGCAGGGGCTGGAGGGTTTGCGGGACGCGTTTGAACGGCTGGGCTCGGCGCGGGTGGACTCCGAGTCGGCGGTGTTGCAATGCCTGGCGGAGCTGGGCGTGCCCCCGGGCGAGTGGGAGGATTTTGTGACGGCGGAGCTGCTCGCGTTGCCAGGATGGTCCGGAATGATGGCATTGCTGGAGGCGAAGCCGGGGCTCGCGCCGCACATCATCGTGCCGACGCGGCTGGTGGACTTCCTGGCGGTGCGATTGGTCCTGGTGGTGACGGCGACGCGACGCGAGCTGGGCGGGGCGTCGTTGTGGCGGGCGCGGCGGGTGACCCAGGCGGGCCCGGGCGACCTAGAACGGGTGGCGGCAGCCTTCGACGCGGCGCAGGTGCTGGGGATGGGCGCGGCGGCGCTGGCGGCGTTGGACGACACCCGGATGGGACGTTGGGTGGACGCCGTGGACGCGGCGGGATCGATGGAGCGTCGGCGCATCCTCCACCTGGCCTACGAGCGTCGGCACGAGCGCTTGATTTTGGTGCCGTTGCGCCAGCACCTCGCGGCAGGCCGCCTCGGGAGGCCGCCGGGAAGGCCCATGGCGCAGATGGTGTTTTGCATCGACGACCGCGAGGAGTCGATCCGGCGTGCCATCGAGGAGATCGAGCCGTCGGTCGAGACGCACGGGGCGGCGGGGTTCTTTGGGTGCGCGATCGACTACGCGGGGATCGACGACGCCGGGCCGGTGGCGCTGTGCCCCGTGGTGGTGACGCCCCAGCACGCGGTGCGCGAGGGCCCGGCGGAGGGGCACGCGGACACGCACGAGAAGCGCCTGGCGCTGCGCAGGCTTTGGTCGCGGCTGGTGCGGTCCGGAAACGTGTCGTCGCAGACGCTCGTCCGCGGGTTGCTCAGCACCATCGTGCTGGGCTTCTTCAGCCTGTTCCCGTTGGTGCTGCGGGTGTTGTCGCCGCTGGGCTACGCCCGGCTGGTGCGCTGGCTGAACGCGCGGTTCCTGCCGGAGCCGCGCACGGAGCTGCGCTTCATGCGGCACGACGAGTCGGCGCGCGAGGCCACGCGGGGGCTGTTCATGGGGTTCAGCGTGTCGGAGATGGCCGACCGCGTGGGGAACGTCCTGGGGCCGATGGGCATGAAGTCGGGCCATGCGCGCCTGGTGGTGGTGCTGGGCCACGGATCGACGAGCCTGAACAACCCGCATGAGTCGGCCTACGACTGCGGCGCGTGCGGCGGGCGGCAAGGCGGCCCGAACGCGCGGTTGTTCGCGACGTTGGCGAACCATCCCGACGTGCGCGCCGAGCTGCGCTCGCGAGGCCTGGTCATCCCGGACGACACGTGGTTCCTGGGCGGCTACCACGACACGTGCAGCGACGACATCGACCTCTTCGACCTGGACCGGATGCCCGCGACGCACGGACCGGACCTCACGGCGCTGCGCGCGGTGCTGGACGAGGCGCGGCGACGGAACGCCCACGAGCGCATCCGGCGGTTCGAGGTCGCGTCCCCGTCGCTCGCACCGGAGGAGGCGCTCCGCCACGTGATGCAGCGATCGGAGCACCTGGGGGAGCCGCGGCCCGAGTACGGCCATTCCACGAACGCCATCGCCTTCGTGGGACGACGGGACACGACGCGCGGGCTGTTCCTGGACCGCCGTGCCTTCCTCATTTCCTACGACCACGCATCCGACCCGACGTCGCGGTTCCTCGGCAACATCCTGGGCGCGGTCATCCCCGTCTGCGGCGGCATCAGCCTCGAGTACTACTTCTCGACGGTGGACAACGAGGTGCTGGGGTGCGGGACGAAGCTGCCGCACAACGTGACGGGCCTCGTCGGGGTGATGAACGGGATGCAAGGGGACCTGCGGACGGGTTTGACGTGGCAGATGGTGGAGATCCACGAGCCGGTCCGGATCCTGTTTGTGGTGGAAAACACCCCGGAGGTGGTGCTGGCCGTCATCCATGCCAACGCGGAGCTGAAGGAATGGCTGGAGAACCGCTGGATCCGCCTGGCGTGCGTGGATGCCGCGAAGGCGTCCATCTCGGTGTACCGGGGCGCGGGCGTGTTTGAGCCGCTGGAGGGTGACGACGTCCCGTTGCCGAGGGTTCGTTGCTCGGCGGACCACTACCGCGGGCATCGGAGCCACCTGCCGCTGGCCCGGATCGAGCCGGGGGCTGCGACGACGGCCGTGTGCTGCACTCGTCATTGAATTTTCCAACGTGAAACCACTTCTCGTCCTCGCGCTGGCGTTGCCTGGCCTGCTGTTCCTCGTCTCGGGCCTGGCTTGGTTGGCAGGCCTGAAGGCCCCGGAGCCGCTCGTCTCCCGCCTCACCAAGGCCGCCTACCTGCTGTGTTTCCTCGTCTTCTCGGCCGAGGCGGCGCGCCTCTTGTTCCTCCATGACCCGAGCCTCGACCTCCGGCTGGGCGACTGGTTTGCGACGGCGCACGCGCACTTCGGGGTGGAGCTGTTGTTCGACCGGTTGTCCGTCCCGCTGCTCTGGCTGGCGTCGTTACTGGTGGGCGTGGTGGCCGCCTTCTCGGGTCGTTACATGCACCGCGACCCGGGCTTTCACCGTTACTTCAACCTGCTGAACCTCTTCGGGTTTGGCGCGTTCCTGGTGGCGGCGGCGGGCTCGGTGGAACTGCTGATGGCGGGCTGGGAGCTGGTGGGGATCACGTCGGTGCTGCTGATTGGATTCTTCCAGGAAAGGCCGGAGCCGGTGGGCAACGCGCTGCGGGTGTACGGGTATTACCGCGTCGCCGACATTTTCCTCGTGGCGTCGGTGATGCTGGGGCACCTGTGGTTTGGCGGGATTGAGTTCGCGCACCTGCACCTTCCGGAGAACGCCCCGTGGCCCGAGGGGTCCTGGAAGGTGACCACGACGGCTCTGCTGCTGATCATGGCGGCGTGCGGCAAGTCGTCGGTGGGACCGTTCTTCGGTTGGTTGCCGAGGGCAATGGAGGGGCCGACGCCGTCGAGCGCGATCTTCTACGGGGCGGTTTCGGTGCACCTGGGGGCGTTCCTGCTGCTGCGGGCGGAGCCGTTGATTCGGGCGTCGGGCGTCGCGGCGGGCACGTTGGTGGCCCTGGGAGCGGCTTCGGCGCTGCTGGGGACGCTGCTGCACCGGAGCGCGAACGACGCGAAGACGATGCTGGCCCACGCGACGCAGACGCAGCTGGGGCTGATCTTCGTCGAGATTGGGATGGGCTGGACGGGGGTGGCGGCGTTCCACATCACGGGCCATGCCATCGTGCGGACGGCGCAGTTCCTGCGGGCACCGTCGCTGCTGCACGAGCATCACCACGTGCACGCGGCGGCCGGCGGGAAGCTGGCTCCCACGGGCGAGCACCTGGAGGCGCTGGTGCCGCGGCCGTTGCAGCTTTGGTTGTATCGCGTGGCGCTGGGCGCGGGCTTCTACGAGGCCATCCTTTCGCGGGCGATGGTGACCCCCTTGAAACGGTTGGCCGAGGGCCTTGCGTTGCTGGAGCCCGCCGCCGCCGACACGCCAACCGGCTCGCCCGGCAACGGGCCGCGCCCGGAGGAGTCCCAACGATGAATCCCCAGTCCATCCTACCCTTTCCATTTCTTTCGGCGGCACTCGTGGCCTTGCTGGCGGGATCCCTGCCGGTGGGCGGCCAACGAATACGACGCGGCCTGGCGGCGGGCGCGGGCGTGGCGGCGGCCGGATTGATGGCGGGCGCACTCGTGGCGGTCGCGGGCGGCGCGGGCGGCACGTTCGCGGACCCGTGGCTGCCGATGCTGGCGTTGCAGGGGGCCGACGGCTGGATTGTCCTGGCCCTGTGTTGCATGACGGCGTTGATGGTTGTGGCGGCCCCGGCGCGCGACGTGACGGACGGCGTGACGCAGGGGACGGTCTTCCTGTGCGGGTCCAACCTCCTGGCCCATGCCTCGACGAACCCCTTGGCGATGGGGCTGGGCTGGGCGTTGACGGCGCTCCCGTTCATGGTGGGGCGAAGGGCGATGACGGGATCCGGGCGTCACTGGTTGCTGCCGATGGTGGGGAGCACGGCGGCGCTGGCCCTCGCGGGCGCGGCGGGCGCAGGGACGGCCGGGCAGGCCGCCGGGCCGTTGCCGTGGTTGCTGGTGCTCGTCGCCGTGGTGGCGAGGAAGGGGTTGTTCCCGCTGCATGGCTGGGTGGTGCGGATGTTCCAGGACGCGCCGCTGGCGTGGCTCGCGGTGGCGTTCAACGGGCGGCTGGGAAGCCTGTTGCTGCTCCGCTTCGAGCTGGGCCCCCAAGGCGTGCCGACGTGGGTGGTGGACTCCCTCTCCTGGGCGATCATTGCCTCCACCGTGCTGTGCAGCCTGCGGGCCTTGTTCGAGAAGGATCCGCGGCGGCTGTTGGGTTACCTGTTCATCGGGCAGTCGGCGCTGGTCCTTGGCGGGGTGATCGTGGGCAACGAGGAGGGCTTCACCGGGTCGCTCGTTCACTGGCTCACCGTCGCCGCCGCGTCGTCGGGCCTCATGGCCTCGCTGCGCGCCATGCAGGCGCGGTTGCCCGGTCTGGACTGGTCGCGGCGCGCCCCGGGCCTGGCGGTGTCCGCCCCGCGGCTGGCGACCTTCTTCCTCGTCTTCGCGCTGACGCTGGCCGGGTTGCCCGGGACGCTCGGCTACTGCTCGCAGGACCTCGTCTTCAGCGGGACCACCGAGCATTCGTTCGCGATGGGCCTCACGCTGGTGGTGACGTCCGCCTTGAACGCCATCGCCGTGTTCCGCGCCTTCACGCACCTCTTCCTGGGGGTTCGCCCCCGGGACGCCGTGGCGGTCCCGGACCTGTTGCCGCGCGAGCGATGGCCGTTGGTGGCGTGCCTCGTGTTCCTGCTGGCGGGCGGGTTGTTCCCGACCTCCGTCATTCGTTGGAAGGCGCCGGAGTTCCATGCGCCGGCGGCCGGGCGTAGCCACTGAGGGGCTCGGGCAAGCCTCGGCCGGAACAAGCGGGTTGGCTTATCCGAATCGCAGCTTCTCCTCCACCTCGCGCAGGCCGCGCGTCATGGCCAGCGTGCGCCCGTCGCGCAGCAGCACGACGTGTTCCCCTGCGGTCATGGACTGGAGTTCCTTGACCCGGTCGAGGTGGACGATGACGGACCGGCTGATGCGCAGGAACCCGGGCGGAAGCTGCGCCTCGAGCGTCGCCATGGTCTCGCGGATGACGTGGTTTTCCTTGCCGCAGTGGAGCACGACGTAGTTCCCGGCGGACTCCAGGTAGTCGATGTCGGGGACGCGCACGAAGAGGGTTCGCTCGTTCACCTTCACGGCGAGGCGATGCAACGTTTGGGCTGGGGCAGCGGCTGCGGTGGGGCGAGCCTCGGCGAGCAGGTCGCGCAACTGGCGGGCAAGGTCGTCGCCGGAGGCGGGAGGGCGTGCCATGCGGTCGCGGACGCGGGCAACAGCCTCGTGGAACCGGGACTGCTTGAACGGCTTGAGCAGGTAGTCGATCGCGCGGGCATCAAAGGCCTTGAGGGCGTGCTGGTCGAAGGCGGTGACGAAGATGACCTGGGGCAGCGGATCGCCCGCCAGCGCCGCCAACACGCCGAACCCATCCTTCCCGGGCATTTGCACGTCCAGGAACAGCACGTCGGGACGATGTTCCCGGACGGCGGCGACCGCGACGTCGCCGTCGGCGCACTCGGCCACGAGTTGGACGTCCGGTTCCTTGGCCAGCAAGGCGCGGAGGCGGGCGCGTGCCAGGGGTTCGTCATCGGCGACGACGGCGCGGATCTTCATGCGGTTTGGGTGGCAGGGGGCGATGCGACGAACCGAGACGCGGGCAGGCGGACTTCCCAGGTCGTTCCGCTGCCGGCTGTTTTGAGGAGCTGGAGTGTCGCCCCGGAGCCGTACAGCTCGCGAAGGCGTGCCCGCGTGTTGGACAGGCCGACGCCCTCGCGGCTGGGCCCTTCGGAGGCGATTCCCATGCCGTTGTCCGCCACACGCAGCACGAGGTCGGGCCCTTCCCGGCGTGCGGCGAGGGTGAGGAGGCCTGGCCCGGGACGGGGCTCGAGCCCGTGGCGGACGGCGTTCTCGACCAGGGGCTGGAGGATCAGCGCGGGCAATCGAAGGTCCAGCGTTGCGGGGTCGATGTCCTGGCGGACGACGAGCCGTTCCCCGAAGCGGATGCGCTCGATGGCGAGGTAGCGGTCGATGAAGAGGAGTTCCTCGCGGAGGGACTGCTCGGGTTGGTCGCCGCGCGCGAGGGTGAGCCGGAGGAAGTCGCTGAGGCTGGCGATCATGTCGTCGGCGGCGTCGGGGTTCTCGTGCACGAGGGTCGAGATGGCGTTGAGCGTGTTGAAGAGGAAGTGGGGCTGGAGTTGCATGCGCAGCGCCTGGAGGCGGGCCTCCGCCAGGCTGGCGGCCAGCTCGAGGGCGCGCCGCTCTCTTTCCTGGGCGCGGCGATGGAACAGGAGCGCGTGGGCGACGCTGACCAACACCCAATAGAGGGGGAAGTTCAGGCGTGCCCTCATGGAGAACGCGCCTCCCATGAGCCCCAACATGCGTGCCCTGCGGCCGTTGCCTGGGCCGCGAGACGGCCCATCGCGCCGGGGTGGTGGCATGTCTCCATCGCGGGGCGGCGGCCTCGCGCCGCGTCCGTCGGGCGGGCCGCCGGGTCCGGAGGGCAATCCGGGCATGGGCGGCGCATGGGGTGAAGGCAACCAACGCTGCGCGCCGTCGCATAGCAGTACCACGCCGACGGCGGCCGTGAGGTGCAGCGACGCCGAGAGCCACCAACGGTCCTTTTCGATGGGGAACAGGAACCCCAGGGCGAGGACGAACGGCGTGAGGACAACCCAGGGCGCCCAATCCCTCGCCACCCAACGCGCGGCCGGCATCCATTCCCACGAGCTGGACATCACCAACTGTGCGGCCAGGACCACCCCGAGCGCCGTCCACACGCCGACGCTGATCAACGACCAGCGAGGAAGGCTGCGAAGGATGGAGGCGCGATCCATGACCCGTGGGTTGTGCCTTGGACGAGGCTCGGTGGCCAGAAAACACCCGCCCGGGAGGGGGACGGCATCCTCCCGGGCGGGGGTGAGGAACGATGCGCGCTAGTTCCGGCGGCCCTTGCGGATCACGGCAGGCCCCGTCGATGACGGATCCGCTTGCCCGGCGGGCGGCGGGACCGGCGGCGCACTCGCGCGGCGGGCCTCACGCATGGCGTTGCGCTCGGCCTCGTCGAGGACTCCGTCATGGTTGGCATCGAACTTCTCCCGCATCTTTGCACGGCGTCCGGTGGTCTCGTCATCCGCGCCGCCTGGGTGCCCGCCCGGGCGCCCGTGGCGGCCGCCGCGCGGCGGCTCGACGTCCCCGGACTTCACGGCGTTGTGCAGCGCCTCGCGTTCCGCGGCATCGAGTTGTCCGTCTCCGTTGGCGTCGAACTTGGCAACCAGCCCGGGAGGCGGCCCGCCCGCCCCGCGGCGTCCCGGGCCGCCTTGCTCGCCGCGGGCGTCCGGGCCGCCCGGGCCACGAGGATGCCCGGTGCCTCGCCGCCCCGGCGGCGTGATCTTCCCCGCTTGGATGTCGGCATCGAGCGTCGCCCGCTCGGTCTCGTCGAGTTGGCCATCGCCGTTGGCATCGTACCTTGACGTGAGTTCAGCCGGGATGGACCGGCCCGGGCGAGGCCCGCCGTGTTCCTTGCCGGCGTGTCGGCCGCCCTCGGCGGCGAACAACGTGGACGTGGCTGTGGTTGCGAAAACCGCTGCGGCGAGGGCCACGGGCCCGAGGGGGAGGTTGAGCTTTGTGTTCATGTGCTTCCTGCTGTTACCGAGTTTTCTGTTTCTGTCGGCCAGGCGCCCGATGGCGTGCGGTCGATCTGCGAGCAACCTAGGGCGACGGGTCCATTCTCCGACGCGGAAGTGACGAAGGCCCTGTTCCTCGCAACGAAGGCGGAACTTCCAGGGATGAAGGCGGGTGCTGCGAACCGCGGACGTCGCGGGGCCGCGGGTGCCGGAAGGCGGGCCGGCCCCCATGACAAAAGGGCCGGCCCTGGATGTCCGGTCTCGGGCATCCCAAGCCGGTCGGGCTGCAGGCCGAACCCGTACGACTTGGCCGGATGAACCCCAGCCTGCGACGAGGCCTAGGCCATTCCCGCAGCCCGGTTACGGGCTCGTGTCCGATGGATGGGCTGTGCCTCGGGATGCGCCACGCCCAAGGACCTCACCCACATTTGCCTCCCCGCCATGCGTCGCCGATACCAGCCTCCTGAAAAGCCAATCCAACCGCTTCGATACCCCCTGGAAGTTGACCCTCGAGTTCTACCTTCCGGCCCTCATCGAGCTGCTCTTTGGCGACGTCGCCGCCCTCGTGGACTGGTCAAGGCCGGTCGCCTTCCTCGACAGCGAACTGCAGGCCATCGTGCCCGACTCCGAGGCCGGCGACCTGCGTGCCGACAAGCTCGTCCAGGTCACCCGCCGCGACGGCACCGAGGCGCTGCTCTTGATCCACTTCGAGATCCAGGCCCAGCGAGATCCCACGCTCCCCCGGCGCATGTTCCGATACCACTACCGCATCTACGACCGCTTCGGCCAGCATCCGATCAGCCTGGTGGTGCTGGCCGACGACGAACCGGGGTGGCGTCCGGGGCCGTACGTGCAGGAGGTGGGGCCGGTGCGGCTGAGCCTGGAGTACGCGGCGTGCAAGCTGCGGGACGTGGACCTGGGGCCGTGGCTAGCAGCGGGCAGCCCGGTGGCGCGGATCGTGCAGGCGCATCGGTTGGCGCAGCGGACGCGCGGGGACGAGGCGGGGCGATGGGAAGCGAAGCTGGCGTTCCTACGGGAGCTGCAGGGTGCGGGGCTTGGGTGGGAGGACTCGGTGCGTGTGATGCGGGTGGTGCACGGGCTGCTGGCGTTGCCGAGGGAGCTGGAGGTAGCCTTCCGGAGAGAAGTGAAGAAGCAGGAGGAAGCCATGCACGAGACGATGAGAAGCCCGTATGAGACGGTGGTGTGGGAGGAAGGCCGCGAGGAGGGCCTACAATTGGGCAGACAGGAGGGCAGACAGGAAGGATGGAGAGATGGCCGTCAGGAAGGCCTCGAGGAGGGCCGCTGTGCCGCCGCGCGGGAGATGCTCCTGGGCATCCTGACGGCACGCTTCGGCCCGTGTGATGACGCGACGGTCCAAGCGATTCAGGCGTTGTCCGATGGCTCCGAGCTGATGCGACTGGCCCAAGGCGCGATCCACTTCGGATCCCTGGCCGACTTTAGGCATGAGGTCGGCACGAGGCGGGACGTGCCGACGGCTTGATGGCGCGTCCGTCACCCGCACCAAGCGATTCAGTTGGCAGTGACGCGACGGGGAAGCAGAGGCTTCCGAGGGGCGAGCAGGGGCGAGGCGAGGGTTGGCCGGCTCGTTCGAGACCTGCTGCAACAAGGCTGCCGTCCCGACCAGAGGGGTAGGGCAGGCTTCGTGGCAAGATCAGTGCCTCGGGAAAGCCTCCGGCGAGAGGAGTAGGCCAAGAACTAACTGGGCCTGAAATCCCGCTGGGAACAAGCCTTCCCTGCCCGTTAGGCTCGCGTCCAAGTCCGGCATGAAAGTCGTCATCCTCTGCGGCGGTCTCGGGACCCGCCTCCGCGAAGAAACCGAGTATCGTCCCAAGCCGATGGTGCCCGTGGGAGGGCGTCCCGTGCTGTGGCACGTGATGAAGCTCTACGCGCGTCATGGCCACAAGGACTTCATCCTCTGCCTGGGCTACAAGGGCGAGGTCATCAAGGACTACTTCCGCAACTACCTGTGGAACACGTCCGACGTCACCCTCCGCCTCGGTCGCCAGCCGCAGATCCGCTACCACAACACCCACGAGGAGGAGGACTGGACGGTCACGTTGCTGGAGACGGGACAGGCGACCCAGACCGGCGGCCGCCTGCGACGCGCCCTCGCCCATGTCCAGGACGACACCTTCCTGTTCACCTACGGCGACGGCCTCACCGACAGCGACATCAATGGCTCCGTCGCCTTCCACCGTTCCCACGGCGCCGTCGCCACCATCACGGCGGTGAAGCCCTCCGGGCGCTTCGGCGAGCTGGCCATGGACGGCCAGACCATCACCGCCTTCAAGGAGAAGCCCGAGCAGGAAAACGCCTACATCAACGGAGGGTTCATGGTCCTCGACCGTCGCATCGCCTCGTACCTCGACCCCGACGACGGCTGCGTCTTCGAGCGCGGCCCGCTGGAGCGCCTCGCCAAGGACGGCCAGCTCAAGGCATGGTGCCACGATGGCTTCTGGCAGTGCATGGACACCTATCGCGAGCAACAGCTCCTCGACGGCCTCTGGAACCAGGGCCGCGCCCCGTGGAAGACGTGGTGAAGCCCCGACCCCTTTGCCACGCCATGTTCCACGACTTCTACGCCGGGCGCCGCGTCGCCATCACCGGCCACACCGGCTTCAAGGGATCCTGGCTGGCCTTCTGGCTCTCCCGGCTCGGAGCCCGCGTCCACGGCTTCAGCCTGCCGCCCCCCACGCAACCTTCCCTCCACGAGGTCCTTGGGCCGTCCTCCCTCGCCTCCTCGACCCAAGGGGACATCCGCGACCTGCCCGCCGTCTCCCAATGGCTCGCCCACACACGACCCGAGGTCGTCTTCCACCTCGCCGCGCAGCCCCTCGTCCGCCTCTCCTATCGCGAGCCCCTCGACACCCTCACGTCGTGCGTGGTCGGCACCGCCCATGTCCTCGAGGCCGCACGCCCCCTCGGGCCCGCCACCCGCGTCGTCGTGGTCACCACCGACAAGGTCTATGAGAACGTCGGGTGGGACCACGGCTACCGTGAGTCCGACGCCATGGGCGGCCACGACCCTTACTCGGCGTCGAAGGCGGCGGCGGACGTGGTGGCCCAGGCGTGGCGTCGCTCGTTCTTCCCCCCGGGTCGCGTGGCGACGGTGCGCGCGGGCAACGTGATCGGGGGGGGCGACTACGCCGAGGACCGCGTCCTGCCGGACGCGGTGCGGGCCTTGATGTTGGGGACCGACCTGGTGCTGCGACACCCCGGGTTCACGCGTCCCTGGCAACACGTGTTCGACTGCCTCGCGGGCTACCTGGACGTGGGCGCCCGGCTCGACGGCGCGAAGGATTTCCCGGAGGCCTTCAACTTCGGGCCCGGGCCGGATGGCAACCGGACCGTGGCCGAGCTGGTGGAGGCCTTTAACCGGCATTGGCCCGGCACCTGGCGTCGGGAGGGGACGGCAACGCACCTGGTGGAGGCCGGCAGGCTCAACCTCTCGATTGACCGCGCATGCACGCGCCTGGGGTGGCGTCCGGCATGGCCCTTCGGCCGCGCCGTGCAGGCGACGGCAGAATGGTATCGCGCCCGCCACGGTGGATCGGGCGCGGACATGGTTCGGTTTTCCGGTGAACAACTGGACGCCTTTGTAGGGGACGCGCGGACGGCCGGGGCCGGATGGGCCGCCTGAGGAAACGAGGAAATGAACGCCCTTCATTGTCGCTCCTGTGGATGCCGCGACGGCCTGCCCGTGCTGGACCTTGGGCTCCAGCCCCTGGCCAACAACCTCCTGCGTCCGTCGGACCTGGGCCGCCCGGAGCCGCGCTTCCCGTTGCGCGTGGCGGTGTGCCGCGCGTGCTGGCTGGTCCAGATCCTCGACATCATCCCGCCCGTCGAGCTGTTCTCCGAGTACCTCTACTTCTCGTCGTTCAGCGACGAGATGCAGCGCCACGCGCGCGCGGCGTGCGAGCGGCACGTCGCGTCCGAGCGCCTCGGCCCGGGGTCGTGGGTCGTCGAGGTGGCGTCGAACGACGGCTACCTGCTGCGCAACCTGGTGGGGGCCGGCATCCCGTGCCTCGGGATCGAGCCCGCCGCCAACATCGCTCGGGTCGCGGAGGAACGCGGCGTGCCCACGCTCGTCCGCTTCTTCGGCCGCGCCTTGGCGGAGGAACTCGCGGGCAAGGGACGCCGGGCGGACCTCATCCTGGGCAACAACGTGTTCGCGCACGCGCCGGACCCGAACGACTTCGTCGCGGGGTTGGCGGCGTTGGTGGCCCCGACGGGGCGCGTGGTGCTGGAGTTTCCCTATGTGGGCGACCTGCTCGCGAAGGCCGAGTTCGACACGATCTACCACGAGCACGTGTTCTACTTTTCGCTGGGGGCGTTGTTGCCGTTGTTCCGACGGCATGGGCTGGACGTGTTCGAGGTCGAGCGCCTGCCCATCCATGGCGGCTCGCTGCGATTGTCCGCGGCACCAATGGGGAGCCGGCCCATCGACCCGTCCGTGCCGGCCTTGGTGGCCGAGGAGGAGGCCGGCGGCCTCTATTCGGAGGCGGCCTACTCGGGGTTTGCCGGCCGCATCCTCCGACTGCGCGAGGAGCTGCGTGGACTGCTGGTGGAGTTGCACGGCCAAGGAGCCCGCATCGCCGCCTATGGCGCATCCGCCAAGGGTTCCACGCTCCTCAACTTCCATGGCATCGGCCGCGACGGCCTGGACGTCGTGGAGTTCGTGGCCGACCGCAGCACGGCGAAGCAGGGGTTGCTCACGCCGGGGTCGCACCTGCCCGTGGTGGGGCCCGACCAACTGCTCGCGCGCGGCACCACCCACGCGTTGTTGCTGGTGTGGAACTTCGCGGAGGAAGTGCTCCGGCAACAGCAGGCCTACCGGGGCGCCGGAGGCCGCTTCATCCTGCCTTTGCCGGAGGTGAGGGTTCTTTAGGCCGCATCAGCCCCATGAGGCTCATGGCACCTCATGGGGTTCGGGGAGCAGAGCGAGGCCTTCATCCCCCTACACCTTCGACGGCGTGGGATGCACCCAAGGCGCGCGGTAGGGCCGGGCGAGGAGCTTGCTGGCCTCCTTGTCCCCGACCACCTCGTGCTTGACCGGGTCCCATCGAAGGGTGCGGCCCAGCTTCATGGAGAGGTTCGCGAGGATGCAGGACGCCGTTGAGATGTGCCCCTCCTCGATGTCCGCCACCGGCTTGGAACGCGTCTCGATGCATTCGAGGAGGTTCTTCATGTGGCCGCGAATGGCGGGGGCCACGTGGCGCTCCAGGTCCTTCTCGTCGCGGTCCTCGGGATAGAGGTCGAGCTCCATCACCTGGTCCTTGTGCTCCGGCTTGCCCCCGTTGCGGGGAATGAAGTCATAGCTGAACACGCTGGCCTTCAATGTTCCCTTCTCGCCGTAGAACGTGGCGGACCACGGATACTTCGGGTCCGGCGTCTCGCCCCAGGTGCGGTGCGTCCAGACCACCTTCACGTCGTTGAAGTCGAAGGTGGCCGTCTGGGTGTCCGTGATGTTCGCGCGGGCCGCCTGGTCCATGAGGATGCCGCCGGAGGACGCCACCGACACGGGCCAGCCCAGCCCCATCATCCAACGCACCATGTCGAGCATGTGGATGCACATGTCGCCCACGATGCCATTGCCGTATTCCATGAACGCTCGCCACCCGCGGGGGTGCGCGATCTTGTTGTACGGGCGCATGGGGGCTGGGCCGGTCCACATGTCCCAGTCGAGGTAGTCGGGGGGCGCCGTGTCCGGCGCGGTCGCGAGGGTGTCGCGGTTCCGCATGTGCCAATAGCAACAGACCTCGACGTAGGCGATCTTGCCGAGGCGGCCCTCCTTGATGAAGCGGTCGCGCGCCTCGATCAGGTGCGGCGTCGAGCGACGCTGCGTCCCGACCTGGACGACGCGTCGATGCTTCCGCGCCGCCGCCAACATCGAGTGGCTCTCCACCACGTCCACGCCCGTGGGCTTTTGCACGTAGATGTCCGCGCCCGCCTTGCAGGCCTCGATCATCGGCAGCGCATGCCAGTGGTCCGGCGTCCCAATCACGACCAACTCCAGGTCCCGCTCCGCCAGCATCTTCCGGTAGTCCGAGTAAAGACGGGGGCGCTTCCCCGACTTCTGCCGCCCGGCCACGATCCCCGCCGCGCCCTCGAGCATCTGCTTGTCCACGTCGCACAGCGACACCACCTCCACCGGCGCCACTTGGATCAAGCGCAGCAAGTCCGCCTTCCCGTACCATCCCGTCCCGATCAACCCGACCCGACGCGGCTGCGGCTCTCGGGCGAACGTGGTGGGGACATACGTGGCGGCGGCCGTTGCTGCGAGCGCAGCGGAGCCTTGATGGAGAAACGTGCGGCGTGTCATGCCTCCTCCCTATCCCGTGGCGTCCGGTGCGGAAAGCGCAAACTCCCCGCCGCATTTCGCCTGCTGGGCATGGGGTCGGCATCGGCCGCGCCAGGATGCAGGGGACCCGGGCTCCGCAGAAGGTGAGGTCGGTGATGCGTCGCCCGGAATCGTGGCAGTCCCTTCCCTCGGGGCGGGCATCGCCCGGCGGCAATCTTGCCGTTGGACCAAGGGGCGGTAGCCTGCGGCCCATGCCGCATTCCTCCCGTTCCTTCGAGCCGTTCATTCCAGCGGAGAGCCGTCTCCGTGAATTCACGCTTCGGTCCGTCGTGGTGGGGACGTTGCTGGGGATTCTCTTCGGGGCGTCGTCCCTCTACCTGACGTTGAAGGTGGGCCTGACGGTGAGCGCGTCGATCCCGGTGGCGGTGATCTCGATCACGCTGTTCCGCCTTTGGGCGAAGCTGGGCGGGCGGGACGCCACGATCCTGGAGCACAACATCGCGCAGACGGCGGGGTCGGCGGGCGAGTCGCTGGCGTTCGGCGTGGGGGTGACGATGCCGGCCGTGTTGATCCTCGGGTTCGACCTCGAGATCGCGCGGGTGACGTTGGTGGCCATCCTCGGGGGCGCGCTGGGAATCCTGATGATGATCCCCTTGCGACGCGCCTTGATCGTGGAGCAACACGGGCAACTCAAGTATCCGGAGGGAACGGCGTGCGCGGAAGTGTTGAAGGCGGGGGCGGACGCGGAGTCGCTGCGGGCGGCTTCTGAGGGTGCCGCCGGGGCAGGGGACGGCAAGGGTTCTGGCGCGGGCGCGGCGTTGAAGTCGGCCAGCGGGATCAGTGCGGCGACGATCTTTGGGGGGCTGGGGATTGGCTTGATGTACAACGTGCTGTGCAAGGCATTGCGCGGCTGGAAGGACACGCCGGGGGTGGTGTTCGGGCCACCGTTGAAGGGGGGCTCGCTGGCGGCGGAGGTGACGCCGGAGATGCTGGGCGTGGGCTACATCATCGGGCCGCGCATCGCGGGGGTGATGCTGGGCGGGGGCGTGTTGAGCTACCTGGTGTTGATCCCGCTGATTCGCTTCTTCGGCGATGGGTTGGCCGAGCCGCTGGCGCCCGGCGGCGGCAAGCTGGTGCGCGACATGGGCCCGGGCGCGATTCGCAACGCGTACCTCCTCTACATCGGGGCCGGGGCGGTGGCGGCGGGCGGGCTGGTGAGCCTGGTGCGGTCGTTGCCGACGATCTGGAACGGGATCCGGCACGGGCTGGCGGACTTGCAGGGGAGCCGGGCCACGAAGGGGCCGCAGCCGCGGACGTCGCGGGACCTGCCGTTGAAGTGGGTGTTGGTGGGGGTGTTGGCGTTGGTGGCGTTGATCAGCCTGGCGAAGCCGTTGCACATGAACCTGCTGGGCGCGGAGTTGATCGTGTTGCTGGGGTTCTTGTTCGTGACGGTGTCGTCGCGACTGACGGGCGAGGTGGGTTCGAGCTCGAACCCCATCTCGGGCATGACGATTGCGACGTTGCTGCTGACGTGCCTGGCGTTCCTGGCGAACGGTTGGACGGGTTCGGAGTACTACGTCACGGCGTTGTCCGTGGGGGCCATCGTGTGCATCGCGTCGTCCAACGGCGGGACGACGTCGCAGGACCTCAAGACTGGGTTCCTCGTGGGCGGGACGCCACGGGCGCAACAGGTTGCGATCCTCGTGGGGGCGACGGCGTCGGCGCTCGTGCTGGGGCCGGTGTTGTTGACGTTGAACCAAGCCTCGACGGTGTACGTGAAGGCGTCGGAGGTCGCGGGTGCGCCCTCGGTGACGCTGCCGCACCCGTCGGTGACGGAGCGCGAGACGCTGGGCGGGCACCAGAAGGGCGAGGATACGAAGGCCTACTGGGTCTATCACCAGCCGGACCCGCAAGGGGGCGCGGCACGGAAGTTCCTGTTGGACGACACGGGCAGGGCGGCGTGGTGGGTGGACCCGGGCATCAACGGGACGGTGAGCCAGCTGCCGGGCGGGCTGGAGGTGCAGAAGTTCGAGGCCCCGAAGGCGGTGTTGGTGAGCTACATCATCAAGGGGATCCTCGACCGCAAGCTGCCGTGGGAGCTGGTGCTCGTGGGGGTCATGATCGCGCTTGTGCTCGAGCTGTGCGGCATTCCCTCGCTGGCCTTTGCCGTGGGCGTATACCTCCCCATCGCGGTGTCCATGCCCATCTTCGTGGGCGGCATGTTGCGTTGGCTTGCCGACAAGCTGGACCGGCATCGGCTGCGGTCCGCAGGGCTCACGGAGGAGGAAATCCACGCCGAGGGCGACAAGAGCCCGGGGGTGCTGATGGCGTCGGGCTACATCGCGGGCGGGAGCATCGCGGGGATCTTCATCGCCCTGGTCGAGGCGCGCTTCTCCGGGGTGGCCTCTGGGGTGACCAAGTGGATGAGCGCGAACAACCCGATGTTCGAGGGGCCGCGGTCGGACGCGTTGTCGTTGGTGCCGTTCGCGGTGATTTGCCTGTTGCTGTTCTTGGCCGCGCGGCGGCAGTTCCTCGCGAGGTAGATGGTGGGTGGTCGTCGCCGGGCGGGCGGCTCAAAGCCGTCCGTTGTCGATGAGGCGGGTGCGCCCCACGAAGACCGCCAAGGCCATGTGGGCGCCCCGCGTCGCCTGAGCGCGGGCCTCCAGCGTGTCGGGGTCGAAGAACTCGACGTAGTCGAGTCGCGCGGCGGGCTCGCGCGCCACCATGGCCGCCACCTCCGCCTTGAGTTCCGCCGCAGGCACGCCGCCCCGGGCGTCCCGCACGCGGCGCCGGGCGTGTTGCAGGGAACGGTGCAGGACCGTCGCCTGCGCGCGCTCGTCCGGCCCGAGGTACACGTTGCGCGAGCTCATCGCGAGGCCATCCGGCTCGCGTCGGGTGGGTGCCACGACGATGCGGACCGGAAAGTCGAGGTCACGCGTCATGCGCCGGACGACGGCCGCCTGCTGCCAGTCCTTGGCTCCAAACACCGCGACGTCCGGCAGGACCGCGTTGAAAAGCTTGGCCACGACGGTCGTGACACCCCGGAAGTGGGTGGGGCGCGACGCCCCCTCCATGCGTTGGCCGAGGGCATCCTCGACCACGTAGGTGCTGTACCGGCCCTCTGCACGCCCCGGGTACATGGCGGCGTCCGTGGGCGCGTAGATCATCGCCACGCCGGCCTCGCGGCAGCGGCGGCGGTCCCCGGCCCAGTCGCGCGGATACCGGGCCAGGTCCTCGGTGGGCGCGAACTGCGTCGGGTTCACGTAGATGCTCACCACCACGATCCCGTCGGGGCCCACGCGCCGCCGGGCCTCGTGCATCAGCGACACGTGGCCGTCGTGCAGGTAGCCCATGGTGGGGACGAACCCGATGCGACGTCCCTCCGTCCGCCATCGCCTCGCCCACCGTTGCATGGCCGCCGGCGTGCTCGTGACCTTCATTTGAGCCATCCTTTGCCCCGGTGCTCCAAGCTGGCAAGGACGCGGCCCCCGGGTTGAATCCTCCTCCGCTCCCGTGCTTGGCTTCCATGCGTTGACGACGCCGCCACCAGCCATGGTTCCGGGCCCGCCCCCCGCCGAGGGCGCGGGCACCTCTGACATTGTCCTGGCGACGCTCAATGCCCGGCATCTTCACGCCGCCTTCGGGCTTCGGTGCCTGATGGCGAACCTCGGCGAACTCCAACCCCGGGCACGCATTGCCGAGTTCGACATCAACCTACGCGTCCTGGACGTCGCCGAGCGCATCCTCGCGCTGCGGCCGCGCATCCTCGGACTCGGGATCTACATCTGGAACGTGCGCGCCTCCACCGAGCTGGTGACCGTGCTGCGCCGGCTCGAGCCTGGCCTGCGCATCGTCCTCGGCGGACCCGAGGTGAGCCACGAGACGGAGGGCCAGGAGATCATCCAGTTGGCGGATCACGTCATCACAGGCGAGGCGGACACGGCATTTCCGGAGCTTTGTCGCCAGCTCCTCGCCGGCGAGCGCCCGGCCAAGGTCCTCGCCGCCGCGTTGCCCGAGTTGGCCCGGCTGGCGTCGCCGTACCCCCTGTACAACGACGCGGACCTTGCGCACCGGGTGGTCTATGTCGAGGCGTCGCGCGGATGCCCGTTCACGTGCGAGTTTTGCCTGTCGTCTTTGGACGTGCCGGTGCGGCAGTTCCCGCTGGAGGGGTTTCTCGTGGAGATGCAGCGGCTGCTCGACCGGGGGTTGCGACGGTTCAAGTTTGTGGACCGAACGTTCAACCTGCACCCGGTGGTGTCGCGCCGCATCCTGTTGTTCTTTTTGGAACGGATGGCGCCCGGGCTGTTCGTGCACTTCGAGATGGTGCCAGACCGGCTGCCGGAAGCCTTGCGCGAGTTGATCGTCCGGTTCCCGCCGGGTTCGCTGCAGTTCGAGGTGGGGATCCAGACGCTGGATCCCGAGGTCGAGGCCCGGATCAGCCGACGCCAGGACCATGCGCGCATGGAGGACAACCTTCGCTGGCTGCGGGGGCACACGGGCGTGCATGTGCATGCGGACCTGATCGCGGGGTTGCCGGGGGAGACGTTGGAGGGGTTTGGGCGTGGGTTTGATCGCTTGTTGGCCCTGGGGCCGCAGGAGATCCAGGTGGGCATCCTGAAGCGGCTCCGGGGGACGCCCATCGTCCGGCATGATGTCGAGTGGGGGATGGTGTACAGCCCGGCTCCGCCCTACGAGGTGCTCCGAACCCGTTGCATGACGTTCGAGGAGCTGGCTCGGATGCGCCGCTTTGCCGCGTTCTGGGACATCTTCGGCAACAGCGGCAACTTCCCCCGGTCCTTGCCCTTGCTATGGGCCGCGCCGGGCTCCTCCGCGTTCGGGGCCTTCATGGACTTCTCGGACCATCTCCAATCGCGGGGCGTCCAAACGTCGGGCATTGCCTTGAACCGCCAATATGAGCTGCTCCTGGCCCACGCGGCGCAACGTTGGCCGTCGGATCTCGACCGATGGCGGCAGTCAATGGCCGAGGACTACCTGGGGCCGGGGCGTCGGGACCTGCCGCCATGCCTGGCAGCGGATGCCGCGAGGAAACGCCCCGTGGCGTCCGGCGCGGCGGGGGCACCCCTTCTGCCCGCGAGGCAGGCCCGGCACGTGCAGGTGCCGGGCAAGGTCTAGCGTCCAGTCTTGGCAATCGCTGGGATTGCGCCGCGAGGGACGCGCGTCCGTGACCCGGCGCGAGGGACGAGGAGGCCCGCCGGATGCCGCCCGGGGCGAGCAACGACCATGGGGGGGAAGAACTGCGGCCCTTCGGGTTGCTGGGCCGAAACGCCGGGGCCCCATGGATCCATGCGTGGCCGTCCATGTGTGGAGCATGACGCCCGATGCGGGGTTGGGGTGGCGGGTGTTGGCGTGGTTGTGCGGCCTTGCGCGCTGCCGCGGCGGCGGTTGGACGGCTCCTCAACAGATGAAAAACAAATGTTGAACAATGAATTGACACCTCGGGGCGTCCCGGAGACAAAAGGAACAGGTTTGAGACAGACGTTCAACAAAGTGGACGACACCTTTCCCCTGAACTCATGAAGACATCCCCTGTCCTTGCAAAGAATGCGAGCGCCGCTCCCGGGCTTCCCCGCCGTCGCTTCGGTGCGCCTCGGCCGTCCGCCGCGAGGGCCCGCGCCGCCGCCAAGTCGGCAGCCGCGGCGCCCGCCGTGTCGGAGTCCTTGCGTGCCCCCTCGCACATCCAGCTTCCCCGGGAGAACGTCCGGGTGGATCATCCCTCGGCCCCCATCGAGGCGCGGTCGGCGTTGACGTTGTACATGAGGGACGCGGTGGAGGTGCCCCTGCTGACGATCCAGGACGAGATCGACCTGGCGGCTCGGATCAAGAAGGGGGACATGGCGGCGCGCGAGCACATGATTCGGGCAAACCTGCGTTTGGTGGTGAAGATTGCGCGGGACTACGAGGGGCTCGGGCTGCCGCTGCTGGACCTGATCAACGAGGGGAACATTGGGTTGATGAAGGGCGTGGAGCGGTTCGACCCGGCGAAGGGTGGCAAGCTTTCGACGTATTCGTCGTGGTGGATCAAGCAGTCGATCAAGCGCGCCTTGGCCAACCAGTCCAAGACGATCCGGCTGCCGGTGCACTTGGTGGACAAGATCTCGAAGATGCGTCGCGTGTCGATGGAGCTCCAGGAGGTCCTGGGCCGCGAGCCAAGCGACGAGGAGTTGGCGGAGCAGATGGAGGTGCCGGTGCGCAAGGTTCGCCTGTGGCAGCGGGCATCGATGAAGACGGCCTCGCTGGACGCGCCGTTGGGCGGGGAGGAAGATGCCAGCCGTCTGGGCGAGGTGGTGCCGGACGAGGCCAACCTGGATCCCTATGGCAAGCTGGAGCAGGAGACGACGCACGGGATGGTCCGTGAATTCCTGCGGATCCTCGACGAGCGGGAGCTGGCGATCCTTCGGGACCGTTTTGGGTTGGATGGCGGGCCGGAGAAGACCTTGGACGACATTGGCCGCAAGTTTGGGGTGACCCGGGAGCGGATTCGGCAGCTCCAGAATCTGGCGTTGTCCAAGCTGCGCAAGCAGATCGAGCGCTTCGAGGCCGTGCGCCAACCTGGCGAGGAGGGCCTTTTCGCTCAGTTCTCCAAGATGGCGATGGCGGCGGCGTGACCGCGCTCGTGGGTGAGGCTGATGTGGATGGTGCGTCCGCCCAGTCGCCTCAATGTTTCCCTCCCGGCCTCCGACAGTTGGATGGAAGGCTGGCCCGACGGCAGGCGTACGACCTCGATGTCGTGCCACTGCAAGGTGGTGCCGATGCCCACGCCCATGGCCTTGGAGACGGCCTCCTTGGCTGCGAACCGTGCCGCGACGCAGGGGGCCGGGTCTTGGTGGCCGTTGCAGTAGGTCCATTCGGCGGCCGTAAGAAGCCTTGCGGCGAAGCCCGGGCCGTGGCGTTGAAGCGCGTCGCGAATCCGCTGGATTTCGACCAAGTCGATGCCGGTGCCGAGGATCATGGCACCCGCAGGGTGTCCGCCGGGCCTTCCGCTTCCCAGTCCGAATCGGCGGCCGGAGTGGGAGTGCGCGGGCACGGTCGGAGTTTTGTTTTGCTAGCCTTGGCAAAAAGGCGACAGCCTTCGCCCTCCACCTTATGCAACGACCCTTGCAAGCAAAGGAGGCGCCTCGGGTTGGACGCCTTCCTTGGATGGCCGGCCTTGCGGCCTTGGTCCTGTACGGGCTGACGGCGAGCCAGTGGCTCACCGTGCAGAGTGCCCTCGTGACGGCGCAGGTGGCGGGTTGGGGCGGTGACTTTCCCGCCAACGCGCCGCTGTTGTGGCTGGTCACGAGGCCTTTGATGGTGTTGCCCCCGGGCGTGTTGCCCTTGGCGACGAACCTGTTGACCCTCCTCATCGCGGCGGCGGTCGCATGGACATTGGCGCGGTGCGTCCAGTTGTTGCCCCAGGATCATTCGCATGCGCAACGCATTCGGGGCTACGCGGACGGGCGGCCGTTGTCGGGACGATGGGCCTGGGTGCCGCCGACGCTGGCTTGCGGCATGTTCTTGCCCCAGATGACGGCGTGGGAACACGGCACGTCCATGACGGGCGAGATGCTGAACGTGCTGGTGTTCGCGCACGCGGTGCGTTCGCTGATGGAGTTTCATGCGGGGCGCCGCTACCGGTGGCTGGACTCCCTGGCGGTGACGGTGGGGGCCGGGATGTCCAGCAACTGGGCGATGGTTGGGTTCCTGCCGTTCCTTGCGCTGGGGTTCCTGTGGATTGGAGGCTACGAGGTTTTCCGGTGGCGGTTGATGCTGCGGCTGGCGGGCTTGTGGGCGGCCGGCTTGGCATTGTACCTGCTTCCGCCTTGGATTGCGGCGGGGCGTGGGGGGTTGCCGGAGGGCTTCGGAGAGGCCCTGTGGGCCATGATCGCGACCCAGAAGGAGTACTTGGCGGGGTTGCCCAAGCCTCGGTTCATATTGCTGGCCTCGGTGATGCTGGCGCCGCTCGTCGTGGGAGGGTTCAAGGGTGCGAACCCGACGGGATCGCAGGTGGAACGCGTGGCAACGGCCGCTGCGTTGCTCGTGATGCGCGTGACATGGCTTGGGGTGAACCTTTGGATGGCGTTCGACGGTCCCTTCAGCCCGCGTGAGCTCGTCACGGGAAACCCGGAGGCAGCGAGCCTTCCCCTGCTCACCTTCCACTTCGGCGCCGCGTTGTCGGTGGCGCAGATCGCCGGCTACTTCCTGGTCACCGGCCTTGAAAAGGCGGCGCCGCAATGGGCTCCCATCGACACCACGGGCGGCCCGGTGCACCGGTCGTTGGCCGGCTTGGTGATTGTGGCGGCCGTCGCCATGCCCGTCGCGTTGATGGTCCGAAACCTTCCCGCCGCCCGCGTCCAAAATGGTCCCGTCTTGTCGGTGCTTGCCGAGTCGTTGGTCCAGCCCTTGCCCAAGGAGCCCAGCATCATCCTCACGGACAATCCACTCGTTTACATCCTCATCCACGCGCACCTCGGTCGGCTCGCCAAGACCGACACCCACCTGGTGATCGACGCGCGGCGGATGCCGGAGGCGGCGTACCGTCGCCGGTTGGCCGAGATGCATGGCCAGCAATGGGAACGGCTCCACGTCGTGGCCAAGGCCAAGGAAAACATCGGCGGCGAGTTCATGGGGATGCTCATCCCGGTGGCAGAGCAAGGCCGCGTCTTCTCGGCGACCTACCTGCTTTCATTCATCACGGAGACCCACTACCTGCGGCCGACCGGGGCCATCTTCCGGCTGGTTCCCTACATGCCGGGGAACGTCGAGGCCCCCCGGCTCACACAAGCAGAGGGCGAGGCGGCCGTACGCTTCTGGGACGGGGCGGCCACGGCGTTGTCGCCGCTCTTGGCCGGGGACGGGGTGGCGCGGCCCATGGGCCTGGCCTTTGCCGCCTCCTACATCGGCCGCGCCGCCACGGCGCAGGCCTTCATGTTGCAACGATCCGCGATGTTGGACGCCGCTGGGCGCGTGCTCGCGCTGGCGCTCAAGCTGGATCCCAGCAACCTCTCCGCCCAGGTCAACCTCGCCGTGAACGAGTGCCTCCGCCGTTCCCAGCCCATCCCAGCCTCCGTGCGCAAGCCCATCGAGGCCTACACTCCAGGCATCGTTGAGTTGTTCGGGCCCGTGGACGAGCCTCGCCATCTCGAGGCCCTCGGCGACGCCGCCCTCACCCTCGACGAACCGCTCGTTCGCACCGCCGCCAACGCCTTCGTCCGCGCGCGCGAGCTGGATCCGGCCAGCCTGGACGCCGCCATCGGCTACGCCCGCACGTGCGTTGCTGCCAACGAGCCCAAGCTCGCCTTCGAGGCCGTCGCCAAGGCCGCTGCCCTCGCCGCCGGCGGCAAGCCCACCAAGGCCCAGTCCAGCCACCTCGCCCGCGCCGAGGCCAACGCCCACCTCCGCGACGGTCATCTGCCCAAGGCCCAGCAGGTCGTCCTCCAAGCCCTCGAACGCCTCCCCGATGATCTTCCGCTGCTGGACCTGATGACGTTCCTCAACGTGCAGGCCGGCACCCCCGCCCAGGCCCTCCCCTTCATCGAACGCGTCGCCAAGCTCAAGCCCAATGACGACGCCGTCCTCCAACGCAAGGGCCACATCCTGCTCCAGGCCGGCCAGTACGACGCCGCCGTCGCCGTCCTCGACTCCGTCCTCTCCCGGCAGTTCGACGACAAGGCCTCCCGCATGAACCGCGGCACCGCGCACCTCCTCGCCGGACGTCCCGCCAAGGCCGCCGAGGATTTCCAGACGGTCCTCCGCCGCGTCCCCACCGCCGTGGACGCCATGATCGGCCTCGCCGAGGCCAGCATCGCACGCAAGGACAAGCCCTCCGCGCTCCGCCATCTCGACGCCGCCATCGCCTTGCTCGAGCCCAACGCGCCCCTTCGCTCCAACCTTCTCGCCCGCGTGGCTGCCGTGCGCTCCGCGCCATGAGCGCCCCCTGGCGTGTCACCCACGTCATCACCCGTCTCATCCTCGGCGGCGCCCAGGAAAACACCGTCGCCTCCGTCCTCGGCCTCCGAGACAAGCCGGGCTTCGACGTGGACCTTGTCTCCGGACCCACCACGGGCTCCGAGGGCTCCATCGAGTCCCATGTCGCTGCCGTGCCCGGGTGCCTGACCCTCGTCCCGGAGATGGTTCGCCCCGTCCACCCGTGGCTGGACCTCCTCGCGTATCGCGCCCTGCTCCGGCTCTTCCAACAACGCCGCCCCCACATCGTCCATACCCACTCCGGCAAGGCCGGTATCTTGGGTCGCCTTGCAGCCCGTCGCGCCCGCGTCCCCATCGTCATCCATACCATCCACGGCCCGTCGTTTGGGCCGTTCCAAGGCGCCCTGGCCAACCTGGCATTTGTCACCGCCGAGCGCCTCGCAGGCCGTTGTTCCCATCATTTTGTTTCCGTGGCCGACGCCATGACCCGCCAGTACCTCGCGGCCGGGATCGGCCAACCCTCCCAGTATTCCTGCATTCGCAGCGGGTTCGACCTTGGCCCGTTTCTCAATGCGCGGCGACCGCCCGACCTTGCACGCAGGCTCGGCATCCAACCCGGCGACTTCGTCGTCGGCAAGGTCGCCCGCCTCTTCCGGCTCAAGGGCCACGACGAGCTGTTCGCCGCCCTCCCCACCCTGCTTGAACGCGTCCCCCATGCACGGATTCTCCTCGTGGGCGACGGCCCCGACCGCCCGCGATACGAGGCAATGGCCGCCCAACCACCCCTCGCAGGGCGCGTGGTCTTTGCTGGCCTCGTGCCCGCCCAAGACGTCCCGGGCCATCTCGCCCTCATGGATGTCCTCGTGCACTTGTCCCGGCGCGAGGGCCTCCCGCGCGTCCTGCCCCAAGCGCTCGCGGCCGGTGTTCCCATCGTCGCTTCCCATTGCGATGGAGCCCCGGAGATTTGCATCGACGGCGAGACCGGATTTCTCGTCCCGCCCGACGCCACCGCCACTTTGGTGGACCGAATCGCCGCCCTCGCCAGCAACCCCGGGCTTGGGAAGGCCTTGGCGGCTCGCGGCCGGGCACGGGTGATCCAGGAATTCACCACGTCTCGCATGGTGGACGACCTCGAGGCGCTTTACCACGACCTCTTGCAACGCCACGGACTGGAAGCTGGCACCCGTGCCTTCCCTGGCAGTTAGGCCGCCTGATGCTGGGCCAAGGCCGCCTCATATCGGCCCGCCTTCGTTGACGGGAGGCCCAACCCCTCATTAGATGCGGTGACGTTCCCGCGCGGGCGGGCGTGTTCCTCAAGTCCAATGAACGTAATCCTCCGTCTCTGGCGCTCGTCGCTCGGCAAGAAGTACGTGATGGCCCTCACCGGGGCCGCCTTGGTGCTCTTCCTCGTGGGCCATCTTGCGGGCAACCTGCAGGTGTTCGGCTCGCCCGACCTCATCAACGGCTACGCCCATTTCCTCAAGAGCAAGCCCGGGCTCCTCTGGGGGGCGCGCCTCGGCCTCCTTGCATGTGTCGGCCTCCACATCGTTGCCGCCGTCACCCTTGTTCAGCTCAACCGCGCCGCCCGCCCAGTCGCCTACGCTGGCAAGTCTGCGTATGGCTCCACGTGGGCCTCGCGCACGATGCCCGTGAGCGGCCTGATCATCCTCGCCTTCATCGTCTATCACCTCCTCCACTTCACCGCCCTCCAGCCCGCCATGAACGGCAAGGGCGACTTCTCCAAGCTCATGGCGGACTTCCATGGCGAGAACGTTCCCGACGTCCACTCCATGATGATCGTGGGGTTTGGCGTCTGGTGGGTCGCCTTGGCCTACCTCGTCGCCCAGGCCCTGCTCTTCACGCACCTGGGCCATGGCCTCGCCTCGATGTTCCAGTCCATGGGCCTCCGAAACCACGTGTGGTGGCCACGCATCCGCCGGTTCGCCCAAGTCGCCAGCCTCGCACTCTTCCTCGGCTACGCCTCCATCCCCCTCGCCGTCCTGGGCGGCGTCCTGAAGCTTTCGCCCGAGGCCAAGGCCCGCGCCGAACAACAACTCGCTCACGCCACCGCCCCCGGAAAGGAGGTCGCCCGTTAACATGGCCACCCTGAACTCCAACATCCCGTCCGGACCCCTCTCGTCCAAGTGGGAGAACCACAAGTTCTCCAGCAAGCTCATCAATCCTGCCAACAAGCGGAAGTACCGCGTCATCGTCGTCGGATCCGGCCTCGCAGGCTCGAGCGCCTCCGCCACGCTCGCGGAGCTCGGCTACGAGGTGCTGAACTTCGTCTTCCACGACTCGCCGCGCAGGGCGCATTCCATCGCCGCACAGGGCGGCATCAATGCCGCCAAGAACTACCAGAACGACGGCGACTCCGTTCACCGCCTCTTCTACGACACCATCAAGGGCGGCGACTACCGCGCCCGCGAGGCCAACGTCCACCGGCTCGCCGAGGTCTCCGTCAACATCATCGACCAGTGCGCTGCCCAGGGCGTCCCCTTTGCCCGTGAATACGGCGGGCTCCTCGACAACCGCTCCTTCGGTGGCGCCCAGGTCAGCCGAACCTTCTATGCCCGCGGCCAGACCGGCCAGCAGCTCCTCCTCGGGGCCTACTCCGCCCTCAACCGCATGATCGCGGCCGGCGGCGTCAAGTCGTTCACCCACACCGAGATGCTCGACCTCGTCGTCGTGGACGGCCACGCCAAGGGCATCGTCGTCCGCAACCTCCAGTCCGGCGAGATCACCCGTCACGCCGCCGACGCCGTCGTCCTCGCCACGGGCGGCTACGGCAACGTGTTCAACCTCTCCACCTACGCCCGCGGATCCAACACCACGGCCATCTGGCGCGCCTACAAGCGCGGGGCCTGCTTCGGCAATCCCTGCTATACCCAGATCCATCCCACCTGCATCCCCGTCTCCGGCGACTACCAGTCCAAGCTCACCCTCATGTCGGAGTCGCTCCGCAACGACGGCCGCATCTGGGTGCCCAAGCACAAGGAGGACTGCCGCAAGAACCCCGCCGACATCCCCGAGGAACGGCGCGACTACTACCTCGAGCGCATGTATGGAGCCTTCGGCAACCTCGCCCCGCGCGACGTCGCCAGCCGTGCCGCCAAGTACGTCTGCGACGAGGGCCGCGGCATCGGGGAGACCGGCCTCGGCGTGTACCTCGACTTCTCCGATGCCATCGGCCGCCTCGGCGAGGGCAGGATCCGCGAGCGCTACGGCAACCTCTTCGCCATCTACCACGAGATCACCGCCGAGGATGCCTACAAGACGCCCATGCGCATCTTCCCCGCCGTGCACTATACCATGGGCGGCCTTTGGGTGGACTATAACCTGATGTCGAATGTCCCCGGCCTCTTCGTGCTGGGCGAGGCCAACTTCTCGGACCATGGGGCTAATCGCCTCGGTGCCTCGGCCCTCATGCAGGGCCTCGCCGACGGCTACTTCGTCCTCCCGTCCACCATCGCCACCTACCTCGCCACCCTGAAGCCCGGATCCCGGCCCGCCGACGACCGCGCCGAGTTCCGGGACGCCGAGGCCTCCGTTCGCAGCCAGCTCGCGGCCTTCCTCGGCGGCAAGGGCAAGCGAACGCCCTCCGGCTTCCACAAGCAGCTCGGCAAGATCATGTGGGAGTACTGCGGCATGGCCCGCAACAAGGCCGGCCTCGAGAAGGCTATCGCGACCCTTTCCGCACTCCGCGAGGAATACGCCTCCAACCTCACCGTCGGCGGCGAGGCCTCCGAGTGGAACCAGTCCCTCGAGAAGGCCGGCCGCGTCGCCGACTTCATCGAGCTCGGCGAGCTCATGTGCCGCGACGCCCTCATGCGCGAGGAAAGCTGCGGCGGCCACTTCCGCGAGGAATACCAGTACACCGCCGCCGACCCCGAGGTGCAGCAGGGCGTCGTCAACGCCGGCGACGTCAAGCGACGCGACGACCAGTTCGCCTTCGTCGCCGCATGGGAGTACGCCGGCCACGGCCGCGCGCCCGTCCTCAACAAGGAACCCCTCAACTACGAGGAGGTGAAGATGAGCACCCGCAGCTACAAGTAGGCCCACGCCACCGGCCCCGCTCCCCGTCACGCCCACCCCACCGCCCATGAGCCAACCCGCCCAACCCGCGAGCACCAGCGACCTTGAGGGTTGCATCGCGCTCGTGCGCGGGCAACGGGTGAGGTTGGTGCGCGACCATGCATGCCGCCGCGACGGGGTCGAGACCCGCGTGCTGAACCAAGCCGTGAGGCGCCACATGGGTCGCTTTCCTGCCGACTTCAGGTTTGAGCGGACGCGCCGGGAAATCCTGGGGATGTCACAACGTGTGATGTCCACTGGGACTGTTGACAGCACGTGCTCCAAGGGAGTTCCCGCCTGCACCGAGCACGGCGTCGCGATGCTTTCCAGCTTCCTCCAAGGCCCGTGCGCCATCGGGGCCAACACTGCGATCATCCGCTTTTTCGTCAGGCCCCGCCAACTCGCTTCCTTCACCGCCGAGCTGGTTGCGCGGCGCGACGACCTCGAGCGCTCCTGCGACCGCAAGTTCCGCGCGGTTTTCGACGCCATCCACAGGCGGGTGGCCCCCGCGCTCGGCGCGACCGCCGAGCCGCCTCGGCGCGACATCGGTTTTCCCACCTGCATCCATGGACGGCCGCCGTGCAGCAAGGTCCGTCGTAACAAGAAGGTTTCCCCATGAAAGTCACCCTCAAGGTCTGGCGCCAAAAGAACCGCAACTCCGCGGGTGGCTTCGTCACCTACGCCACCCCGGACCTGAACCCCAACATGTCGTTCCTCGAGATGCTCGACGTCGTCAACGAGCAGCTCGCCGAGGCCGGCCAGGAGCCCATCGCCTTCGACCACGACTGCCGCGAGGGCATCTGCGGCACCTGCTCCCTCGTCATCGACGGCAAGCCCCACGGCCCCCACAAGGGGATCGCCTCCTGCCAGACCTACATGCGCAGCTTCAGGGACGGCGACGTCATCGTCGTCGAGCCCTTCCGCGCCAAGCCCTTCCCCCTCGTGAAGGACCTGGTCGTGGACCGCAAGGCCTTCGACCGCATCCAGCACGCCGGCGGATTCATCACGGTCCGCACTGGCTCCGCGCCCGACGCCAACGCGATTCCCGTCCCCAAGGAGGACGCCGACCTCGCGATGGACGCCGCCCAATGCATCGGCTGCGGCGCCTGCGTGGCCGCGTGCAAGAACGCCTCCGCCATGCTCTTCGTCTCTGCCAAGGTCTCCCACCTCGGCCTCCTGCCCCAGGGCCAGCCCGAGCGCCATCGCCGCGTCAAGGCCATGGTGGACCAGATGGACGCCGAGGGCTTTGGCGGATGCACCGTCACCGGATCCTGCGAGGCCGTTTGCCCCAAGGAAATCAGCCTCGACTTCATTGCTCGCATGAACCGCGACTACGCCGTCTCCCTCCTCAAGGGCGACGCCAAGAAGATCTCGGGCGGCGGCGCAGGGTGACGCGGCCTCGGGCGGAGGCCGATGGTCTGCAGGCGGAGGCCGCCGGTCTCGTGGGCCAGGTCGGCCGTACCCCCTTCCTTGCACGGCGCCTACAGCGGTATGCGGGGAACCGCCCCGTAAAACCTCAAGAGGTCCACGTCATCGCCCCGCACCGACTGGTTCTGGATCCATGGCGGCATACGGGCGATGCGGCGTGTCGCGGGCGACGCCAGCCGCCAAACCTCCGCATGGCCGTCCGCGAACGACAGCGTCGGCCCGAAGTCGTGGCGCGCGGCGGGGAAGTCGATCCAGCGGTTGTCACCGGGCTGGGTCAGGACAAAGCGCGCGTTCTCGATGCTGTTCTCGTGCTCGTCCACGAACACGAACGCCGCGCTCGGCGACGGTTGCTGCACTTGCGAGAGCCGGTGCCAGCATGTCCGGTCCGACGGGTCCGGCTCGTCGTTCATGTAGGCATTCATCGAGACCGAGCGCACGCGTCGCTGCTTGCCCTGGTCGCGGACGGTGGAGCGGTCGCCCGGGCACAGGTAGAGCGCGACCGATCGGTTGTACGGGAAGAGCATGCCGCGCTGGAGGTTCGTCGGTGACGCGTCGGTAAAGGCGTTGCCGGTGACCCATGTGCGGGTGCTGGCGTTCAGCCCGGCGCGGCCGCCCGTGGACAAGGTCTCGTTGGGCGGGAGCTCGTCACGGTGGTCGTCGATGTACATCAACCACGCGAGGGTCAACTGCCGGTAGTTCCCAAGGCACTGGATTCGCAAGGCCCGCGCCTTCGCCTTCGCCAGAGCCGGCAAGAGCATCCCGGCCAGCACCGCGATGATCGCAATCACCACGAGCAGCTCGATCAAGGTGAAGCCACCCCGTCCCCGCCTACCGCCTTCCATCATACCAGATCGCACACGATTCCCGGCGTTGCAGCGTGGACCTCGGCCGTAGGAGCGCCCTCAGCGAAAATCCCAGCAGCTCGCCTGGCCCATACAACGACACCTTCCGCGCCGACGTCACCAAGGGATGCGATCCCAGGATCACGCGCCGTCGTCCGCGGGCGAGCGGGCTACGGCGCAACCGACGCGACAGCTCGATCTCCTCGGCCGCATACAGCTCTGCCGGGAAGCCACCGACGTCGCGGAACACCGCCGCGTCCACGAAGTAAAAGGATCCGGCTGGAAGCCTCGTGACCCGGCTGATGAGGTTCCACCCTGTCGCCACGGCGCCCGCCGCCCAGCCCCCGCCGTCGAGGCGGACCGTCGTGCCGCCAGCATAGCAACGGCCCGACTGGATGGCCCGGAGCATCGCCGCCATCAGCCCGGGCGAGGGGGATGAGTCCGCATCGACGAACACCAGCCAGTCGCCCGTCGCCGCCGCCGCGCCGGCATTGCGTGCGCGGGCGATCATGTTGACCGGCTCGAACACCACCTGGGCCCCCGCCTCGCGGGCGATGCGCGCCGTGCCGTCCGTGGAGTTGTTGTCGGTGACGATCACCTCGCTGGACCAGCCCGCCGCCGCGACCGGGGCGAGCGAGCCGGCCACGGAGCGGAGGGTGGACGGCAGGAGCCGTTCCTCGTTGAACGCGGGGATGACGACCGAGAGCCGCATGGGGCGACGCTGCGCCCAAAGCCTTGCTTTGCAAAGCGCCGGGTTCGGGGCAGTCTGGCGTTGGCGAAGCCATTCACGCACGGACGGCCGGGCGGGGAAGGTTCTCGAATTCCACGACGAGCGCACGAGACCACGACATAGGAGACCATGAGCACTGCCGAGACGACCGCCACCTTCACCAAGGGCCTCGAGGGAATCGTCGCCGCGCACACGCGCCTAAGCGACGTCCGCGGGGACGTGGGACAACTGATCTATTGCGGCTACAACATTGACGAGCTGGCCGGGAAGGTGAGCTACGAGGAGGTGGTGCATCTCCTTTATCACAATCGCCTCCCCAACGTGAAGGAGCTGGCCGACCTCAAGGCCACCCTGGCTGGCTTCCGCGAGCTTCCCCAGGGCGTCATCGACCTCGTCACCCACCTGCCCAAGGACACCGGGCCCATGCACGCCATCCGCACCGGCGTGTCCGCCCTCGGTTGCTACGACACCACGGCCGACAACGACACGATGGACGCGCAGCGGCGCAAGGCGTTCCGGTTGGTGGCCCAGATCCCCGTCATCACCGCCTACTTCCACCGCGCTCGCCTCGGGCTGCCGCTCGTCGCCCCAGACCCAACCTTGGGCGAGGCCGCCAACTTCCTGTACATGATCGACGGCGTCCGGCCCTCGGCGGAAAAGGAGAGCACGATGGACATGTGCTACGTGCTCCACGCCGACCACGGCATGAATGCCTCGACGTTCAGCGCCCGCGTCACCATCGCCACGCAAAGCGACATGTACTCCGCCATCACCTCCGCCATCGGGACCCTCAAGGGGCCGTTGCATGGCGGGGCCAACGAGGGCGTGATCAAGATGCTCCAGCAAATTGGATCGCTCGACGCCGTCGATGCCTACGTCGAGGACTGCCTCGCCCAGAAGCGCAAGATCATGGGCATCGGCCACCGCGTGTACAAGGTGCTCGACCCCCGAGCGCCCCACCTCAAGCGCATGGCCCAGATCCTCTCGTCCCAGCTTGGCGAGCCCAAGTGGATCCAGATGTCCGAGCGCATCGCGGAGCTGATGCTCACCCGGAAGACCCTGCATGCGAACGTCGATTTCTACAGCGCCACCGTATACTACTCGCTGGGCATCCCCACGGACTTGTTCACCCCCATCTTCGCCATTGCCCGCACGAGCGGTTGGACGGCGCATGTTCTGGAGCAACTCGCGGACAACCGCCTCATCCGTCCCCAATCCATCTACACCGGCCCGGTTGGCCTTGTCGTGACGCCCCTCGCCGAACGGTAGCCCCCCCCAACCCCTCCATCGCGTCCGGACGGTCCGCATCGCCGGATCGCCACGCATTCTCCACGCCAAAGCACCTCTCGATGAACATCCACGAATACCAAGCCAAGCAACTCCTCGCCCGGCACGGCGTCGCCGTCCCCGCCGGCGAGCCCTGCAAGACCGTCGATGAAGCCCGCGCCGTCGCCGAGCGACTCATCGCCGCCGGTCACTCCACCCTCGTGATCAAGTCCCAGATCCACGCCGGCGGCCGTGGCAAGGGCACCTTCAAGCACGGCTTCCAAGGGGGCGTGAAGCTGGCCCGATCCCTCGACGAGGCCGTCCACATCGCCGACAACATGCTCGGCAAGACCCTCGTCACGAAGCAGACCGGCCCCGACGGCCGCGTCGTCCAGACAATCCTGGTCGCCGCCGCCGAGACCATCGTCCGAGAGTTCTACCTCGCCGTGCTCCTCGACCGCGCCACCTCCCGGCCCCTGATCATGGCCAGCACCGAGGGCGGCATGGAGATTGAGGAGGTCGCCGCGCGCACCCCGGAGAAGATCGTGCGCGAGAACATCGACCCCGCCGTGGGCTTGATGCCCTACCAGGCGCGGAAGATCGCCTCGGCGTTGGGCCTCAAGGGCGACCTGTTCAACCAGGCCTGCAAGCTCATCACCGCCGTGTACAAGGCCTCGTGGGAATGCGACGCGTCCCTCGTCGAGATCAACCCCCTTTGCATCGTCGAGGGGCCCGGTGGCAAGCAGGCCATCGTCGCCGTCGATGCCAAGGTCGGCCTCGATGACAATGCCCTCTTCCGCCACCCCGAGATTGTCGCCATGCGCGACCTCGCCGAGGAATCCCCGCTTGAGGTCGAGGCCAGCAAGCACTCGCTCAACTACATCAAGCTCGACGGCAACATCGCCTGCCTCGTCAACGGCGCCGGACTCGCGATGGCCACGATGGACATCATCAAGCACTTCGGCGGCGACCCCGCCAACTTCCTCGACGTCGGCGGCGGCGCCTCCAAGGACCAGGTCGCCGCGGCGTTCCGCATCATCCTCTCGGACCCCTCGGTGAAGGGCATCCTCGTCAATATTTTCGGGGGCATCATGGACTGCAACGTCATCGCCACGGGCATCGTCGAGGCCGTGCGCGAGACCGGGCTGTCGATCCCGCTCGTCGTGCGCCTGGAGGGCAACAACGTCCAGGCCGGAAAGAAGACCCTCGCCGAGTCCGGGCTCACCATCACCTCCGGCGACTCCATGGCCGACGCCGCCCAGAAGATCGTCAAGGCCGTCCGCGCCGCCTGACACCACGCCACAGACCTTCACCTTATCCCTTCATCGCCATGGCCATTCTCATCACTCCCCAGACCAAGCTCCTCGTCCAGGGCATCACCGGATCCTTTGGGGCCCGGCACGCCCAGCTTTCCCTTGCCTACGGCACCCAGCTCGTCGCAGGCGTCACGCCCGGCAAGGGCGGCCAGCTCTTCGAGGGCCAGGTGCCCATCTTTGACACCGTTGCCGAGGCCGCCCGCCAGACCGGAGCCACGGCTTCCGCCATCTTCGTGCCGCCGCCGTTCGCGGCCGACGCCATCCTGGAGGCCGTGGACGCCGGCCTCGACCTCGTCGTCTGCATCACCGAGGGCATCCCTGTGAACGACATGGTGAAGGTGAAGCGTGCCATGCAGGGCTCGCGCACCCGCCTGGTCGGTCCCAACTGCCCCGGCTTGGTCACCCCCGGCGAGGGAGCCAACTCCCATGGCGGCTGCCGCATCGGCATCGCCCCCGGCTACATCCACAAGAAGGGCCACGTGGGCGTCGTCAGCCGCTCCGGCACCCTCACCTACGAGGCCGTCTGGCAGCTCACGTGCCGCGGCGTCGGCCAATCCACCTGCGTGGGCATTGGCGGTGACCCCGTCAATGGCACCTCGCACCTGGACGTTATCAAGCTGTTCATGGCGGATCCGGACACGCACGGGATCATCATGATTGGCGAGATTGGCGGTGCCGCCGAGGAGGAGGCGGCCGAATGGATCGCCCGTTATGGCACCAAGCCGGTGGCAGGCTTCATTGCCGGGGCGACCGCGCCTCCGGGCCGTCGGATGGGCCATGCAGGGGCCATCGTCAGCGGCGGCAAGGGCACCGCCCAGGCCAAGATCGACGCCTTCCGCAAGGCGGGCATCGGCGTGGCTGCCACTCCCAGCGAGATGGCTGACACGCTCCTCCGCATGATGTAACAACCGGGCCGTGAGCCCCTGCCCGCGACGGGCAGGGGCGCGCCCCGCCCGATGCTCCTCGTCGATTTCCTCCTCAACGTCGCGGCCCTCGTCATGTGGGTCTCGTGGCGTGGAATTCGGGGTGCCGACGCCGCCGGCACGGCGGGCACCATCTTGGGCAACCTGCGCGCGGCCGGCATTGAAAGGCCGCGCCGATGGCCCTACCTCGCGTGGTTGGCAGCGTTGCTGTTCCTGCGGGCCATTCTATACCGGCAGATGGGCCCCAGCATCTCGTGGCATCCCGCATGGTCGCTCGGCGCCGCCACGCTCGTGTTTCGCAGCGACGCCTTCCTCCGGATGCTCTCTTTCAGCGTCCTCGGCTTCGGCTCCACCCTGTTGTTCTGGTACACGGGGCTTGCAGGCATCCTCGCGCTCAATCGACCACCCTCGGATCGCGACGGCATCACCCGTGCCCTGCGCCGGCAGGGCGCGTGGCTTGCGCAATGGCCCGGCTGGCTGCTCTTGGTGCTGGTCGCCGTTGCTGCCGGACTCGCATGGCTGGCCATTGGCTCGATCGCTGCCCAAGCCGGGTTGCTGCCGCCCCTGCGCGGCGACCGCCACCTCCTCCAGCAATGCCTCGTCGTGTCGGCGGGCCAATGGTGCGTCCTGCGTTGGTGGCTCGCGGCCATCCTCCTGCTCCATTTCGTCCACCTCTACGTCCACCTCGGCAACCAAGTCCTCTGGGAATTCGTCCAGAACACCGGCCTCAAGCTCTCCCGCCCCTTCGCCTTCCTCCGCATCGGCCACCTGGATGCGTCTCCTCTCGTTGCCCTCGCCTGCTACTGGACCGTGCTGACATGGATCGGGCACGGCCTCCCCGCCTTGCGCCGCTTCCTGCCGGGCATGCCCGACTGGGTGGAATTTGGCGTGCTCCCCTTCGTCTTCCGCAACCTGCCTTATTGATCCCCATGCCCGCGCCCGCGCCGTTGCCATCGTTCATCCGCGCCAGCGGCCCCGACGCCATCCTTGCCGTCGCCGCGAGGCCCCGCGCGCGGGCAAACTCCGTCGATGGCATCCAGGGCAACGCCCTCAAGGTCCGGATCGCTGCGCCTCCCGTGGATGGGGCGGCCAACGAGGCCATCGAGCGCTGCCTCGCCGAGGCGTTGCGCGTGGCCCGTTCTCGGGTCCAGGTGCTTCATGGGGCCGCGTCGCGGCACAAGGCCCTCCGCATCGTGGGCCTCACGCCCTCCGAGGTCCTCGACCGGCTGAACCTGCCCCCTGCCGCCTTCCCCAGTTGACGCTTCCACCATGCCCTGGGCCCGAATGGCGTCTCCCGCCAAACACCGGGCGCCCGCGCCTTGCCGCTCGGCAGCACGATGCCGCCGCCACCCGATTCCATCCCGACGCTGCGGCGGAGCTGCGGGCCTTCGCACGTTCGTCTTCGGCGGACTGGGATGCGGCCGAGGCGGGCAAGGTCAACGAGCAGCAACTTGCGGAGGCACTCGGCCGGGCGTTCCCGCCAAGGCATTGCCGTGGCCAGGTCCACGGGCCGAACGGTGTGTCGATGGAGGGGCCCGTTGCCGATCAGGGGCGGGCCGCCCTGAAGGCCTTGGCGCGCTCCTGGGCTGTCATGCGTTGCTCCGTGGTGAGGCGTTTCTCGACGTCGCCGACGATGCGCCGGACGGTCTCGTCCTGGACGCCCGAGATGAGGAGCCACTGATAGGCCAGGACGTCGTTCCTCGGGACGCCGTTCCCGTTGGCGTACTTCATGCCGAGCATGAGTTGGGCGGCGGCGAACCCTTGTTCGGCGGCCCTGGTGAACCAACGGGCAGCCTCGGCATCATCCTGTCGAACGCCCGCGCCGTCGGAATACTTGAATGCAAGGCTTGTCTGCGCCGTGGGGCTGCCCTGCTCGGCGGCGTTCACGAGCCATTCCAAGTCCATGGGGTCGGTCGCGAACACGCCCGAGAGCCTCGCGGACATGTCATCGGGACGGGGGCTTGCCTTGGAGGTGGCTCGTTCCATGGACTTGCGGTGCCACCGCGAGGCCTCGATGGGGTCCTTCGGAACGCCCCGCCCCTCGGCGTAATGAATGCCCATCATGAACTGGGCGGGCGCGAATCCCTGCTCCGCCGCCCTCCGGAACCACTGGGCTGCCGCTGCGTCGTCACGGTCAACGCCCGCGCCGTCCGAAAACAGGAATGCCAGGTTGGACTGCGCCAGCGCATCGCCGTGCTCGGCCGCCCTCGAAAACCAACGAGCGGCCTCGGCGTCGTCCCTGGCAACGCCGTGGCCGATGGCGTAGCGGAGCCCGAGGATCACCTGCGAACCGACGCCTCCACGCTCGGCGTCCAGCCGATACCAATGCACCGCCTCGATGTCGTCCTGCGGGACGCCCAGGCCGTCGGCGTAATGGCTACCGAGCCGGAATTGCGCCGGCGCGAACCCTTGCTCTGCGGCCTTGCGATGCCAACGCGCCGCCTCCGTGAGGTCGCCGGGCATGCCATGGCCTTGGGCATGAAGGAGGCCCAGGCTGAACTGCGACAGGGCGGATCCTCGTTCCGCATCCTTGCGCCACCACCGCTCGGCCTCCGTCACATCCTGGGCAACGCCTTGGCCATGGGCGTGCATCCACCCGAGGCTGTTCTGCGCGGGTGCGAGCCCTTGCTCGGCCGCCTTCCGATACCAGGTCACCGCCTCGCGGTCGTCCTTGGAAACCCCGTTGCCGACAAAGTAACGCAGGCCCAGCTCGTATTGGGCCTTGGGGTCGCCTTGTGCCGCCCGGGCCCTTGTTTCCTCCAACGAAAGGCGCAGGGGTGGCGATCCCACCACGGGGTCCTCCAAGACAGGCCGCGCGAAGCAGGCGCACCCCGCCAGGAAAAGCAGGTGAAGCCGGAACATGAGTCGAGGCTCCCGAAGCCACGGCCCCAGTGCAAGGTCGAACCCCAACAGGTCCAACCCCAAGCTCGGAGGCGGAGCCCTCGTGTCCCATCCCATCGTGGACGTGCCTCGCCGGGGGGACTGGCTCCCGTCGTCGGGAGGCCTCGGGCTGCAAGGATCCCTTGTGGTGGCAACAGGCCCGGCCGACGGGGAGCCAGGGTTGGGGAGCTGCGAGGGGGATTTTTGTGGGAAAACGAATCGCCCTGCCCACGCCAACCCAAACCCCCAGCAAAAGGTGGTGGAGGCGGGGGGAGTTGAACCCCCGTCCCTGGCAAGCCAACCCGGAGTGACTACATGCTTAGGCCGACTTGGTTCTCGGCTTCGCGGTGAGGGTCGGCCGACCACCCGCGTTGCCCAGCTCGCATGAAAATGTCGGCCCCGTGCGCGCGAACTCCGCACGAAACCCATCCCGCTGTCTGCGTTCGTTCCCGCCAGCGGGCGTCACAGGACGAACGTCACGGCCTTAGGCCGCGAGAGCCAACTCTTCGTTAGCAGTTATGTTTTGGTCCGGTGATTTACGAGGCCAACGAACCATCCTCGGCATGCCGCCCCGGACGGGTTTTCCAGGTCGAAACCAGTACGCCCCCATGTCCGGATGGACTTCGTCACGCTCCATGCGTTGTCGTTGGGGGTCAACGGGATAGTTGGAGGGCTTGTGTCGCCCTGCGTCCCACGCCAACGCGGGTGAGCCGAGGGCCTCGACGGGATGGCTTGGCACGACCATGAACGAACGGCTTCGGCCCGGTGTTGGTCGGAAACCGCGTGGAGGCCGTCTTGGAGAGACATCTCGGCGCGAGAGTCCCGCAGGCCGGGTGACATTGTGTCCCGTGCATGGCCCTCAAGGGCGGGTTCCACGCGGGACGCAATCGGCCGCCCATGGGAAAAAACGCGCGGAAACAGGCCGGAATCGCCCGAAAATGCCGGGTGCCATGACCATGGCCCCTTGGCGGCATCCGGCTTGCAGACAGGGTGGCGACAAACGGAGCGACGGAATTTATGGCAAAGGTTCTTGGAATCGACTTGGGCACGACGAACTCCTGCATGGCCGTGATGGAAGGCGGGGAGCCGATGGTCCTGGAGAACTCGGAGGGCAAGCGCACCACGCCATCGATCGTGGCGTTTGCGAAGTCCGGGGAGCGATTGGTGGGCGACGCCGCCAAGCGCCAAGGCGTCACCAACCCCCGCAACACGATCTACTCGATCAAGCGGTTCATGGGCCGGAAGTTCGACGAGGTCCAGGAGGAGGTGAAGCGCGTGCCATACAAGGTGGTCAAGGCCCCCAACGGCGACGCCTGGGTCGAGGTCGAGGTCGAGGGCAAGCCCAAGCAGTTCAGCCCGCCCGAGATTTCCGCGATGATCCTCGCCAAGCTCAAGTCCGACGCCGAGGTCCGGCTGGGCGAGACGATCACTCAGGCCGTCATCACCGTCCCCGCCTACTTCAACGATTCCCAGCGCCAGGCAACGAAGGACGCCGGGAAGATCGCGGGTCTCGAGGTCCTGCGCATCATCAACGAGCCCACCGCCGCATCCCTTGCCTACGGCCTCGACAAGAAGAAGGACGAGAAGATCGCCGTCTATGACCTCGGCGGCGGCACCTTCGACATCTCCGTGCTGGAGATCGGCGACGGCGTCTTCGAGGTGAAGGCCACCAACGGCGACACGCACCTCGGCGGCGACGACTGGGACAACGCCATCATGGATTGGCTCCTGGACGAGTTCCGCCGCGATAGCGGCATCGACCTGCGCAAGCAGCCGGATGCGTTGCAACGCATCAAGGAGGAGGGCGAGAAGGCCAAGATCGCGCTCAGCTCCGCCCAGCAGTACGACATCAACCTGCCCTTCATCACCGCCGATGCCTCGGGGCCCAAGCACATCCAGACCCGGTTGTCCCGGGCCAAGATGGAGCAGCTTTGCGACCGCTTGTTCGAGCGCACGGTGACCCCCACCAAGGCGTGCCTCAAGGACGCCGGCCTCACGGCGGACCAAGTGGACGAGCTCGTGCTCGTCGGCGGCATGACCCGCATGCCCCGCGTCGTCGAGACTGCCCGCACCCTCGTCAGCAAGCCCCCCCACCAGGGCGTCAACCCGGACGAGGTGGTGGCCATCGGCGCCGGCATCCAGGGTGGCGTGCTCAAGGGCGAGGTGAAGGATGTTCTGCTCCTCGACGTCACGCCGCTGTCGCTGGGCATCGAGACCCTGGGCGGCGTCTTCACCAAGCTGATCGAGCGCAATACCACGATCCCCACGAAGAAGTCCGAGATTTTCTCGACGGCCAGCGACAATCAGCCGGGCGTGGACGTGCACGTGCTCCAAGGCGAGCGCCAGTTCTGCCGCGACAACAAGTCCTTGGGCCGCTTCGAGCTGCGGGACCTCCCTCCTGCGCCCCGCGGCGTCCCCCAGATCGAGGTGACGTTCAACATCGACGCCAACGGCATCCTCGAGGTCACGGCCAAGGATCTGGGCACGGGCAAGAGCCAGAAGATTGTCATCACCGCTTCCTCCGGCCTCTCCAAGGACGAGGTCGAGCGCATGCGCAAGGACGCCGAGTCCCACGCGGACGAGGACCGCACGCGCCGCGAGGAGGTGGAGCTGCGCAACGAGGCGGACAACGTGGCCTACCGCGCCGGCAAGTTCGCGACGGAGAACGCCGACAAGCTCGGCGCGGCCAAGCCCAAGATCGATGACGCGGTCTCCTCCGTGCGCGACGCACTCAAGGGCAGCGACACGGCGGCCATCCGGTCGGCCGTGGACAAGCTCAACGAGGTGATGCAGGCGGCCGGGCAGGAGCTGTACGCCAAGGGCGGTCCGGCGGCGGGGGCCCCGGGCGGCGCCGGCCCGGAGACGGCGGCCGGCGGCGCGGGCAAGCCCGGCAGCAAGGAGGATCCCACCATCATCGACGCGGAGGTCGTGGACGACGGCAAGAAGACCTCCTGAAGCTTTCGCGCCGTCGCGCGGCCCATGGCTGGCGTGGCGGCGGGATTTTCCCGAGCGCGAGTGCGCCGGGAGACGACTCGGTAAGCAACGAAGAGAACAGAACCAATCGCAGAAAAGTTATGGCACTGAATGTGAAACCCCTCGGTGATCGCGTGCTCGTCGAGCCGGTCGAGGAGAAGGAGACCAAGAAGGGCGGCATCATCATCCCGGATTCCGCCAAGGAGAAGCCCACCGAAGGCGTCGTGCGCGCCCTCGGGACCGGCAAGAAGGACGACGACGGCAAGGTCCAGCCCTTCGAGGTGAAGGTCGGCGACCGCGTGCTCATCTCGAAGTACGGCGGCACCGAGATCAAGATCGACGGCAAGGAGTACAAGCTCCTCAACGCGGACGACATCCTCGCCATCGTTGTCTAACACCACCCCTTAACCATCCACGTTCAACTCCCAATTACTCATGGCTGCAAAGCAACTGTTGTTTGATGAAGTCGCCCGGCAGGAACTCCTCCGCGGCGTCGAGGTCCTCGCCAAGGCCGTCAAGGCGACGCTCGGTCCCAAGGGCCGCAACGTCGTCATCGACAAGAAGTTTGGCTCCCCCACGGTCACCAAGGACGGCGTCACCGTCGCCAAGGAGATCGAGCTGCCGAACCCCTACCAAAACATGGGCGCGCAGATGGTCCGCGAGGTCGCCAGCAAGACGTCGGACATCGCCGGCGACGGCACCACGACGGCGACCGTGCTCGCGGAGGCCATCTACCGCGAGGGCCTGAAGCACGTCACCGCCGGGGCCAACCCCGTCTCCCTCCAGCGTGGCATCCAGAAGGCCGTGGACGCGGCCGTGGACCAGCTCGCCAAGATCGCCAAGAAGGTGAAGGACAACGAGGAGATCAAGCAGGTCGCCACCGTCTCCGCCAACTGGGACACCACCATCGGCGAGATCATCGCCGAGGCCATGGACAAGGTCGGCAAGGACGGCACGATCACCGTCGAGGAGGCCAAGTCCACCGAGACCACGCTCGACGTCGTCGAGGGCATGCAGTTCGACAAGGGCTACCTCTCCCCGTACTTCGTGACCAACGCGGAGTCGATGGAGGCCAAGCTCGATGACGGCTACATCCTCATCTACGAGAAGAAGATCTCGAACCTGAAGGACCTCCTCCCGGTCCTCGAGAAGGTCGCCAAGACCGGCAAGCCCCTCCTCATCATCTCCGAGGAGGTCGAGGGCGAGGCCCTGGCCACCCTCGTGGTCAACAAGCTCCGCGGCACCATAAACGTCTGCGCCGTCAAGGCGCCCGGCTTCGGCGACCGCCGCAAGGCCATGCTCGAGGACATCGCCATCCTCACCGGCGGCCGCTGCATTACCGAGGACCTCGGCATCAAGCTCGAGAACCTCGAGCTCAGCGACCTCGGCCGCGCCAAGTCCATCGTCGTCGAGAAGGAAAACACCACCATCGTCGAGGGCAACGGCAAGAACTCCGAGATCCAGGGCCGCGTGAACCAAATCCGCCGCCAAATCGAGGAGACGACCTCCGACTACGACCGCGAGAAGCTCCAGGAGCGCCTCGCCAAGCTCGCCGGCGGCGTCGCCGTCATCCATGTCGGCGCGGCCACCGAGACCGAGATGAAGGAGAAGAAGGCCCGCGTCGAGGATGCCCTCCATGCGACCCGCGCGGCTGTCGAGGAAGGCATCGTCCCCGGCGGCGGCGTCGCCCTGCTGCGCGCCCTCCCGGCCATCGAGTCCCTCAAGCTCGCCATCCACGACGAGCAGACCGGCGTGGACATCGTACGCCGCGCCGTCGAGGCCCCCCTCCGCGAGCTCGCGTCCAACGCGGGCGTCGAGGGCTCCCTCATTGTCCAGGAGGTCCGACGCCGCAAGGGCAACGAGGGCTACAACGTCGCCACCGGCGAGTACGAGGACCTCGTCAAGGCTGGCGTCATCGACCCCAAGAAGGTGACCCGCTCCGCGTTGCAGAACGCCGCCTCCATCGCCGGCCTCATGCTGACGACCGAGGCCCTCATCACCGAGATCCCCGAGAAGAAGGAGAAGCCCGCCGCCGATCCTCACCACGGCGGCGGCATGGACTACTAAGTCCAGCCCTCCATTCACGGCCCGGCCTTGGGGCCGGACAGCTTGGGGCGCGGCCACGGCCGCGCCCCTTTTCTCTTTCCCGTTCCCGCTCGCCTCCCCTGAACGCCCGCTCCTCGCCCCCCGCCCCTCGCGTCACGCCCCATGTCCAGCGACTCCTTTCCTTCCCGCGCGTCTTGTTGCCTGATGGGGCCGGCATGCACATCGAGGGCTTCAAGGTGTTCTGCGACCTCGCCGAGACCGAGAGCTTCACGCAGGCGGCAAAGGCCAATGGCGTGACGCAGTCGGCTGTGTCCCAGCAGGTCTCCTCGCTCGAACGCCAGCTCCACTGCCTCCTCATCGAGCGTTCCAAGAAGAAGTTCCGCCTCACCCGCGAGGGCGAGATCCTCTACGAGCACGCCAAGGCGATGGTGCAGTCCTTCGCCGCCCTGCGGGTCCGGCTCGAGGAATCCAAGGGCGTCGCGGCCGGATCCATCCGTGTCGCCACGATCTATTCCATCGGGCTCCACGACCTCCCCCCCTACCTCAAGCGCTTCCTCAAGGCGTTCCCCACCATCCACGTCCACGTGGAATATCGCCGTGCCAACGAGGTCTATGAGGACGTGCTCGCCAACAACGCCGACCTCGGGCTCGTCGCGTGCCCCACGCGTGACGCGCGGCTCGCCATCGTGCCCCTTCGCACCGAGTCCATGGTCGTCATCATGCCGCCGTCTCATCCCTTGGCGTCCATCCGCCCCCTTCCCGTGGAACGGCTCGAGGGCCAGCGTTTCATCGCCTTCGAGCCCGACATCCCCACGCGCAAGGCGATCGACCGCTTCCTGCGCGAGCGCGGCGTCGCGGTCCGGACGGTCATGGAGTTCGACAACATCGAGACCGTGAAGCGCGCCGTGGAAGTCGAGGCGGGGGTGTCCATTGTGCCAGAGGGATCCGTGGCCCAGGAGGTTGCCCGACAAAGCCTCGCGGCCTTGCCGCTGGCTGGAGCCACCCTCGAACGCCCCCTTGCCGTCATCCATCGGGCGGACAAGGTGCTTTCGCCCGCCATGAACCGGTTCATCGTCCTGCTGGCCGGCCAGACCCATCCTGCGTCGTGAAGCCCCAAGCCATGCACGCGCAACCCATGCTGCCGGGCTGGGTGCTTGCCCTCATCCTCGCGTGGATGGCCTTGCCTGCCACCCACGCCCTCGGCGCCACTGGCGGACGCATCCCCAACATCGTCCTCATCCTCGCCGACGACTTGGGCATCCACGACCTGGGATGCTACGGCCGGGCAGACCATGCCACGCCCCACATCGACCGCATGGCCTCCGAGGGCATCCGCCTCACGCGCGCATACTGCGCCCAACCCATTTGCTCCGCCTCGCGTGCCGCCCTCCTCACGGGAAAGGTCCCTGCTCGAACCGGCATCACCAGCTTCCTCCCCGGCCGCGGCAACCATCCCTCGCAACCTCTCCTTCAACCCACCCTCCCCCCTGGGCTCGACCCCGGCCACGTCACCCTGGCACGTCGTCTTCGCGAGCAAGGATGGACCTGTGGCCTCGTCGGCAAGTGGCACCTCGGCGGACCTGGCCTCCTCCCTGTGGACCATGGATTCGACACCTACCAGCCAGGTCGGCCCGTCACCCGGCCGGATGCCAGTGAAGGGAGCAAGGGGGAACGCTTCGTGACACAGGCCGCCGTCGGCTTCATGGAGGCGAACCGTCACCGGCCCTTCTTCCTCATGGTCGCGCATGACGCGCCCCACATCCCCTATGACGCGACCCCGGCGGAGCGCTCGCGCTTTTCCACCGCCTTCGAGCCCGGCTATGCCGCCGTCATCGCCCGGCTCGACGCCGCCGTAGGCGACGTGCTCGCCGCCCTCGACCGCCTTGGGCTGCGCGACGACACCCTGGTCCTCCTGACCTCCGACAATGGCGGGCTGCACGTGCCCGAGCTGCATCATCCACGGGTCACGCACAACGGGCCGTTCCGGGCGGGCAAGGGCTTCCTTTATGAAGGCGGCCTCCGAATCCCGTTGGTTGTGCGGTGGCCCGGCCATGTGCCGGCGGGCCGCACGTCCGACGTGCCGGTGTCGAACGTGGACTGGGTGCCCACGTTGATGGAGGCGGCCGGGTTGAAGGCTCCCGAAGGCCTGGATGGCACCAGCCTCCTGGCACTGCTCCAAGGAGGGCGATCGTTGCCCCGGCGACGGCTCGCATGGCACTTCCCGCATGACACCAACCAGGGCGGACGCCCGGCCGGCGCGCTCATCGAGGGCGACTGGAAGCTCATCGAACACCTCGCGGACGGTCGCCTAGAACTCTTCAACCTCGCGTTCGATCCCGGCGAGACCACCAACCTCGCCTCGCGTCGCCCGCGCCTCGCCCGGCGGATGCAGCGCAACCTCGCTTCGTGGCGCAACGCCGTGGGCGCGCGCATCCCACCTTCCCACCCCGCGTTTGACGAGTCGGCCCGCCAGCAACTCGACGCGTTGTTCGACCCATCGACGTTCCAGCCCAAGCACGCCCAGCCTGCGGATTGGGAGCGCGCCTACGCTTGGCGTCGCTTGATGGATGCTCCGCCGCCGCATCCTGTCGGTCCCTGACATCGCCGCCAGCCCGCGCCCATCCCCGGCGGTGGGCCAACCTCCCGCGTCCGGCCGAGTGGCTCAGGCAAAAGGATGGATGGCCCTCACCCCGTCGTCGTCCTGCCCCGGGTGGAAGTCCTCGGTGACCAACTCCGTGGCGCCAGAGGCGCGGTCCATCCTGGCTCCATGCTCCGGAGCGCCACCCAGCGCTTCCGCGGGCCATCGAGGTCGTAGGCGTACAGCAGACTGTGGGTGTCGAGGAAGCTACGGGCCTTCATGGGCTTGATCCCGTGACAGGGGACAACCCGCGCGCCCTCTCGCGGCTCGCCTTCCCTTCTGCGAACGCCCTACGCTGCGGCCGCGTGCTGCGACTCCCGTTCGAGCTGGGCCTTGCCCTCCGTTACCTCCGGCCGAAGAAGAACTTCGTGTCGGTGATCACGCTCCTGTGCGTCGCGGGGGTCGCGCTGGGTGGCCTCCGGACCTCAGCGTCTTGGGGTTCCGCCGCCGCTCCCCGAGCGGCGAGGGGGCGTTTCGGCGGGAGGTGGGTGTTCTCGTCGCGTCCATCTTGTTTGGACCGGACTCGCTGCGTGACTGGCCGTGGAGACGCTCCATGCATCGTGGTGGAGGAGGACCTGTGGCCGCCACGCGTTGGGGGGATGGCGTCAAAGGAAGGAGGCTCATGATGGATCAGCTCAGGAGGCTTTCGCTCAATGGGTACAAGTCGATCCGCCAGATGACGGAAGTCGAGTTCACACCCCTGACGGTGCTGATCGGATCCAACGGCGCAGGAAAGTCCAACCTCGTGTCGTTCTTGAAGATGCTGGGCTTCGTGATGGTGCAGCCCCTGAGCGCCTACGTGGCCAGCGCGGGATACGCGCGGTCCTTGTTGCATCGGGGTCCTCAGGTGACCCAGGAGATCTCGGCGACGGTCGGGCTCACGATTGGGTCCGTGGAGTGGAAGTACGAGCTGGCCATGGTTCATGCCCAAGGTGGCTTGTTCTTCCGGCGTGAATCCTTGGGCCAGGCTCTGCACGGGCCGCGCGGGCTTTCGCATGTCCAGCACCTCGGCATCCAGGGTCTTTTGTTTTGAGGGGTCAAAAGTTGAGGGCATCGAGGGCGAGGGCT